>MWDE01000015.1 GCA_002070395.1 Synergistetes bacterium ADurb.Bin155
GGCGGAGTCCCATTTTTCGCTCCTGCAAGCAGCAATGCACCTTTCTATCCAACGCTGTACCCGCTTGAGGTTCTTTTCCATATCCCTGGGCCTCCAAGAAACACATTGGCGAAAACCCGTCCCGAAAAGGGACTATGCCCCGAAAAGGGACTATGCCCCGAAAAGGGACTATGCCCCGAAAAGGGACTAGCCCCTTTTTATTATCCCAGTATCACGGCCGGTCCGTGGCATCACCCAGTTCGAGCCAGGCCCTGAGTTTCGCCATCGCCCGGCGCTGGATCCTGTAGACATTGCTCACATCCATACCCGTGCTTTCGGCGTACTCCCTGGCCTTGAATCCCTCGAGCACAAGGGCCCTGACGATTTCCCCCTCTCGTTCGGAGAGAGCCTCGATGCCGTCGGCGAGGCAGATCTTCCAGTCCAGCGAGTCGACATCGAAGGGGTCGGGAATCTGGATCTGTGAATCGTCGACGGGGGAGGGAGCCCTGGCTTCGACGCGCTGGAGAAAGTTCGTCATCTGGCCTTTTATTCTATAGAAGCCGTAGGTGACGAAACGGATGTTCCTGCAGGGTTCGAAACGGTCCACGGCTTTGATCAGGGCTATCATGCCTTCCTGGACGAGGTCCTGGTAACGCTGAGGAGCGACACGGAATTTGCGGGCGATCCAGAAGACCAGGGGGCGATAGGAGAGTATGAGCCTTTCACGGGCCCCTTCATCGCCTTCATCGCAAAGGATCCACAACCTGGCTTCTTCTTCCCGGGAAAGAGATGCCCTTTCCGGGTGGTCTTGGACATCGTCGTTCATGGCGAGGACCTCCCAGGTTCTGTTGGACCCTTTATACCATGACAGGGAGGTATTTGACCACTACAGCAACGGAAGGCTGCCGGCGTAATCCTTGCCGACGCGGATGTGAAGGGTGTCGTTCACGTAGCGGAGCGTCGTTCTGCCGGGTGCCAGGTCAACGGCAGTGATGGAACAGTTGTCCGCCCGGAACTTCCAGGCCGCTGCCGGAGGAATGCCTACCAATATGGAGAGGATGGCCCGTATCGTCCCCCCGTGGCAGACCAGGATCAGTTTATCGCCTTCGCCGGACAGGATCCCTTCCAATGCGCGGCTGACCCGGGCGATGAGGTCGGAGAAGCATTCCCCTCCGGGGGGAGCCGTGGCGGACGGGTCCTTGCTCCACGAGGAAAACAGGTCGGGGTGCAGTTCCCTTATCTCGCTTAACCGGAGGCCCTCCCATCCTCCGAAGGACATTTCCGAAAGCTCATCGACGGCGGTCACTTCTTTCACGCTTTCGTTCATGCGGGCTATAGCGGAGGCGGTCTGGCGAGCCCTCGCGAGGGGGCTGGTGTAGACCTTGTCCAACCGTGCCCCGGCTAGCCGGAGGGCGAGCAGATCGGCCTGGGCCAACCCACTCTCTGCCAGGGGGACATCGGTCCGGCCCTGGAAACGGAAGGCGCTGTTCCACTCGGTTTCGCCGTGTCTCACGAGGATGATCCTTCGTTTTCGTGTATCCATTGGGTACCTCCAGGGTGCGTTTTTTACGAAAAAAGCCACCCGCGGGGGTGGCCTCCATGTCTTGTGGAGCCGGCGGGCGGACTACGAGTGCGCTGCTCTGCCAACTGAGCTACGCCGGCATGTTTTGGCGGTCCCAACGGGATTCGAACCCGTGCCGCAGCCTTGAAAGGGCTGTGTCCTAGGCCACTAGACGATGGGACCGCGTAAAAACCTGACGTGGTGGGCCGTACAGGGATCGAACCTGTGACACCCGGATTAAAAGTCCGGTGCTCTTCCTACTGAGCTAACGGCCCATATCTAGCGCTGAAAAACTATACAGTGCCCATGTAGCCGTGTCAAGGGCGGTGGAACTTACGCTCACGGCCCTTTACAACGCAAACCGCGCCGGGTAGGAGGCGAGTTTTTTGCGGAATACCTCCAGTGTCTCCAAACCCCGCTCTATCTGCAGGGCCACCTGCTTGAAGGAAGTCCCTCCCTGGGTGTTCCTCCTGGAGACGGAGCTCTCGATGTTCAGGATCGGCATCAGGTCGTCGTCGGTGGAGGGGATGAGTTCCTTCCATTCTTCCCGGGTGAGACTCAAGAGGGTCCTCTTTCTGTCGAGGCACCACCGGACCACTTCACCCACCTGCTCATGGGCGTTCCTGAAAGGAATTCCCTTCATGACCAGGTATTCGGCCACGTCCGTCGCCAGGGTGAAGCCGTCTTCGAAGGCCCCCGCAGCCCTCTCGGCATCGACCTCGACGCGGGCGATCAGTTGGGGCAGCACATCGAGGACATCCCTGACTATCTGGACCGACGACCACAGGGCCCGCTTATCCTCCTGCATGTCCCGGTTATAGGCCAGGGGGAGGCCCTTGATGAGCGTCAGAAGATCGACAAGATTGCCTATAACCCTGGCCGAGCGCCCTCTCACCAGTTCGAGGACGTCGGGGTTCTTTTTCTGGGGCATCATGCTGGAGCCGGTGCAGAATGCGTCGGGAAGGACGATCCAGCCGAACTCGCGGCTGTTGTAGATCACCAGGTCCTCGGCCATCCTGCTGGCATGGACCATCAGGACCGTCATGGCGTACTGGCAGTCCAGCAGGTGATCCCGGTGGGCTACCGAGTCCAGGCTGTTGTCGCTGGTCCTGTCGAAGCCGAGCATGACGGTGGTGAACCCGCGGTCGAGGGGAAGCGTGGACCCCGCCAGGGCCCCGCTCCCCAGGGGACATTCGTTGACCGACTCCAGGGCGAAAAGAACCCTGCGAAAGTCCCTGGCCAGGGCCCAGAAATGGGCCAGCCAGTAGTGTCCCATGCTGATCGGCTGGGCCTGCTGGAGGTGGGTGTAGCCCGGCACGATGACGTGCCTATGAGCGGTCGCCCTGTCGAGCAGGGCGTCCATGAGGGTTATGAGGGCATCGCCGACGGAGTACATTTCCTTTCTCAGGTAGAGCCTGACCGTGGTGGCAGCCTGGTCGTTGCGGCTCCTCCCCGCGTGGAGCTTGGCGCCCAGGGGACCGATGAGATCGGTGAGCCTCGCCTCGATATTCATGTGGACGTCTTCCATCGATTCCAGCGGCTGGAGACTGCCCTCCTGGATCTCGCGAAGGACCTCTCTCAGGCCGTCCTCTATCACGGCGGCCTCGCGCTGTTCGAGCAGCCCCACGTGCTCGAGCATCCTCACGTGGGCGATGCTCCCGTATACATCGTAAGACGCCAGCCGCCAGTCTAGATCCAGCGACTGGGAGAAGTGCTGGACCATCTCAGCCGTGTCTTCCCTGAATCGTCCGTGCCACATGAAGATCTACCTCCCCGTCACAACCGGCATCCTCACCGATGAGGCTTCAAGCCCTTTCTCCGCCGCCATTTCCTGGCACAGCGCCCACAAAAGATCCGTCTCGCTGTGGGTATATTCCGAGGCCCGCACCAGGTCGAGCAGGGCCCTTATCACCGAAAGCCCCGCCACGATGATATCGGCCCTCCCCTTCTCGAGGCCCGCGATACCGCCCCGTTTCCCCGGTGGGGTCGCCAGGATCCTGCGGGTCAGTCCCTCCAGTTCTGCGCTTTTCATCGTCCGCCCGTGCAGCCTGGAGGGGTTGTACCCCTCGTCGGGCACCTCTTCCATCATCATGGCCGCCGACGAAGAGGTTCCCCCCACACCGACAGGCTTTCCGAGGTTGCCCTCGAGATCATGCCCAAGGACGCGCCGCGCTTCCTCCATCACCGCGGCGGGGTTCTCGCCAAAAAGGGCCGTCATCCTGACGGCGCCCAGGGGGAATGAAAAGGTCCTGTCGTCGGTCCCGATATCGAGGCTGCCACCGCCAAGGTCGAAGACCCACCCCACCCCGGGGATTCCCAGCGACGCTCCTTTCCTCGCCAGCCGGGCCTCCTCCGCCGGGTCCAACACCCCCAGGGCGAGGCCCGTCAGCGACTCCATGGCGGCTGTCACCTCGTCCCGGTTCGTCGCGCTCCTCAAACTCTCGGTGGCGCGGAAAGCGATACGGTCTTTCGGGACTTCCAACCTGCCGAGGAGGAGCAACGCCTCACCGACGGCATCCAGAGTCCTTTCGAGGGCCCTGCCGCCGATCGCGAATCGCCCCTCTCCGATGCCTTCGGTCAATCTCGTAATCCAGACCCTCGAATCGATGTACTCGAGCACGCTCCCGACAATAGTGACCGCGAGGCACCTGACCGAGTTGGAACCCAGGTCTAGGGCGCCGAACCTCATGGCGCCCCACAGGGCCAGGCCGACGGGTCATCGCATTCGACCTCACCCAGCATCTCTTGGAGCCGGTTCTCGCCGGGGTGCCACCCGAACCCGATCATGGAGGCCGTCTGGAGGTGAAGGCATTTCATCGAGACGCCCCCTCCCGCCCTTATACCCCCCACTCCCGTGGCGGCGAAGGAGTTCCAGGCTGAGGGGTCCTCCCTCATTATATTCCTGGTCCTCTCCGGCCCGAGGAGGAAAACCCTGAAAAGCAGGTATTCCAGGTTGAAGACCCTCCAACCCTCGGGATTCTCACTCTCTATGTGGCGGCCCAGGGATCTCACCTCTCCGGCGGACTCCAGTTCATCGGCCCTTAGAGAGAGCTGAGGGCAGGTCAGCCAGAAGACCGTCGGGAAGGGCCGCCCCTTCTTTAGGGGGTCACAGAGTGTCACCAGGGGGAAGCCGTGCCTGCATCTTCTCGAAACGCCCCGCACCAGGCTCGCGTCGAAACGCCTGGAACCGGCCTGTCTCTTCACGACATCAATATCGCCGGGGAGGGGGGGCTCAAAAAAAACAGGGGGCAACATGCCCCCTGTGACAGGCGCCTTCGGCCACCGCCCTATTTCTTTCCTCGCGGTTTCCCCCCGGATCCTTCCTTGCTCTTCTTGTTCAGATCGGATAATTTCTGATCGCTCGCCTTCAGGAATGAGGCCAGTTTCTTCTCGAAATCATCCCCTCCAGCCGACGGGGCGCCCCTCTGCTGCCTCGGGCGCTCGGGCCGGGCCTGGAGTTGCTTCAGGGAGAGATCGATCCGGCCCCTTTCGTCGATCTTCAAGACCTTGGCCCTTACCTCCTGCTGGACCCGCAGGATGTCCTCCACCTTCTTGACGTACTCGTGGGCCAGTTCCGAGATATGGATCATCGCCTTCTGCCCCGTCGAAAGCCTGACAAAGGCCCCGTATGGCAGGATCTGTTCCACTGTACCCGTGACGATATCCCCGACCTTGACCTCCGTCATCTGGGAGCCTTTCTCATGGGTCATCAACCGGTATTCCCCTCCGTAATATTTGAAAAATGATCTATGAATACACCGGCCCCGTCAGGCCCGGTCCGCATTGTCAAGTATATCATTTCGTGCGCCGCGATACGCAACCTGCGGCATGGGCAGTGACGGGGACTATTCAACTACTGTTCCGTCACCCCGAGGTCTTCGAGGAAGAGGGGGCTCAGGACCTTGATGAAGGTCCCCTTCATGCCGAGGCTCCGGCTCTCGATAATGCCGGCGCTCTCCAGTTTTCTCAGGGCGTTGACTATGACGCTCCTCGTCACCCCGACCCTGTCGGCGACGCGGCTCGCCACTACTATCCCTTCGGAGCCCTTCAATTCCCTGATGATCTGCCTGATGGACTCCACTTCCGAGTAGGAGAGGGCCCTCATGGCCATCTGGACCACCAGCCGTTCCCGGGCCCTGTCGGCGATGGTCCTCGCCCTGGCGTGCAGGATCTCGAGACCCACCACGGTGGCCAGGTACTCCCCCAGCACGAGGTCGCGGTTGTCGAAGGGGTAGCCGAAACGGGCCAGGATGAGCGTACCCAGCCGTTCACCGGCCCCGTGGATCGGGACGTAGACCACGTGCTTGTTCGAGTAGGTACAGGGCTCGTCGGAGTAGGCGCAGAGGCCGTGGTCGGTGTGGTTGAGCTCCGACTCGTGGTACTGGTTGACCTTTTCAGTGTAGCTCTCGGGCATGGAACCCGTCTCCAGGAGGTCCGACATGATGGGGCAGTTGTATTCGCTCACCCAGGAGTAGCCCAGGATGACGCCCTCCCGGTTAATGATGTAGACGTTCGCCGCCGACAGTTCGCAGAGGAGCCTGGCTAGCCTCTGGTAGTCCGGTGTCCCCGGGTCCTTGCGGCTCTGGAGGATCCTGTTGACGGCCCGGGTCTTCTCGAGCAGGTCTTGCATCGCCGAAGGATTGGCGATCGGGGCCCTCGATTCGATCAGTTCTTTCGGTGTGTCCATTGTCATGATGATCCCTCCCGGTAACGTGGGGAGCCTTTTAAAAAAGCTCCTCCGCTAGAGCAGGTACTTCCTTACATCGGTGTCGGCCACCAGTTTCTCGAGTCTCTCCCTCACCAGGCCTTCATCGATCTCCACCCCTTGGCCCGAAAGTTCGGGGGCGTCGAACTGGATCTCCTCGAGAAGATTCTCCATCATCGTGTGGAGCCTCCTGGCGCCGATATCCTCGGTCTCGCGGTTCATCTTCGCCGCCAGGGAGGCGATCACCTTTATGGCTTCTTCCGAAAAGGTGAGAGCTACATCCTCCGTCGAAAGAAGAGCCTTGTACTGGTCCACCAGGCTATGCTCGGGCTCGACCAGTATCCTGGCGAGGTCCTCCTCACCCAGGGGTCCCAGCTCAACCCTCAGGGGAAACCTCCCCTGCAGCTCCGGCACGAGGTCCGAGGGCTTCAGCTTGTGGAACGCGCCGGCCGCGATGAAGAGGATATGGTCGGTCCTGGCGGGTCCATACCTTGTGTTGACCGTGCACCCCTCGACGATGGACAGGAGGTCCCTCTGGACGCCCTCACGGCTCACGTCGGGCCCGGAGTGGCCGCTCCCGGCGGAAGCGACCTTGTCCAGTTCGTCGATGAAGACGATGCCCTCCTCCTGGGCCTTCGCCAGGCCCTCCTGGGCGGCGGCCTCGTGGTCGACCAGTTTTTCCGCCTCTTCGGCTTCGAGGATCTCCCTGGCCGCGGCGATCGTGACGGAGCGCCGCTTCTTCTTCTTGGGGATCATGCCGCTGAGCATCTCCCCCAGGTTTATACCCATCTCCTCCATGCCGGGGCCGCCCATGATGGGGATGCCGAACTGGGGGCTCTCGCTCACCTCGATCTCGACCTCCCGCGCCTCGAGCCTGCCCTCGTCGAGCATGCGGGCCAGCCTCTCCCTGGTGGAAAGCCGCTGCTTCTCGGCTTTCTCCTCTTCCTCGGCGGGAAGTCGCTCCTCCTTCGCGGTCTGCTGCCCCGTGAAGAGGTGCATGAAGTCAGAGACCTTCTCCTGGACCCTCACCGGGGGGATGAGGGCATCGAGGATCTTCTCCCGGGCCCGCGAGGCAGCCTCCTCGCGGACCTCCTCGATCTTGCGCTGCTTGACCATCTGGACGGACCTCTCGACGAGGTCCCGGATCATGGATTCCACGTCCCGGCCGACGTAGCCCACCTCGGTGTACTTGGTGGCCTCGACCTTGATGAAGGGGGCGCTCACCAGCTGAGAGAGCCTCCTGGCTATCTCGGTCTTGCCGACCCCCGTGGGACCGACCATGAGGATGTTCTTGGGGGCTATCTCCCGGGCCACGTCCTCGGGCAGTTCCAGGCGGCGTATCCTGTTCCTCAGGGCTATGGCGACGGCCCTCTTGGCGTCGCGCTGCCCCACGATGTACCGGTCAAGGTAGGCCGTGATGGCCCTGGGGGTGAGAGCCTCGCTTCTGCCTTCCCTCAATCCTCGAGCACCTCCAGCGTGATGGAATCGTTGGTATAGATGCATATCTTGGAGGCGATGACCAGGGACCTCCTGGCGATCTCGTCGGCCCGGGCTTCGGAAGATTCCAGGAACGCCCTCGCCGCCGCCAGGGCGTATCCGGCGCCGGAGCCGATGGCGCAGGCTTCGCCCTCGGGCTCCAGGATGTCGCCGGCGCCGCTCAGAAGAAGGGTCGTTCCCCGGTCGGCCACGAGCATCATCGCTTCGAGCCGCCTCAGGACCCTGTCGGTGCGCCAGTCCTTGACCAGTTCCGTCGCCGCCCTGACGAGGTTGCCGCCGTGCTCGGCCAGCCTCTTCTCGAAACGCTCCAGGAGGGTCATCGCGTCGGCGGTGCCGCCGGCGAATCCCGTGAGCACGCGGCCATCGTAGAGGCGCCTCACCTTTTTGGCGCCCTCCTTGATGACCTGGTCTCCCAGCGTGACCTGGCCGTCGCCGGCCATGGCCACCACGTTACCCCTCCTGACGCAAAGTATCGTTGTCCCCTTCATCGCCCTCATCACCGCTTCCAGCCCTGGGGTGGGCCATGGTATAGCTCTTCCTCAGTTGTTCTATGGTGACCTTCAGGTACTTCTGGGTGGTCACGAGGCTTTCGTGCCCCAGCAGTTCCTGGAGTACCCTCAGGTTGGCCCCTCCCTCGAGCATATGGGTGGCGAAGCTGTGCCTCAGCACGTGGGGCGTCACCCCGGTCAGGCCCGCCGCGGAGGCAGCCTTCAGGACCGCCCTGTGAAGGGTCCTGACGGTGATATGGCCTCCCCTGCTCCCGGGGAAGACGGGGCCGGAGGGGTCCGGGCAGGATGCCTTCCACTCCCTCAGGGCCTTGACGGCGAACCTGCCCATCGGGACGAGGCGTTCCTTCTCGCCCTTGCCCATGACCCTGACCCATCGCTCCTCGAGGTCGACCTCTTCCCACCGGAGGGCCGCCGTCTCGGCGACCCGGAGGCCGGAGCCGTACATGAGTTCCATAGCCGCCTTGTCCCTGCAGGCCTCTCGCCCGGCGGGGCCCTTTTCGATCAGGACCTCCACGTCCTCCCTGGATATGGCCCTCGGGAGCCTTCCCGGGAGCCTCGGCCCCCGGATGCCCGCGGCGGGGTTCGACGTTATCATGCCCCGTTCCTGGAGGAAACCGAACCAGCTCTTGATGGCGGACAGTTTCCTGGCCGCCGAGGAACGGGCGTAACCGAAACCCACCACGTCGCGGATAAAACCCCTGACATGGGAGGGCTCCACACCCACAGGATCGCCGATGCCCAGGCCCTCCAGATAGTCGGCGAACTGAGAGAGGTCCACGGCATAGTTGAGAGTGGTGTGACTCGAGCTCCCCCTGCCGGACCCCATTTCCTCGAGGAAAAGGTCGATCGAGGCCGAAACAGCGTCCCTTGGCATACTGCCTATCTTACCACTTTGGCGGGGATTAACCATAATTTTCAGAAGATATCGGTTTGGTCGGAATTTATCTCAAAAGAGGTGGTAATTCATCGATGAACTTCTTCAAGGCCTCCAGGGATCGTTCCGCGTGCTTCTGGCAACGTTCGGTCCTCTTCCTGGCCCTTTCGGGCAGCGAGGGGAAAAGCCCCAGGTTGATGTTCATCGGCTGGAACGACCGCGGTTGGAGGTCCGATAGGTGCCCCAGCAGGGAACCGATGGCGGTCTCCCTCGGCCAGGCCGGGAACTCCAGGCCCCGGACGAGGGCGGCGGCGTTGAGAGCCGCCACGAGGCCCATGGCCGTGCTCTCCATGTAGCCCTCCACGCCCGTCACCTGGCCGGCGAGGAAGAGGTCGTCGCGGTTCTTCAGCCTCAGGAAGGGGTCGAGGACCTTCGGCGCGTCGACGAAGACGTTCCGGTGCATCACGCCTAGCCTGATGAACTCGGCGCCGGAGAGGGCGGGGATCATCCTGAAGACCCTCTCCTGTTCGGGCCACCGGAGGCCCGTCTGGAAACCGACGAGGTTGAAGAGGGTGCCCCCGGTGTTCTCCTGGCGGAGTTGGACCACCGCCCAGGGTTCTTCACCGGTGCGGGGGTCTCTGAGGCCGACGGGCCTCATGGGGCCGAAACGCAGCGTGTCCACGCCACGGGAGGCGATGACCTCCACGGTGAGGCACCCCTCGAAGTAGCGTTCGTCCTTTTCGAAGTCGTGCCTCGGAGCCCTCTCGGCCGAGGCGAGGGCCGCCTGGAAGGCCTCGTACTCCTCCCTCGTCATGGGGCAGTTTATGTAGTCGTCGCCCAGGCCTCGGCGCCCGCCCCGGTAGGCCCTGGTCATATCGATCGATTCGGCCGTCACCACGGGGGCCACGGCGTCGAAGAAGGATAAGAGCTTCTCGCCCACCAGTCGGGAAAGGGATCCCGCCAGGGGTTCCGAGGTGAGGGGGCCTGAAGCGATGATGGCCGGACCTTGGGGCACCTCCCGGAGTTCCTCCCTCACGACGGTGACCAGGGGCTCCGAGGTGAGGGCGCCGGTCACGCCTTCCGAGAAGGCCTGCCGGTCCACGGCCAGGGCCTTTCCAGCGGGGACCCGGGACCGCCTGGCTTGGTCAAGGATGAGGCTCCCCAGGAGGTCCAGTTCGGCCTTCAGTATGCCCCCGGCGCTGGTCGTTTCGTCGGCCCCCAAGGAGTTGCTGCACACCAGTTCCGCGAAGCCGGGGGTCTTGTGGGCCGGCGTCATCTTCAAAGGTCGCATTTCGAAGAGGGTGACGGGGATGCCCCTCCGGGCCAGCTGCCAGGCGGCCTCGGAACCGGCCAGACCGGCCCCGATCACCACCACCCCTTCGCCGGTCCTATCGGTCGGAGCCTTCTTCATCATCGGCAGGGACCCCCGACGGGCCGCCGCCCGACCCTCTCCCCTCACCGGGCGGGGTGAAGGAGACGTAGTCGCACTCGGGGTAGCGGGAACAGCCGTAAAAGGGCTTCCCCTTCTTGCCTTTTCTCCTCACGACCTCGCCCTCGCTGCACTTGGGACAGGTCACGCCCGTCGTCTTCAGTATGGGGCGGGTATAACGGCACTTTTTTTCCGGGTCGGAGAAGCCGGAACAGCCTATGAAGTCGCCGAAACGCCCCGACTTGATCACCAGCGGCGAGCCGCAGAGGGGGCAGTCCTCCCCTATCGGTTCGGGGGGAGGGGGAGCCACCTTCTCGGCCTCCGCCGCCGCCTTTTCCAGGGAGGCGGAGAAACCCGTCCAGAAGTCGCGGACCACGTCCCTCCACAGCCTGCCGTTATCCTCGATCTCGTCCAGTTCGTTCTCCATCCCCGCCGTGAAGGCCAGGTCCACGATGCCGGGGAAGTGGGCCTCCAGGAAGGCGTCCACTATCCGGCCGAGGGGCGTTGGGGCAAGGCGCTTATCTTCGTCCCTGACGACGTACTTCCTGTCGTAGAGGGTCTGGACGATGGTGGCGTAGGTCGAGGGGCGCCCTATCCCCTCCTCCTCGAGGGCCTTGATGAGCCCGGCGTCGGTGAACCTGGAGGGTGGTTTCGTGAAGCGCTGCTCCCTGGTTATCCCCTTCACTTCCAGGAGTTCGCCTTCCCTGGCTGGTTCGATGACCTCGTCCTTCATGTCCAGGGGCCAGAGCGCCCCCCAGCCATCGAAGACCACGCAGGCCCCGGACTGCCTCATCCCCACCCTCCCGCTTTCGGCCTCCACGGTGCTCCTGGCTATCCTGGCGGGGCTCATCTGGCTCGCGACGAAGCGGCGCCAGACCAGGTCGTAGAGCCTGTACTGGTCCGGGGTCAGGTGCTCCCTGACCAGATCGGGCGTGAGGGTGACGTCGGTGGGCCTTATGGCTTCGTGGGCGTCCTGGGAACGGCCCTTGCCTTCGTGCACCTGGGCCGAGGGGGGCAGGTAACCCTTGCCGAAGGCGGTCTTTATATACTCCCTGGCCTGGCCAGCGGCCTCCGCGGAGACCCTGAGGCTGTCGGTCCGCATGTAGGTGATGAGGCCCGTCGTCCCGCGGCCCGGGATGGGGACGCCTTCGTAGAGCCCCTGGGCGGTGAACATCGTCCTCCGGGGGGCGAAGGAGAGCCTCCGGGACGCCTCCTGCTGCAGGGTGCTCGTCTTGAAGGGTGGCAATGACTTGCGGGTGCCCTCCTTCTGGGTGAAGGAGACCACCCTGACCTCGTTGGAGCGGACCTCCTCCTCTATCACGGCGGCCGAGGACTCGTCCTTGATCAGCAGCGTTCGGCCGTCCTTAACGAGGGACTTGCCGTCGAGCCTGTCGACCCTGAGGGAGTACTCCCGTCCTCCTTCGGCCGCCGCGGCCACCGTGACCTG
Organism: Synergistetes bacterium ADurb.Bin155; assembly: GCA_002070395.1. Classification (GTDB taxonomy): domain Bacteria; phylum Synergistota; class Synergistia; order Synergistales; family Thermovirgaceae; genus 58-81. Next base: position 12,002 of record MWDE01000015.1, read on the forward strand.
CCAGTACTCCCGGGGGACAAAGGAATCGATCAGGTCCTGCCTGTCGCAGATCATCTTCAGGGCCGCCGACTGGACCCTCCCGGCCGAAAGGCCCCTCTTGATCTTGTCCCACAGCAGGGGGCTCAGCTTGTAACCGACGAGCCTGTCCAGGACGCGGCGGGCCTGCTGCGCCTCGACCTTCTTCATATCGACCGTGGAGACCTGCTCAAAGGCCTCCTTGACGCCCTTCGGGGTTATCTCGTACATCCTCACCCTGCAGGGAGAGCCGGGGTCGACGCCCAGCGTTTCGGAGAGATGCCACGCTATGGCCTCCCCCTCCCTGTCGGGGTCGGAGGCGATGAGCACCCGGCCGCTCACCGAGGCCCTCTCCTTCAGGTTCCGGACGACAGCCCCCTTACCCCTGACCAGGATGTACTCCGGCTCGAAGCCGTTATCCACATCGATGGCCAGGCGGCTCTTGGGCAGGTCGCGGATATGCCCCACGCTGGACTGGATGTCGTAACCCTTGCCGAGGATCTTGCCGAGAGTCCTGGCCTTGGAAGGGGATTCTACGATGACCAGGGTCCGCCCCGGTTCGGGGGCGGACCGGGGCGCCCTTTTGGCCGTCTTCGTCCCGGCCTTCACCGGCTTACGGGAGGGAGCGGTGCCGGTCTTTTTCGCCCTCGCCCTTTTCACCCTGGATCCTTCGTCCTTCAGCACAACGGCATTTCCTTCGGCCCTGGGGCCTTCGTCTTTTCGTGGACCGAATACAAAAGGGACTCAAAAAGACCCGCGTTGATGGGAAAGTCGCCTATCAGGCCGAGGCGGACCGCCTCGGTCAGGGTCTCCTCCACGACCTCCCTGGAAAGGCTCGCGTCGGCGCAGGCACGATAGGCCAGTGCCAGGGCGTCCTCAGTGAGGAAGCGGCTTTCGCTTTCGGGTATGAATCTTACGGACATCATCTCTCCTCCTGTTCCCCCGGGGCCCCTCAGGCCCCCCTTGCGGCCCTCGAACCCCACCTTCCCGGGCCGCTGGGGACGGCAAGGCCGTAGGCCGACAGCACCCCAAGGACCCTCAATACGGCGGCGGCGCTCATTTTACCTTCCGTCGCTATGTTGTCAACCGTCATGTCACCGTGATCGCCCAGGATGCGAAGCACTTCGGCCTCCTCGGGCGTGAGGGGGGAGTTGGCGGAAAGGCCCTGCCGCGGTATGGGGGGGAACAGTTCACCCTGCCTCCCCGAGACGAGGGCGGCGAACTCTCCGAGGTCCACCAGGGGCATAGCGCCGTCGGATATGAGGGCGTTCGAACCACGGCAGACGGTGTCGGTGATCCGCCCCGGCACGGCCCACACCTCCCTCCCCGTTTCGAGGGCGAGACGGGCGGTGAGGACCGCGCCGCTCTTTTGGGGCGCTTCCACGACGACGCACCTCGAGCACAGGCCGGCGATGAGCCTGTTCCGCCGGGGGAATTGCCACGGCCTGGGGGGTGTCCCGAGGGGGAATTCGCCCAGCAGGACTCCCTCTTCCATGATCTCCCCGAAAAGTGAGGCGTGCTGGGCCGGGTAGAAGATATCCGCCCCGGTCCCGATGACGGCGACGGTCCTTCCCCCGGAGTCGATGCTCCCCCTGTGGGCGGCACCGTCGATCCCCATCGCGCCCCCGCTTACGACGGTGACCCCGGCGCCCGCCAGCATCGAGGCGAGGTCGTAGGCGCAGCTGGACCCGTAGGAAGTGCACTTCCTGGTCCCGACCACGGCCACAGCGTCCCCGGAGGGCAGCCCCTTTCCCCTGGCGTAGAGCACGAGAGGGGGGTCGCGGAGGTCGTTCAGCATGGAAGGGTAACAAGCCTCGCCGAAAAAGATTATTTGGATGCCCTTCTTCTCGCAGCGGTCGACCTCCCGGTCGCACCACCCCGACGAGACCAGCTCCAGCAAGGCCTCCCTGGGGGCGCCCTTCACGCCGAGGGCGTCCAGGGCACTGCCCGAGCCGGCGACGATGTCCTCCCAGTAGACCCCGTGATCGTCAGCGGCCTCGAGGACCGTTGCGTCGAAGCCGCCGGTGGCGTTCAGCAGGAGCAATCCCTTTTTCAACGGTTCCAGGGGAGGTCCCCTCCTTCCCTGAAGGCCAGCGCCTCGGCGAGGTGGGCCGTGGTGAGGCCCTCGTCGCCGGCGAGGTCGGCGATGGTCCTCGCCACCTTGAGGACCCTGCTGATACCCCTGCCGGAAAGGCGGACCCTCCCGGCCACGTCCTTCAGGAAGCGCCTGCCCTCGGCGTCTATCTTGACCTGTCTCCTCAGGGCCCTTTCGGGCAGTTCCGCGTTGCACTGGAAACCCAGGGGGCCCCACCGCCGCCACTGGACCTCCCTGGCCCTGAGGACCCTTTGGCGCACATCGGCGCTGTTCTCCCCCACCTGCCCCTCGAACTGCACCAGTTCGTCCGGCGTCAGCCTCGGCACGGTGACGTGGAGGTCGATCCTGTCCAGGATGGGGCCCGACATCTTGCGACGGTACCGTTCCACCGCCAGGGGGGAACAGCGGCAAGGCTCCTGGGGGTCGCCCAGGAAACCGCAGGGGCAAGGGTTGCAGGCGGCCACGAGCAGCACCCTGGCCGGGTAGGTCACGCTACCGCTGGCCCGGCTCACGGGGATGAACCCATCCTCCAGGGGCTGACGGAGGGATTCGAGCAGGTCCCGCCTGAACTCGGTGAACTCGTCGAGGAAAAGGACCCCCCGGTGGGCCAGGCTGATCTCGCCCGGCCGGAGGTTCGTCCCGCCGCCGCAGACGGATATAGTGCTCGAGGTGTGGTGGATAGCCCGGAAGGGCCGCTGGCGGGAGCTGTGCAGTGGGAGGCCCACGGTGCTCCTCACCAGGAGGACCTCCATCATCTCCTCGTCGGAAAGGGGCGGGAGGATATCCTTGAGCGCCCTGGCCAGGAGGGTCTTCCCCGAGCCGGGGGAACCTGTCATGAGAACGTTATGGTGGCCGGCGGCGGCTATCTCGAGGGCGCGCTTGGCAGCGGCCTGCCCCTTGATGTCGGAGAGGTCGGGGTCCGGTTCGGGGTTTTCCTCGGCCTCTTCCCCGGGGGTGATGGGCTCCAGTTGGGAGGATCCCTGCAGGTGGGCGAAGAGATCGCGGATATGCCCCACCTTCCAGGCGGTGACGCCCTTGACGAGGGAGACCTCGCGGGCGTTCCCCTCGGGGATGAAAAGGGGGAAACCGAGCTTCCTGGCCAACAGCGCCGCGGGGACGGCGCCCCGGACCCTCCGGACCCTGCCGTCGAGAGCCAGTTCCCCCATGAAGATCGTGGGCCGAGCGACGCGGACCTCGCCCATGGCGTGGGCGATCCCGATGGCGATGGGGAGGTCTATCAGGGCCCCCTCCTTGGGGATATCGGCCGGGGCCAGGTTGACGGCCACCCTGCCCTTCACGGAAAGGCCCAGGGACCTAAGAGCGGCCCGGACCCTCTCGCGGGCCTCCTTCACCGTGGCGTCGGGGAGCCCCACCACCGATATGGCGAAAAGCCCCCCGGTCATCTCCACCTCGACCTCCACCTTCAGGGCCTCGATGCCCCGGAGGGTCACACCGTTGACCACGTTCATGGTTCGATGATCCCCACGGTGATGTCCCGGAAGATCTCCAGCGCGGGCTTCCCGTCGGGCCCGACGGTGATGGCGGCGATATCTATCCTCCAGGGGCCTTCCCAGCCGATGCGGTCCATGTAGGCCGTGCCGGTCCTGACAAGTTTACGGATCTTCGAGGGGCCGACCGTCGCCTCCGGGGGGAGCATCCTCCCGATGGTCCTCGTCCTGACCTCCACGACGACCATCTCGCCGTCCTCTTCGGCGATTATGTCCAGTTCCCCCATCCTCATCCGGACGTTGGCGTCGACAAGCCTGTAGCCAAGCCGTGAAAGCTCCCTGGCCGCGAGAGCCTCCCCCGCGGCGCCGAGTTCGATATGCTTTGCCATCTCATCCCCTCCGACCTAACGGGTACCGCCCCTCGGGCGGCGCTGTGAAGTGGCGCGGTTTACGCTAGGACCAGCCCCTTACGTGGTAACTCTTCCGGTGGACCCCGCAAGGGCCCTCGAGGCGAAGGGCCTCCACGTGCTCCCGCGTGGCGTAACCCTTGTGGCGGAGGAACCCGTAGCACGGGAAGAGCCTGTCCAGGGACCCCATGACCCGGTCCCTCAGGACCTTGGCTACCACCGAGGCGGCGGCCACCGACGGGACGAACTCGTCGGCCCGGGTGAGGGCTCTCTGAGGGATGCCGAGCCCCGGGATGGGGGTTAGGCCATCGACGATCACCAGGCCGGGCTTCACCGAAAGGCGGGTCACGCTCCGGTTCATCGCCCACAGGGTGGCCGCCAGGATGTTGTCCCTGTCGATACGGCGGTGCGAGGCGGCCTGGGCTCGCCAGGCGACGCCCATACGGCATATTTCAGCGAAGATCGCCACCCTGGAGGCCGCCGACAGGGCCTTCGAGTCCCTCAAACCCATCGATAACAGACGGACGGCCTCATCCCTGCCCAGGACGACGGCGGCCGCCACGACGGGCCCGGCCAGGGGGCCCCGGCCCGCTTCGTCGACACCCGCCACTATCACGGCCCCGCCTCCCAGGGCGGCGGGTCGCCCGGTCCCTCGAGGGTGAACCTCCCGAGCCTTCCCGTGGAGAAGGCTTCGATAAAGCGCTTCCCGGCGAGGTCCATGTTAACCTCGCCCCCTTTCACGAGGCAGCCCAACCTCAGCCCCACCCTCCGGAGGGTGCCCGAGGGGGTTTCTTCCTGCGGCTCCAGGTCCCACGAGGCCAGGGCCCGTTCAAGCTTCGACGACTTCCTTAAGAAATCAATCAGACCCTCGGCCAGGTCCTCGTAGCCGCCTATCACGTCGCTCCTACTGCTCCCCAGCCAGGCCAGCCTTCGGTGGACCTCCCTGTGGGAGGCGGGGTCCAGGATGCCCGGCGAGTCCACCACGAGGAGCCCCTTCCCCTTGTACCAGGCGACCCCTCGGGTGACCCCGGGGATCCCGCCGACAGGGGCGGAGCTCTTGCCGACGACGGCGTTGAGAAGCATCGACTTGCCGACGTTGGGGATCCCTATCACCGCCAGCCGCAGTTCCCTGTAGGCGGGCTTCAGCTTCGCGGCGGCCCTCAGGAGGGGCGAAACGTTCCCCCTCCTCAGGTCCATCGCCCAGGCCTGGCTCCCCTGCCCGCGGAAAAAGGAAAGCCACCTCGCGGTGGCTTCTTCGGCGGCCAGGTCCACTTTGGACAGGACGACCCACACCGGCCGGAACTTGGCCACCTGCCCGCTGAAGGGGGATCCCGTAAGAAAGGGAGCCCTGGCGTCCCGGACCTCCACGAAGAGGTCCAGCTTCTCCGAGAGCTCCCTGAGTTTCCTCAAACCCCGGGCCATATGCCCCGGGTACCACACGGTCCTCGTCATTCCTTGTAAAGCCCCCCGATCCTGGGTATGGGCCAGTAACGGATAAAGGCGGGGCCCTTGATGTTCGCCTCCGGGACAAAACCCCAGAAACGGCTGTCCTGGGAGTGGGGCCGGTTGTCCCCCATCATGAAGTAGTGCCCCTCGGGCACCTTCATGGGCCCGAAGCTCAGGTTGTCGTGGTTCTTAACGTAGGGCTCCTGGAGGGGTTCCCCGTCGATCAGCACCGTGCCCTCGACGATCTCCACGGTCTCCCCCGGCAGGCCTATCAGCCTCTTTACGAAGTCCCTCTTGGGGTCCAGGGGGTACTTGAAGACTATGATCTGCCCCCGCTTCGGCTCCGCGAAGGAGTACCAGAACTTGGCCACGAAGACCCTGTCCCGGGGCAGGAGGGTCGGGATCATGGAGCCGCTGGGTATCCAGAACGCCTGTATCACCAGCGCCCTCAGTACCAACGCCAGCACCAGCGCCCAAAGGATGGTCTCTATCGTCTCTCGCCACCAAGGTTTCGCCGCCAAGATTAAGCCCCCCAAATGAAAATTACCCCCCGCCGGGCCTCAGGGCAACTCCGTGAGCCTCACGGAGCAATAGCCCGACACGGCTATTTCCGCGACCTTCTTCTTGCCTGGGGTATAGATATACAGGGTGAAAGCCGGGGTCATCGTATGCCACGTTGGAGTATAACACTTGGACTGCGCCGCGGTCGACTTGAAGTAAACTAGGCACCTGTCGTTCGTCTGGTATCGCTCGTACTCCGAGGGGTTGTACCAATGGACCAGGAATTCCTTCCTGAAACCCGACAGATACTGTACGTCAAAAGCCCTGCGGTGCAGAAGCGCCCTCATCAGGGTCCTCTCGAGGTGCCTCGTTAGTTTCCTGGCCTCGGCCCTGGCCGCCGGTTCACTGCCGGCCCTCTGGGACAAAAGCCCCGCCATGATCGGGTAAAAGGTCAGGGACAGGGCCGCCATGAGGGAGAGCACCACGACGGCCTCCACCAGAGTGAAGGCCCTTCTTGACCGCGGGCTCCAAAAAGCGGGGAGCCCTTTTCCGGCCCCCCGCGACGGTCCTTCTATTTCCTCATCGATGGGTTCCGGCATAGCCCAGGTCCACCGCTTTGAGGTTGTCATCGACGAATTTCGATGGAGCCAGGGCCTTGACCGCTTCGCGCACCTCTTCGATCGTCACGTTCCCCACCCCGGCGCCGCAAAGAGCACCCAGGATGAGGACGTTCAGGAAGAGGAAACGGCCTCCCATCTCGGCTTTAAGGATATCGTAACCCTTTACGGGGTAAACCTGGACCTTCCGCTCTGCCAGCCACTTCCCCAGGGAGGGGTTCTCCAGGAAGGAGGGGTCGTGGGTGTTGACGACGGCGCTCCCACCCTGCTTCAGGAAGTGGAGGTTCCTCACGGCCTCGTTCTGGTCGAAGGCCAGGAGGACATCGGCGTCGCCGGCCTTGACCAGGGGGCTTAAGTGATCGCCCATCTTGAAGTGGCTTATCACCGAACCGCCCCGCTGGGCCATCCCGTGGACCTCGCTGCCTATGACGCCCTCACCCCTGGAGAGGGCGATGTGACCGAGGACCCGGCTTGAAAAAAGTATCCCCTGTCCTCCTATCCCGACGATAACGTACTGCATGGCTAGGCTTCCTCCCCTTCCACAGCGAGGATGGCCCCGTGGGGGCAGACATTTATGCAGACACCGCAGTTTATGCAGAACCTTTCATCGATGTAGGCTTTTTTGGTTTTGTCGTCGAAGACCAGCCCGGGGCAGTTGAAGAAGTCGATGCAGAACCTGCAGCCGATGCACTTTTCCGGGTCCACCGTGACGGGTATCACCGCCTGCTTCTGCCGGAGCAGTATGCAGGGGTGACGGAAGATGACCACCGCCGGCTCCCCGTGGGTCCTGGCGTGCTCCCACGCCTCCTTGACGAGGACCCTCGAAGCCGAGATATCGTAGGCCTCGGTGGTCCTGACCCAGCTGACGCCGCATCCCCTGACGGCTCCCTCGAGGTCGACCTTTCGCCCCGCCTCCCCTTTCCTCAACTTGTCGCCGATGCCCGGGTGGGACTGGCCGCCCGTCATGGCCGTGAGGCTGTTGTCCAGTATGGCCAGGACGAAGGCGTGCCTGTTGTAGACGGCGCTGACAAGCCCGGGGAGACCCATGTGGAAGAAGGTGGAATCCCCAATGGTGGCCACGATGGGCTGTTCCTTGCCGTCGGCCCTGTAGGCCATGAAAAGGCCCGACGACTGGGTTATGGAAGCGCCCATATCGACCACGGAGTCGACCATGCCCTGGTTCACGGCGAGGGTGTAGCACCCGATGTCGGAGGGGTATATGGTCTTGGCTCTCGGCAGGGCCTGCATGATGGAGAAGAAACTCGCCCTGTGGGGGCAACCGGGGCAGAGCATCGGCTTCCGGGGCGTGATGCCCAGCTCCTCGGCGGCCTTCCTGAGTTCCTCCGAGGCTCCCACGGGGGGCTCCTCGTCCAGGGCCCTGCAAAGTATCCCTTCGATCACCTCCGGTAGAAGTTCCCCCGCGCCGGGGACCCAGCCGTTCCATCTCCCCTTGACTCTGGTCCGGTCATTGAGCTGCATCTCGATGACGGGGTAGGTCTCCTCGAGGATGAGCACGTTGTCGTGCCTCGAGATGAAGTCCTCCACCATTTTGAGCGGAAGCGGGTGGGGGGTCCCTATCTTCAGCACCGAGACCTCCTCGGAACCCCAGGCCTTGAGTATATCCATGACTATCGCGAAGGACACGCCACCGGCGATGACCCCCAGCCTGGCCTTTTTCTTCGAGGGAACCTCGTAGTTGTAGCGCGGGTACCCCGTCTCGAACTCCTCGCGGATGGCCTCACGCTTGGCGTTGAGCCGCGGGTGGCTCACCCTGACGATCGCTGGCAGGCACACCCAGCGCTTGGGGTCCTTCTCGAAGGAAGCGGGCCTGGAGATATCGATCACGTCTTTCAGCTCCACGGCCTGGCGACAGTGGTCGACCCTCACGCCGGGGCGCAGCATCGTGACAACCCTGTGCCTCTCGGAGAGGTCGTAGGCATCGAAGACCATCTCCTTCGCCTCGACGGCCGTCGCCGGGTCAAAGCAGGGGATCTTGGCGAACATTGCGAAGAACCGGCTGTCCTGCTCGGTCTGGGAGCTGTGGGGCCCCGGGTCGTCGGCAGCCACGAGCAGGAACCCGCCCTTTATATCAAAGTGGGCCACGCTCATGAAAGGGTCCGCGGCCACGTTGAGCCCGACCTGCTTCATGACCGCGCAAGAGCGCTTCCCTGCGAAGGAAGCCCCGGCGGCCATTTCGAAAGCTACTTTCTCGTTGGCCCCCCACTCGACTACGGTTTTGGTACCCAGGTCGTCGGCCCACTTAGCGACGGCGGGCAGAATCTCCGACGACGGCGTGCCCGGGTAGGCGGCGGCCACCTCGCAGCCGGCCTCGACGATGCCCCGGGCGATCGCCTCGTTGCCAAGGAGGATCGCTTTATTGCCCACGTTCAACCACCTCTTCCGATGAAGATCTGGATATTTCCTTCAACCAGCCGTAAAAGGGTTCCGGTTCCCTGAGGAGCCGACCGTCGGGCCCGCAGAAAGCGTGCCTGGTCCACCCCTCCGCCGCCAGGCGGTTGCGCTCTTCTGACGTCACGGTATAGCCGAAGGTGATGCTGTGAGAGGTCACCTCCCGGATGCTCGTCTTGATATGGACCCTCTCGTCATACTTCAGGGGGTTCTTGTACCGCACGTAGGCTTCCACCGCCGGCAGGAAGAACCCCTGTTCCTCCCATTCGCTGTAGGGGGTTGAAAGGGACCGGCAGAACTCGGTCCTCCCTATCTCGAACCAGGAGAGGTAGTTGCCGTAATAAACGACCCCCATCTGGTCCGTCTCGCCGTACCTCACCCTGATGACCGTCGTGACGACGGGCCCCATGGCCCCGCCTCCCTTTAGGCAAACTTCCCAAAAAAGTATAGGTCATGAGCGGGGAAAAACAAAAGGGCCCGATGACGGGCCCTTCAGGCTTCACGAAAATCACTTAAGGGTCTGCTGCTGCCCCGTGGGTCTCTCAGGACTTCGGCGCGGCGGCGCCGGACTTGGCTTTCTGCTTCGCCCGGTAGTCCTCGATGGCGGCCTGGATGCCCTCCTCGGCCAGCAACGAGCAGTGGACTTTCTGAGGGGGGAGGCCCCCCAGGGCGTTCACCACGTCCTTGTTAGATATGGCCAGGGCTTCGTCCAGGGTGAGCCCCTTGACCATCTCGGTGACCATCGAACTGGAGGCTATCGCTGATGCGCAGCCGAAGGTCTCGAAGGAAATATCGGCGATCCGGTCGTCCTTGACCTTGATATAGATCTTCATGATATCCCCGCACCGGGGGTTGCCCACCTCTCCCACGCCGTCGGGATCCTCCATCCGGCCGGCGTTCTTGGGGTTCATGAAGAGTTCCATCACTTTTTCGGTGTACATGGCTTCACCCCCTGGTTTTCCATAGCGGAGACAAGGCCCTGAGGTCGGCGACGATCCTCTCCAGGTTCTCCGCCACGTAGACTATATCCTCTTCGGTGGTATCCTTGCCCAGCGAGAAGCGGAGCGAACCGTGGGCCACCTCGTGGGCAAGGCCCATAGCGAGGAGGACATGGCTCGGCTCGAGGCTCCCCGAAGTGCAGGCGGAGCCGCTGGAAGCGCCGATCCCGGCGGCATCGAGGCGCAGGAGCATCGATTCCCCCTCGAGGGAACCTATGCAGAAACTGGCCAGGAAGGGCAGCCTCTGCGTGGGATGCCCCGTCAGGAAGGCTTCTTCTATCGAAGAGGTAACCCTTTTGATGAGCAGATCGCGGAGGCGGGCCTCCTCGTCGATGGAGCCGTCGGCAAGGCGCCTCACGGCCAGTTCGGCCGCGGCCCCGAAGCCCACGATACCGGCGGTGTTCTCGGTGCCGGACCTGAGGCCCCGCTCCTGTCCCCCGCCGTGCACGATCGGCTCGACCCTGACGCCCTTGCGGAGGTAGAGGCCCCCTACTCCCTTGGGGCCGTACATCTTGTGGGCCGACATGGTCAGCATATCAACGCCCAGATCCTGGACGTTAAAGGGCACATGGCCGGCGGCCTGGACCCCGTCGACGTGGAAAAGGATGCCCCTGTCGCGGCATATCTTCGCCGCCTCGGCCACGGGCTGGATCGTGCCGACCTCGTTATTGGCGAACATCATGGAGAAAAGGATCGTGTCGGGCCTGATCGCCTTTTCCAGCTCCGTCACACTGACCAGGGCCTTATCGTCCACGGGCAGAACGGTGACGTCGAAACCCTGCTTGTCGAGCCACCCGAAGGCGTCCATCACCGCGTGGTGCTCGATGGCGGTGGTAATCACGTGGCGCCCCTTGTCCTTGCGCATTGATGTGCTTCCCTTGATGGCGAGGTTGTCGGCCTCGCTCCCCCCGCCGGTGAATATCACTTCGGAGGCATCGGCCCCGATCAGGGCGGCGACCTTCTCCCTGGCCTCGTTGACGGCCTTCCGGGCCCTTCTCCCCCAGGCGTGGAGGCTATTCGGGTTACCGTACTCCTCGGAAAAGAAGGGGAGCATCGCTTCGAGTACGCCCCGGTCGACGGCCGTCGTGGCCGAATGGTCCATGTAGACCTGTCTTTCTGTCATTGGTATCGCCTCGGATCTCTTTTTATTAGGCTAACCTAACTTCCATGAAGAGGATACAACTCTTTCGGTCGAAGGTCAATACCTCCCGCGTTTTTTCTTTTCTCGGCGAGGGCCGCTTCTTTCCTTCATTTCTCGCAGTAGACCTCGTGGACCATCATCAGGCAGGCACCCTTCACCACCTCGTAACCTCGGGCCTTCAGGGCGGCCTCGGCCACGTCGTTCTCGGCCCCGGGCTGCATCCATATTATGGGTTTGTATCCCAGCTTATCGAGGTCCTCCAGCACTGGCTGCTGCCGGTCGGGGGATATGAAAAGCCCCAGTATGTCGAACTTCTCGCCGACCTCCGTTATGGAGCCAAGGCAGGGGAGGCCCTGGATATCCTCTCCGGCGTAAGAAGGGTTGACGGGGAAGAGCCTGAAGCCTTCCTCTTTCAAGTACTCCATGACGCCGTGGACGGCCCTCTCCTCCTTGGGCGAGGCGCCGGCTACGGCCACCGTGGAGGGGGAGCAGACGTACTTTTCTATGATCTCTTCCATTTTCATGGGGTAAGCCTCCTTCCGGTGCCAGGACCGTGAAACGCCGGCAGGCGGTGGCTAACCGGCGGGCAAGAAACAGACCACCACCGCCCTCGTATCCCGGATATCGCGCTGGACACCGTACGTCTTTTGAACAATCCCCGCGACGCGGGGCGGAAGATCAGCCTCAGGTGCTCGTCATGCCCTCGAAGGGCGTGAACATGAGCGAGGCTGGAGCCTCCTTCAGATCGATACGGAACTTCACCTTGACGGACTTGCCCGAGGCAAGCCTCATCTCGGTGCCCCTCTGGGCCAGGTTGTTCACCATCTCACCATTAACCCCGTAGATGCCCACCAAAATGCCCGGGGCGACGACATCGCCGTCGCAGACGTTCTTCACGACGGCCTCGCCGGAAAGACGACCCGTCTTTAGGTCGAACTCCCATTCCGCCCCCGTCAGTACAACCTTCAGTTCGCCCGGCACCCCGCAACCCCCCTGGGCAAAGGCGGCGCCCGATACCAGCAAAAGAGCCGTGGCCAGTATCATCGGTAAAACAGCGGCACGGATCAACTTCATCGATGACACCTCCGCTTCCGTTTAGTCTCGATACGCACCCGGCAATTCGTTGGCTTATTCTAGCAGAATTCATTATAATTGATTGCCGTCGGAGGGCTGGCCGAGTGGTCGAAGGCGGCTGACTTGAAATCAGCAGGGGCGCAAGTCTCCAGGGGTTCGAATCCTCTGCCCTCCGCCAGTTTTTGGTTTTCTTTTCTTGCAAAACCTTTCTTGCCCCTAGGGTTTCCCCCGGGAAAGGACACACCGGAAATCGAAATGGTAGGATAGGATCGGGCCGGTAGCCGGCTGTGCCGCTTCCTGGCTTCGACCCCTTTGCGATTGAACTCGAGCTACCGGAGGGATCTCCATGAAGTGCCATCTCTGCAAAGACAACCCTTGCTACGAAGGGAACCCATGCAGGAAGACCGACAGCGTCCCCCTCTATGATGACCCCGTCGACAGGAAGATCCTCAAGACCGCGGCCGATGTGGAGGCGCTCTTTTACAGGGAGGCCTGCCGGGTCGACGAAACGATGGAGTTCGCCAGGAGAATGGGTTACAGGTCCCTGGGGATCGCCTTTTGCCTGGGTTTCATAAAGGAGGCGGGGATCCTCGCGGGGATCCTGGAGGGGGAGTTCCACGTCCATTCCGTCTGCTGTAAGGTCGGCAGCATCGAAAAATCCACCTTCGGAATGGCTGAAAGGCCCTGGATAGGCAAGGTCTCCTGCAATCCCATAGAACAGGCGAGGATACTGGCCGAAGAGGGTACGGAGTTCAATATCGTCCTCGGACTTTGCGTGGGCCATGACTCACTTTTTTATAAGCATTCAAAGGCCCCTGTTACGACCCTGGTCGTGAAGGACAGGAAGCTGGGGCACAACCCAGTGGCGGCCCTTTACTGCCCCTACATCCGCTCGGAACTCGGCAGGCCCCTGAAGGAAAGACCCCTGGAAGGAAGCAGTGCCTCCACCGTCGTCGATCATTTGAGGGGAAAATAAAGCCCCGGCCCTCCCGAACCGGGGCTTTCCAGTTGACGACGTTACCTGTCCTTTCCTGGGGAAGGGCACCCTTCTTCCGCTACGGCTGCCGTTGCTTAAAGACCCTGGAAGAAATCCCCCATGGACCCTCGCTCTTCGATGGAGTAGCATCGGTCGAGGAGGAGGCGGGCCTTTTCTTCTGGAATGGCCAGGGCGGAAAGGGCAAGGTACTTTTCCCTTATCTCCTCGTCGGTCATAGTGTTCTCGGGGTCGCCCTTGGGATATTCAACGAAAAGGGTCTCGCTGTCGCCGTTTTTCAGCTTCACCGTCGTCCTGGAGGGCCATTTCTCGGGGTGCATGGCGTCCATCTCGGGGGTCGCCTCGATCCTGATCCTCGGGGTGACCGCGGTGATCCGCGGGTCATCGAGGATCTCCTCCCTGAACTGATCTACTCCCACCTTTCCGAAAACGATGGCCGCGGCGAGGCAATAAGCCAGGCTGAACCTGGCGGCGGGCGCCGTCGAGTGGTCCCTGTTCCCGGCCAGCTTCAGCGCCGTGCCGTAGGTCTCGACGGTGACACTTTCTACGTCCTCCCAGGAAAAACCCATCCTGGAACGGAGCTCCAGGACCCCGTTTATCGGGCCGTGGGTATGGCGGCATGAGGCGTAGGGCTTGAAGACCGTCTCGTCGATCTTGTACTTTCTCCCCATGTCCTCGAATGACCTCTCGAAGCCGGATTCGCTCGAATAGGCCCGGAAAAAGCCCCGGTCGCCCTCGAGGATCCTCGTGGCCCCGTCGAAGCCCCTTTTGGCCATGAGTGATGACAGCACGCCGTTATAGGCGGCCTTCCCGCAGTGAAGGTATTTTGTCATGGCGTTGTCGGAGGCGAACTCCCAAAGGCCCGCGGCCTGGGTCCCGGCGTTGCCCAGGGAGTACAGGGTCTGCGTGGCGCCCAGTTTCAGGAGCCTGGCCGAGGCGGCGGCGGCCCCGAAATTGCCGCAGGTGGCCGTGGAGTGCCATATCGCGTAGTGCGAGGGCATGACCGCCTCCCCTATCCTTATCATCACGTCGTAACCAGCCACGATGGCCTCGATGACCTCTTTCCCCGAACTGCCCAGGTATTCCCCGAGGGCGAAGGCGGCCGAGATGACCGGGGCGGCGGGGTGGACGACGGCGCTTTTGTGTACATCGTCCATTTCCAGGATGTGGCAGTTGTAAGCGTTCACCGTGGCCGCCTGGAGTACGGAGGTTTTCGAAAAATCCCCGGCCATGGTGGCCTGCTCCCGCCCGCCCATTTCATCGACGACGCCCTTGATGATCCCCGCGGCGGGTGTGGACGCCCCCCCCAGGACGCACCCGAGCCAGTCCACGATGCATTTCTTTGTCACCGAGACCGTTTCCCGGCCCAGGTCGGAATGATCAAGGGACGTGACGAATTCCGCGCATCTTCTGCTTATTCCCTTTTCAGGGACGTTCATGGAAAACACCCCTTTCCATACTTAGAAACGGCAAGTCCTTTTCAGGTTACCGGTCCTTGAAGCGGGTGACGAATCGTCCCCCTTCGATCCTCACCTCTTGGGGCCTTTCAAACCCGGGCACTTCTCTCGGGTGGTCCGTCCTGAAATGGACGCCGCGGCTCTCCTCCCTTGAAAGGGCCGAATAGCCCACCGCGAGGGAGGCGAGGATCAGGCTCCTCAACTCAAGGGCCTCGAGCAGATCGGTCGGCTTTTCTATTGTCATAGCCGGGAGCGATCGTCGATACTCCTCAAGGGTGGAGACGCCTCTCAGGATCGATCCTTCTTCTCTCAAGGGGCCCAGGCATTCCTGGTTAAGCCTCTTGATCTCGTCCTTCAGCACCCTGGGGGAAGGGCCGCGCCCCCGGGTGAACCCGCTTTTTCGCGGCCCTTCGCCTTGTTTGAAGGGGCGCGGTGAGGCGGAGAGGGCGAGCCGAGCCGCTCCCCTACCGGCCGTGATGCCGGAAAAAACCATCCCAGTCAGGGCATTGCCCCCAACCCTGCTAGCGCCGTCCACACCACCGGTCACTTCACCGGCCGCGAAAAGCCCCTCGATGGAGGTCGACGCCCGGGCGTCGATGGCCACACCCCCGCTGAAGTAATGCGCCAGGGGGCTTACGTGGACCGGGCCGTATTCCCAGGGAGTGACCCCGTGCGGGTAACAGCCGAGGCTTTTCCTGAGGTCCCACTCACCCCAGCGGGATCTTTCGATATCCTCCAGGTGCAGCAGGACCTCGCCGCCGTCGGCCAGCTTTTCCTGGATGATCCTTGCCGCCATATCCCTGGCGAAGAGGCTCACGGCCATTCCGTCCCGGAGGCCTCTCGCCTTCATCTCCTCCCGGAGGAACTCCCTTCCCGACCCGTCGGTCAGGCGGGCCAGGTCCAGGACGGGGAGTCTTATCATCCAGCAGGGGAAACGGGGCTCATCAAAACCCAGGGGGTAGAACTGGATGAACTCCATGTCCTCGAGGGCCAGGCCGGACTCAAGGGCGAGGGCGTACCCGTCGCCGGTCACCCTGGCTGGAGTGTCGTTCCTCAGAAAGATCTGGCCTGCTCCCCCGGTGGCGAGTATCACGGCCTTACTGAAAAGCCTGCCGGCCTCACCCGTGGTCCAATCCAGGTAATCCACGCCGAAGACCCTGCCTCCCTCGACCAGGAGCCGGGTGACGAAGACATTCTCGAGGAAGGTGACACCCTTATCGGAGGCGATCTCCCTGAGTTCCGACACAAGGCCGGAGCCGCTGGTCATGGGTACCCGTGCCGAGTCGATCACCGTCGCGTGCCCGCCGCCGAGAAAACGGAGGGTGGCGCCCCAGGAACGCAGTTGAAGCAGGCAATCACGGGCCTGCTCCCCCAGGGCCTCCAGGAGATCCTCCCTGCTGAGATTCTTTCCGACTCCCCTGACAAGATCCCTGTATTCACCCGCGCTGAGATCTTCATCGGGAAAGGTGAAAAAACCGCTGGAATAGGACGTGGCGGAAGCCGCCCCAGTAGCGGTCTTGCTCAGGACAGTAACGGAACAACCTTCCTCCGCCGAGGAGATGGCCGCTGTAAGGCCCGCTCCCCCGGAACCGATCACGACTACGTCGGTATGAATGATCCCCTTCCCCCCTCGCTAAAGCCGCCCCCGGTTGACCGGTTTTACAAGGTTCCCCTCAACCCGCCGGGGCGCTTTTCCCGGCAATTCAAACTAACGGAAAGTGCTGACCAGCAACTTCGTGAACAGGACCATGCAGAGCAGGGCGAAGGGGTAGGTCGCCCCGTATCCAGCCCCGCAGTCCTCGCTCCCGGTGGCGTCTATGGCCGCCCCGAGCCCCGGCGTGCTCGTCATGGCCCCGCAGATCGCGCCGGCCAGGAGGATCCAGTTCAGGCGGAGGAGGTACCTCCCGACGAGGAAGGCGACCAGCTCCGATATCAGCGCGGCGAAGAAACCTATGCTTATGAGAAGGATCCCGTATTCCGCAAAGGTCTCCGCCACCTGAGGTCCCGCCTGAAGACCGACGGTGGCGAAAAAATAAGCCAGCGAGAAGGAACGGAGGGCGGCCAGGATCCCCTTGTCCATACGCATATTCAAGGGCCCCACCCTTCCCAGGGCGCCGAAAACAAGGGACACGACCAGGGCTCCCCCTGTCGTCCCCAGGGAGAAATTGCCGATAAAGGGAAGGGGCACCCCTATGCGCCCGACCATGATCCCGCCCGTGATGCACAGAGCGAGGGAGACCAGGGAGAAGGACTTTGAAGATCCCCGGCTTTCATCCTCGGGAGGTTTCTTGTAATCCGAAAGAACCCCTTCCAGCCGGGCCTTTTCTTCCTTGAGGTCGATCCTGAACAACGCAGCGGCGATCTGGATGAAGATGACCACCGCTACGACCCCGAAGGGATACGTCACCGTATAGCCTATCGTCACCAGCGGGCTCGATCCCGTCGCTTCCAGTGCGGCGCCAAGTCCCGGCGAACTGGTCAGGGCACCGGTGTAGGCGCCGGCCAAAAGGAGGGGATCCATGGAGGATCCCCCGAGGACCTTTACGAGAAGGAAGGTGACCAGCGCTCCGACGAAGGTCGCTACGACGCCCAGGAATATGAACCGGAGCCCGTACCTTTTGAACACTTCCAGGGCGTCCTCCGATGACAGCAAACCTACAGAGACCACGAAAATGACGAGGTTCCACGAAAAGTACGACTCCGGGACGGTGAAACCGGCCATACCCATTAGAAGACCTGTGAAAAGCGTTCCGGAGGTCCCGAGCTTTATTCCCCTGTACTGAATCTGCCCTATCAATAACCCCGAGATGACAACGACGCTTGAAACGAAGACCCCATCATTGGCCAGGCTTGTGAGATAACTCAAGGTGCTCCTCCAGAATAATGTAATGGTATTGCCGGCGCTTCGTCCATGCAGCTTTAAAACCCGACAATGGCCTCAATTATATCCAGGAAAGCCAGGTCCATCAGGAGGGCTTTCACCTTCAGTTCCCGGCACGCGTGAGCCGGATCCTCCGCCGTAGCTTCCGCCTCCGGCCTCAAGCGGCCGCAGGTCAGGCTCCCGAAGGTTTTTTCAAACTTCTCCGCGTAGAGGTTACAGATCATCTGTATCCGGCCGTAGGAATAACCCTTGAGGTCGCCCCAGATGCCCAGGAACATTATCATCCCCTCGACAAGGCCGCACTGGGCGCCATACCTGCCGGACCCGTTCATGCCCAGGGCCGCCTTCATCACCTGGTCTTCCAACTTCACGTGGTGAACTTCTGCCAGAAGTTTCAGCGTCACCATCGCTCAGTTAATCTTTTCCACCCAAAAGCAATGGTCTACCTTCTGCCTGACCCAAGCCTCGTCCACTGAAGTATCACCTGCCCCCTCGCCCTGTCCTGAGCGCGCCCCGCTACAAAAGGGCGTTGGGAATGAACATGATCACCTGGGGGAAGACCAGCAACAGCGCGAGAGCGACCAGGGAAAGGATGAGGAACGGCACAAGGGCCCTGTTCGTCTCATCAAAGGAGACCCCCGTGATCCTGCTCGCCACGTAGGAGCAGACGGCGACCGGCGGCGTGTACATCCCGATGGCGAGGTTAGCCACCATGACCGCCCCGAAGAAGACCGGGTCGATCCCGTACTGGATCACCGTCGGGGCGAGGAGTGGCGCCAGCAGCAGTATCGCGGCGGAGCCGTTCATGAACATCCCGGCTACCAGCAGGATGACCTGCGCGATGATCAGGAAGACAAGGGGGGTCTTGACCAGGCTCGTGGCCGCCAGGGAGAGCTGTTGGGGGATCCCCGCCCTGGTAATAGCGTAACCGAAGGCCGCCACGGTCCCCACCACCACCATTATCACGCCGGTCGTGACGGAACTCCTATAAAGGATACCCGGCAATGTGCGCCAGGTGATCTTTTTCAGGATGAACATGCCCACGAAAAGGCTATAGAAGACGGCTACAGCCGCCGCTTCCGTAGGGGTGAATATCCCGCCATAGATACCCCCCAGAATGATCAACGGGGCCATAAGGGCCCAGATCCCTTCCCTCAGGGAGGACAAAAGGGTCTGCACCGAGAAGGGCGCGACTTTCCCATACTTTTTCTTTCTGCCGACGTACCCTTCGTAGGCCATGAAGATAACGCCGAAAAGAATGCCAGGCCCGATGCCCGCCAGCAGCATCTTGGAGATGGATGTATTTGTGGCAGCCCCGTAAACCACCATCAGTATGCTGGGGGGTATGAGCGACCCCAGTGGGCCGGAACAGGCCAGCACCGCCGATGTATAACTTTTGGGGTAGCGTTCCTCTTCCATGGGTTTCGCTACGATCGAACCGATAGCCGAAGTGGTGGCCGGGCCCGACCCTGAGACGGCCCCGAAGAACATGCAGGCCAGGGTTGTGACCAGCGCTAGGCTTCCCTGCATCCAGCCTACAAGGCTTTTCGCAAGGTTGACCAGGGCTTTTGAGATATGACCCTCCAGCATGAGATCGCCGGCGAGGACGAAAAGGGGTATGGCTATTAATTCAAAAGAATTACACCCCGCGAAGAAGCGCTGGGGGATGAGGAACAATAGCCGTGTGCCGCCACCGGTGAGGAAATAGGTGATAGCCGTCAATCCAAGTGAAGTGGCGATCGACGCGCCGACGGCCAAACTCAGGAAAAGGACCACCAGCATGACAAGGATCATTTCCCCACCTCCTTCCGGCCCTCCATCAAGTGATAGAAAAGCCTGTCAGCAATGAAAAGTACGACGAAAGTGGCCGATATCGGGACAATGACCTGGATATAGAACATGGGGAGGCGGAAGCTGTCCGCCATGACCTTGAAGCCGTTCCTTAGGGTCCAGGAGAAGCCCTGGTAGACAAGGAAGCCAAAAAAGGCCAGGGAAAGCAATTCGCTGATCACTACCATGGCTTTTTTCCCGGCCCCGCCCACGAGGTCCTGGAAGAAGGTGACGTTCAGGTGCTCCCCTTTTCGGGCGGCTTCAGCAGCCCCCAGCAGGGACACCCACACGAAGGCATAGCGTCCGAATTCCTCGGTCCAGGCTACGGGTATGTGAAGAAGGAACCTGTTCAGGACCTGGAAAAACACCAGGACGAAAAGGGACATCATCAAAAAGGGGACGAAGAACTTTTCCAGGAAGATCCCAATAGCCTCTGAAAGATTGTGAAACAAAAAAGCTACCCCCTTTCACCTGGGAAAGAAGGGGGGCGTTACCGCCCCCCAATGATCCCGGGTGATCGATTATCTTATCTTACGGCGACGATGGCGTCGATCAGCTCCTGGTGCTCCTTGAACAGGTCGTAGTACCCGGCTTTATCCAGGGCTTCCTTCCAGACCTCCTGGGGGGAGGGCGTAAAGGTGACGCCATGGGCCTTCAGCTGCGGAATGAACTCCTTGTTCACATTATCCAGGTAGAATTGCCGCTGCCACTCTGCCGCTTCCCTCGCGGCCTCGAATACTGCTTTCTGGATGTCCTCGGGCAGGCTTTCCAGCACATCCCGGCTCATCAGGAGCGGCTCGAGGTAGTAAAAGGGGGTGGACTCATTGATGAACTTGGCCACCTCGTAGTGCTTGTCAAAGAGAACGTTGTTGAGGTTCTGACACTCGGCGTCGATGGTGCCCAGCTGTAGAGCGGTGAAGATCTCGCCGTAGGGCATGGGGCTCACCACGCTTCCGAGGGCGTTGCCGAACTCGATCATCGTCTTGGCCTGCTGTACCCGCAGCTTGATGCCCTTCATGTCCTCAGGACCCTTGATGGGGACTCTGGAGGTCAGGTGGAGGTCACCGTTGAGGAAGTAGGCCACAATGACGATGCCCTTCGGCTTGATGAAGGAATTCAGCTTTTCCCCGACCTCACCGTCGACCGTTTTAAAAACGTGGTCCCAGTCCCGGAAGACAAAGGGAAGTGAAATGGCCTCGAACCTTGGGTCGTATTTCTCCAGGATCGATGTCATAGCCATGGCGAAATCAAGGCCGCCCATCGCGCAGGCTTCCGCGGTATCCTTCTGGGTACCGAGCTGTCCGCTGGGGAACACCTCGACCTTGGCCTTCCCGCCCGTCTTTTCTCTCAACAACTCATCGAACTTGTGCGCCCCGAGGTCATAGGGGTGCCCCGCCGACATCTCATGCGCCAGCTGGAAGGTATAGGTCTCGGCTCCCAGGCTGGGACCCGCCCCGACGAAAACCAGCAACGCCACCAAACAAGCCAACCCGATACTCCTCATCCTTATCTGCATCCTACTTCCCTCCCTCTCAGATTGAGATACGACTTGCTGAAGATCAGCATTTCCCCGACGGTCCGACGACCCTGTCGACGAAACAGCCGGCAGAACCGGTATAGTTATGGGGATCCAGGACCGCGTCGATCTCATCGACGTTGAAATTGTCCAGGACCCTTTTATCCTCGAGCAACACCGTTTTAAAGGGCAGGCCCTTTTCAAAGGCTTTCATGGCCGCCTCGTACACGATCTCGTGGGCCTCCTGGCGCCCTATGCGCTGGCCCATCTTCATCATCACCGCCTCGGAAAGCATCAGGCCCTTGAGCATGTAAAGGTTTCTCTCGATATTGTCGGGGCGGACGATCAGGTCGGTGAAGATGTGGATGGAAGCCGTCAACGCGGCATCGGTCATGTTCGAGACCTTACCTATGTATTCCCATTCGGCCTGCCAGGGCCTCATATCCCTTTCGTGTTCGGTCACCATGCTCTCTATGGCCAACGGCACCGTGGAACGGATTATCTTGGAAAGGCTGACTACCCCCTCCGAGTACATGGGGTTCCTCTTGTGGGGCATGGTGCTGCTGCCGACCTTCCCCATCTTGAAGGGTTCCTCGAGCTCGCCGCATTCGGTCTTTTGCAGCGTGATCACTTCGTTAGCCATTTTCCCCAGCGTCGATGAAAGCAAACCCAGAACGGAAACGTATTCCGCCACCGTATCCCGCGAGGCATGCCAGGAGATCGGCGGTACGGCCAGGCCCAGGTCGGTCAAGAGCCTCCTTTGGACCTCGAGGCCGTCCTTGCCGAGGGAGGCTATCGTCCCTACAGCCCCGGAGAACTGGCCCATGAACAGCCTTTCGCTGCACTGCTCCAGCCTTTCAATGTTCCTCCCGAGTTCAGCCACCCAAACGGCTATCTTGTAGCCCAGCGTAATGGGCAGGGCGTGCTGGCCATGGGTGCGGCCGACCATGGTCAAGTCCCGGTATTTGCGCGCCAGGCCGCAGAGGATCGAGTGCAGTTGCTTCGTTTTGGGGTAGATCTCACCGTAGGCCTCCCTAACCTGGAGGATCATGCCCGTGTCCATGATGTCCTGCGTGGTGGCACCCCAATGGGAGTATTCACCGGCGTTGTTCTCGCAGACGTCTTTCAGGCATCTCAGGAGAGGGACGATGGGATGCCCCGTGATGTCGACCTGCTTTTTCATCTCGGTGAAATCCATGAGTTCCGCCTTGGCTTTCCTGATGATCTCCTCGGCGGCCTCCTTGGGGATGATCCCCATTTCCGACTGGACCCTTGCCAGGGAGGCTTCCACGTCAAGCCATTTCTGGACCATGTTCTGGTCGCTGAAGATCTCGCGCATCCTTTCGGTCCCGAAAAGATCCTGGAACAAAAGGCTGTCGATCACATGTGCTCCCACAGTCGCTCCCACCCTTCATCGATTGGTACCGCAAATTGGAAATATGGTACCACAATCTTTGACTGCTTGTCCTACAAGTTGGGGGTCACTTTTCACTCCGGAAGCCCCAGCTGGTCGCTGACCTTTTGGAGGTGTTTTCTCATCGCTTTCCTCGCGCCGTCCTGGTCGCGCCTTTTTATAGCCTCGAAGATCTCCCTGTGTTCCTGGTAGGAGACCCGAGGCCTGTCGAGCAGGTTCAGCGTGATGTGGGTGGATTGTTCGATCATCGCCATGATGGATCCCATAAGGTTTGAAAGGATATCGTTCTTGACAGAACGGATGATCTCGTAATGGAATTTTACGGCCCCTTCAATGCCCACTCCGCCCTGTTCGATATCCTGGATCATCTCCCGGAGGGAGTCCTCCATACGGGCGATGGAATCCCCGGCGGCGTCCCGGGCCGCGTGGGCGGCCACCTCGGGTTCGACGATCCCCCGGACTTCGTGAAGGTTGGTAAGGTCCCTGGTCCTGCAGAGGGAAAGCATGGAGAATCTTTTCTTGGCGTCCTCGGCCGATGCGGCTATAACGATGGTCCCTTTCCCCCGGAAGGTTTTTACCATCCCCAGTATTTCCATGATCCTGATAGCTTCCCTTACGGTGACCCTGCTGACGCCGAATTTTTCGGCCAGCTCCGGCTCTGAGGGCAATTTGTACCCGAGCCCCAGCACACCGTCCTGGATCAATAATTTGACCTGGTTGACAATATCCTCGTAGAGCCTTGTCCCTTTCGCGGCTTTGAACATTTGATCTCTTCTCCCCGGGTGAAATTTGGGCATGGGTTCTATTCTATATCGAAACGGGGACAACACCATGACCTTCCCACCTGGAAGCGCTCCCTCGCCCCTTGACCCCGAAGGGGGCAGCCACGTTCTAGCCAGCCAGCGGGGCTGCGGCCAATTGGGCGCCGTAGCCCCGCAGGTATGCCTTAATCGCTAGGGTAACTTTATGAACTTATTTTCGGTGAGGCAGGCCGTCATGTCCTGGGCGTACTGGATCTTTTCGGTGGCGATCTCCAAAAGTTCATCCCTAGTCATGACCTTGCGGGCTATGCCCTGCTCAATGGCCTTCATGCCGACCGAGGCCGCCACCTCGGGGTATACCCACGACTGGTCCATCGTCGGGATCAGGTAGTCCTCGCTAAGGCCCTTCTTCTCGGCGCATTTCGAAAGGGTCTCGGCTGCGGCAATGCACATCTCGTCGGTAATGGTCGTGGCCTGCACGTCAAGGGTGCCCCTGAAGATGCCCGGGAAACCGAGGGAGTTGTTTATCTGGTTCGGGAAGTCAGACCTTCCGGTGGCCACTATCCGGGCCCCCGCTTCCTTCGCGTCCCAGGGCCAGATCTCGGGGATCGGGTTGGCGCAGGCGAAGAGCATGGCATCCTTGGCCATCAATCGGACCCATTCCTTCTTGACCACGTCGGGGCCGGGTTTCGTGTAACAGTAGACCACGTCGGCGTCCTTGAAAAGAACCTCGGGGCCACCCTGGATCCCCTCGGGGTTGGTGGTCTGCGCGAAGTGCCACTTCACGTCGTAGGGGATGTCCTTGAGTTCCGTGCGCCCCTTGTGAAGCGTCCCCTTGCTGTCGGCCATGATCACGTTCTCAGGACTCACGCCGGCGCTGATGAGGATCCTGGCCGTGGCTATGCTGGCCGCCCCGGCGCCGAAGAAACGCACCTTGACCTCGTCGATCTTCTTGCCCGTTAACTTCAAACCGCTGAAAAGGCCCGCCAGGTTGACGGCAGCGGTGCCCTGCTGGTCATCGTGCCATACGGGGATCTTGCAATCCTTGCGCAGTTCGTCCAGTACGTAAAAGCACTTCGGCTGCGATATGTCCTCGAGGTTGATGCCGCCGAAGGACGGCGCCAAAAGCCTTACGGCCTCGATGATCTTGTCGGGGTCCTTCGTGTCCAGGCAGATGGCCACGGCATCGACGCCGCCCAGGTACTTGAACAGAAGCGATTTGCCCTCCATGACCGGCATACCCGCCTCGGGCCCTATGTCACCAAGGCCCAGGACCCTCGTGCCGTCGCTGACCACGGCGACCATGTTGCCGCGGTTGGTGTATTCGTAGGAGAGGTTCACGTCTTCCTTTATCGCCTTGCAGGGCGCGGCCACACCCGGGGTGTACCAGATCGCGAAATCGCCTATGTCCCTGATGCAGCATTTGGGCGCCGTCTGCATCTTCCCCTTGTAGAAGGGGTGAAGTTTCATCGCGTCCTCCGCCGGTTTCTGCGCCTTCGCCAAAAGTTCTTCCTTACTCGGCATACTTTAACGCCTCCTTAGTGTTCGTTCCGTCCGGTCCTGTTAACGCCACTCCCGCCTCTTTCGGCGGGAGGGGCCTGTCCGTTCCGTTATTGTACTTCCCAGCCCCGGAGCCTGCCTACTTCACCTTGACCGTCTTCGGGGCGCACATGGCCTTCAGGTCCATGTAGCGGTCGAATTCCTCGGCGCTGAGGTAACCCAGGGCCAGGGCGGCTTCCTTGAGGGTGGAACCGTCGTTATGGGCCTTCTTGGCTATCTCGGCGGACTTGTCGTAGCCGATATAGGGGTTGAGCGCCGTGACGTTCATGAGGGAATTCTGCACAAAGTGGGTGATCTTCTCCTCGTCGGCCTCGAGCCCTGCGGCGCAGTGGTCGTTGAAGGACTTCATGGCGTCGGCCAGGAGCCTTCCCGACTGGAGGAAGTTGTATATCATGACGGGCATGTAGACGTTGAGTTCGAAGTTGCCCTGGCTCGCGGCAAATCCCACGGTGACGTCGTTGCCGAGCACCTGGGCCACCACCATGGAGACGGCCTCGCACTGGGTCGGGTTCACCTTGCCAGGCATGATGGAGCTGCCCGGCTCGTTGGCGGGGATGATGAGCTCCCCTATGCCGCAACGGGGGCCCGAGGCCAGCCAGCGTATGTCGTTGACTATCTTCAGAAGGTCGGCGGCCAGGGCTTTCATGGCGCCGTGGACGAAGACCACCTCGTCCTTGCTCGTCAGGGAGTGGAACTTGTTGACGGCGGTCTTGAACTTCTTTCCCGTCAGGGCGCCGATCTGGGCGGCCACCTCTACGTCATAACCCTCGGCTGCGTTGAGCCCGGTGCCCACCGCCGTGCCGCCGAGCCCCAGGTCCTTGAGGTACTCGATGCTGGAAGTCAGCATCTCCTCGGAGCGCTCGAGCATCCTGACCCAACCGCTTATCTCCTGCCCCAGCGTGAGGGGCGTGGCGTCCTGCAGGTGGGTCCGGCCCGTCTTCACCAGGTCCTTGTACTGACTGGACTTGGCCTCGAGGGTCTTTTTGAATTCCCGGAGCGATGGGAGAAGCAGGTCCTCGACCTGGAGGACCGCCGCTATGTGCATCGCCGTCGGGAAGGTGTCGTTGGAGCTCTGGGATTTGTTGACGTGGTTGTTGGGGTGTACCTTGGTCTCGCCATCGCCGAGGATCTGGTTGGCCCTGTTGGCGATGACCTCGTTCAGGTTCATGTTGCTCTGGGTACCGCTGCCGGTCTGCCACACGGCGAGACCGAAGTTGCCCTCATGTTTGCCCTCGAGGATCTCGTCGCAGGCCTGGGTTATGGCCTTCGCCCTGGTGTCGTCGAGGACGCCCAGTTTGTTGTTGGCTATGGCCGAGGCCTTTTTGAGGATCGCGAAGGCCCTTATGATCTCCTCGGGCATCTTCTCCAGGCCGATCTTGAAGTTGTCTATGCTCCGCTGGCTTTGTGCGCCGTAGAGTTTGTCGGCGGGGACGCGGACTTCCCCCATGCTGTCCTTTTCTATCCTGTACTCCATGTCGCCCTTACCTCCCTGCCCGGACCGGGCGCGAGGGACCGCGCCGCCGTCCAGGTCGTTTTATTTTTGATCGCTTTTCGAAGCGGGGTGAGCCCGGATCCTAGCCGTAGAGTTCCTTGTTGCGGGCATCGGCGCTCTTTCTTATCTCGGCGTAGATGCTCTTGCCGTGGCTGTCCATGCCCACCACCAGGGGGCCGAATTTCCTGGCCCTCAGGATCCAGAGCGCCTCCGGTACACCATGCTCCAGGAAGTAGACTCCGTCGATCTTCTCTATGCCCTCCGCAAGAGAAACGGCACACCCCGGCGCAGCCTGGAAGTAGACCTGGCCGCTCTTGGCGAACTGCTTCAGGCTGTCCTCCGCCAAGCCGCCCTTGCCAATGATACCCCTCACACCCAGGCGGGCGACCATTTCGTGGTAGGGTTCCATCCTTATGCTCGTAGTCGGACCTATCACGACCAGGTCGTAACCACCATCGTCACGCTTTTTGACCACCGGCCCCGCGTGGAATATCGCCGCGCCGTTGAAATCCACCGGCAGAGCCTTGCCTTCGTCGAGGTACTGCTTAAGGGTGAAATGACCCATGTCCCTCGATGTGTATATCGGGCCCCTGAGGTAGACCACATCGCCCACATGAAGGCTTCTGATCTCTTCTTCGCTTAGAGGTATATCCAGGATCTTGTCGGCCATCTTCCTCACCACCCTAAAGTGTCGTCTCAACGCGGCCGTCAGGGTACATCCTGACGCCCGCTCTGCGCGCCGTCCAGCAGTGGAAGGTTATCGCCGCGGGAGCTATCGCCGTGTGCGTTGACGCCCCTTCGATCTTCACCGCCAGCAACGTCGTCTTGCCGCCCGTCCCCGCCGGGCCTATGCCGAGGCTGTTAGCCGCTTCGTAAAGCTCCTTCTCGAGCCTCCCGTAAAGCGGGTCGGGGTTCACGTCGTCCCAACGCCTCACGCTCACGGCCTTCCTCGCCAGTTTGCAGGCCACGTCCATCTGGCCGCCGAGGCCTATGCCTATCGCCGCCGGAGGGCAGGGCTTGCCGCCACCCTTGATGACCGCGTCAAGGACCCACCGCTTCAACCCGGCGTAGTCGTTGCCCTTCTCAAGCTTGGCCACCGTGAAGATCTGCATGGCGTTGGCCAGTTCCGCACCGCAGCCTTTGAAGCTGACCAGCATGTCAAGGTATTCCTGGTCCGGCACATAATCGATCTCAAAGTTGGGCACGCCCACCCCCGAGTTGTCACCGGGGTTCTCCCGCGTCAGGGGGTGAACCATGCTGGGTCGTAGAAGCTGACGGTTGGTTCCCCTCACCAGCGCCTCCGCCCAGACCTTCTTCAGGTCGCAGCCGGGCAGGCTCTTGTCGCCAAAACTGACGTACACCGTCGGGAAACCGGGAGACTGACAGACGGGCTTCACCTTCTCACCGGCCATCCTCTCGTTCTCAAGCATCGCCTGGAGCATGCTCTTGGCCGTATCGTTCGTCTCCTCGGCAAAGGCCTTCTCCATCAACGCCCGAACGTCCGGGGATATCGTCGTCGTCGACCGGTAGATCATGTCGTCGACGATCTTGCCCATTGATTCAACGTTCCACAAATGAATCCCTCCTTGTGGGGAATACTCTCCCCTTTTTCCTTGAGAATAGGGTTGATCCCGAAACAGGCTGGGAAAAATTATTTCCCCCTTCGCCCACGGGGCTATCTTTATCGCACCCCCATCAGAAGTCTCGGGATGAACATCGCAATATCCGGGATAAAGGTCACCAGGAAAAGTCCTATGACCAGCAAGACGACAATGGGCATAACTCTTTTGATCAACCTCGACAGGCTCACCTGGCAGATCTCCGCCGCGACGTAAAGGGTAAGCGCGACAGGCGGCGTGACAAGGCCGATGGCAAGGTTCGTGACCATCAAGGCCCCGAAAAAGATGGGGCTGATCCCGAAGGCATGCACCGCCGGCAGGAGCAAGGGTGCGAAAAGGATGATCGCCGGCGAGGGGTCCATCAGCATTCCGGCGACCAGGATGATCAGGTTGGTTACCACAAGGAATATCAAGGGGCTGCTGATGTTGTCCAGGATGACCCTGGTAAAGGTCTGGGGGATCTGCTCCCTTACGAGGACCCAGCCGAACAGCACGACGCCCCCCACGACGAACATGATCGTGGCGGAGGTGATGGAACTCTTGAGGAATATCTCCGGCAGGTCCCTGAGTTTGAGGGTGCGGTAGATGAACAGGCCCACAATCAGGCTGTAGACGGCGGCGACGGCCGCCGCCTCGGTGGGCGTGAATATACCCGAATAGATGCCGCCCACGATGATTATGGGTGTGAGCAGGGCCCAGGCCGCTTTTCTCGTACTGGTGAACACCTTGGACCATTCGAACTTCGTGCTGCTTCCGTAACCCTTTTTACCTGAATACCAGTAACCGTAAAGGATTATCAGAATACCGAAGAGGACCCCCGGCCCGATACCTGAAAGGAGAAGGGCACCGATGGAGGTATCGGTGGCGGCCCCGTAAACGACCATGGGGATGCTTGGCGGGATAAGGATGCCAATGGGGCCCGCCGAAGCGATGATAGCGGCGATGAAATCCTTGTCGTAACCGGATCGTTCCGATTCGGGGGCTATGACGGCCCCTATGGCCGAAGCCGTGGCAGCGCCTGAGCCGGACACGGCCCCGAAGAACATGCAGCCCAGGGTCGTCACGGTGGAAAGGCCCGCCTTGAGGTGGCCCACGAGGCTGTTG
The DNA here is from genome assembly GCA_002070395.1 of Synergistetes bacterium ADurb.Bin155. GTDB lineage: Bacteria > Synergistota > Synergistia > Synergistales > Thermovirgaceae > 58-81. The sequence continues at coordinate 40,781 of MWDE01000015.1, forward strand.
GCAAGGTCAACTAGCAGTTTTGAGGCCTTCCCCGAACAGAGCAGGTCGCCGGAAAGGATGAAAAGTGGAATGGCCAGCATCGTGAAGTTGTTCATTCCGGCGAAAATCCTAGGTGCCGTGATGGTGAGCATGAAAAGGTCCCCCGAGATCGCCAGGTAGAGCAACGAGGAAAGGCACATCCCGATGGCGATCGGCACGTTCATCAGCAGCATCCCGAAGAAGGAAAGGCCGAAGATCCATAGTTCCAAGGCAGATCACCTCACTATGTCCCGAACAGACCTGGCCAGCTGTTCGAGGCTCACTAGGAGAAGCAGGAACCCTGTGACGGGGACCGCGGCATAGATCAAGGCCAGCGGGAAGGCCCCGAATTCGCAATGGGTGGTCCAATTGGAAGCCGTGAAGTGGTAGCCGCTCCAGGTCAGGATAAGGCTGAAGACCAGCACGAGCAGGGCCACCATGACCTTGACCCAGTCCTGGGCCTTCTGTGACTTGATGCCCTGGACGACCAGGTCGACCGAAAGGTGCCGGCCAGATTTCAGGGCTATGACGGAACCAAAAAGGGAAAGCCACACGAAATTATACCGGGCCATCTCCTCGGTCCACGCCGCCGGGATGTGAAGTATGAAACGATTGAGTACCTGAAAGAACACCAGCCCTACGAGGACGAACATAAGGACCGTCGTCAGGATCTCAACAGCTTTCATGAGAAATCGATCATAAAACTCAAATGATTTCATAGCGTAACCCCCGAAAGGACGCCACTGACGGCGCGGATCGGCCGTCAGTGGCTTTTTTGTACTTCCCCTTATTTAAGCTTGTTGATCTTCTCGACCATTTCCTTCCACTGGGGATACTTGTCGTACACAGGCATGACGGCCGCTCTCCACTCGTCCTTGTCGGGGACAAAGTAATGCATGCCGTTCTCCTTGAGGAAAGCCGTGTCGGAGGTATCCTCCTTCTCCGCTTCGGCACGCTGCCATTCGGCCGCTTCCTTAGCCGCCTCGAGGACGGCCTTCTGGTCCTCGGCCGAGAGGGCCTTGAAGGTCTTGGCGCTCATCAGCATTGGTTCGAGGAGGTAGTGGATCTCGTTCTGGCAGGTGAACTTGGCGACTTCGTAGTGTTTGCTCTTCCTGACGTTGATCGGCCCCTGGATCTGGGCATCGATGGCCCCGAGCTGCAGGGCCGAATAGACCTCGCCGAAGGCCATGGGGGTCACGACGGAGCCCAGCATCCCGCCGGTCTCTACGAACACGGCGGAAGGCTGCACGCGGAGCTTGATCCCCTTCATGTCTTCCGGGGTCTTGACCGGGACCCTGGAGACGACGTTGTAAAGGCCGTTGTTGAACACGGTGATGACCTTGATCCCCTTGGCCTCAAGGGGGGCAAAGATGGCCTGGCCGAGTTCTCCGTCGACGACCTTCCAGGTATGCTCCCAGCTGTCGAAGATATAGGGGAGTGAGACAACGCCCACGTTGGATTCAAAGGATTCCAGGACGCCCTGCCACACGAGGCAGACATCGAGCTGGTTGGCAGCGACCATCTGGGCCAACTGGGTCTGGTTGCCCAACTGTCCGTTCGGGTAGACCACGACCTCGATGCGGCCGTTGGTCTTTTCCTTCAGCAGTTCGCCGAAACGGACGGTCCCCAGGTGGTAGGGGTGGTTTTCGGGCATCTCGTGGCCGGCTCTCAGCTTGATCTCAGCGGCATCAGCCCGCTGCGAGACAAAGGCCATACCCAAAACAGCGCAAAAAACGAACACGGCTACAAGCAAAACGGAAGTCCTTCGTGCCATTGCCTATCCCTCCTGTAATATGATTTGCCCAACGGAACGATTCGCCTTTCCTCCGCGGATCACCTCCACTCCCCCGAATGGGTCTCACCGCTTTCGGCTGGATCCGAGTCCGAAGGCCCTGGATCGTGCGTGTTCCAGAACCAATGATATATTTATCGGGGCAGGGTAAAAGTCTTTTGTACTTTATTAACACGCTTCGCAAGTTACGAAAGCCGGGCCAAGGCGCTACATTTCGGGTATCAGCGGTGAGAGGACGGGCGCGCCCTGGCCCGGCTTGAGGGGAATCTTTCACATCAACACCTGGAGGCGAAGGTTTGTTCCTTAAGAAGTCACTCCCTATCCAGCACAAGATAATGCTTCTCATCGTGAGCCTCGTCAGCGTCACCTTGATAACGGCCGGGGTTTTCTTCGAGAGGGGGATCATACCTTCTTTCGAGGAGAAGCAGGCGCTCCACGCCAGGGATATCGCCTACACCGTTTCGCAGATACCCCTGGTCAAGGAACAGATCGACAAGCCGAACCACAAGGCTGTGACTCAACCAATCCTGGACAGCATCATTGAAGGCACCAACGTGAAGCTCATCCTCCTCATCGGCGGACGGGACGCCCAACCCGTGATCGAGGGCATCCCCTTTTCGACGCTCCCGGAGGTGACCACCTTCGGGCCGATCGTAAGGGCCTACCTTCCCGTCCACAGGGACGGGGCGAAGGTCGGGGCGGTGGCGGTTTACCTCTGGTCCCGGGATATAAAGACCAAGACCTGGGAATTGCGCAAAAAGATCATCCTCTCCGTCATTTTCGGGCTCATCCTGGGCACCTTTTTCGCCCACCTCCTCTCGAAAAATATCAAAAGGTCCATGCTCGGCATGGAACCCTACCAGCTGGCGGCCCTCCTCAAGGAGCGGGAGGCCTTCCTGGAGACCGTAAGGGAAGGGATAATCGCTATCGACCGGGACGGGAAGATCATGTTCGTCAACCAGCAGGCCAAGGAGATCCTCGGGGTCCCGGAGTCGGAGGTCATGGTGGGGCACCTAATCGAAAAGTACGTCCCCAACTCCAGGCTGCGGCGGGTCCTGGCCTCGGGGGAACCCGAATACGACCGGGAACAGAACCTGGGGGGGGCCAGGATCTTCACCAACCGTATCCCCATACGGTCCGGGAACAGGATCCTGGGGGCCATAGCGAGTTTCCGGAAGGCCGACGAGATCCAGACCCTCGCCGAGGAACTGACGGGCGCCAGGAAACTGGCCGAGGTCCTCAAGGTCCAGAACGAACTGCTCCGGGTTCACAAGCACGAATACCTGAACAAGCTTCACGCCATCTCCGGGTCGATCCAGTTGGGGGACTGGGATTCAGCCCTGAGGCTGATCCACAGCGAATCTGACTCCCAGCAGGAGATGATCGGGAAGATCCACGAGACCATCAGGCAACCGGAGATCGCGGGGTTGCTGATAGGTAAGATCAGCAGGGGCAGGGAACTGGGCGTGGACCTCGAACTTGACAATCGAAGCTCCCTGAAGGAACACCCTTCGGTCGATACCAACTCTCTTATCGTGTGCCTCGGAAACCTGATCGAGAACGCCACCGAAGCAGTCCAGGAGCCGTCGGCGCCCAGTAAGAAGGTATCGGTGTTCCTCGAGCACACCGACAAGGAGCTGGTCGTCGAAGTGACCGACACCGGCGTCGGCATCCCGGCTGAAGACAGGCCCTACCTCTTCGAAAAGGCTTTCTCGAACAAGGCGGGGGGCAAAAGAGGGTACGGGCTTTTCCTTGTAAGATCCGTCGTGGTGTCCTATGGTGGGTCGATAGATTTCGAATCGACCGTGGGGGAAGGAACCCGTTTCAGGGTCGTTTTCCCCGAGGAAGGGGACTCCGCCTGAAATGATGACCCGGATACTGATAGTCGAGGACGACCCCCTGGTCCTTGAACTGCACAGGCAATTCGTCTCGACGATGGAGGGTTTCACCGTCGCCGGCACCGCCACCGGCGGCAGCCAGGCCCTGGAATTCCTGGAGAACAACCCCGTGGACTGCTTGCTGCTGGACATCTTCATGCCCGATTTCGACGGGTTGGAACTGTTGAAAAGGATGAGGGAAAGGGCCGTCGATACCGACGTGATCATCATTTCCGCCGCCAACGAGGGGGACAAGGTCAAGGAAGCTCTCAGGCTGGGGGCCTTCGGCTACCTCCTCAAGCCTTTCCGGTACGAGAGGTTGAGGTCCATGCTCTGCGCCCTCAAGGAACACCAGGAGGAGATCCGGCGGAAAAAGGTCGTCGGCTCCCAGGAAGATATCGACCGGGCCTTCGACCCGGGCTTGAAGGCAGCGGACACAAGACTCTCCTACCCGAAGGGCATACAGGAGAACACCCTGGACCTGGTAACGGCGGCGCTCAAATCCATGGGGAAGCCCTCCTCGGCCGCCGAGGTCGCCGAAAGCTCCGGCATTTCAAGGGTGACGGTCCAGAGGTACATCAACTTCCTGAAGAGGACCGGGCGCATCCTGGAGGAGGTCGAGTACCAGAAGACCGGGAGGCCCCTCAAGCGCTATTCCCTGATCTGAACCGGAGCGTTCATACCTCGAGGATCGTTCCCGCGGCGGCCCAGGCCACGTCCCCGGCCTTGGCGGAGAGGGCGCAAAGGGCCTTGAGCCCCGTGCAGTGGCAGGGGCGCCACTTCTCGACGTTGAAGCGGCTCACCAGTTCCGAGGTGACCCGGTCCACGAACTCGGGCGCCTGGTCCCCCAGGTGCATCCCGCCCAATACCATGTGAAGATCCCTGGTTCCGAAACGGGCCGAGACCTCCTCGAGAATGTTCACGACGCCGGCATGGGCGCAGCCGAGGATGACGCTCAAGCCCCTTTCTCCCTTCACCGCCATCGATATATCGTCGGGGAAGGGGTCCGGTCTCCACTCCTCGCCGTCGGGGACGACCAGCCTGGAGGGCGGGTTCACGAACTCCGGGTCACGGCGATCCAGGGGGACCTCGACGGCCCAGAGATTCCCGGTGACCTGCGCGAGGCCCTCGACGGGCCTGAAGTCCACGCCCCCCCTGTTGATATGGCACCCGGTGAACCGCACGGACCCGTCCTCCCTTCGGCCGTGGGCCATCCCGATCTCGGGATGGGCCCAGACGGGGATGTCCCTCGAGCGAAGGAGCAATTTCTGGAGACCACCGGTATGGTCGAAGTGACCGTGGCTAAGGACGACATGATCGATATCGCCGGGGGAGAACCCCAGGCTCTGCAGGTTGTTCAAAAGAGCATCCCCGCCCTGCCCCGTGTCCATGAGCACCGAGGTCCCGCCGTCGACGGCGAGGACGGCCAGCCCGTGCTCCGCCATCATCTTCCATGAACCGGCGAAGTTCTCCACGATCACCACAATTTTCATCTCAACACCCCGATCTTTTTCATTTCACCAGCCAGGGCTCGAATACCGGGCCCCTTTCAAGGATAGACCCAGGCCGCCCCGGTGTCATCTCATCCCGTAACGCCCGCTCCAGGGTCTGTCGACGGGGGATAAAAAAAGTCGCCCCCTTTTTGGGGGCGACCCGTCCTTCGACGTGCTACTTGTTGTCCCTGGGCTTCCAGAACTTCCAGACATTGCCGACCAGGTCGGGGCCGGGCTTGAGGGTGGTCTTGCCGGGCTGCCACCCCGAAGGGGTGACCTCCTTGCCCTTGGTCTCGCGGACCAGCTGGAAGGCCTTGATCTGGCGAATGGTCTCCTCGACGTTCCTTCCCACGGGAGGGGTCAGGACCTCCATGCCCTGGATCACGCCATCGGGGTCGATGATGAAACGGCCGCGCAAATCGACGCCGGCCTTTTCGTCGTAGACGCCGTAGACCTTTCCGAGGTTGCCGCCCGCGTCGGAGATCATCGGGAAGGGTACTCCGCCTTCTACCATCTTTGAAAGTTCGTTATCGTTCCAGATCTTGTGGACGAACTGGCTGTCGACGCTCACAGAGTAGACGTCCACTCCCAGTTCCTGGAATACGGGGTATTTGTCGGCGACCGCCGACACTTCCGTCGCTCAGACGAAAGTGAAGTCACCGGGGTAGAAGCAGAGCACTACCCATTTCCCAAGCGAATCGGACAGCTTGACGCTGCCGAACTTGCCCTTGTGGTAAACGGGGGCCTCGAAATCCGGGGCCTTCCTTCCCACCATGACTGTCATACCTTGTACCTCCTTCTTTGCTGGTCCCGCTTTCTCTTCCGGTGCCGGTTCCGGCTCTCCTACGAGCGCTCCCGTCGGGCGAGCGCAGCCGATCTCCTTTTCCTCCAAGGAATACACCTCCCGATGTCAGATTTTCAACCTGAAATAATTCTGGAAATCATTTACAGGTAACATGATAGCATATTCTTCAAGTTTAGTGGAAGACGCCGTCACCGGGGGCAGCGTCCAACGCTCACCTCGACATGCGCATCTCCAGCCACTCCAGGCAGGTCCGGACGCCGAATCCGGTGGCCCCTTTTCGGTAATAACCGTACTCCTCGTCGGAAGTATCCACGCCGGCGATATCCAGGTGCAGCCACTTTATGCCTTCCCCGACGAACTCCCGCAGGAACATGGCCGCCGTTATCGCACCGCCGTACCTCCCCCCGCTGTTGAGCACATCGGCGATCTCGGAGCGGATCTTCTTCTTCAGGCGGTCGTCGTCCATGGGCAGTTCCCAGAACCTCTCGCCCGTCTTCGCCGAGGCTTCCCTGAAGGAGGCGACCAGTTCACGGTCGTTGCCGAAGGCGCCGGCCGTGTAGGGCCCCAGGGCCACCACGCAGGCGCCCGTCAGGGTGGCCATGTCGATGATGACCGAGGGCTTGCTCCCTGACGCGTAGGCCAGCACGTCGCCGAGGACGACCCTCCCCTCGGCGTCGGTGTTGTCCACCTCGACGGTCTTGCCGTTGAACATCCTGATGACGTCGTCCGGCCGGTAGGCCCCCCCGCCGGGCATGTTCTCCGCCGCGCCGGCGAAGCCGTGGACCTCGAAGTCCGGCCTGGTGCCGGCGACGGCCCTCATGACGGCCAGTACGTTGCAGGCCCCCGTTTTATCGCCCTTCATGCTCCTCATGTAGTCCCCGGGCTTGATGTTGAGACCCCCGCTGTCGAAGGTGATCCCCTTGCCGACGAAGGCTACCCGACCCTTCGAAACCCCTTCGGGGCGGTAGGCGAGGTGTACCAGCCTCGGGGGGTTGTGGGAGCCGGACCCGACGCTGAGGATCCCGTTCATCCCCATTTCGCGCATCCTGGTCTCGTCGAGGACCTCGCAGTCGAGCCCCCACTCCTCCGCCATGGCCAGGGCCTTCCCGGCCAAGGCCGCCGGGCTTATCACGTTGCCAGGCTCGTTGGCCAGGTCCCTGGCGTAGTTCTGGGCCGCCGCCCGCAGGGAACCCTTCTCGAGGGATGCCGCATCGGCACCGTGCACCAGCAGTTCCTCCAGGGGTTCCGGTTTTTCCACCGGCTCCACCTGGGTCTTGTATTTCTCGAAAGCGTACTCGGCGAGGAGCGCCCCTTCGGCGAGGGCGGCAACGACCTCCGGGGTCGCGGCCTCGCCCGAGAGGGCCATCATCTTCACCCGCCGGTCCTTGCCGGCCTGCCTCACGGCGAGGGCCATGCCCCGGCGCCACCGGTCGAGGGGAAGGGGCCCGTCGCCGCCTCCAAGGCCCGCGAGGTAGACGCTCCCCACGGGGCCCCGCTCGAGCTCCACGGCGAGGATGCTGTCCTCCTTGCCGGTGAATTTGAGCCTTGAAGCCTTCATCTTAACCAGGGCCGCCGCCTCCGGCACAAGCTGGTCCAGGAGGTCCATCCCGCCCTCAGGTACAAAAAGGACCATGGCATCGCCGCCCCACTCGGAGGGCCCCAGACCGGTCGTCGCTATTCGCATAGCCGCACCTCCACTCAAGATCTCATTCCTGCCGACCGACCAACAATATCATATCCCGGCGGCGTCGTGGAGATACCCCTTCGCGACCCTCGGGGTATAATGAGCTGACCCGGTGGGCCTCTGCTTCGCTCAAGGACTGAACCTCCGCCGGGGGAGGTGACCGTCATGGGCCTTCGGTTCTTCGCCGGTTTCGACATTGGTTCAGCGGCCGTTCACCTCGCCGTGATGGGTGGCGACCGCTCCATCGCCTTTTCGCCCCAGCCCCGTCTCCACCGGGGCAAACCACTGGAGGCCCTGAAAGTGGCCCTCGCTGAGGTCGCGGCCCTTTTCCCACGGGGTTCGCTGACATCTACATCCTTCACGGGCATCGGCTCGACGCACTTCCCCGAAGCCTTCCCAGGGATCCTCAGGGAGTTCGACAGCGTATGCATCGTCCGCGGCGCCCGGTTCGTCGAGCCCGGATGCGAGGCCATACTGCACCTGGGTGCCAGGGACGCCTTCTTCTTTCACGTCGCCGGCGACAGGCTCGACCCGGTCGTACTTGACTGGGGCACCAGCAGCAAGTGCGGGGCCGGTTCGGGCACCCTCCTGGAGAAACAGGCCCGACGGCTCTACCCGGACCGGGGCGGCAACCTGGGTACCCTGAGGGAAACCCTCGAAACGGCCGCGGCGGAAGCCTCCCGCCACCCGGGGGCGGCGCCCTACAACGCCCGGTGCGGCGTCGTGCTCCAGTCGGACCTCATCCACGACCAGAACGAGGGCCGGCCGAGGGACCTGATCATGGCCCGCCTCTTCCGGACCATCGCCTCCAACATCGTCCAGGACGTCATCGGCAACAGGGAGGTGAAGCCCGGCGCCCGGATGGCCCTAACGGGCTGGCCCGCCGGCTGCGCCCCCCTGCTGGATCACATCAGGGCGCTCACGGCCTTTGACCTGGCGCGGCCCGAACACTTCGCCAACGTGGGGGCCGTCGGGGCGGCGCTGCTCGCCATCGAGAGGGGCGACCGCTACGTGCTGGAAGAAGGAGAGGTCGACGAGGCCGTCCGGGTAGCCCGCTCGAAGAGGCAGTACCTCCCCTCCCTGAAGGCCTCCCTCGGGAGGGTCCACATCCACGCTCCCGCCCCGGCGGAGCCCGCCGGCTGCGCCGCTGCCGTCCCCGGAGGCGGGGAGGTGGTGGTCGGCGTCGACGGCGGGTCCACCACCACGAAGGCCGTGGTCCTCTCCCTCGCCGAAGGCCGCATCCTCGGGAGCAGGTACATCCCCACCCACGGCGACCCGCTGGGCGCCCTGGCCGATATCATGGGGCACCTGTCGAAAACCCTGGGGGAATTGCCCGTGGCGGGCCTCTGCACCACCGGGTCGGCCAGGAAGCTCTACGAAAGGGTCCTGGCGAGCCCCTCGCTCCGCCGGGCCCTGGAAGAAGAGGGCAACCACGTCCCCGACGCCGCCGTCGACGAGATAACCTGCCACGCCGTGGGCGCCCGGTCCATGGACGAAGGGGTCGACACCATCTTCGAGATCGGCGGGCAGGACATGAAGTTCACCACCTTCCGGCGTGACGGCGACAGGGTCACCGACGAAGTGGACGAGGCGAGGATGAACTACTCCTGCCAGGCCGGAGCCGGCCAGACCCTGGAGAACATGTCCACCATCCTGGGGCTGGACGTGGCCGGTTCGCTCCAGGAATCCGCCCTCGAGGCCGAGCGGGTCCCCGTGATCGACGCCACCTGCGGCGTCTTCATGGAACTCGAGGAGCAGCGCCTCATCGCGGAGAACCACTCGGCACCGGAGATAGCCGCCGCGATAGTCAGGGCGACGGCCTCCAGCTACTTCAACAAGTTCGTCGGCGGCACGAGGCTCGTCGGCCGCCGGTGCTCCTGCCAGGGGGGGCCGGCCCTAGGCAAGGCCTTCCTGGCGGCCATGGCGGACGTGACGGGCCGGGATATCCACGCCTACCCGGGGAGGGAGCTCATGGGCGCCCTGGGAGCCGCCCTTTTCGTCAGGGAGAGCGTCCTCTCGGCCCGGAGGGAGGGCCGGAAGACGGCCTCCTCCTTCAGGGGCTGGGACGCCGCCTCCGGGGGCTTCAGCCACCAGGAGACGACCTGCCCCGCTCACTTCGGCGCCCGGTCCTGCGGCAAGAGGGAGTGCAAGCTCAAGGTCTACACCATCGGCGGCGAGGAGATAGTCACGGGCGGGTTCTGCCCCCTGGGCGACAGCGAGGGCTCCGGCCGGGCCCGGCCGGACTACGTGGCCCTCTTCCACTCGCTGGTGGAAAAGCATTTCCAGGGACTCCCCCTGGGATCCCTCGGCGCCGTGGAGCGCGACGGCAGGCCCAGGGTGGGCATACGGAGGGCGACCTCGACCATCGGGGGGAGGGCCGTCTGGTCCTCGGCCCTTTTCTCCTCCCTGGGCTTCCTCCCGGTGCTCACGCCCGTCTCGAACGAAGAGATCTCCCGGCTGGGCCTGAGGCACTCCCCCACGGACTTCTGCGTGGCGATGAAGCTTTCGGCGGGCCACACGGCGCTGTTGGCCGCCGATGAGGGAGTGGACCATATCTTTATCCCCAGCCTCATCAGGCGAGTCCGCGATAAAACGCCCTCCCACATGTTCTGCATCTACACCGAGGCCGAGGGGTTCCTCCCCGAGGACGACCTGGGGCTGCCGAAGGGGAAGGTCATCCGCCCGGTGATGCACCTCGGCGACAGGAAGCAGATGGCCCGCTCACTGGAAAAGGAACTGGCCAGGGTCGGTCACCGCTTCTCCGGGCAGCAGATAAACGAGGCCCTCCGGGAGGCGAACGCCCGCGAGGAGGCCTTCAACGGGGAACTGGCCCGCCTGGGGGACGCCTTCCTGGAAAACCTCCGCCGGAACGACGAAAAGGGGTACGTCGGCATAGGCCGGGATTACGTCGTGCTCGACCCGGCCGCCTCGTCCGACACGGGGAGGATGTTCGCCACCGTCAGGGGTATGGCCTACATCCCCCAGGTCTTTTTGAGCCACCTCTACGCCGGGATCCCCCTCGACGACCTGGTGGACAACGAGTACTGGGAGCACAGTTCGGAGATCCTAAAGGCCTCCATCTTCACGGCGATGCATGAAAGGCTCTTCCCGGTGAGGCAGATGAACTTCGCCTGCGGCCCCGACTCGATCAAGTTCATCATGGAGGACGAGATCTTCCGGAGGGCGGGCAAACCCTTCCTGCACCTCCTCACCGACGCCCAGACCAACAACGCCCCCTTCGTGACCAGGGCCGAGGCCTTCGAGAGGGTCGTGGCCCGGTGGAAACCCAGGGAGGTCCCCTTGGAAAGGTTCTCCTTCGCCAGGCCTTCACCGTCCGGGGCCGAGAGCAGGAGGTGGCTGATCCCCTGGATGGGCAACGCCAGCACCCTCGGGGCGGCCGCGGCGGCCTACCGGGGGATAGACGCCGTCATAGCGCCCACCGACACGGCGGAGTCGCGGGAGGCCGCCGAGAGGCTCATCTCCACCGAGACCTGTTTCCCCCTGAGGGGGGTCCTGGGCGACCTTGTCGCCTTCCTTGAAAAAGAGGCCGCCGAGAAGGGGGCCGAAAGGGTCCGCGACGAGTACCTCGTCTTCATGCCCACCACGAGCGGCCCCTGCCGCTTCGGCAAGTACGCCGAGGTATTGGCCCTTTGCCTCGAGAACCTGGGCTTCGGGAGCATCCCGATCGTGTCGCCCACGTCGGAGACGGGCTACCTGGACTCGAAGTCCCTGGGGATATCCTGGTCCCTCCTGGCGACGACCGGCCTGGTCCGCGACGTCTACAACGCCATCAGGGCCTCGGACCTCTTCGACGACCTGGTGCTCCGCTTCCGCCCTTATGCCCGCGACAGGGAGGTTTTCCACGAGGCGGCCCGGGAGAGGCTCCGCCTGCTGGGGGAGGCCTTCCGCCGGGAGGGGACCTCGCTGAAGGGCATCGTCGACTGGGGCAGGAGGACGGCAGAGGTCTTCTCCTCCCTCTGCCCCAACCGGGCCGAACGGTTCCCCCTCGTGCTGTACCTGGGGGAGATCTACATGAGGCAGCACGACCCCTACACGGGCCACGCCGCCGAACTGCTCGAGAAGCAGGGCCTCGAACTGGTCCGGGGACCGGTCACGGAGTGGCTCCGGTACGTGGTCCACATAGCCCACAGGAAGAACCCCAGGCTGGAGTACAAGGCCGCCGCCCTCTACATGAACTTTGCCGAGAAGGTCATCGAACGGGGGATGGGGGGCGGCCTCGACGACAGGAAGGTGCTGCCCCACCCCGAGGACACCCTTCCCGAACTGGAGCGGGAGGGGATCTACCACCCCGACATCACCGGGGAGTCGTCCATATCCATCGGCCTCTTCAACTACTTCCTCTCCGACAGGCTCAACGAAGACCCCAGGAACCCCGTCTGCGGGGTCTTCCACGTGGGGCCCTTCACCTGCATGCAGGAAGGCGTCGCCACCGCCAGGATCAGGGGCATGCTCAAGGCGAGGAGAAAGGGCGACCCCGGCCTCGTCGCCCCGGTGATGCACGCCTCCTTCGGCGAGTCGCCCAACCCCAACCTCGAGGCTGAGATAGCGGTCTTCCGGGAGCAGTGCCTGCTCATGAGGAAGTCCCTGAAGGAGCCCCTGGCGGAAGTTCTTTAGACCCTCACCCCAGGGACCGGGCGGAGAGGACCATGGTCACGGCCCCGGCGGCCTGGACCAGCAGATTGTCGTACTCCCCCGGGGAATACCTCTCGGCGGCGGTCATGGCCGCCGCCGCAAGGGTGGCCTGGAAGAAGGTGACCCCCGCACCGGAAAAGGCCGCCGCGAAGGAGAGGCCCGCGGGCGATTTGTCGCTGCAAAAGGTCATGGAAAAGAAGGCGCTGGTGCTGGGGCTGGACGACGCGTTTCCGCCGATGGGGTTCCGCGACGAGAACAACGAGATCGTGGGTTTCGACATCGACGTGGCCCGCGAGGCGTGCCGGCGGCTGGGGATCCAGCTGGTTCCGCAGCCGATCGACTGGAACGCGAAGGAGCAGGAGCTGAACACGGGGAAGATCGATTGCATCTGGAAC
>MWDE01000016.1 GCA_002070395.1 Synergistetes bacterium ADurb.Bin155
CGCCTGGTGGTCGACCTGAGGGTGGCGGGGGTATCTACCCTGGAGGAGGCCAATGCCTTCCTCGCTTCCTACAGGGCCAGACATAACGATCTCTTTGCCGTCCCGCCTAAGGATGAAGCGACGGCCTTCATGCCGGCGCCTTCCAAGGAGGACCTCGCCCTCATACTGTGCCGCAGGGTCTTCCGGAAGATGACCGGCGACTCCACGGTCTCGTGGAAGGGCCGGAAGTGGTCCGCCCTGGACTCCCAGGGCAGAAAGGTCCTATTCCGCAAAGGGGTTGAGGTGGAGGTCCTGGACCTCCTGGACAGGAGGACGGTTTTGCACCGCCAGGGGACCTTCTACGAAATGGTTAGGGTCGAGGAAGAGGAGACGAAGAAGACCCTGGCGAAAGAGAACACGACAGCATCATCCACGGAAGAAGGAATGAGAAAGCCCTGGACTCCGGGACCTGACCATCCATGGAAAAGGGAGTACGAAAGGATGGCTAGCAGAAAGAGGAGCCGTGAGCATTGTCTTGAGCAGATACCCTAGGGGGGATGACATTTTCCCTGTCCCGTTTTGGTACCTAACCCATGACATTTTCCCTGTCCGTTGACACAGTACCCTACCCAGCGCGGGCTCCTCCAGGGCCGGTGTTCCCTTGCGTTCCTGACCATCCTTTTGAAAGGGTTCTGAACCATTCGTACATGCCGATCGCGCCCGCCGTTGCGGCGTTAAGTGACCCTGTACGCCCTCTCATGGGGATCCTCACGAGAAAGTCGCAGTTTTCACGGGTCAGTCTTGAAATACCACGGCCTTCGCTTCCTACCACGAGGACAGCCTTTTCCGGGATCTCGCACTCCCAGAGGATATCTTCCGCACTATGATCCAGGCCCATGATCCAGAACCCTTTTTCTTTGAATTCCCTAAGCGCCCGGGCGGCGTTCACGATCCCCACGACGGGGATCCTGGCTATGGCCCCGGAACTGGTCCTCATGACGGTCGAAGTGGGGAGAACGGAGCGCCTTTTGGGTATGACGATCCCCGCGGCGCCGAAGACCTCCGAAGACCTTGCGAGAGCGCCAAGGTTCTGGGGATCCTGGACATGGTCGGCGAAAATGATCAAAGCAGGGCCGCCGGCAGCCGCCAAGCCTTCAAAAAAGTCATCCAGGTCGGTCAACACCACGGGTAGCACCTTGGCCACGACACCCTGGTGGCGGACGCCGGGACAAAGACGCTCTACCACGGCCGCCTTTACCGACTGCCACCGGACACCGGACTTTTTACAGGCTGCGATGAGATCATCTCTCTCCGACGCAGGTATCTTGTCCGAGAGGAAGATCATGGAGCATCTCTCCGGGAGAGTCTCTAGGGCGGATTTCACGGCGTTCTTCCCAAAGACCAGGTCCTCGCCTGTTTTACCGCTGTCTGCAGGATTGGTCGTCATTGAGGCCCTCTCCTCTTCAAGTTGCTCAGGTACTCCCCCAGGTGTCGGGCGGTATGGCCCTTCCCTTTTCGGGTGATCTCGTCCGGAGAGCCCGTCGTTACTACGGTCCCGCCCTGGAGGCCTCCTTCCGGGCCCAGGTCGATGATGTGATCCGCCGAGGCGAGAACGTCCAGGTTGTGTTCGATCAGGAGGACTGTATTGCCCTGGTCGACGATCTTCTGGAGGAGGACGATCAGTTTCCTGACATCAAGGTAATGAAGTCCCGTCGTCGGTTCATCGAGGATATAAAGGGTATGACCACGGAACTGCTTGCCCAGTTCTTCTGCAAGCTTGACCCTCTGCGCCTCCCCTCCGCTGAGTGTTGGGGCTGGTTGTCCGAGACGGATATAACCCAGCCCGGCTTCCTGGAGGACGGAAAGCCTTCTCGATATCCTGGGGATGTCGCTAAAAAAGTCCCTTGCCTCATCGACGGTCATGTCCAGGACTTCCGCTATATTCTTCCCCTTGTACCTTATATCCAGAGTTTCCCTGTTATATCGCTTCCCATGGCAGACTTCGCACTTGACATAGACGTCGGGCATGAAAAGCATGGAAATGCGGACCTCACCGTCCCCCTTGCAAGCCTCGCAACGGCCGCCCCTGACGTTGAAGCTGAAGCGCCCGGCTTTATAACCTCTCAGCCTGGACTCGGGAAGGGACGCGAACAGTTCCCTGATCGGGGTGAACAACTGGGTATAGGTAGCCGGGTTTGACCGCGGGGTTCTCCCTATGGGAGTTTGGTCGATCATTACCACGTTCCTGAACGCTTCCCATCCGATAATATCCCTATGCTTACCCGCGCGGTACCTGTAATTCCTGTCCAGTTTCCTCTTCAAGCCCTTGAAAAGCACCTCGTGAAGAAGGGTGCTTTTGCCCGACCCGGATACCCCGCTTATGCATACGAGCCGCCCCAGGGGGATCTTTACGTCTATATTTTTCAAATTATGCTCTTCAGCCCCGGCGACGGTGATCCAGGCCGACGGTTCCGGTAACGGCCCCGGACGTAGCGCGGCGCCAGAATCGATCCCCGAAATGAAGGGCCCTGAAAGGGAATCGGCCAAGACCATTTCCGAAGGTTTGCCGAAGGCCGTCACCTTGCCCCCGTGTTCGCCCGCGGCAGGACCGAGTTCAACGATATAGTCGGCCCTGACCATGGTATCCCGGTCATGCTCAACGACCAGGACGGTGTTTTCCAGGTCCCTTATGGCCTCCAGGGTACCCAGGAGCCTTGACGTATCCCTCGGGTGCAGCCCAATGGTCGGCTCATCCAGGACGTAGAGGACGCCGCTGAGTTTCGACCCTATCTGGGTGGCCAGCCTGATCCTCTGACTCTCCCCCGAGCTGAGTGTATCGGCCCTCCTGGATAGCGAAAGGTAGCCTACTCCCACGTCAGCCATAAAGGAAAGTCTTTTCGAGATCTCTTCGATGATCCTCCTGGCGGGTTCTTTCATCAGGCCCTGGAAACCCGGTTCGTGGATCCTCACCAGCAGCTCGGAGATAGGCATCTCCACCATTTCGCCAATGGTCAGCCCGTCGACCCGGACAGAGAGAGCCTCCGGCCTTAGCCTTCTACCCCTGCAGGATTGACATATATCCTCCGCCCTGTAACCGGCCAATTCCTCCAGGACCGATTCCGAGTCGGACTCTTTCCATCTTGTCTCAAGCCAGGGGATCAACCCCTCGTACCTTCCCATGTAGGACCTTTCCTTTTTCCCTTCGCGGTAGATCATCGGAACTCGGGTCTCGTTCCCAAACAGGATGGCCTTTCTCACTTCTTCCGGCAGGTTCCGGTAAGGTCCTTCCAGCGACCAGCCCCGATCGCGGGCGAGGGCCGCCAGCTTCCTAAGCATGTAGTGCTTGTTCTTCCAGGGAAGGATCGCTCCTTCGAAAACCCCGGCGGAAGAATCCACGGCCAGTTCCTCTGAGAAGTACTGGTGGCTGCCGAGGCCGTTACAAGCGGGACAGGCCCCGTAAGGATTGTTGAAGGAGAACAGTCGGGGTTCGATCTCAGGGAGAATGATGTCGCAGTCAGGGCAGGCGTATTTTTCGGTGATGACTACTTCCTGGTCACCGAAAAGCAGCATCAGGTAACCCTCGCTGAGGGAGAGGGAGTTCTCGACAGCCTCGGCAAGCCTGTCCCTCCTGCTGCTCTCCACGGTGACCCGGTCGATGAACACCTCGATATCATGCTTCCGGTTCTTATCTAAAGGTATGTCCTCCTCAAGCCAGAAAAGGGTCCCATCAACCCTGACCCTTAGGAATCCCTCTTTCTGGTACTGAAGAAAAAGGTTACGGAACTCGCCCTTTTTTCCTCTGACCACGGGTGAGAGGATGTCCACCTTTTCCCCCTCGTGCTTCTGCAAAAGCATTTCCAGGATCTCATCCACGGTGTGCCTTTCAACGGCTTTGCCGCACCCGGGACAAACGGGGATCCCGGTCCTCCCAAAAAGAAGCCGGAGGTAGTCGTAAACTTCAGTCACGGTCCCGACAGTCGACCTAGGGTTGCGGGAGACTCCCTTTTGCTCTATGGAAATAGCTGGCGAGAGCCCGGAAATATCGTCCACATCGGGCTTGTCCTGAACACCCAGGAACTGCCTGGCGTACGAGGAGAGTGATTCAACGTAACGCCGTTGACCCTCGGCATAGATCGTGTCAAAGGCCAGGGAAGACTTCCCCGACCCCGAAGGCCCAGTGATGACGACCAGCCTGTTTTTAGGTATGTCTACGTCGATGTTTTTCAGGTTGTGCTGTCTTGCCCCTCTTACCTCTATCCATTGCGGCACGTCTGAATCCGCCTCCCTGGTTCTTCTGGAGAATATCCCTCAGGACAGCCGCCCTCTCAAAATCGAGATCCTCGACGGCTTTCCACATCATCCTCTCCAGTTCCTGGCTGGTAAAACCTTCCCCCCCCGACCTCACCGATATTTCTTGGGGGACACCTTCGGTCTGTTCCTCCGGGAGCAAGGACATGACCTTCTTTTGCACGCTACGGGGGGTGATATTATGGGACCGGTTGAAACTCAACTGCTTTTCTCTCCTTCTCTCGGTTTCATCAAGGGCGGTCTTAATGCTACCCGTCTCCTGGTCGGCGTAGAGAATCACCTGGCCCGCCGTGTTCCTTGCGGCCCTGCCGATCATCTGGATAAGGGACCTCCGGGAGCGCAGGAACCCCTCCCTGTCGGCGTCAAGGATCCCCACGAAGGAAACTTCGGGAAGGTCGAGTCCCTCCCTGAGGAGGTTAACGCCCACCAGGACCGATATTTCTCCCATGCGGAGGTCCCTGATCAGTTCCGTCCTTTCGAAAGCGTCGAGCTCGGAATGGATATATTTAACCCCGAAACCTATTTCGGAAAGGTGATCGGCAAGATCCTCCGAGGAACGTTTCGTGAGGGTCGTTACAAGCGCCCTCTCTCCCTTGGCAGCGACCTTCCTGAGCCTCTCAGTCAGGTCGTCGATCTGCCCCGTCGCGGGAATGACGATCACTTCGGGGTCTACGACGCCGGTCGGGCGGACGATCAATTCGGCCACCGTCGAGGAAACACTCAATTCCCAGTCTCCCGGCGTGGCCGACACGAAACAGGCCTGTTTCAAAAAAGAACAGAACTCCTCCCACTTGAGGGGGCGGTTGTCCAGGCACGAGGGCAGCCTGAAACCGTGATCCACCAAGGTCTGTTTCCTGGCCCTGTCCCCGTTGTACATCCCCTGGACCTGGGGGATCGTGATATGTGATTCATCAATGAAGAAAAGACAATCCTCGGGGAAGAAATCAAGCAAGGTCCCCGGTGTTTCGCCGGGTTCTCTCCCGTCGAGGATGCGGGAGTAGTTTTCGATTCCCGAACAGTACCCTACTTCGGAAAGCATTTCCATATCGTACTTCGTCCTCATCTCCAGGCGTTGCGCCTCAAGGAGTTTCCCTCTGGACCTGAAGTACTCCAGTCTTTCCTCGAGTTCTTCCTCGATCCGGGGGAGGGCGTCGGCAATGGCATCGGGGCTCGTGATGTAATGCTGGGCCGGGAAAACCGCCGCGTTGGGTTTCGAGAGGAGGCTTTTTCCCGTCAGTGGGTCGATCTCAGCGATCCTTACGATAACATCCTCTTCCAGGTAAACCCTCAAGGCCGTATCACTGTAGGCCGGGAAGACCTCAATGGACCCGCCCCTCGCCCGGAAAGTGCCTGGATGGAGGTCCACGTCGTTCCTGTCGTAATGGTTGGTAACCAGCCTCGCGAGGAAATCCCTGCGCTCAAAACTATCCCCCAGGGCAAATCGAAAGACGGCTTCCTCGTAGGCCTTTCTCTTTCCCAGGCCGTAGATGCATGAAACGCTCGCCACTACGATGACATCTCTCCTTTCAAGGAGCGATTTCGTCGTAGCAAGCCTGAGTTTTTCGATCCTCTCGTTTATTGAGGCGTCCTTTTCAATATAGACATCGGAGACCGGTACATAGGCCTCCGGTTGGTAATAGTCATAGTAACTGACGAAGTAGTGGACCGCGTTCCCCGGGAAGAATTCTTTGAATTCACTGTATAGCTGTGCCGCCAGCGTCTTGTTGTGCGCCAGGACAAGGGCGGGCCTCTGCAATCTTTCTATCACGTTGGCCATCGCGAAAGTCTTGCCGCTGCCGGTGACACCT
Source organism: Synergistetes bacterium ADurb.Bin155 (assembly GCA_002070395.1). GTDB lineage: Bacteria > Synergistota > Synergistia > Synergistales > Thermovirgaceae > 58-81. The sequence goes on from MWDE01000016.1 coordinate 6,096, forward strand.
AAAAGGCACTGGAAACGCTCGCCTTTCCTGAAACCCTCGACAAGGCGATCGATGGCTTCCGGCTGATCCCCCGCCGGCGGCCAATCGGAGTGTAGATCAAAGGCTTTCAAATTATCGTTCAAAACAACCTCCCTCGGACATACTCAAAGCGAAAAGAGCGCTCGACCTCAAAGGATCCGGCCGAACGCTCGAGGCTCTCATCGGGCGAAAAGGCCGCCCTTCCGGCTTGGGGCTCTTCTCTCAGGCGACGGACCCTCCTCCTTCCCGCTCCCTCGACGGTTCATCGGCACAACCATCGTCGTCCCCTCCCGTCGGCATCGCGAGGCTCTCTTCGAGCAGAGCATCAAGTCGGTCGCCTTCGATGACCTCTTCGGCCAGAAGGGTTTTCGCGATCCTCACGTGGACATCCTGGTTTTCCTTAAGGATGGCGCGGACCCTTTCGTAACACCCTTCGACAATGCGCCGCACTTCCTGGTCGATCGCGAAAGCCACCTCGTCGCTGTAATTACGGTCTTCCATGATATCTCTTCCCAGGAAGACCTCGTGCTGCTTTCTTCCTAGGGTGACCGGCCCCAGGGATTCGCTCATCCCGAATTCCGTCACCATCTGCCTGGCTATCTGGGTGGCTCTTTCGAGGTCGTTCTGGGCACCAGTGGTGATGTCCGAAAAATGGATCTCCTCGGCCACCCTTCCTCCCAAGAGCACACAAATTCTATTGATGAGCTCCTTCTTGGACATGAGGAACCGATCCTCTTCCGGCAGTTGCAGGGTGTAACCCAACGCCTTGTGCCCCCGGGGGATGATCGATATTTTGTGGACGGGGTCACAGCCGGGGACCATCTTGGCGACGAGGGCATGTCCCACTTCGTGAAACGCTATGATCTCCTTTTCGTGATCACTGATCAGCCTGGTCCTCCGCTCGGGTCCCGCCAGCACCCTGTCGATGGCTTCCTCGAATTCAGCCATGGATATGCTTTTCCTGTCCCTCCTCGCTGCCAGGAGGGCAGCCTCGTTCACGAGGTTGGCCAGGTCGGCCCCGACAAAACCGGGGGTCCTCTTCGCCAGAACTTCGAGGTTCACGTCGTCATCGGTCTTCATATCCCTAAGGTGGACCTTGAGGATGGCCTCCCGCCCATTCCTGTCCGGGCGGTCGACCACGATATGACGGTCGAACCGGCCAGGCCTGAGAAGGGCCGGGTCCAGGATGTCAGGTCGGTTGGTCGCCGCTATCAGGATGATCCCCGATGACACGTTGAAGCCGTCCATTTCTACCAGCAGCTGATTGAGCGTCTGTTCCCTCTCATCGTGTCCGCCGCCAAGGCCGGCCCCACGCTGCCTCCCCACGGCATCGATCTCGTCTATGAACACGATGCAGGGCTGATTCTTCCTGGCCTGCTCGAACATGTCCCGCACCCTGGCAGCGCCCACGCCTACGAACATTTCGACGAAATCGGAACCACTGATGCTGAAAAAGGGGACATCGGCCTCGCCTGAACAGGCCCTGGCCAGAAGGGTTTTCCCTGCGCCGGGTGGTCCCAGAAGAAGCACTCCTTTAGGGACCTTGGCCCCAAGCCTGGAAAACCTGGCGGGGTCCCTAAGGTAATCCACGACCTCCTTCAGTTCCTCCTTGGATTCGTCACACCCGGCGACGTCGGCGAAGGTGACCTTGGGCCTGTTGTCAAGAAAAAGTTTCGCCTTGCTCTTGGCAAAACTCATCACCTTGTTGCTCCCGCCCTGCATGTGATAGAGGATGAACACCCAGGCTCCGATCAGGAGCAAGGTGGGGAAAAGGGAGGACATCATCGTCACCCACCAGGGGGATTTCGCCGGGGGAAGGACCTCCACCTGGACGCCCTTTTCCGCCAGCTGGGGCGCCAGGTCTCCTACCCCGACCGCTATGGTACGAAACCGGACGCCTCCCTCACGGGTGCCTTTTATCAGGTCGCCTTCGATGGAGACCCGTTCCAGTTTCCCCTCATGGAAATAGTTCAGAAAGGTGCTGTAACTGATCAGTTCACTCTCCTCGGGGTTTTGAGCAGGTGAAAGGAACATGTTTACTAGACTTACAACCAGCACGATCATCACCAGGTAAAGCCCGAGGTTTTTTGCCATCTTCCCCAATGCGTTCCCACCTCTCGTTAAACAGCACAAACCACCCTGCAGAGAAAGAGTTTAATCCTTTCTCTTCAGAGTGTATATCTCGGGAAGGTTCCTCCACTTCCCCGAAAAATCCAGGCCATAGCCTACCACAAACTCGTCGGGTATTTCGAAGCCCCTGAAAGTAATATCGACATTGACCTTTCTTCGAGCCGATTTGTCGAGCAGCGAACAGACCTCCAGCACGGCGGGCTCCCTCTCCCTCAGGATGCTTACAAGGTAGGATAGAGTTAATCCTGTGTCCACAATGTCCTCGACGATCATGACATTCCTGCCGCTGATGTCGACGTCCAGGTCCTTTATTATCCGCACCACCCCGCTGGATTCGGTTGAAGTCCCGTAGGATGCCACGGCGAGGAAATCCAGCTCGGTCGCCATTGAAACCGGTAGTTCCCTTATCAGGTCGGAAAGGAAGACTACGGCCCCCTTCAAAACACCGATGAGCACGAGGTCTCTGTCGCCGTAAGCGGAACCGATGTCGAAAGCGAGCTCCCTGACCCTGTCCTGGATGGTCTTTCTCCTGATCAAGACCTCTCCGAGATCACACTCCATCTTCGGTCTCTCCTTTCCTCATCTTATCAATGATCCTCGCCCGAAGTTGCAGGGAGGGGCCGGACTTTCCATCACTCCTCATCACTGTTGAACCTGGCGGGACGGTAAAGGGGATCCAGGAAGTCCCCGAAGATCTGACCAGGGGCCAAATCCTCCCCGCCCACCAGGGAATAGCCCCTTCGGGCAAGTCTCTCTTATCCGTTGCGCCCGCCGCTATGATCTCAACAGGACCCGCTCCTTCGGCGGGGATCCTGCAACTACCTACCCCAAGGACTGGGGGAAGATCGGGGGCGTATCTCCAGTCAAAGCGCCACTGCCCCCATCGGATGGACCCGTATTCACCGTGGAGAGCGAAGGTCCCACGGTCAGGCTCCTTGGCGCAAAATACTTTTTTATCCACGAGGGATGCGGTTCTTCCGGAAGCGCAGATCTCGAGATCCCCTTCCCATTGGAATCTCCACCGTCCCACTTTCTTCCTTATCAGACCTAGAAGAACCGAGGTCTTCCCCCTTGAAAGGGTGGATAAACCCAGGTCCCTTCCCTCAAAGGCGATGATCGACTGGATGGTCTGGTCATTCATCCTTCGAAGAAGGTCCAGGTCCCAGGATCTCAAGGCGAAGGGCTGCCATCTCCGGCACCAGGTGGCCATGCTGCGGGACTCCTTTTCCCTCGCAGCTTCCAGTTCACCGGCCTCCGCGGAAAGATCCAGCAGATGGTCCTTAAAACGGATGTTACCCTCATTGCATAGCAAGGGGAAGAAAACATGCCTGATCTTGTTTCTAAAATATTTCGTTTCAAGGTTCGTCTCATCTTCCATCCAGGGAACGGAAGCTTCCAGGAGCAACCCTTGCAGCTCATCCCTGGAAATGCCCATGATCGGGCGTACAACCCTTTCCCTGGCCCAGGGAATGCCTCTCAAACCCCTGATCCCGGTCCCGCGGAGCAGGTTCAGAAAGACCGTTTCAACCAAGTCGTCGGAGGTATGGCCTGTCGCGATCAAAGGGGCCGCCGAACAGGAAGCCACGCGCCGGAGGAAGGCATACCTTTCCCGCCTGCCTGCTTCCTCGAGGGTCTCCCCTCTGCGCTTCATGGAAGGGATGTCGAGGCGCTCTACGTGGCACTCCGTATTCCATTCACGGCAGATGCGCTCCACAAATTCCGCATCTCTCAGGGAGGTCTCCTGTCGAAAACCGTGTTCGAGATGGGCCGCGATCACTCTTCCCTTCCACCTGAAGCGGAGAAGCCAGAAAAGAGCCATAGAATCGCTGCCTCCAGAGACCGCGGCCACGATCGGCCCGTCATGGTCCCACCAGCCCTGATCCCTGCCGGCAGATTCAAAACGCCGGAATAGTGACCGCGTTCCTGGGCTCCATCTTTCCACGAAGGGATGGTCCTTCATCACGAGACCTCTCCTCCCTTCAGCCAATGACCATTTCTCCCGGATCAAATACTATTTTAGGACTCGCCCCATTGCCTTTGCCCAACTATCCTTCAAGGGGATAGTACGGTTGAATAACGGGTGGTCTTTCCGGTGCTCTTGATCCGCTACGAAATAACCCAGCCTGAAAAACTGGAACCGATCCATGGGAGCGGCTTCGGCGAGAAGGGGTTCCACCATACAATCCTGGATCACCTCCAGCGAAGCGGGGTTAAGGTAATCCTTGTAATCGGTCCCTTCTCCCATTTCATCCATCGACTCCAGCGTGAAAAGATGATCATACAGGCGGACCTCGGCTTTCACGGCATGGATGGCGCTAACCCAGTGAAGAGTGCCCTTGATGCGGCGCCCATCGGGGGCTTCTCCCCCCCTGGATTCGGGGTAATACTCGCATCTTACGGCGATCACCCGGCCATCGGGCCCTTTATCAAAACCATTACATTTTATAATATAGGCGTGCTTCAGTCTCACTTCAGACCCCGGCGAAAGGCGGAAGAACTTGGCCGGCGGGTTCTCCATGAAATCCTCTCTTTCGATGAATAATTCCCTGCCGAAAGGTACCTTTCTAAAGGAAGGGGTCTCAGCCTCCGGGTTCACCAGGACCTCTATCTCCTCGCTCAAACCCTCGGGGTAATTCTCTATGATCAGTTTCAGGGGCCTCAAAACCGCCATGGCCCTGGGCGCGACGGCGTTCAATTCATCCCTGATACAGTGGTGAAGAAGTTCCACATCGACGAGACTGTTCGCCTTGGAGACCCCAATCTTTTTGCAGAAAGTCCTGATCGAGGAAGGAGTATACCCCCGCCGCCTCAATCCGCTGATAGTGGGCATCCTGGGATCATCCCACCCGGATACGAAACGATTCGAAACCAGCTCCAGAAGTTTTCTTTTGCTCATGACCGTGTAGGTAAGGTTGAGCCTGGCGAACTCGTACTGTCTCGGCCTGGATGGGACCGATACATTTTCGATGAACCAGTCGTAAAGAGGCCGATGGTCCTCGAATTCTAGGGTACAGATCGAGTGGGTCACCCCCTCGATGGCGTCCTCATAACCGTGAGCGAAGTCATACATGGGGTAAATGCACCATTTATCCCCCGTTCGGTGATGGGACTGGTGAAGGATCCGGTACATCACGGGATCCCTCATGTTGAGGTTGGGATGGGACATATCGATCTTTGCCCTTAGGACGCATTCTCCTTCGGGGAAATGGCCTTCCTTCATTTTGCGAAAGAGTTCCAAGTTTTCCTCGACGGACCTGTCCCTGTAGGGGGATTCAACCCCCGGCTCCGTGAGGGTGCCACGATTCTGCCTGATCTGGTCGGCCGTTTGGTGATCGACGTAAGCCTTGCCTGCCTGGACCAGTTCAAGGGCCCACTCGTGAAACTGGTCGAAGTAATCCGAGGCGAAACGTAGTTTCGCCCAATGGAAACCGAGCCAGCTCACGTCCTTCATTATGGACTCCACGTATTCCGTCTCTTCCTTGCTCGGGTTCGTGTCGTCAAATCTCAGGTTGCACTCGCCATCGAATTGTTCGGCGATGCCGAAATTAAGGCATATGGATTTGGCATGTCCGATATGAAGGTAACCATTGGGTTCCGGGGGGAAGCGAGTTATCACCTTGCTGACCCTTCCCGATTCGAGGTCTTCCCGAATGATCTGCTCGATGAAGCTGCCGCCTCTTTCATCCTGATCTTCCATCATGACGTCGATCACCTCTTTGAGCGAACCCGGCCTGAGAAGGACATACAGCCTCCAGGTCCCGAGATATGCCTAGTAACTTATAATAGCCTATTATTACGGAGACGGTCCGTTAATTAGGAATCACCGGGATCCCGGGTCGGGAGGTCTCGAAGGATTCGCGGCCAGGTACAAAATTGCCCCCGGCTCAAGCCAGGGGCCTTAAGATCTCCGAGTGGTGGCGGTGAGTGGAATCGAACCACCGACACTGCGGGTATGAACCGCATGCTCTAGCCAACTGAGCTACACCGCCTGAAGTTGGTTGCGGGGGCAGGATTTGAACCTGCGACCTTCGGGTTATGAGCCCGACGAGCTACCTGGCTGCTCCACCCCGCGATAACCCTTCCTTTCTTGGTGCCGGGCGCGGGAATCGAACCCGCACGGACTCTCGTCCACAGGATTTTAAGTCCCGTGCGTCTACCCATTCCGCCAGCCCGGCCAGCGCAACTCATTATAGGCATCGCCCGATTCCGAGTCAACCCCGCGAGGCGAGGCCAAAGCTGGGGCTTTCGGGGCAAGTTTCCCGGTGATTTACTTTCCTTTGTGAAATACTTGTCCAAAATGGAAAGCAGTGCTAGAATACGCTAAAGCATTTATTAGGAGGGATTCCGCATGGCAGAAAAGTGGAAGGATCGTCTGACCGATCAATTATGCGATGCAATCCTGTCACTTGAGACCGTAGACGATGTCTACCGATTTCTGGAAGATATCGCCACGATCGGGGAGATCAGGGCTCTCGCGCAGAGACTCGAGGTTTCCAAGCTCTTAAGTGAGGGGTTTACTTACCCCCAGATCGCCCAGCAGACAGGAGCCAGTACCGCGACTATCAGCAGGGTCAAAAAATTCCTGGAGTATGGGGCCGACGGATACAAGCTCGTTCTCGAACGCCTGAAAAAGAAGGGCTAACTGCCTGGTCCGTTCTTTCCGGCGCCCTCCTCAGCGGGGGCGCCTTATTTTCCTGAGAAGTTTGCTCACTAAGCTCTCTCTGACCTCCATCGCCCCGGTGGGGCACATCTCATGGCAACAGAGGCATTGAACACACCTTCTATGGTCGATCACGGGCCATCCCCCGGGGGTGGCCTGGATTGCGTTCACCGGACAAACCTTCACGCAGACCCCGCATCTGATGCAGGTGTCCCTGTTGAAGTATGGTTTAAGAGTGACCACGTGATGAGCCGCCCCTCGAAGAAGGGATGGCACGTTGCTCACGATCGACGGCGCTCTCTCAAACCCCTTGCAGGGCAAGTCCTCCCAACGTGCCCCCTTCAGTTCGATATCTTCCCTCTTGCCGGGACCCTCCAGCCTCTTCGAAGCAATTGAAAGCAGGGGTATGGAAAAGGGGTCACTGAAACCCATCATCACCGACTGAACATAATCGAGAGCCAGTCCGTTGGTCGAAGCGGCTACCCAGCCGACTTTCTTCGCTCTTCCATGGGAGGGCCCAAATCCCTCCATTCCCTCCACAGCGTCCAGGACGAAAAGATCGGGAACCCTGGCGGAAAAGATGTCCACTATGGCTTCAGGGAGGAAGGTTCGTGTTCTAGGAGCGTGGGCCCTCTTCCTGGTGTCCGTGTCAGCAGCGCCGAAGAGGTTCTTGATCGCCCCGGTCATCGCGGTTTCCACGTGGGTCTTGAGCTTTGACACCCCAATGACTTGAGGGGACTGCATGAGAACGGACGAAATCCTGAAGGATCGCAGTTTCTGCGCCTTTGGGGGCCGGACTTCCTCGAAACCTCGGCTGGAAAGGAGTCCAAATCTTGCGGGTATGTCCTTACAGATCTCCGCCACGCCGGTTTTCCGGAATAGTTCTTCCTCTTGGTGGCGAAAAATATATCCCGGGTTATCGCCGATCATGACATCTTGACAACCCGCCCTGAATAATTCCATGGAAAGGGCCCTCAGTATCTCAGGGTGCGTCGTCACCGCCCTTGACGGGTCACTTGGGGAAAGAAGGTTGGCCTTGATGAGGGTTGAGGAGGCATTGAGCGGAAAGGACCCGCAAAGCTGCAAGGCCTCCCTCACCGCCTCCTGCACCGTTGCTCTTTCGTAAGAGCCGCAGGGGACGCAGGAGACCACAAAGGGAAGCCTTCTCAATCCTCCGATTCCCTTTCGGGGTAGGGACAACGGTCACGTAACGGGCACTCTACGCAGAAGGCTTTCCTTGAAGTGCAAAGCCTCCTGCCATGGGTTATCAGGTTCAGGTGGGCTTCATTGTAGCGCTCCGGGGGCACTAGTTCCTCCATCAAAATCTGGATCTCCTCCGGGGCCATGCTCGCTTCCGCCCAACCGAGCCGTCTCGTGACCCTCGCGATGTGGGTATCCACGGGAAAGGCCGGTCGCCCCAGGTCGAAAAGCAGTACACAGGCGATCGTCTTCGCCCCCACCCCCGGGGTGTCTTCGAGGAACCTTCGGATATCCTCCGTCTCCCATCCCCGCAATGTCTTCAAAGAGAAGTCACCGAAGTGGGAATGGACCCTGTTCAAAACCTCAAGGATCCTCCGTGCCTTTATGTTGGATAACCCGCCGGAACGGATGACATCACTTAACTCCTGAGCTGAAGCTGCGGCGGCCTCCTCCCAGGTATTAAAATGGGCCTTCAGAGCAGCAAAGGCCCTGTCCCGGTTCCTGTCATTGGTGTTCTGGGAAAGTATCGTGAGAACAAGCCCATCAAGGGGTTCATCCGAATAGGGCCCATGGACGGTCTCCCCCTGCTTCCAGGTCTTCTCCAGGTCGTCAAGACACGATTTAACTAGGTTCATCGAGGGTTTTGTGAAAACCCTCATTTCCCGGCCTCATCCTCGACTTCTGCACTCTCCCGATCCTCGGGTTTACCTTTTTTGCCCGGCCCAGGGTGCTTTTTCTGCTTCAAGGCCTTCTCGTACCAGTCTTTAAGCTTACTGTGGACCTTCGAATAGATGCTCCGGGGAGTGAATTCACCCTTTTCGTCCATCTCCCCCGGCACCTCACCGGTGAGGATCGAGATGCCTTCCTCGATGGTCGAGACGGCCCATATCTTGAATTCTCCGGACATTACAGCGTCGATGACTTCGTGAGAAAGCATCAGGTTTTTGACATTCTGCCTGGGGATGATGACCCCCTGGTCACCGGTGAATCCTCTCAAACGGCAGTATTCGAAGAAACCTTCGATCTTCTCGTTAACGCCGCCGATGGGCTGGATGTTGCCGTGCTGATCGACGGATCCGGTGACGGCAATACCCTGCTTTAGGGGCACTTCGGCAAGGGCGGAGAGGATACAGTAAAGTTCAGTGGAGGAAGCGCTATCCCCCTCGATCCCGCCGTAGGTCTGCTCGAAGGTAATCCTGGCTGTAAGGGAAAGCGGAAAAACCCTGGCGAACTTCCTGCCGAGGAAGCTCTCAAGGATCAGAAGTCCCTTGTTGTGGATGGGGCCCGTCATCTTGACCTCCCTTTCGATGTTGACGATCCCCTCGGCACCCATATATACATTGGATGTGATCCTGACGGGATGCCCGAAAACGTGGTCCCCCATGTCCACCACGGTAAGACCGTTGATCTGTCCCACCACCGCTCCTTCAGTGAGTATCCTGATGGAGTCTTCGGCGAAGGCTCTCCTGATCTTCTCCTCGACCAGGTTAACCCTGAAGTTCTTCTCCCTCAGAGCTCTTCGGACCTGTTCGGCCCCGACCACATCCAATTCGGCGTCCGCCGCCCATGCCGAGGATTCGACGATGAGCTCCGCGATCCTGTTGAACTGCGTGGACATCCGGTCAACGTTGCCCGATAGCCTGGCTGACCACTCGATCAACTCCGACACGGCCTCGGAAGAAAAGGGGAGAAGTCCTTCCTTCTTGGCAAAGCCCGCCACGAAGCAGGCCATCTGTCTTTCTGTTTCCGCGTCCCTCGGCATATCTATATCAAAGTCGGCCTTGATCTTGAAAAGCTTCTGGTACTCTGGATCGTAGATCATGAGGAGATGGTAGAGGTACCTCGTCCCGATCATGACCACCTTGAGATCCACGGGAATCGCCTCGGGCCTGAGCGAGGAGACGGGTATAACGCCTAACTGCTCCCCCAGGTTCTCGATCACCAGCTCCCCCGTTTTGAGAGCCCTTTTGAGCGCATCCCAGGATAGGAAATTCCTGAGCACTTCTTCCGCCTGAAGCACCAGGTAGCCCCCGTTGGCCTTATGTATGACCCCGGGGATGATCTTTCTGAAATCGGTGGTGAGCATGCCTTGCCTGCTTTCATACTCGACCTTGCCACAGAGGTTGTAGTAAGTGGGGTTGGTCTCCCACACGACGGGAGCACCCTCCGAAGGATCGTTGGACACGAAAACGTTCGCCAGGTATCTTGAAAAATCGACCTCGGCACCCTCGTCCCTCGCCGCTGCGATGAACATATTGAAGTTGGAGATAATATCCTCCGAAAGGGCGTCCAGCCATTTCCCGATCTTACCCTCCTTGCCGAACCTGTCCCTGGTTTCCTGGAGGTAGGGGTCGATCGCGGCGCGAGAGATCTCGGACTCCAACTCCTTGATCTTCTCCTTCAGCGTTTTCTCCAGATCACGGATCCTCCTGAGGATTTCCAGGGTCCTTTGGGATACTTCCTCGGATACACCCTGCAAAACCTTTTTCTGATCCTCCGTAAGCGATTCGAAATCCTCTTGGACCATCTCCCTCATCTCTTCTTTTCCATCGGCCTGAGATTCGGGGGAGGAAGGGTCAGCCTCACTCTTACCTTCCAGCGGCCCTTCTCCGGAGGGTTGGTTGGCCTTTTCAGTCTCACCGTCCTTATCGTGCCCCTTGAGGGTCATCGGGATATTAACGAAGCCCTGAGGAGTCCTCTTGATCACGAAACCTTTTCCCTTCGCCCAGGACCTCAATTCTTCCATGATCTGGTTGACCTGTTCCTGGAATTCCTTCACCAGTTGGGCCTTGGCATCTTCATACTGGCTGTTCTCAAAGGCCTTGCTCAGCGTGCTTTTCAGCTCTTCGACCAGTTCCTCCAGGTGAGAGGCCAGGTCCCTGGCCTGGCCCGCGGGAAGGTCAATGGCGAGGGGTTCTTCCGGATTATCAAAGTTAAAGGCATAAATGTAATCCTTTGGGGCCGGTTCGGAGTCGGCCTGCTCCTGAAGTCTCTCAAGGGCGTAGGTTGTTCGGCCGCTGCCATGGTCCCCCACTACGAAAATGTTGTAGCCGCTGTTTTTTATCGCCATTCCAAAGGTCATTGCCTGGACGGCTCTTTCCTGGCCTATCAGGTCTTCAAGGCAGGGAACGTCCAGGGTAGTCTCGAAACCCAGTGAACCAGATTCTGTCCTTTTCCTGAGCTGTTCCACCGTCAAAAGATTATCGGTGTTCTTCATGGCCTGATGGCCCCCCTTTCTTCGCCGTTTTTATGATACCACCACCGAACACTCTGTCATTATAATAGAGTACAAGGGACTGTCCCGGTGCCACGCCGCTCACCCCTTCAGGGAAACGGCAGGCAAAACCTCGGGCATCGGCATACTCCATGATACAGGGGGAAGGCCTGCCCCGATACCTTGTACAACCCTCGAGGAGCAGCACCGAAGCGGGCTCTCCATGCCAGACGGGATCGCCGCAGGTCACCCTCTCCACGACAAGGTCACACTTTCTTCCAACAACCAGTTCATTCTCATTTACTCTCTTTTCCACCACGAACCAGGGACCACCGGAGAGGGAATGTCCTTTCCTCTGACCTACGGTGAACCTGTTCAATCCCCTGTGCATTCCCAGGACTTCCCCGTTTAGAGCGACCACCCTGCCGGAAGGGAAGGGACCCGCGGCGCGCCCGACCGCGTCGGCCAGTTCGCCCCGGGGGATGAAGCAGAGGTCGTTGCTCTCGGCTACCCCGTCGAATAGTCCGGGAAATCGTCTCTCACCCAGTTCGCGGACGGCTCCCTTGGTCACCCCTCCCAGAGGGAACAGTATGTTCCCAAGGGATCGCGGCGGTAACCTGTAGAGCATGTAACTCTGGTCCTTGTCGCGGTCAAAACACCTGCCGAGAGCGGGGCCGCCGGGATCCACAAATATCCTGGCGTAGTGGCCTGTAGCGATCATTTTGGCGCCAACCTCTCTTGCCGTGGAGAGAAGTGAGGCAAACTTGACCTCCTCGTTGCAGATCACGCATGGGTTGGGAGTAAGCCCCTTCCGGTGATCATCGAAGAAGGGCAGGAGAACCTTCATCCTGAAAAGATCCCCCACTTCCAGCGACAAGCAGTCTATCCCAAGCGCGGTGGCTATCCTCTCTATCCGCTTTCTCACCTCAGGGGAGCTGTGGATCCGAAGATGAACACCGACGACTTCGAAACCCCTATCGAGGAGGAGAGCCGCGGCGACCGCGCTGTCAATCCCCCCGCTGATCCCAACCACTACTTTCATAGCCCGATCACCTGACCATATCCTTACCGAACAGCTTTCTCACCTGGGCGACAAGGGAGGGAAGAAGGGCACAGGAGATCACTGTAACCCATTCAACGGCCGACAGGGGTCTGATATCCAATAGGACCTGCATGATGGGAAGATGGCCGATGAAAAACTGGAGAAGAGCGGAAAAACCGATCCCCGCCAGGAGCCAGGGATTTGACAGGGCTTTCCCAGGGTACCGCAGCAAGGAACTGCTCCTCACGTTAAAGACGAAGAAAAGCTGCGCGAACACAAGGGTATGGAAGCATAATTCTGTCGCCCGCGCGGAATCTCCAGGGTGGAATCTAACCGAAAATCCATAGGCGGTGAAAACACCCAGTGAAATGATCAAACCATAGAAAACTATGTTCGCCATGTGCCACCGGGAGAGGATATCCTCCTGCCTCTTCTTGGGCGGCCTATTCATCACGTCTGGTTCGGCCGGGTCCAAGGCAAGTGCAAGGGCTGGCGCCACATCGGTGACGAGGTTGATCCATAATATCTGGAGCGGGAGGAGGATCGATGGAAGGCCCAGGAGAATGCCCACAAGGACCACGACTACCTCGCTGAGATTGCAGCACAACAGGTAAAGCACCGATTTCCTGATATTATCAAAGATCTTCCTTCCTTCCTCGATGGCTGCCACGATCGTTGAAAAACGGTCGTCCTGAAGGATAATGTCGGAAGCCTCCTTGCTCACCTCGGTCCCCTGTATACCCATCGCGATCCCAACGTCAGCCTGCTTGAGGGCTACCGCGTCGTTAACCCCGTCGCCGGTCATGGCTACGACCTCGCCGGACCGCTGTAGCGATCTCACTATCATGAGCTTGTGTTCCGGGATGACCCTATCGATGACGGCGATCTCTCTCGCCTTGGAGGCAAGATCGCTCTCATCCATATCGGCCAGGGCTGAACCGGAGAGGACCTTAGCCCCCGTCTGGCGGAGTATGCCCACGTCCCCGGCAATGGTCCGGGCCGTCGCCAGATGGTCACCGGTCACCATGATGACATGGATACCCGCATTGATGCAGGAATTCACCGAATCCCTCACCTCGGGCCGAGGAGGGTCGAAAATGCCCGAAACCCCAAGAAAGGCGAGGTTCTCCTCGTCCTCTCCCCAGGCGAAAGCCAGAGTCCGCATACCCCGGGCCGCCAGGGCTTCGACTTTTTCTGTCCATTCCTTTTTCGTTTCTTCTCCGAGCAGGACAGGACCGCCTGGGGAACAGCAGATCCTGCATAATTCCAGGATCCTTTCGGGCGCCCCCTTCGCTGCAACACCATCGCTGTGCCAGGTGATCATCCTCATGGTCCTGGAGTCGAAGGGTTCTTCCTTCAGGATCGGCGTGGCCTTCCTCACGGCTTCGATATCCACACCCCGGGAAGACGCGTATCGCAGGAGAGCGCCTTCCATGGGGTCACCCACGCAATCATCATCGACGAGGTGTGCCTTATTGCAGAGAATGGAGGCCCGCAGGAGCGACCCTTCGCAGCTTTCGTGGGCGGGGACCACGGTCCCCACCACCATGTCGTTCATCGTAAGGGTCCCCGTCTTGTCGGTGCAGATCACCGTCGTGGAGCCCAAGGTCTCCACGGAGGACAGGTTTCTCACAAGGGCGTTCTTCCTGGCCATTCGGTGGACCCCAATGGCCAGGGTCATGGTGGCGACAAAGGGTAACCCCTCGGGTACGGCCGCCACGGCCAGGGCGATGCCGGTCTCGATCATTCGAGCGATCCCCCTGCCCTGGATGATCCCCAGTCCTGTAACCAAGATCGCAATGCCGATGACCATCTTGATCAGTAAAACCCCAAGCCTGGCCAAGCGTTCCTCAAGGGGGGTCTCTACCTTGTTCACTGTCGAGAGAAGCTGGCTGATCCTGCCTATCTCCGTCTTCATCCCCGTTGCGAAGATGACAGCCCTTCCCGATCCCCTCACGACGGCGGTCCCCGAAAAAAGGCAGTTCTTCCTGTCGGCCAGTACGGTTTCAACGGGAAGCCTTTCCCCACTTTTATCAACGGGGAAGGATTCCCCTGTCAGGGCCGATTCGTCGACTCCCAGGTTGTACTGCTCGAAAACGCGTGCATCGGCGGGGATCACGTCACCCGCCTCGAGCAGGATTATGTCGCCCGGTACGAGGCTGGCCGCGTTGATGGTCCTGATCACCCCTTCCCGGAGAACGACAGCGGTTGGTGATATCATTTCCCGCAGTGCCAAAAGTGCTTTTTCCGCCCGGAATTCGGTAACGAAACCGATGCCGCCGTTGATCAGGATGACTACGCCTATCGCCGCGGCGTCGAGTTCCTCTCCCATGGCGAGGCTGATCAGGGCCGCTCCCGCCAGAAGATAGATCATGGGTGTCATGAACTGCACGACCAGCTTTTTCCACCAGGGAGCCGGTTCCTCAGGGTTGATCTGGTTTGGTCCATGCTGTTTTGACAGCATTTCCACCCTTTGAAGGTCAAGGCCCTTTTCGGGGTCGACCTCGAGATCCTTGAAGATCTCGTCGGCATCCAGGGAATGGGCTTGGGCTAGATCCATATTTTTCGTTGCTCCCTTCGAGTTAGACGAATGGTACTCCCCGGCCGCCCCATGAAAAAGAAAGGGCTTGAGCCTCCGAGAGTTGGGCATTACAATTCCCGGAGACCGGAGGGAGAAATGGAAAGACACGTAAGGCTTCAGGTTTCCGGGGTAGTGCAGGGTGTAGGATTTCGTCCCTTCTGCAGCAGGCTTTCAGCCGAGATCGGTCTCAGGGGTTCGGTGAGGAACACTTCCGCCGGCGTCGCAATAGAGCTCTTCGGCGACCCTGAAGGCATCGATTCCTTCATCGTGCGGCTGCAGACCGATTGTCCCACCCTGGGGCATATCCAGTCAATCGCGATGGTCCTTGACGAGAGGATCACCGAGGCCGATGTGAGCTCCTTCGAGATCCTGGAAAGCGGATCCCCGGGAGAGGGGAATGCCCTGTTCCCCCCCGATATCGCCACTTGCCCCGATTGCCTCAGGGAGTTGCGCGATCCTCGGAACAGGAGGTTCCGATACCCTTTCACGAACTGCACCAATTGCGGCCCCCGGTTCACCATCATTGAGGGGCTCCCCTATGACCGACCCCTTACATCCATGGCCGGGTTCGCTTTTTGTGAAAGATGTTGGTCGGAATACAATGACCCCGTCGACCGCCGGTATCATGCCCAGCCGGTGGCCTGTGAGGTTTGCGGGCCTCGGCTTTCTCTCCTGTCCGGTGACGGCTCCCCGCTTGCGGAAGGCGATGAGGCCCTGCGCGAATGCACCCGGGCCTTGGCCGCCGGCGAGATCGTCGCCCTAAAGGGACTTGGAGGTTTCCATATAGCCTGTCTCCCTGAAGACGCCCCCGTGCTCCGGTTAAGGGAGAGGAAAAAAAGGCCGGCCAAACCCTTCGCATTGATGATCCGCGATGACCTTGTCGCCGAAGGGCTTGTGACTCTGTCCCCGTACTCCAGGCAACTTTTGAATTCCCCAAGGCGACCCATCGTCATCTGTCCCCACAAACATCTCTCGGGGATATCCCCTTATGTCGCCCCCTCCCAGGATTCCCTGGGCATCATGCTGCCCTATACGCCGCTGCATCATCTGATAATGGAAGAACTCCCCGTCCTGGTCATGACCAGCGCCAACCTGAGCGACGAGCCCCTGGTCTCAGAAAACGGAGAAGCCCTCGCGAAGCTGAAGGGTGTGGCGGACCTTTTACTGGTCCATGACCGACCCATAACCATGAAGATCGACGACTCGGTGGTCGCCACGGCGGGCAAGAGGTCCATTCTCCTCCGCAGGGGACGGGGGTATGTCCCCCACCCGGTCATGACAAAACGGGAGATGCCCCAGATCCTGGCTGCCGGTGCCGAGATGAGATCCACCTTTTCGCTGGCCAGGGGAAGGACGATATACCCCAGCCAATACATCGGGGATCTGAAGCAGCTCGATTCCGCAATATATTATGAGAAGGCCCTGAGGCATTTTTTAAAGCTCTTCGACCTGAGACCGACCCTCTTGGCGGCAGACCTCCACCCTTCCTTCGCCTGCACGGGCATAGCCAAGAAAGTGATCGGGGTACCAGAGAATACTCTCCTTGTACAGCATCATCATGCCCACATGGCGGCATGCCTGGTCGAGAACGGGTTCGAGGGCATGGCCCTGGGTATCATCCTTGATGGAACCGGCCTGGGAAGCGACAGGCACACCTGGGGGGGTGAATTTCTCCTCGGTGATGCCCGGACCTTCACCCGGCTGGGGCATTTCCAAGAGGCACCTCTCCCTGGAGGGGACAGGGCCGTGCTGGAACCTTGGCGATTCGCCCTCGCGTTGATGGAAAGGACCCTTGGCCAAGATGCCGCCAGGAGTATGGCGGAAAAGCTTTGGCCCGAGCGAAAACATATCTTTGAAAAGATCCTGTCCACCCTCGACGCCGCTCCCCTTACATCATCCTCCGGCAGGCTTTTCGATGCCGTATCGGCCATATTGGGAGTAAGAGCGGAAGTCTCCTACGAGGGCCAGGCCGCGATGGAACTGGAGTCCGCCGCAAAAGATTACGCCGAGCCCGCTCCCTTCGAAATAAGGGAGGAGGGCGGGGTGCTCATACTGGATTGGAAGCCCCTGGTGGAATGGCTCGTTGCGGAGGGTCTTCACCTGGGTCCGGGCAAGGCTTCATCGGCATTCCACTTCGGTCTCGCCGAGGCCCTTTCTGATGTTGCTCTCGAACTTTCAAGGAGGACCGGGGTCAGGGAAACGGTCCTCTCCGGTGGCGTCTGGCAGAATAAAAGGCTTCTTTCCCTCGCCCTTCCATTAATGGAAAGGAAAGGAATAAAACCTCTTATACACCGTGTCCTTTCGCCTAATGACGAATGCGTCTCCGTGGGCCAGGCGGCGGTGGCATCGCTGCACTGGGGCGTAAAACCAGCATAGGCTTCGGATAACCCCAGGCCTCCAACAAAAAGAACGATCCCGCCTACGGGCGGGCGGATCTCCTATTCGAACCGCGGACCGTAATCTATGCTGCTTATGAGGTCCAGCTTCTTGAGGCTGTGTATGGCGTCTACGTACCTAATGGTCCCGCTCTTCGAGCGCATCACGATGGAGTATGAATAGATCCTGTCCCCCTCGTACCTCACGCCCTTAAGCATCTCCCCGTCGGTCACGCCGGTGGCCGCGAAAAATACGTTATCCGAGGATACCAGGTCGTCGATCGTAAGGACGGCGTTCAAGTCCATCCCCAATTCCCTGCACCGGGCGGCCTCCTCGGAGTTCCTGGGCCAAAGCTTGCACTGCATGGCCCCGCCCACGCACTTCAGGGCACAGGCACTTATTACCGCTTCCGGCGACCCCCCCACGCCCACCAGGAGGTCGATACCGCTCCCTGCCTTGCACGTCATGAGCGCGCCGGCGATATCCCCGTCCGAGATCAGCCTTATCCGGGACCCTGCTTCCCTGATCTCGGTGATCAACTGTTCGTGCCTTGGCCTGTCGAGTACGACGACAGTGACATCTTCAAGGGCCTTATTCAAAGCCTTGGCCACTCTGGAGAGGTTTTCCTGGATCGGGGCTTCGATATCGATCGCGGAGGCGGCGGCAGGCCCCACCGCTATCTTGTTCATGTAAAAAATATGTTTCGGGTCGTAGAGAGTGTTCCGTTCTGAAAGGGCCACCACGCTAACAGCGTTAGGTCTTCCCAGGGAAAGAAGCCTTGTCCCATCGATGGGGTCCACGGCGATATCCACCTCGGGAGGATTGCCCGTGCCGAGTTTTTCGCCGTTAAAGAGCATGGGCGCTTCGTCCTTCTCGCCTTCGCCGATCACAATGGTTCCGTCCATCTCTATGGTGTTGAGCATGTAGCGCATGCCGTTGACCGCAGCATTGTCCGAGGCGTTGCGGTCACCCCGGCCCATCCAGCGACCAGCCGCCATGGCGGCCGCTTCGGTCGCTCTCACTAGTTCCAGGGCCATATTCCTTTCGGGTGTGTTCATTTCAAGCCCTCCTTTCTCGTGACATCCTGGTCTCCCGTGACGGCTTCTCCAGCAGAGAACCTTCCGAAAATATCGTCAATGAATCTCAAGTAATAACCCATGTCGAACAAAGATCTCAACTCCTGCCCCTTGAAGGATCCCCCGACCCTCGGGTCCTTCTCGAGTACCTCCAGGAAAGGTTCTTCCTTTTCCAGGCTGATCCTGGCGGCTTCCTGGACGATAACATAGGCATCCTCTCGGGAAAAGCCCTTCTCCAAAAGCCCCAGCAGGACTCTCTGGCTGAACACCAACCCCTTGAGCAGGTCCAGATTTTTCGCCATCCGGTCTTCGAGGACCGCCATGCCCTCCACGACCTCCCGAGTCTTCTTGAGCATGTAATGGGTCAGGTTAAACGCGTCGGGCCACACCACCCTCTCCACCGAAGAGTGGCTGATATCTCTCTCATGCCAGAGCGGGATGTTTTCCATTGAGGCCAAGTTATGGCCCCTTAATAACCTCGCCATCCCGCAGATCCTCTCGCAAATCACGGGATTCCTCTTGTGGGGCATCGCCGAGGAGCCCTTCTGGCCCTCGTAAAAAGGTTCTAGGACCTCTATGACCTCCGTCCTCTGCAAATGCCTTACTTCCTGGGCGATCCTTTCCAGCCCCGACCCTAGAATAGCCAGGGCGGCGATCACTTGGGCGTGGCGGTCCCGCTGAAGGATCTGGGTGGATACTTTGGCGCGAGCCAGCCCCAGGAGATCGCAGGCTCTTTCCTCAACCGACGGTGGGCAGTGGGCGTAGGTACCCACCGCCCCTGAGATCTTGCCCACCCTCATTACTTCCAAGGCTGAATGTAGCCGGCCTTGGTCCCGACGAAGCTCTTCGTACCAGTTTAGGAGTTTAAAACCGAAGGTGATTGGCTCGGCGTGGACCCCGTGGGTCCTCCCCATGCACGGGGTATGCCTGTATCTGAAAGCTTTCGAGAGGATCTCCCGGGAGAGTAGTTCCAGTTCGTCGAGGATCAACCTTAACGACCTTACCATGAGGAGCGACGAGGCCGTATCGATCACATCGCTGCTGGTCAAGCCCAGGTGAAGGTACCTCCCGTCGGGCCCGATCTTCTCCGAAACGGCGGTGACAAAGGCTATCATGTCATGATGCACGGTGGCCTCGATCTCCTTGATCCTTTCCTGGTCGATCTCAGCCCTTTCGAGAATATTCCTGAGCGATCCCTCGGGGATGACCCCTTCTTTCATCCAGGCTTCGCAAACGGCCAATTCGACCTCAAGCCAGGTCCTGAAGCGGTTCTCCTGCGACCAAAGACTCTCCATTTCATCGGTGTTGTATCTTTCGATCAAGGAACCCAACTCCCCCCGGATGAATTGATCAAGCCCAGCCAATCCGATCTGACGCCATCGAGGAAATCATCGTACAAGCCGCTGGAAAAATCAGGGAAGGTGCAGTCGAAGGAGACCCACTTTTTTTTAATAAAACGCAATGTCACCTCGGCGAAGATCCCGTCCCGAAGGTATATCCTGTGGGCGTGGTCTTTCGTCGACGCCAGGACAAGCCGTGAACCGTTAACATAACCCGGGTCGATGTTGACCCTACGGTTTTCGCCGCTCTTTTCCTCCGCCGAACAGGAAAAGATCTTCCAATCCGCCAGATCCCCCGCGCCAGCTAGTCCCTGGAAGGATAGGAAAGTCCTGAAGAGGACGGGGGAAATGCTTTTGTAGTAATCAGTATGATCGAAGAGGAAGGTTTCGCTGATCCTAGCCACGGGACCCCATTGTTGGGTAAGAAGGTCAACGGTCCACTTGAGCCATCCAGGATCGGGGTGAAGGATGCCCGCTATCCTGACCACGGCGGGTTGCATCGATATCACACCTCTTTTCGGACATCGGCAATGAGAGCTTCCACAAATTCGCCCGGATGGAAGAGGACCAGGTCTTCCATCCCCTCTCCCAGGCCTATGTAACGAACAGGAACGCCTAGCTCATGACCGGCGGAAAGGATCACCCCGCCCTTTGCGGTATGGTCATACTTGGTCATCACCAGGCCCGTTAGCGGGACTACTTTTCCGAAGGCTTCGACCTGTTTAAGGCCGTTTTGCCCGGAAACGGCGTCTATCACGAGAAAGGATTCCCTTACCCACCCAGCGCAATTCTTATCGATGATGCCCGAGACCCTGGCCATCTCTTCCATCAGGTTGTCCCGGTTATGAAGCCTGCCGGCGGTATCCACGATCAGGCAGTCACAGCCCCTGGCCTCCGTTGCCTTGATGGCGTCAAAGACCACTGCTCCGGGGTCGCCCTTTGAGGGGTGAGACACCACCCTCGCACCGGCCCTTTCTCCCCAGATCCGGAGCTGTTCGACGGCCCCGGCACGGAATGTGTCGGCCGCGGCCAGGATCGTTTTCCTGCCCTCCCGCCCAAGGTTCCAGGAGAGTTTCGCGGCGGTGGTCGTCTTGCCGCTCCCGTTGACCCCGACGAGCAGGACCGCCGTCGGTGCCGATGAAAAACGGATCGGCTCACCCGTTCCCTTTACCTCCAGGAGCATATCGCGGAGTACGACGGACAATAACTTCGCTGGATCGACATCGGGGCCGCTGACCGAAACCTTTGCACGCAGGGTGTCGATCACCCTTTCCGTCATGGTCACGCCGACATCGCCCGCGATGAGGACCTCCTCCAGGGATTCCCAGGAGATCCCGTTCCTGGAACGCTCGGAAAAGAGCGCCTGGATACCCCATTTTTCTCTTACCCTGCCGAGACGCTCGCTCAGCTTGCTGAACAAGGCCGTTTCACCTCCGCAGGGTTAATCGCCGTTACCGCTGTCAGCGGTCCTCGAACCCGAGGGTCTGCGGCGCCGACCCCGCTTCTTGTCGCTGCCCCTGGCATTCTTTGGCGCGTTCTGGTTCACCGGCTTGGCCGCAGCTTGGGGTACTGTGGGGCTTGAGGGCTTATGGGCCTCGATGACCCTGGCGGGTCCCATCGTTTTCTTTTTTCTTCGCCGCCCCCGAAAGGCCCCTGTCCTCTCGGCGAAGTCGGCGCCTTGTCGCGGTTCTGCCTCGCGAACGTTATCAACGGGGTGATTCGAAGACTCCTTATCCACGCCATCACATTCTTCCTGGATCTCCTCGGAAAGACCCGGTTCATGAAGATCTTCTATGAGAGGCGCGGGTATGGCTTTATCCCTTTCCCAGGCTTCACCCCTTGTCACACTCTCCCGGAAATCCTGGAAATCATCCACATCGATGAGCAGTTCCCCGGTGCCGGGCGATGTGACCCTGACCCTCCTCGCCGCAACATCTATGCCGGAAACCACGTAGTTTACGGAGGGCGTTTTTATCTTCGAACCGGGGCTCGGCAGGTTCTTCCAGAGCTCCCGGTATATCTCGTGCTCGTAGCCCATGCAGCACATCAGCCGTCCGCATATGCCCGATATTTTCGCCGGGTTCAGGGCGAGGTTCTGCTCCTTTACCATCCTTATGCAGATCGGGGCAAACCTGTTCAGCCAGTAACTGCAGCAGCAGGGCATCCCGCAGGGTGAGATCCCCTTTACCACTTTTGATTCATCCCTAACACCTATCTGGCGGAGTTCGATCCTCGTCTTGAACTCCTTGGCCAGGTCTCGGACATAGGCCCTGAAATCAACTCTCTGTTCTGCCGTGAAGTAAAAGAACAATTTTTTCCTGTCGGGAAGGTATTCGACATCGACCAGTTTCATCTCCAGATCGTGGGCCTTGAGCAGTTCGCGCCCCTTAGCCAGTACCTGGGCTTCCTCTTCTCTCAAGGAGGCGCTTTCCCTTTCATCCTGGAGTGTGACCGGCCGTAGGTATTTCACATCCTGAAAGGCCGGTTCTCCGCCGCGGGGTGCCCCGTCACCCCCGTTGTTGGTCAGGGTCTCCCTATACGTATCAGCCTGCTCCATGGTTATCGGACCAGCGACAACCCCTATCTCCTCCCCCCTGGCGGAAGAAATGATGACCTCCATGCCTTTATCAAGGTCCACATCATCGCTGTGGAGCAGCCCCAGGTAACGGGGTTTACCAATTATCACCAAGTAGCTCTTCAAGTCGCACCTCTCCTTCAAGACTCACCAAAACAAGGTCCTGGGCCATGGGGGTGGTCAACTTGCCCTTTTCCGCCATGAGACGGATCGTATCCAGGCCCGCAGCCCTACAATGGTCTCCCTTGCCTAGGAAAAAACCCACCCAATCCTGGATCTCGGCGGCGAGGACCTTCGACTCCAGTTTCCTGGTCTTCCCGACCCATTTTACAAATTCATGAACACTGGGAGGGATGGCCTCTCCTCCGGGTTCAGGGTCGACACTTCCGCGAAACTGAAAGAGTCTCAACCTGCTCCTCAGGGTGGGAATTAGCACGTTTTCCTCCAGCAAAAAGATCAAGGCCCCCGTCGAAGGTGTCTCTTCGGATATTTTCAGAAGGCTGTTTGCCGCCGGGAGGGAGAGCTTGTGGGCCGAATGGATAACGGCCACCCTCTTCCTGGAGATGACGGGTTTCAGGGAAAGTTCCTCCCAAAGCTTCCTGCAATCCTTGATGCCGGGAGGTTCCCCGGGGGCCCCAAAAAAGAGCAGGTCCGGATGTTCCGTTTTGGACCATGCCCTACAGGCGGGGCAGGTCCCGCAACCGTCGCCGGAAAAGCACAGGATCTTCCTGGCGCAGGCCATGGCAAAATCCATATGTAACGAAAAGGGCATTACACCGGCCACAGGTAGGCGTGCCCCATCAGATCCAACCAGGGAGGAAACTTCATCGACGAAGGAGGAAAGGTTATTCTCCAAGTTCTTTGCTTCCCTTTCCTTCTTACCTCCCTTCATCGTTTCGCCAAGGTTTTTCATCGCCAGCCCCCCTTTTTCATCAAAAGGGCCATAATGCTTGATACCATTGTATCCGCTAGGTCGCCGGGGTCGTTGGTGCCATCCATCCTCTTGACTCTTTCCGGCTCCTCATGGCAAAGGGTCCCGTAACCGAGCCGGATGCGTTCCAGGAGTGGCCCGTCTTTCTCAAACCTGTCGGGTTTTCCCTTCCTGGCAACAATTCTTCCCAGTGCCACCCTGACCGGAACATCAAGCCAAAATGTCAGGTCCGGCCTGGGGAAACGGCCTCCAGCGGAGATCTCTTCCACAACCCCCCTGGGGAAGCTTTTTCCGAAAACCTGGTATGCCAAGGTGGAATCGGAGTACCTTTCGCAAAGGATAACTTTTCCCGCCCCTAACCCCGGCCGAATGACCCGTTCGACGTGTTCAGCCCGATCGGCCAGAAAAAGAAGCGTCTCGGTCAGTACGCTCTTGAGGTCTCCCCCGATGAGGGTCTCCCGCAGCACCTCTCCCCCATCCCACCCGCCCGGTTCATGGGTCATGACCATTCGGTCCGTACCAAGTCTCTCTGCCAGTTTGCGAAAGACGGACCCGGCCAGGGTGCTCTTTCCGGATCCGTCAATTCCCTCGAAGGTAATAAATAGGCCGAGGGAGGGATGACGCTCATCAAAAGAGGTAGAAGAACCCCAATGACCCGACACTGTCATCACCCTTATCCAGGTAGCGATAGAAAATGCCCCAGCTTTCATCGAAGCGATACCGGCCCTCGAGGGACCAGCTCCCTCCGTTTTCGTTCCACCACTGGGCGATAACGGAAAGGGGACCTTGGGGTCCTACGGGGTGCAAGAGGAAGCCCGCCCCGGGATAGCCTCGGACGGCTCCCCCCCAGAATTCCCATCGGTCACCGTGGAGTCCCAGGCCGGCTGTAATCTTGGAGTCGCCTCCGATATCATCGGCGCCGATCAGGAGACCCATCTTCCTGGAACGGCTCTTGACCCAAAGGGAGATGTCACCCATCATGTCGCTTTCACCCGAACCCGATATTCCCCCGTACAGTCCGACCTTGCCTCCAAAAGAGAGATCCTCGATGCCGGAGATGATCCTGTTGGCTTTCCCCACCATTTCCTTGACTTCCTGTATCCTTGAGGGCGCCGGCGCCGTATCGTCGAAGAGGGCCACCTCGATCTTTCTGGATAGAGCCTCGAGGCTTTCCGCCGCCCCTTTTATCCTTAGGATCATCTGGCGAAGATCCTGACCGGATGTACCCCCTTCATCGAATTGGTCTACCACCTTTTTCAGGTTGCCCAGGAACTGGGAAAGGTTTTCGAGCGACGCCATAAGGGCGCCCCTATTCTCCTGGACCATGGAGTCAATATCTTCGGTCAGGCCTGCCAGCGAATCGCCGGCCTTTTTCACCTGGTCACGGGCTTCCTTGGAAAACTCCTGGAATTCACCGGCGGCTTCGGAAAGTTTTGCAAGGAAAGTATTTATATTTGAAAAGGTCGACTGGAGGCCGCCGAGGCTGGTCTTGATATCCGTCATTATTTCATCCAGCGAGGGCGGTATCGTCCCAGACACGGTGTCTCCCTCGGTTATGTTTTCGAGGGAGTCGCCCCTGGTGACCTTGACACGGGGTTCACCCAGGAGTCCGCCTGTGTCGATGATAAAACGACTGTCGAGGGGCACAATGACATGACTTCTTACATTCACCCTTACCAGCACACCCTCTTCCAGCAAGTCTATCCCGACGACTTTTCCCGATTCTACACCGGAGACGAGGACGGGGGCGCCCGTGTCGAGACCCATGGCGTCGGGGAAGACTATGCCGAAAGAATAACCGTACTGTCGAAAACGAGCTCCCCCGCTGACAAAGACAAGGGCTCCCAGAAAGACAATGGCTAAAAAGACCACTAGCCCGACTCTCATCTCCCTGTTCACATCTTCTCGCCTCCTGTCCTCCCGACGGATACCATCCCTTGGGCGAAACTCTTCACCATGGGATGATCGGACCTTTCCCACTCCACGGGGACACCCCGCCAGGCGATCCTGCCTTCATGCATCAGCAAAAGAGTGTCCCCAATGCCCAGGGCGGAAACGATATCGTGGGTCACTACCAACGCGGTGAAACCAAACTCTCCGCAGAGATCGACCACGAGCTGGTCGATATGGCGGGCCGTTACTGGGTCGAGTCCTGTGGTGGGTTCGTCCAGAAGCAGGAGGGACGGGCTATGCACGAGGGACCTGGCGATGGCCACTCTTTTTCGCATGCCTCCCGAAAGCATGGCTGGGTACTTGTCTCTCACATCCTCCAGCTCCACGTGTTCGAGCATATCCAGGACCATTTTCGAGATCGATTCGGGGTCCTCGATCCCCCTGCAATACTTCAGGGGAAAGGCGATATTCTGGCCCACTGACAGGGAATCAAAAAGAGCCCCCCCTTGGAAGACCACTCCCAGTTCCTTTCTTACCTCGACCAGTTCATCCTCTTGCGTTTCGGGACCGATCACCTTGCCCAAAAGCTCGATCCGGCCTTTATCGGGCTTCAGAAGGCCTGAAGCCAATTTAAGGGCCGTGGTCTTCCCGCACCCGGAAGGTCCCATGAGGCAAGTGATCTCACCGACGGGAAGGGTCATGTCCATCCCGCCGATCACTTCTCTCCCGTCAAAGGAAACCGAAACTCCCTGCATTCTCATGACCGGGTCCATGGCCTCATCCCTTGATCCCTCCGAAAAGCAGGGAAGAGAGGACGTAATTGAAGACCAGTATTAACATATTACCCCAGACAACCGCCTTGGTGGTGGCCGTCCCCACGCCCCGGGCACCTTGGCCGGCCATGAACCCCTGACCGCAGGCAGAGACAACGATGAGTACACCGAAGACTGCAGCCTTCAGGAGTCCCCCATAGATATCGGAGGGGGCGAGGAGCGCCTCCACGGACCTTCTGAAAAGGTGGGCGTTCACTCCGTGAGCTGCGACATACAGGAATCCCCCGGTGATGCCGATCACAAAGGAGAACAGGGTGAGCACGGGCAGCATAACCAGGCCTGCCAACAACCTAGGCACCCCGACGAAGACATGGGGTTCGAGGCCGAAGGTCCTCAAGGCGTCGATCTGTTCCGTCACCTTCATGGAGCCGATCTCTGCGGCCATGGCCGCCCCTATCCTACCGCTGACCACGAGACCGGTAAGCACGGGTGACATCTCCCTTACCATGCTTAGGGCGATCACCCCTCCAATATAGCCGGTCGCGCCGAAACGGACGAATTGGTCAAGGGTCTGCACGGCCAAGACCATCCCTGTGAAGGCACTGGTGATGGAGACCACCAGCACTGAACCAACGCCGACCCTTTCCAGTTGCTCGAAAAGATCCTCCTTGCTCCAGGTACCTGAGAAGATCCCTGTAAAAGCCTTTAGACCGACAATAAAAAAGAAACCCAAGGTGGAAAAAAGCTCTATGGCCTGTCTTCCGATCCATGAAAGAAGGTTCAAGGCCCCACCTCCTTATTCAGGGATCACCTTGATCATTCTTCTTTGAAGGCCATCGACAAAATAATTTGAACGGTAGCTCTTGAACGACCCCTCTTTGATACTTTCTTCCTTGACCTGGCTCCTGAGTTTCTTCTGACTCTCTTCCTCTTCCAGGGATAGGGGGTCTTCCCCAGGCAGCCCCATGCTTCTCACCTCGGCCACGACCTCGTCGTTGGTCTCCATCGCCGAGAATTCCTTCAGGAGCTCATCGAGGCTCCTGATGGTCCTCCAACCCATGATGATCGACTCCTGGTCAGGCTCTTCGATCCCACCTCCCCGGACCACCACTTCGCATGGACCCTTCGCGTCCATGGGCACCTTGAGGGTCATCTTGTGGGTCACTGTTTCCTTCCTGAAGGGACGGAGAGTGACCTCCACGTCGAAACTCCCTCCTGGAGGGACCGTTTTCCGGGAAAGGTTCACATCTTCGATCAGTACGACCCTGGGTTCAGTCGTGGCCTCGATGTCAATATGCACCCCGAAGGGGGCGATCTCGATGAAGGGGTTGAGCGATACAGCGTTCACAAGGTCCGAGAACTCGGAGAAAAGTATCTTGGTCAGATCGGTGGAAGAAAAGAACATATTTGTCCTCTGCCAACCTTCGGCCAGCCTCCCTCCCTCTATCTTCAGGGTGAGCTTGGCGCTGCCTTCTCCAACGCGACCCCAGACGTTATCAACGAGGCCCGTGATCATTTCGGGGATGACCTTGGTCATCATGAAGGGGTCGCAGGCCGTCTTGAATCTCTTAAAGGTCTCGGTCCCGGAATCCACATCTCGAAAATTCAGGGAGATGTCCATGACCGGGGCGAAACGGCCGATAAAACCCCCGATGGCCTGGGGTCGGTCCTGGGTGACGATCCCCACAATGGATGTGGGTGTACCGATCTTGAAAGGCGTATCGAGGCTGGGGACCACCTGATGGATCCAGGATCGGGCAAGGGGGAAGGCCACCGCCCCACGATTGGTGAAAGGGTGGGCAAAAGCGAGAAAACGCCCGTCCGTCGACACGGCCGTAAGCGTGCCCGTCGCTGCTAGGACCACATCGCCCCAGGCAACAAGAACGCTCACGGCTTCACCGGGCCTCAGGATTGGTTTGTACTCCACTGGGAGTGATAGGTCCCCGCCCCCGCTCGGGAGTAGGATGACCGGATTTCCCAGGGCTTCTTCGATCTTCCTTGCGCTCCTGGAGCTATAGCCGCTACCGATAAGGGGGGCTGAAAGCCCACCCCCATCCCCCGGGGGAGACACTTTTTGGCTCCCGGGCTCTGGCTCGAGAAGGTTCAGATCACCCGAGGCGGGATCTTGGAGTTTTAATTCGGGAACCTTTAGGGAGGGTACCTTGTCGGCCCAGTTCCAGATCTCAGCCATCTCATCGATAGGTGTCACCAGCCCCATCTGGTGTTCGCTGAAGCTCCAACCGTAACCTATCGCGCCGACCAGCTTCCCCCCTACGAAAACTGGGCTCCCGCTCATACCGGCGGCTATACCCCCGGTCTGTTCGATCACGGAGCCGGAAGCCCTCACCAAAATGAGGTTGTGGGGGCTTTTCGGGGAGGGCATCACGCTGAGGACCGTGACAGGAAAGGAGACCACTTCACTCCCTTTGATGACGGTATAGGCGACCCCTTTTGTCCCTTCATTCAGGGAGGCGGCAGAAAGAGTGCCTCCTGGCACACAAAAGGTCGATGAGTAGGCGGGCAAGACCAGGCAAAGACAAACCGGAAAAACCAGGAGGAAGATCATCTTCCTGAACATCGAGGGACCTCCATCAATCTGTCATCGGTGATGCTTCCTGAACCTGAGGAAGGAAAGGATGAATTCATCAATGTCACCGTCCAGTACGGCCTGCACGTTGCCCTTTTCCAGGTTCGTCCGGTGATCCTTGACCATCGTGTAAGGGTGCAGAACATAGGACCTGATCTGGCTTCCCCAGCCGATCTCCTTTTTCTCCCCCTGGATGGCGTTGATCTGTTCCTGCCTCTCCTGAAGCATCCTCTCGTAGAGACGACCCCTAAGGACCACCATGGCGCTATGACGATTCATATGCTGGGATCGCTCGTTCTGGCAGCTAACTACGATCCCCGTCGGCAGGTGGGTTATCCTGACGGCGGAATCGGTCATATTGACATGTTGACCGCCAGCTCCTCCGGACCTGTAGGTATCTATCCGGAGATCTTCAGGATCGATCTCGATCTCCACGTCATCGGGCAGTTCAGGGGAGACATTGAGCGAGGCGAAACTTGTGTGTCTCCTCTTGGCCGTATCGAAGGGTGATATCCTTACAAGCCTGTGTACGCCTCTTTCGGTCTTCAGGTAACCATAAGCGTACTCCCCTGTCACGAGTACCGTAGCGGATTTGATCCCCGCCTCCTCGTCCTCCGTGATCTCAAGGATCCTGGTCTGAAAACCCTTCTCCTCCGCCCAGCGAAGGTACATCCTGAGGAGCATCTCGGCCCAGTCCTGGGAATCATGGCCGCCGGCCCCCGAGTGAATGCTCAGGATAGCGTTGGATTCATCATACTCTTCATCGAGGAGGAGCAGCAGCTGAAGATCATGGATCCTTCCTTCGAGGGCTGTGGCCCTGCGATCGAACTCTCCTTCGAGTTCTTGATCCTCGCCCGATCCGAGGAGTTCGGTCATGACCTGGAGTTCTTCCATTTCCCGGGAGACTCCCTTCCATGCGTCAAGCCGCCCCTGAAGGCAGGACAACTCCCTTGTGACGGCCTGGGGGTTTTCGCTAGCCCAGAAGCCCTCGCC
Source organism: Synergistetes bacterium ADurb.Bin155 (assembly GCA_002070395.1). Classification (GTDB taxonomy): domain Bacteria; phylum Synergistota; class Synergistia; order Synergistales; family Thermovirgaceae; genus 58-81. The sequence goes on from MWDE01000016.1 coordinate 35,485, forward strand.
GGAAGTTATCTTCGTTAGTTTTTCGACCTCTACTGAAAGTTCTTCCGGGTCAAAGGCTTTCCTTCAACTCGGAAACAAGCGAGTGAAGTCCCTCCATTACGGTGCTCATGGGAACCTGGGCCACGCAGTTCACCTCCAAATGTCTTTGAAGCCGGGGAGTGCTATTATTAGTAATTCAGGCATTTCATTATATCATCCAGTGATCCCCTGGGGGGAAAGGTATGCGGTCATGCACCCTTTTTCGAAAACCAAGATAGCTGTTTTGAGCGAACTCATGGGAGCCGGGGATCTGACCGTCTCGGGGGGCGCCCTGTGCCTTTCACTGGGGCTTACGAGACAAGCCGTTTGGAAAGCTGTGAATGCACTCAGAGAAGACGGTTATGTGATCGAATCGATCCCCCACAAGGGTTATCGGTTCGTATCGCTTCCGAAGAACGACCTAGACCCGTCATTGATCGAGGCCTTTCTGTTGGACTGTCCCTGGGGACACCCTGTCCTTTATTGGGAGAGTCTCAACTCCACCCAGGTCCCCGCAAAGGAACTGGCCCGCAAAGGCGCCCCTGAGGGGCTGATCGTCACCACGTCCTACCAGACTTCGGGCAGAGGGAGGCTTGGGCGACGGTGGGTCTCGGCACCGGAGGGGGGGATCTTTTTTTCCCTGGTGATCCGACCGGTGCTTCCGCCCGAATCCATCCAATTGCTAAGCCTCGTATCGGCCATGTCGGTCCAGGATGCCCTTTTCACCCTTCACGGAGTGAGGTGCCAGCTGAAATGGCCCAACGATATCCTGTGGGAAAACTCAAAATTGTGTGGCATTCTCACAGAGGTTTCCAGCGAACCTGGCCTGGTCCATTTCGCCGTCACCGGGATAGGTATCAACGCTAACTCAAGTAATGTCTCGCTCGATGAAGGATCCGAAACGGTTTCCCTTTCATCCATCACGGGTAAAAAAATACACCGGGGAGAGTTGATCGCCGGGGTGGTTCGCTACCTCCACGGTGCTGTGAGAGGGTTGGAAGCCCCTGGCGGTATGAAAAGAGCCCTGGACGAGTACTCGTCCAGGTGTGATACCCTGGGGAGAAAGGTCCGGGTAGTTTCCGACGAGGGCGAGGTTATCGGTGAGGCCGTCGCCTTAGGAGAGAAGGGAGAGATCATCGTCCGGACCAAGGACGGGACCCAAACCTTCACATCCGCCGACGTGAACCACTTGAGGGCTCTCGGCTGATCACTCAAGGGTTCCTCCTCAGGTGATCCCATATCTTCAGGCAGTGGTCGTAGAGGAAAAGAATGATATCGTCCTCCGACCTTGGAGGGGAAAGCTCGACGACCCTTTTCGAACCTTCGAGCCTTTCCCTGACCGTCGCCGGAGTCCAGGGGTCGATCACGATGACCCACCCGTGCCTTCCGGCTTCTCCAAGGGCCGTTTCAAGGACATCCAGCGCCTGGGAGCGGGACCACTTATCCTTGACATCGGCAGGAGGCCTTACTGTCTCCCCGGATATAGCCTGGAGCCACCTCCCATACTTCCAGCAAAGATCAAGGATCGTTTTGTCCCCGATCATGTTTTTCCCAACGATCACCGTGCTGTCGAGCCTGGCCTGGAATTCAGCGAGCCTCCGCTGGAAATACTCAAAATCCCCCGGCTCGCTGATGGAAAGGATCTGAAGGGTACGGAGCCCAATAAAGGGCAACGTCGCGGGATCGAGGAAGCTCTCGTCAAGGCCGGATGAACAGGGCGACCTCTCAAAGAGATAAAAAGTGGAGTATTTCTCTTCGAGCCCTTTGCCAAGAAGCGGGACTCCCTCGCCCTTCATCACTGAAAAAACGACCCCCCTCGCCGGTGGGGAGGTCCGCGCCTTAACCGGCTGCCCCCTCTCATCCCAGGTAATGATCGGATGAACCGTCACCTGTACGCCCCCTATAAAGCGTGTCAACATGGCGAGCCAGGGGTCGGTGACCCAAATATCAAGAGCTTCGATCCTTCCGGCGCAAAGCGACGAAAGGATTACAAGCGAAAGGACCAAGGTTTTGGAAAGGGTCAGGAAAGCCTCGGCAGTCTGTTTCTTTTCAATTACTGGAGAACGTTCTTCGGCCGGGGTGATCACACCTTACCCCCGTCCCAGCTTGAAAGCCTCCTGCTTCCCGGCTCGGAAAGGGGGATGCCCTCCCGGCACAAGGGGCATTCTTCCCGGTTATAATTCTGGAAATCGAAACGAACAAGGGAGGTTAACCCTTTTTCTTCAATGAACAGGCCATCGCTCCTGTCGGCGATGCAGCCGGCGGCGAGGAAACGCGTCTCCTCCATCGAGTCCATCACTTTTTTTACCTCGAGAACCGATCTTCCCGAGGTCACCACGTCTTCGATAATGACGTAGCGGGCAGGACCCGGGGCGGGAAACCTTCTAAGTTTCATCTCCCCCCTCTCTCTTTCGCAAAAAAGAAAGGGTACTCCAAGGTGTTTTGCCACCTCGTGCCCAATAATGATCCCACCCAATGCCGGCGAGACCACGAGGGACGGCTCCAGGTGTGATAACTTCCTTGCCAGGAGGGAACCGGCCAGGGCCGCGTTCTCCGGGTACATCAGGAACAGGGCGCATTGAAGATAATGTCCGCTATGAAGGCCCGAAGACAGGGCGAAATGACCTTCCTGCAAGGCAGCCGATGCTCTCAAGAGGCGGACGATACCCTCCATTGACTCCATTGAGGTGTCCCTGCTAGCCATTGGTCTTCCTCCAAAGGTCAAGCCGTTCAGCAAAGCGTAGCATGGCTCCCAGCGGCGAGGAGGACTGGATCACGGGCCTCCCGATCACGACGAAGTCGGCCCCCATGTCCAGCGCTTCCCCAATCCCGGCGGTCCTTTTCTGATCGTCGTGGCTGACCTGCCCGTCCCGTATCCCCGGGACCACCCTCAAGAATTCCACGGGGAGAAGGCCGTCCAGGAGCGGGAGGTCCCGCGGCGAACAAACGATACCGTCGAAACCGCATTCCTTGCAGAGGAGAGCGCGGCATTTTATTAACTGCCGCAGTTCGGACCCGGGGGACGATCGGTCTAAACCACGCTGATCGATGCTGGTGAGGACGGTAACACCGAGTAGCAGGACCTCGGACCGGGCTCCCCCCTTTGCTGAAACGGCCGCCTTGAGCATCTCCTCTCCCCCGGAAGCATGGAGGGTCAATGCCCAGATACCGCTTCGAGCGAGAAAATCCACCGCTTCTGCGATCGTATTGGGTATGTCGTGAAGCTTAAGGTCAAGAAAAACTTCGAAACCGGCCCTGATTACACGCCCCACAAAGGGCATCCCGCCCGCCGTGAAAAGCCTGGGCCCGATCTTGACGTAGCGAAGATGGGTTCCAAGGGTTTCAAGGATCCTTTCGGCTTCGCTGGGTTTTCTGACATCGAGCGCCAGGATTATGCCCGGCCCGCCTTTCTTCAATGGCGACTCACCCCCTCTTCTTCCTTTTCACCTCCGGGCCCGCCCGACCAGGTCCCCTACGGAAGAAAGGCCTTTCTCCCGCAGATGTCGCTCAAGTTCCCGGCAGATTGACGCCGGAAGTCGGGAATCCACGAAAAGAGCCGTCCCGACCTCGACGGCTGAAGCTCCGGCGAGGATCATCGAAAGAGCGTCCTGGGGTCTCGAGATCCCCCCACAACCTATTACGGGGATCTCAACGGCTCCAGCCGCCTCCCAAACGGCCCTGAGGGCGAGGGGGAAGACGGCCGGGCCGGAAAGCCCGGCGAAGACGTTCTCGAAAAAAGGCCTCTCCCTTTCGTTGTCTATGGCCATCCCGAGCCAGGTGTTGCCCACCACGACAGCCTCGGCTCCACATCCCTGGCTCAACTCGGCGAATTCCCCCACTGAAGGGGCCTGGGGAGACAACTTGACCCAAAGGATGCCATTCCAGGCCCTCCTGGCGGCCGTGACCGCGCTCTCCAGGCTTTCGGGGTGGATCCCCCAGGTCATTCCACCCCTTGTGACGTTAGGACAGGATACGTTCAATTCCAGGGCGCTGATCTTTAAGGCGGATCCTTTCAGTACTTCTACGGTTTCCACGAGATCGTCGAGGGTCTCGAAGGCAATGTTCACGATAATGGGTCTGCCTGCAAAGCTGAACGCAGACAGTTCTTGGGCTACAAAATGATCCACGCCGGAATTTTGGAGCCCTATGCTGTTCAAAACCCCGGAATAGGTCTCCACAATCCTGCAACCCGGGTTACCATCCCTGGGCTTAAGGGTCAAACCTTTGCTGCAAACAGCCCCGACCCCATCGAGGGAACCCTCTGGCCAAAGCGCCGGATCCATGGGCCATACCCCTGAAGCAACAATTACCGGCGTATCGAGGTCAACGCCTCCGACTTCCGTTCTTAGGCTAGTTCCGAAGGGGCTCACCAAAAACCTCCCGCCAGTCGAAGACCGGACCGTCCACACAAACCCTTTTCATACCCGATGGCGTGGTTATCGAACAACTCAGGCAACCACCTATCCCACAGCCCATTCTTCTTTCCAAGCTTACGAGTACTTTCTCGCAACCCTTTTCGTATGCCCTTCCCAACTCCCGTAGCATGGCTTCTGGGCCACACCCCCATAACTCCCGACCCGGCCCCACCAGGGTGAGGGAATCTTCAACGGGATCACCCCGCCTTCCAAGGGAACCATCATCAGAATTCAGCCTTATTCCAGGGATCTTATCTTCGCACCATTCCGTGAACGGTTCCCAGCCCCTGCCTGGCACCCCGAGCACCGCCGTTACATCGACCTTCTCGCCGAGGGCCGAAACGGCCCCGAGGAAAGGGGCTATCCCCAACGTACCGGCGACCAGCAAAAGTTTTTCCCCGACGGGTGCTGGGAACCCGTTCCCACAAGGTCCTCTAAGTTCCAGAGCTGCTCCGGGCGTCAGCGAAGCCAGGCGGCTTGTGCCCCTCCCGGTCACCTGGAAGAGGAACTCAAGCCGACAGTTCCCCGAAACCGTTGAGGCGAGGGGGCGGCCAAGGAGCGGGTCAAATACCCCCCACTCCCTTACCAAGAAAAACTGCCCCGGTGCTGACGGCGCGGTCGCCTCGCTCAGCTCAACAGCGATATGCCTGCAATTTTCCCCGACCTTCCGGGAAAAGACCAGGGAGCCTTTCCTGTCAGCCGGCGACCCTGGTTTTCCCATTCCTGAATCCATCAATACGAACAACTCCTTAGATCGAGCCAGCAAAGGAATGGACGATCCGACCCTCTACCAATGTCATGACCGGCCATCCCTGAAGATGCTTCCCGTCCCAGGGTGTCAGCCTCGCCTTGCTCTCCCATTCATCCACCCGAACAACACGTTCCTGGTCGAGGTCAATGACGGTCAGGTCGGCGGGCCGCCCCTCTTCTATCTTTCCCAATTTCTTCCATTTCTCGGGAAGGATGCTCGCCGGTCCCGAGGTGAAGAGGTTGAGGATCCTTTCGAGAGGGCAAGGTTTCCCTCTCCTTGCCCATTCGTTCAACACGGCGGCCACGGCGCATTCAAGGGAGGCTATCCCGAAGGCGGCCTCCTGAAAGGGCAAGTCCTTTTCGTCCAGATGATAGGGCGCATGGTCTGTCGCGATCGCATCCACTGTCCCGTCAACCAGGGCTTCCCAGAGGGCATCCCTGTCCCTGTTCGACCTGAGGGGGGGGTTGACCTTGAAGACGCTGTCCGCCCCGCCTGTTAAGATCTCCTCCTCGGTAAGGCAAAGATGATGGGGTGTAACGTCACAGCTGACGGGTAATCCCGCGGCTTTGGCCTCCCTCAGTACCGAGATGGAATCTTCGGCGCTTACGTGAGTGAAGTGCAGAGCCGCCCCGGTATCCCTAGAAAGGGAGCAACCCCTGGAAATATCCGACGCCTCGGCGGAAGAAGGCCACCCCTTGAGCCCCATGAAGGTGGAACAGATCCCCTCGTTCACCTGGGCTCCTGCCGTCAGGCTCTTTTCCTCAGGGTGTTCCATGATCCTGACCCCGAGCCAGGTGCTGTATTGCAAGGCAAGCCTGAAGAGACCGGTGTCGACGATAGGGCTGCCGTCATCGGTGAAGATCACGGCCCCCGCCCTGGCCATCTTGCCCATCTCGGCCATGGTCTTGCCCTTCCTCTCCTTGCTTACGCAACCTGAGGGGAGTACTCTCGATCCGTGACACTTTTCATTTTTTTCCAGGACATACCTCACGAGGGCGGGAGTGTCCAGAGGCGGGTCAGTGTTTGGCATGCAAACAAGGGTGGTAAATCCCCCCGCGGCTCCGGCCCTGGCTCCGGATTCAAGGTCCTCCCTCCATTCCTGGCCTGGGTCCCTAAGGTGGCAATGGAGGTCGATAAAACCCGGACAGAGTATCTTCCCCTTCAGATCTTTGATAACATCAAACTCCCCGGTTCGGCTGACCTTACCGACGGTAGTGATAACGCCGTCTTCTACGGCGACATCCTTTTCACCCGCCAGGAACCGTGTCCCATCGAAGAGTACTGCATTACAAAGCAGCATTTTCACTGTCTCACACCTCCGAGGCAAACGAAGAGGAGTGCCATCCTGAGAGCCACTCCGCTGCGGACTTGACCCAGGATCATGCTCCGTGGACCATCGGCTACTTCGCTCGCGATCTCGACTCGCCTGTTTATCGGACCGGGGTGCATCACCAGGGCGTCAGGGGATGCCGATCCTAGAAGCCTGTCATCGACGCCGAAAAACTGGTGATACTCATCCAGGGAGGGGAACATGCCCTCGATCTGTCTCTCACGCTGGATCCTCAGGAGGTAGACTATATCCGCATCCCTGACGGCATCCACCGGGTCCTTTGTGAAAGTTGCCCCAAGAGCTTCAGGGATCTTTGGCATGAGTGTCGGGGGACCGGACAGTACGACCCGGACACCCATGCGGTTGAAGGCGATGATATTGCTTCTCGCCACTCGGCTGTGGAGTACGTCCCCGATAATGGCCATTTTGCGGCCCTCGAGGACGCCCAGTTTTCTCCAGGCGGTGTAAAGATCCAGGAGCGCTTGTGTCGGGTGTGCGTGAGCCCCATCACCCCCGTTGAAGACGACGCTCTTTTTCAATTTCCTCGCCAGGTAATCCGCCGCCCCGACAGCCCCATGTCTTATCACGACCGCATCCGCCCCCATTGCTTCCAGGGTCCATGCCGTGTCCCGGAGGGTCTCCCCCTTTTCAGTGCTTGAATTGGGCGCACTCCAGTTGACCACATCGGCGCTCAGGAACTTCTCCGCCAATTCGAAGGAAACCCTTGTCCTGGTGGAAGGCTCGAAAAAAAGGTTGACCACCAGCTTGCCCCGTAGAGCCGGAACCTTCTTGATGGGCCTGTCCAGCAACTCGTCCATGGACCGGGTCTGTTCAAGTATGTACTGCAATTCGGAGCGGTCCCAGGTATCAAGATCGAGGATGTGGCGTTGTTTCCACTCCATTCGTCAAAAACCCTCCCTCTCGCAGATGACGACTTCATCAAGCCCGTCCAGTTCTTTTACGCGGACCTCCACCGTCTCGTTCCTGGACGTGGGGACGTTACGGCCAACGAAATCGGGGTGGATGGGGAGTTCCCGGTGGCCCCTGTCGATGAGGACGGCAAGTTGCACGCAAGAGGGCCGGCCAAGGTCCATAAGGGCATCAAGGGCCGCCCTGATCGTTCGGCCTGTGTACAGCACATCATCGACCAGGAGGATCTTCCTGGCATTCAGGTCCTCGGGGATAGCGGTGCTGTGGACCACCGGCTGGTCATGTAGAAGGGTCAGGTCGTCCCTGTAAAGGGTGATATCGAGAACACCCGCCGGGATCTTGAAGGATTCCAGGCTGAAAAAAATATCCCTGAGACGGTTCGCAAGGTAGACGCCTCTCCTCTGGATCCCTACGAGGACCATACCCTCAAGCCCCTGGTTTTTTTCCAGTATCTCATGGGACATCCTCTTGAGAGCCCTTTCCATGTCCTTCTCGTTCATTACCTTCGCTTTCTCTTTCAGCACAGGAACACCTCCTTAAAAAAAAAGAGCGCGGTTCCCTCTTCTTGAGGGTCCGAGCCCCTTTCTTTTTCGCCTTCCTGAGATCCCTTTGACCGGATGATTTTTCTTTCCTTGCTCAAACGTACACCCCCACAAAGGGATTTTACCAGGGGGGGGAATATAATGCAACCGGTTGCATTATTGTCGGAGGAGGAATTGCAACCCGATCTCGGCGGCCTTCCTTTCGGCTTCCCTTATGGTCCTTCCCTCACCTGTGCCGGGTGCGTCTCCCAGCTGTTTCACGATCACCCTGAATACCGGCGCATGGGGAGGGCCAGCCTGCCCAGTCAACAGGTATTCGGGGTTGCCCAGTCCTCTTTTTTCCATCAACTCCTGCAGGTCTGCCTTGGGGTTCCTGGGGACACCCCTTTCGAAGCTTTCGCTATCCTCAAGGTACTTCTCGATCATTGCTCTGGCCGCCTCGTACCCCCCGTCGATAAGGACAGCCCCGAATACAGCTTCGGCAGCATCAGCGCTGAGAGAGGGCTGTTGGCGCCCGCCGCTTTTGCAAAGGCCCCTGCCCAGCCTGAGGCTTTCAGGGATGCCAACCTTGACGGCCCACTCGCTCAATGAATCCTCACAAACCAGCGATGCCCTTCTTGCTGACAACTCGCCCTCGCTCGCCTCGGGGTATCTTTTGAAAAGCGTTTCCGACACACACAGTTCCAAAACCGCGTCGCCGAGGAACTCAAGCCTTTCATTGCAGTATTCCAGGCCGTTTTCATTGGAGAAGGAGGCGTGGGTCAAGGCCTCCCTCAACAAAAGTCCGTCCCTGAAGTGATAATCGAGCCGATCCTCCAGCTCTTTCAGCCGGTGTTCTTCTTCCGCCGCGTAGCAGCCCGGTGAAGAATGTTCCACTTTATTCCTGGAACCTCTCTACAGCCATGACAGCATTGTGGCCCCCGAAGCCGAAGTTGTTGACGAGCACCCGCGATACTTCCCTTTTCAAGGGATCTCCGTCGGGTACAACGTTGATCCGGCATTCCGGGTCAGGGTTGACACAGTTGGTGGTAGGGTGCACGATCCCCTCAACGAGGGCCTGGAGTGCAGCAATGGATTCCAGCGCCCCCGCCGCACCAAGGGTATGACCTATCATGGATTTGGTCGAATGGACGAGGATCTTTCCGGTAAATTCTCCGAAAGCCCTGTTGATGGCTGACGATTCCATGGTGTCGTTGAGGATGGTCGATGTACCGTGGGCATTGATGAGGTCCACTTCGTCAATTCCCCAACCGGCTTTTTTGACCGCCTGGACCATGGCCTTGGCCGGGCCCTCCCCTTGAGGATCCGGGGCCGTGATGTGATAGGCGTCGCAAGTTGACCCAAAACCCTTCACCTCGGCGAATATCCTGGCTCCCCTCTTCCTGGCGTGTTCCAGCTCTTCGAACACCAGAACTCCGGCGCCTTCGCCCATGACGAAACCGTCCCTGTCGATATCGAAGGGCCGGGAGGCGTGAAGAGGGTCCTCATTCCTTGTCGAAAGGGCTTTCATTGCGGCAAACCCTGCGACGGCAACAGGAGTTATCGCGGCCTCAGTGCCCCCGGCAAGTATTACATCCGCATCATCTCTAACGATCGTGTGGAAAGCCTCGCCCATCGTATGGGTTGCCGTGGCGCAGGCTGTAACGACACAGATGTTCGGTCCCTTGGCTCCGAATCGGATCGCCACGTAGGCTGCGGGCATATTGCTCAGCATCATGGGAACACAGAAAGGGCCTACCCTGGATGGCCCCTTCTCCATCAGCACCTTCATACCCTCGTACATAGTGGAAATGCCGCCCTCGCCGCTCCCAATGAAAACGCCGAATCTATCCGGATCCAGGCAGTCCACATCAAGGGAGGCGTCATTGACAGCCATGTCCGATGCACCGACGGCGAACTGGATGACCCTGTCGGCCCTCCTGGCCTCCTTGCGATCCATCCAGCGCTCCGGGTCGAAATCTTGCACCTCGGCGGCTATGCGCACGGCAAAATCGGCGGGGTCGAAAAGAGTGATCTCCCCTACGCCGTTTCGCCCCTCCTTGAGGGACTTCCAGTATTCTTCCCTTCCGTTGGCAATGGGGGAGATCACCCCCATTCCGGTAATGACTACCCTTCTCAAGTCATGTCACTCCTTCGGTTCCCGCCGACAGGCATCCCGGCCCGGGTAACGGAGTATGGGGGTTTATGCTGTTGGTGCCGCATAAACCCCCTAGGTCCCCTTGCTACTCTTCCACACCAAGCTTGCCCTTGATGTATTCCATAGCTTCGCCGACATTGGTGAGCTTTTCGGCATCTTCATCGGGTATTTCGATATCGAATACTTCCTCGATCCCCATGATAAGCTCGACGATATCAAGAGAATCGGCTCCGAAATCCTCCACAAAGGAGGCTTCCGGTTTGATCTGATCCTCTTCGACATCCAGCCTGTCCATTACAATTTCCTTAAGTCTCGCCGTGATCTCGTCCATTTTCATCTCCTTCACCTCCTTCCCGATTAACCCTTTTCAAGGATCAGGCCATGGTCCACCCGCCGTCGACGGCTATTACCTGGCCCGTGATATAAGAAGCCTCTTCAGAAACGAGGAATCGCACCAGAGCCGCGACTTCCTCGGGGCGGCCGGCTCTTCCAGCCGGGATCTGGATTATCATCTGGGACCGAATCTTCTCGTCAAGGACTGCTGTCATATCCGTTTCTATGAACCCAGGGGCGATGGCATTCACAGTGATCCCCCTGGAACCAAGCTCTCGTGCGGCGCTTTTCGTGAGGCCGATCACCCCCGCCTTTGCGGCAGCATAGTTCGCCTGGCCGGGGTTTCCGATCAGGGCCACTACGGAACTGATATTTACTATGCGTCCCCACCTGGAACGGACCATGTCCTTGGCGGCCCGCCGGGTGGTCAGGAAGTTCGATAGCAGGTTGGTCCTGATCACATCCTCCCAGTCGGGGTCCTTCATGCGCATCAACAGTCCGTCCCTGGTTATCCCCGCGTTATTTATGAGGATCCCCACCGGCCCAAGGTCGGATTCGGCCTCTTCGAAAAGTCTCTCCACCTCGGGCGCGGAAGATACATCCGCCTGGAAAGCCCTGGCCCGGCCTCCAAAGGACAGGATCTCCTCGACAAGTCTTTCCGCCGCCACGGACGAAGAACGATAGTTTACAGCAACGGTATGCCCCATCTCTGCCATCGCGAGGGCGATCGCCCTGCCTATCCCGCGCCCGGAACCGGTCACAAGAGCAACCCGCTTTTCAGGATTCATCATATTGTCCCCCCCTCAGGAAATCAATCACCTCATCAAGTCCATCTACATCAAAGAGCGAAAAACAATTCGCGTCGGAGGAGATCCTTTTTATCAACCCCGTGAGAACGCTTCCCGGCCCTATCTCAACAAAGTGCCTGACCCCCCTGGAGATGATAAATTCGACGGAGCCCGACCAGAGCACGGGCATGAAGGTCTGCAGAAAAAGCGCTTCCTGTATGCTTCCCACGTCGGTTTCTTCTTGAGCGGACACGTTGGCTACCAACGGCCATTTTGGCCTTTTCCACTCACATTGGGCAAAGGACTCCCTCAACCGGTCCGCGACAGGCCGCATGAGGCGGGAATGGAAGGGAGCACTGACCTTGAGAGGAAGGGCCCTCTTGGCCCCAGCATCTTTGCACAAGGAAAGGGCTTTGTCGACCGCGCCCTTCTCGCCGGATATGACGATCTGACCTGGGGCGTTGAAATTGGCCGCCTGGCAAACACCGAGATCAGAAACGGATTCACAAATGGATATAACCGACTCGCGGTCAAGGCCGATGACAGCTGCCATGGAGCCTACTCCCAAGGGGACGGCCTCCTGCATCAGTTTTCCTCTGAGATGGACAAGCCTGAGACCATCCTCAAGGGAGAGAGCCTCCGAGGCTACAAGGGCGGTGTATTCACCCAAGCTGTGCCCGGCCACGAACTCAGGGGAGAATCCAACGCCTTTTTCCTCTTCCAGGCATCTGAAAACGGCCATGCTCATCGCAAGGATCGCCGGTTGAGCGTATTCAGTTTTCTTAAGTTCGTCATCAGGGCCGGAAAAGATGATCCTGCTCAGGCTAAAACCCAAAGCATCGTCGGATCTTTCAAAAACAGCCCTAGAGGCGGCGTAATGGTCAAAAAAGTCCTTGCCCATCCCCACTTCCTGGGCTCCCTGGCCGGGAAAAACAACGGCATACTTCATTGGAATACCTCCAGAGGCATCAATGGTTTGAAAACCTGTGGAGACTCTCGAACATCTCCTGCGTTCCCTCGAAGAGTTCCCTTATCATCTCAGCTGCAGGTTGTATCCTGTTCACGAGCGCCGCTGACTGACCGGCCATGACGGAACCGAATTCCACGTCCCCCTCTACCACGGCCGCCCTTAGCCTGCCTGTGCCAAGCTTTTCCAGTTCCTCCACGGAGGCCCCGGCTTTCTCAAGCCTGGCGAATTCCCTGGTAAGCCTATTCTGGATGCAACGGACGGGATGCCCGGTGCTGGCCCCAGTGATCGCCGTACTCCTGTCCCTGGCCTTGATGATCTCGTTCTTGAAGGCCTTATGAGCGTTGGACTCACAGGCGCACACGAAACGTGTCCCGACCTGGACCCCCTCCGCGCCCAAGGAGAAGGCGGCCAGGACTCCCCTGGGTTCAGCCACACCCCCGGCCGCAACTACAGGAATATTGACGGCATCGACTATCTGGGGTACCAGGACCATGGTCGTGATCTCACCAATGTGCCCCCCCGCCTCCATCCCTTCCGCTATCACGGCATCGGCCCCCTGCTTTTCGACTCTTTTCGCGTGAGCCACCGAGGCGATGACCGGGATGACCTTCGTCCCAAGGGGTTTGAGTCGCTCGATCACCTTTCCGGGGGCTCCCGCGCCCGTGGTCACGACAGGAACCCGGTTTCTCTCAACCACTTCAAGAGCGGCGTCCGCGGTGGCCGAAAGAAGCATAATGTTGACCCCGAAAGGTTTATTGGTCAGGGTCCTGACCTTGGCGATCTGGCTCTCGAGGAGGTCAGGGGGCATGCTTCCCGCGGCAATGACGCCAAGCCCTCCGCCGTTGCTCACCGCAGCCGCCAGGTCAGCGTCAGCCACCCAGGCCATCCCGCCTTGGATCACCGGGTAATCGACCCCTAGAAGCCTGGTTATCCTGTTATTAATGAACATCGATACCACCTCAGATCCGAATTATCATGGCACCATAGGTCATTCCTGCCCCGAAACTCACCAGCATGACCTTGTCGCCCTTTGAGATCTTGCCTTCAGCCATTCCCTCATGAAGGGCCAGGAAGACTGACGCAGCCGAGGTATTCCCATACTTCTGGAGGTTGACCACAGCCTTATCCAGGGGGATCTCAAGCCTTCGCAAGACCCCTTCGATTATTCGATGGTTGGCCTGGTGAAAAACCCAAGCGTCTATCTCCCTCAAATCTAGACCGGCTTGGCTGCAAAGGTCCCTGACAAAGGGCGGGATCACCTTGTTGACGTATTTGAACACTTCGTTGCCTTTCATTTTTACGAAGTGGAGGCCCTGTTCGACCGTTTCCACCGTGGCGGGGTGGGCGACAAGCCCCCCCGGCAACTCAATATAATCATCAAGACTGCCGTCGGCATGGACTTCCGCCGCCAGCACAGCATCCTCCCCTTCTCCAACACCAAGGAGGGCAGCACCGGCGCCATCCCCGAAAAGCACGCAGGTGTTGCGATCCTTCCAATCCACGATCCTCGAGAGTACTTCCGCCCCGATCACCAGGACTTTTTTCCAGAATCCTGCCCTTATACCCGCGGAGGCCAGCATCAGGGCATAAACACAGCCCGTGCACCCTGCCTGAAGATCGCAGGCCCCGGCTTTCGAGGCACCGATCCTGGCTTGGACAATCGGACCTACACCTGGGAAAAGCCTGTCAGGGGAGTTGGTCCCGACAATGATCATGTCCAGTTCTTCCGGTGAGACGGAAGCGGCATCCAGGGCTTGCATCGCTGCCGCCGCCGCAAGGTCACTGGTCAATTCGCCCATGGAGGCGATGCGTCTTTCCCTGATCCCCGTCCTCTCCACGATCCACTGGTCGCTGGTATCGACTATTTCTTCCAGGTCTCTGTTGGTCACAACCCTTGTGGGAACGCTCATACCTGTCCCAAGAAGCACTACAGGGGCACATCGGTTGAAATTCATCCTCTCTTCACTCCCTCGGCAAGTTCTTCGGCTATGGTCTGTACGCCCCTTTTATTCACAAACTCTCGAGCAACCCTTATCGCGCCGCATATGGCCCTTGCCCTTGACCGCCCGTGGGCTTTTATTACCGCCCCGTTCACGCCGAGCAGCGGGGTGCCGCCGGTCTCCTCGTAGTTGAAACGAGCCCAGAGGTCCTTAAGCATGGGGACCATGAACACCATGCCCATCTTAGCGAGGAAGCGCCGGTCGATCTCTTCACGGATGAGCGAGTATATCGCTTCCCCGGTACCCTCGATGAACTTCAGCAAGATGTTGCCTGTAAGCCCTTCGCAGACCACGACATCGGCCGCTCCGAAGGGGATCCCGCCTCCCTCGACGTTGCCGATGAAATTAAGTCTCCCGTTTTTAAAATATTCCCTGGCCTCGATTATCAGTTCATCCCCCTTTGCCTCTTCCTGCCCGTTGGAAAGGAGCCCGATGGAGGGACTATCCACGCCTATGATCTTCCTCATGTAAACGTCCCCCATCAGGGCGAACTGGAACAGGTTCAGGGGTTTGCACCGAACCGTCGCACCGATGTCTATCAGCATCGATATCCGGTTCACCGCCGGGAGAGGTACTCCCAGCCCCGGCCTTTCGATCCCGGGTATCCGCCCCACCACCAGGACGCCGGCGGCCACAATGGCGCCCGTGCTCCCCGCCGAGACGCAACCCTGGGCCTCTCCTGACCGGACCATCTGCATGGCGATCCTGAGGCTCGAACCCCTTTTCTTTCTCACGGCCACGGCGGGAGGCTCGTCCATGGCGATCTTCTCTTCGGCATGGACCAGGTGCAGCCTTTTCCTGACAGGGGCGCAGGTGTTCACCAGAAGGGGTGCGATGGCCTCAGAGTCACCCACGAGGGCTATCTCGAGATCCGTGAATTTCTCACAGGCCATGATCGCCCCGGCGCAAGTCTCCCCAGGAGCGTTATCCCCACCCATGGCCTCAAGAGCCAGCAACACTAGCCTCACCCCTTCCCTGGACCGGGGTCTTGTCTTGACATTCTTTTTCCACGGTTATGAAACGGCCGACGAAGATCTCCTGTTCCCCTACTCTTATTCTCACACTGACCACATTCTTGTTACCCTTTTTTGTACCCACTTTTGCTCTCGCGACGAGCCGTTCTCCCACCTTCGCGGGGAACCGGAACCGGACCCGCGCCGAACCGGTGACGACCATGTCGGCCTCAATAACGGCAATGGCAAGAGAACTGGCCATGGCATAGATGTAGTGATCGGAAGCGTAATGAGTGTGTCGGAAAGCCATCTCCCTCGAAACCTGGAGGGTGGAGAGGGCCCACTCTCCGGGCTGCAGGTCCAGGAGCTCTCCAATGACCTCTTCGCGTTTTAGCGACCTGAGCCGGCTCCCAGCCTGGTTGGCCATGGACCTCATCCGTTCCCTGACCTCGGGGATGCCGAGCATGGCCCGGTCAAGCCTCACAGTGCTCACGCTTACCGATAGCCTCCCGGCCAACTCCTGGTCGGTCAGGAGAGGGTTGGCTTCGAGTTCCGAGATGATCCGTTCCTGGCGTACCCTCCTGCCGACAGACCTTTGCATTCCCCTTCTCCTTTGCCATCTGGTCCTAACATCAGGTTATATGATCTGGCAGTATAATGCCCGACGGCGGGATGGTCAATACGGAAATAAAATTGTGTGTCGCCGGACAGGGATAATGTCACCCCTTAAGGGGACAGGAAAAATGTCACCCCCCCTAGATTTTGATAGAGAATGTATCCCATGAAGAACGAGGGTGACATCAGGTTGTCCATCAAGCAGGCGCGGAGACTTCATGTTCTTGAAGAGGTGACGAGCGGGGTGATAACCAGCAGGGAGGCTTCAGCCGCTTTGGGGCTGTCGGTGCGGCAGATCCAGAGGATAAAGACCGGCTACGAGGAGGCGGGAGCGTCATCGCTGGTCCACGGCAACACCGGCCGCAAGCCTTCCAACTTCATCCCTACCGACATAAGGGCCTTGGTGGCAGAGCGTGCCGTTAGCCTGTGGAAGGGGGCCAGCGCCAGCCACATGTCGGAGCTGCTCTTTACCGAAGCGGGGCGGTCCGTCTCCCCCAAGACCATCACCAGGATCCTGAAGAAGGATGGCTTGAAGAACCCCTTCTCCCATAAGGGACCCAGGAAGCGAAGGAGGAGGGCCCGGATGGAGCGCTTCGGCCAGATGCTCCAAATA
>MWDE01000017.1 GCA_002070395.1 Synergistetes bacterium ADurb.Bin155
GGTCAAGCTGATCCAGCCCATCGCCATGGACCAGGGACTTCGTTTCGCCGTCCGCGAAGGCGGCAGGACCGTCGGCGCCGGCGTCGTCACCGAGATACTCGGCAGCTGATCCCGGGAGGCGGTCACAGTGGCGAAGAAAATCAGGATCAAGCTCAAGGCGTTCGACCACAGGGCGCTGGACTCGTCGGCCTTCCAGATAGCGGAGACGGCGCAGCGGACGGGGGCCAAGGTTTCCGGGCCTATCCCCCTCCCGACGGAAGTGAACAAGTTCACGGTCCTCAAGTCGCCCCACAAGGACAAGGACGCGAGGGAGCAGTTTGAAATGAGGACTCATAAGCGGCTCATCGACATTATCGACCCGACGCAGAAGACCATGGAGTCGCTTATGCAGCTGAATCTCCCCTCCGGAGTGGACATCCAGATCAAGCTTTAGGGGGAGCAATGAGCTGAAAGGAGAGAGATGGTACTGATGGGTATTCTCGGTCGTAAGCTGGGCATGACCCAGATCTTCGACGAACAGGGCCGGTCCATCCCGGTGACGGTTGTCGAGGCCGGTCCCTGCAACGTCGTCGCCGTCAAGAGCCTTGACGCGGACGGCTACACGGCGGTGAGCCTGTCCTTTGGGGACACCAAGCCCTCCAAGTTGAACAGGCCCCGCAGAGGCGTCTTCGAAAAGAGGGGCCTCGAGCCCAAAAGGTGGATCCGGGAGTTCAGGGTGGGCGACACCGACGGTTTTGAGGTAGGTGGCGTGGTCTCGGTGGAACTCTTCGAGGCCGGCGACGTGGTCGATGTGACAGGGCGAAGCAAAGGGAAGGGGTTCGCTGGGGTTATCAAGCGACATCACTTCGGCGGGGGCCCCGCGAGTCACGGTGCTTCCAAGTTCCACAGGGAGCCCGGTTCGGGGGGGGCGAGCAGCTACCCCGGTCATATCTTCAAGGGAAAGACAATGCCGGGAAGGATGGGCGGCGAACGGGTGACCGTAAAGAACCTGTCCGTCGCCGGCGTTGACCCGGAAAACAACCTCCTGCTGATCAGGGGCGCCGTTCCAGGACCAAGGAACGGACTTCTGATGATCCGCAAGCGGGCCGGGGCACCACGGTAAGGAGGCAGCGAAGCTATGCCGACTGTGAAAGTTATCAATTTCAAGGGAGAACTCATCGGTGAGGAGAACCTCTCCGATGTCGTCTTCGCGGCCCCGGTCCACGTTCCGGCCATGCACCAGGTCGTAGTGGCCCAGCAGGCCAACGCCAGGCAGGGCACCCACTCGACCCGCTCCCGGGGCGAAGTGCAGGGCGGCGGGAGAAAACCCTGGAGACAGAAGCACACCGGGAGGGCCAGGCACGGCAGCAGGAGATCCCCCCTCTGGGTGGGCGGCGGGGTCACTCACGGTCCCAGGCCCAGGGACTATCACCAGAAGGTCAACAGGAAGGTAAGGAGGATCGCCCTGAAGAGCGCGCTCTCACTCAAGGTTATCGAGGGAAACCTCGTACTGCTCGACCGCCTTGAGATAGAAAAGCCCGACACGAAGGGCATGGCCTCCTTCCTGACGGAGATCGACGCCGGGAAAAAGGTCTTGCTCATGGTGAGTGAGAGCAGCGGCGCGATCTACAAGTCGGCCTCAAACATTCCCGGGGCGAGGGTTCTCCACGTGGACAGCATCAAC
Source organism: Synergistetes bacterium ADurb.Bin155 (assembly GCA_002070395.1). Lineage (GTDB taxonomy): Bacteria > Synergistota > Synergistia > Synergistales > Thermovirgaceae > 58-81. The sequence goes on from MWDE01000017.1 coordinate 1,664, forward strand.
GTTTACGACATCCTTGACCATAACAGGATGATCCTGACGGTGGACGCAGCCAGGAAGATCGAGGAGGTGTACGGGGCATGAAATCGTTGCCGCAGGATATCATCCTGAGGCCCATCATCACGGAAAAGAGCAGCCGGCTGATGGAGCATAACAAGTACACCTTTGAGGTGCACCCCAAGGCCAACAAGATCGAGGTCAGGAACGCCGTGTCCTCCATCTTCAAGGTCAAGGTGGTCAAGGTGAGCACCCTGTACGTGAGGCCGAAACCGAAGAGGATGGGAGCCTTCCTGGGTAAATCCAGGGCGTGGAAAAAGGCTATCGTGACCGTCGCTGCCGGCGAGCGCATCGAATTCTTCGAGGGCGCCGGCGCCTAGGCGGGGAGGTTTAATAAGATGGGTATCAAAAAATACAAATCCTATACCCCGGGCCGCAGGTTCATGACGACCTCCTCCTTCGAGGAGGTCACCAGGACCGAGCCCGAGAGGTCGTTGGTAGAGGCGCTGAAAAAGTCCGGGGGCCGCAACAACCTCGGCAGGATCACCATGAGGCACCGCGGAGGAGGGTCCAAGCGCCTCTATCGGATCATCGACTTCAAGCGCGACAAGATCGGTGTCCCCGGGAAAGTGGCCTCCATCGAGTACGATCCCAACCGCTCCGCGAGGATAGCCCTGATCCATTACGTCGACGGCGAGAAAAGGTACATCCTCGCCCCCTCGGGCCTCGGGATCGGGAGCATGATCACGGCGGGCCCCGGGTCGGATATCCGCCCCGGCAACGCCATGAAGTTGAGGGACATACCCGAGGGTACCTTTATCCACAACATCGAACTCGAGCCGGGTCGCGGTGGTGTGCTGGTCCGGTCGGCGGGGACATCGGCGCAGCTCATGGCCAAGGAGGGCAAAAAGGCTTTCATCAGGCTACCGAGCGGGGAACTCCGTCTCGCCCTTCTTGAGTGCATGGCCACCGTTGGACAGTTGGGCAACGAGGACCACGAGAACCTCACCCGGGGCAAGGCCGGCAAGAGCCGATGGCTGGGCAGACGCCCCCGCGTCAGGGGCATGGTCATGAACCCCGTGGATCACCCCATGGGCGGCGGGGAAGGGAAGAGCAAGTCCCACAAGCACCCGGTGTCCCCCTGGGGAACGCCCGCCAAGGGGTACAGAACCCGTAAACGCAAGCCGTCGGACAAGTTCATCGTACGGCGACGTTACGAGAAGTAGCGGCAGGGAGGGACATACAATGGCTCGTTCAACGAAAAAGGGGCCCTTTGTCGAACAGAAGCTTCTCCACAAGGTGGAGGCCATGAACGAGGAAGGAAAGAAAAGAGTCATCAAGACGTGGTCCAGGCGTTCCACCATTGTGCCGGACATGATCGGGCACACCATCGCCGTGCACAACGGCAGGACCCATATCCCGATCTTCATAAGCGAGAATATGGTGGGTCATAAGCTTGGGGAGTTCGCCCCCACGCGCAAGTTCGGGGGGCACGCGGGGCAGGAACGTTCCACCCGCGTGCGATAGGAGGGCTTTTCATGGAAGCAAAAGCCATTGCGAGGCAGGTGCGGATCTCGCCGACCAAATCGAGGCAGGTCCTTACTCTCATAAGGGGGAAGAACGCCGGCCAGGCCCTTGAGACGCTCCGCTTCACCCCCAAGAAGGCCGCCCGGGTGGTCGAGAAGGTGCTCAAGAGCGCCATCGCCAATGCCGAGCATAACTATGGAATGGATATGGATCGACTGGTTGTGGTGAAGGCCTATGCCGACCAGGGTCCATCTATGAAGCGCTGGCAACCGGTCTCGATGGGCAGGGTGCATCCTTACAAGCATCGCACCAGCCATATCACCGTTGTGGTAGCCGAGCGCTAGGGAGGGTTGACCGTTGGGCCAGAAAGTACACCCTGTTGGGTATCGGCTTGGAATAGTGCGCGATTGGGAATCGAGATGGTACTCGGGCCGCAAGGATTACGCGGAGAAACTGCATGAGGACCTCAAGCTCAGGGAATGGATCTTAAAAAGATGGTCCCATGCCGGCATCTCGAAGATAGAGATCGAACGGATAGGCAAGGTCATCCGTTTCACCATCTGGACCGCCCGCCCCGGGGTAGTGATCGGGAAGGGAGGCACCGAGATCCAGAAGGTCAGGGAGGAGATCCAGGAGTTGACTGGAAATAAAGTAATGATCAACGTCCAGGAGATCAAGAACCCTGACAGGGAAGCCCAGATCGTGGCCGAAGGGGTTGCGTCGGCGCTGGTGAGGCGTGTCAGCTTCCGCCGCGCCATGAAGCAGTCCATCTTCAGGGCCATGAAATCCGGTGCCGAGGGAATAAAGATCCAGTGCAGCGGAAGGCTGGGCGGAGCCGAGATCGCCAGGACCGAGTGGTACCTCGAGGGGAGGCTCCCTCTGTCGACGCTCAGGGCCGACATCGATTACGGCTTTGCCGAAGCTCGCACCCTGTACGGCGTGATAGGCGTAAAGGTATGGATAAACAAGGGTCAGGCCGTGAGGCCCGCTCCCGCCGGGAGCCAGGAACCCGTCGAGAGGGGGTAATTGGGGATGCTCATGCCGAAAAGGGTCAAGTACCGCAAAACCTATAGACGCGCCTTGAGCGGCATGGCCAAGGGGGGCAAGACCGTAGCCTTCGGTGAGTACGGGCTACAGGCCCTCGAATGCGCCTGGATAACCGCACGGCAGATCGAGGCCGCCCGCGTGGCGATCTCCCGTAAAATGAAAAAGGGCGGCAAGACCTGGATCAGGATATTCCCGGACCACCCCTTCACGAAGAAACCCCTTGAGACTCGTATGGGGAAGGGGAAGGGGGCCCCGGAGTTCTGGGTCGCCCCCGTGCGCAGGGGGAAGATCATGTTCGAGATAGCGGGGGTATCAAGGGACGTGGCTGAAAAAGCCTTCCTCACGGCTTCTCACAAGCTGCCGATAAAGGTCCGCCTGGTTACGCGGGATGGAATGGGTGGTGTCTGAGGATGAACGCCAGGGAACTACGCGAGTTGTCCCTAGAGGAATTGAGCGACAAGCATAAGCAGTTCAAGGAAGAACTTTTCAACCTCCGTTTCCAGCACGCCATAGGGCAGTTGGGGAACACCGGGCGCATCGGAGAGGTCAAAAGATCCATCGCCAGGGTGCTCACCGTCATGCGGGAGAAGGAGATCGGGCTCAAGCGCCCGGTGTAGGGGGGAACAAGGGATGAACGGTAGAACCATCTCAAGAAAGACGCAGGTAGGTACCGTCGTGAGCGACCGGATGACGAAGACCGTCGTGGTCAAGGTCGACCGGATGGCCAAGCATGCCCTTTACGGAAAGCCCGTTTTGATGAGCAAGAAATTCATGGCCCACGACGAAGAGGAGACCTGCCGCATCGGGGACAGGATAAAGATCGAGGAGACTCGCCCCTTGAGCCGCCACAAGCGCTGGAAGGTTGTCGAGATCATCGAGAGGGCCCCGGTCCTCGGCGGCAGCCAGGATAAGGAGGCGTAACGGATGATCCAGCTCCGTACGGTGATGAAGGTCGCCGACAACTCAGGCGCGAAAAAGATCATGTGCATCCAGGTCCTCGGGGGGAGCAGGAAGCGTTACGCCTCCATCGGCGACATAGTGGTCGCCTCCGTCAAGGAGGCCATACCCAACAGCAACGCCGGCAAGGGCGATGTGGTCAAGGCCGTGATCGTCAGGACCAAAAAAGAGGTTCGCCGCAAGGACGGTTCCTACGTCCGGTTCGACGATAACGCGGCCGTTCTCATCGACAACAATGGTGACCCGAGGGGCACGAGGATTTTCGGCCCCGTGGCCCGCGAGCTCAGGGAAAAGCGGTTCATGAGGATCGTATCCCTCGCTCCGGAAGTGGTCTAGGAGGAAGTGGCGCGATGAGCAAGATCAGGATACGCAAAGGAGACCGGGTTAAGGTCATCTCCGGGAAGGACAAGGGGAAAGAAGGTAAGGTCCTTCGCTGCTTCCCTTCCAGGGACCTGCTGCTGGTGGAGGGGGTCAACGTCGTGACGAAGCATGTCAAACCCTCCGCCAAGAACCCACAGAGCGGGATCGTCAAGCAGGAGGCCCCCATTTACTCCAGCAAGGTCCAGCTCGTCTGCACGGCCTGCGGCGCCGCGACCCGCGTCGGGAGGGCCTTCCTCGAGGACGGGCGCAAGGTCCGTGTCTGCAAGAAGTGCGGCGAGATCATCGATAAGGTGTAACGGGGAGGCGACTGGACAATGCCGCGTCTGGCAGATCTTTACAAAAAAGATATCACGGGACGGCTTCAGAAGGAGTTCGGTTATTCCAACGTCATGGAAGTCCCCCGGATCCAGAAGGTGGTCGTGAACATCGGGGTGGGGGAGGCCAAGACGGACTACAAGTACATGGAGTCGTCCATCGCGGAACTTCGCACCATTACGGGGCAGCAGCCCATGATGAAGAGGGCTAAAAAGTCCGTGGCGGGCTTCAAGCTCCGTGAGGGGATGCCCGTCGCCTGTTCCGTCACGCTCCGGGGGGCGAGGATGTGGGAGTTCCTTGACAGGCTCATCTCCCTGGCGCTGCCCAGGATCAAGGACTTCCAGGGGTTGTCTCCCAAGGGTTTTGACGGCCACGGGAATTACAACCTCGGCCTGAGGGAGCAGCTGATCTTCCCCGAGATCGACTACGACAAGGTGAGCCGCATCAGGGGGATGAATATATCCATCGTATCCACGGCGAAGACGGATGAAGAGGCTATGAGCCTGCTCCAGGCTCTTGGAATGCCTTTCGCCCGGTAAGGGAGGAGATGAAGCGAATGGCCCGAAAAGCCATGAGGATCAAGGCCGCGAGGGATCCCAAGTTCAAGGTGAGGTCCTACACCAGGTGCCCCCTCTGTGGTCGTGTCCATGCCTACATGAGGCAATTCAATATGTGCCGTTGTTGCTTCCGGAAGCTGGCCCGGGAAGGCAAGATCCCCGGTGTGGTCAAATCCAGCTGGTAGCAAGGGATGCGGTCAAGGAGGCTATTGCAATGTATGTGAATGACCCTATAGGGGACATGCTCACGCGCATCCGGAACGCCAACATGGTCTACCATGAAACGGTGGACATGCCCTTAAGCAAGGTCAAACTGGCCATCGCCAGGATCTTCAAGGAAGAGGGTTATGTCAAGAATTTCAAGGTGGTCAACGACCCCAAAAAGCCCTACGCGACCCTAAGGCTGTTCCTCTCCTACGGTCCGCAGAGGGAGCGCGTGATCCAGGGCCTCAGGAGGATCAGCAAGCCGGGTCGCAGGATCTATGTCCAGAAAGACGAGCTCCCCAGCGTGATGAAGGGGCTCGGTACCGCCATCATATCGACCTCCAAGGGCATGATGCCCGAAGCCGAGGCCCGCAAACAGGGCCTTGGCGGGGAAGTCATCTGTTTTATCTGGTAGGGGGTGTCATCGGTGTCTAGGATCGGCAGGAAACTGATAGACCTTCCCTCCGGAGTGACCCTTTCGGTCGATGGTGAAAAGGTCAAGGTCAAAGGCCCCAAGGGCGAACTCTCGGTGAACCTCGTCCCGGGGATAGATGTCACCGTTGAGGACAACGCCGTCAAGATCACCCGGCAGGGCGATGACAAGAGGACGAGGGCCTATCACGGGATGATGAGGGCGCTGGTCAACAACCTAGTCCAGGGGGTCAGCGCCGGTTTTGAAAGGCGGCTCGAGATCGTCGGGATCGGCTGGCGTGCCCAGATGCAGGGCAGCACCCTGGTCATGAACCTGGGCTTCTCCCACCCGGTGGAGTACGACCCCCCCAAGGGGGTGGAGGTCACCACCGACGGCCCCACCAAGATCACCGTGAAGGGGATAGACAAGCAAGCCGTCGGGCAGGCGGCGGCGGTCATCAGGGGTTTCAGACCGCCGGAGCCCTACAAGGGCAAGGGGATCAGGTACGTCGGCGAGCACGTTATTCGTAAAGCCGGCAAGGCCGGAGCCTAGCTAGCGAGGTGAAGGGCAGGATGAAAAAGAGAACCAGGAACGATATGCGTTTGATCAGGCACCGCCGTCTCCGCAAGACCCTTTCGGGTACCGGGGAACGCCCGCGCCTTGCCGTATTCCGCAGCCTGAACCACATGTACGCCCAGGTCATTGACGATACCAGGGGGCATACGCTGGCCGCCGCCTCGACGATGGAGAAAAGCGTCAGGAACGGCTCTGAAGGCGGCGGCGATATCGAGGCCGCCAAGGCGGTCGGCAGGACGGTCGCCGAGAGGGCCCTGGAGAAGGGCATCACCCAGGTCCTTTTCGATCGCGGCGGTCACCTCTACCATGGCAAGGTCAAGGCCCTGGCCGACGCGGCCCGCGAAGCCGGCCTGAAGTTCTAAGGAGGTTGCAGGAAATGAGGGTCAACGAAGGCGGTCCTAAGGGCCAGGAAATGCTCGAAAGAGTCGTCTCCATAAACCGCGTCAGCAAGGTTGTCAAGGGCGGCAAGAGGTTCAGGTTCAGCGTCCTCGTGGTCGTGGGCGACGGCATGCAGAATGTGGGTATAGGCATCGGCAAGGCCAGGGAGATCTCCGAGGCCGTCAGGAAGGGCATCGAGAAGGCCAAGAAGGGGCAGGTCGAACTGAAGAGGGTCGGCAGCAGCATTCCCCACGATATCGTTGGACGCTTCGGTGCCGCAGAAGTCCTTCTCAAACCGGCCGTCCCCGGAACGGGCGTCATCGCCGGCGGGGCCGTCCGGGCCATCATGGAACTGGGCGGCGTCAGCGACGTGGTGACCAAGGTCATCGGCAGAACCTCGAACCCGGTCAACGTGGCCTACGCCACCATGACGGCACTTAAGGGGCTTCGCTCTCCGGCGGAAGTCATGAGGCTCCGCGGCAAGGAAGCCCGCCCCGCCCAGGAAGCGTAGGGGGCGAGAACGACGATGGCCAAGCTGAAGGTCACGCTCAGAAAGAGCACCATAGGCCGCCCGCCCCGCCAGGGGGAGACGGTCCGGGCATTGGGCCTGAGGAAGATCAGGCAGACAGTGATCCATGAAGACACTCCCCAGGTCCGAGGGATGATAGCCGCGGTGGAGCACCTTGTGGACTGGGAGATCGTAGAGGAATAGGGGGGGAGAGGCTCGTGGGAATTCATGAGCTCCGGCCCGCTCCTGGGTCGAGGAGAAAACCAAAAAGGATGGGACAGGGCACGGGGTCCGGTACGGGCAGGACCGCCGGTAAGGGCACCAAGGGCCAGAAAGCCAGAAGCGGTGGAGGCGTTCGCCCCGGTTTCGAGGGGGGCCAGATGCCCCTCACGAGGAGAGTCCCCAAGAGGGGCTTCAGCAACGCCAGGTTTAAAAAAACCTTCCAGCTGGTGAACGTGGGAAGGCTCGGTGACCATTTCGAGGATAGCGGCGAAGTGGGCATACCCGAGATGCTGATGGCCGGGCTCATCGGGGACGCGAAAAGGCCGGTGAAAATACTGGGTGACGGCGAGGTTACCAGGGCACTGACGGTGAAGGCCAACGCTTTCAGCGCCCAGGCGGTGGCCAAGATAGAGGCTGCAGGCGGGAAGACCGAGGTGATCTAGGTGCTCGACGCATTCAGGGATGCTTTCAGGTTGCCCGATCTCAAGAGGAAAATACTCTTCACCATGGGGGTGCTCTTCCTCTTTCGTCTTGGCGCCCATATCCCCACGCCGGGCATCGACCCCGACGCCATGGCCAGCCTGTTCGACCAGGGCGGAGTGCTCGGGTTCCTGGACCTCTTCGCCGGGGGCGCCCTCAGGAGGTTCAGCGTATTCGCTTTAGGCGTCGCCCCCTACATCAACGCCAGCATCGTCATGCAGCTGCTGGTGGTGGTGTTCCCAGCCCTGGAAAAGCTCCAGAAGGAGGGCGAGCAGGGCAGGAAGAAGATCGTCCAGTACACCCGGCTCGGCACGGTGTTCTTCGCCGCCGTGCAGGCCATAGGTATGACCTTCTGGCTCAGGAACCTGGGTGTATTCTCGGGGGGATGGGTGGGCTTCGTCGCGGCGATCTTCACCGTCACGGCGGGCTCCCTGGTGGTCATGTGGCTGGGAGAGGAGATCTCCGACCACGGGATAGGCAACGGCATCTCGCTTTTGATATTCGCCGGGATTGTGGCCAGGCTGCCCGAGGCCATGATCAGGACCTGGTCACTCTTGAGGATGGGTGAGATGAACATCCTTGTCATCAGCCTGGCTCTCATCCTGATCCTCGTGGTCATCGCGGGCTGCGTCCTCCTCCAGGAAGGGCAGAGGAGGCTTCCCGTCCAGTACGCGAAAAGGGTCGTCGGGAACAAGGTCTACGGGGGACAGAGCACCTTCATTCCCCTGAAGGTCAACCAGGCCGGCGTCATCCCGATAATATTCGCGTCGTCGGTGTTGCTGTTCCCCTCCACCATAGCCAGGCTTTTTTCAGGTGAAGTGTCGGCGGTGATCCAGCGCTTCCTGTCGCCCGACAGCCTTGTCTACATGACACTCTACGTGGTGTTGATCGTCTTCTTCTCCTACTTTTACACCGCCGTCGTCTTCGACCCCAACGACACGGCCGAGAACATGAAGAAGTACGGGGGGTTCGTCCTGGGCATCAGGCCGGGTAAACCTACGGCGGAGTACATAGAGAAGGTGATGTCGAGGATCACCCTCGGCGGCGCCGTCTTCCTCGCCGTCGTCGCCCTGCTGCCGACCTTGATGACCCGCCTCATGGGGATCACCACCTTCTACTTCGGTGGCACCGCTGTACTGATCGTGGTGGGTGTGGCCCTCGACACGGTCCACCAGGTCGAGGCCCAGCTCCTGATGAGGCATTACGAGGGCATCCTTAAGCGGTCAAAGGGGAAGACCGCCGGACTCCTCAAATTCTAGAGGGAACGGCGAGGTCATGAGAGTCATCTTCCTCGGGTCGCCCGGCGCCGGCAAAGGGACACAGGCAGCGGTTCTCAAGGACCGTTACGGCCTCGCCCATATTTCCACGGGCGATATCCTCAGAGAGAACGTCAGGAGCGGGACCGCGCTCGGAAAGACCGCCAAAAAGTACATGGATTCCGGCGGGCTGGTCCCCGACGACGTGATAATCGCCATGATGAAGGAACGCCTCCAGGAGCCCGATTGCCGAGGCGGCTTCATCCTGGACGGGTTCCCCAGGACGGTCCCCCAGGCCGAGGCCCTGGACCGTCTCCTGGATGGGATGGGCATCACCCTCGACGGGGTCATCCTTTTCGAGATCCCAAGGCAGCTGGTCATCGACCGGCTGACCGGCAGGAGGGTCTGTGGGAGCTGCGGCGAGATATACAACGTGCGTTTCAAGAACACCAAGGTCCCCGGGGTCTGCGACCGCTGCGGCGGGGAGTTGACCCAAAGGGATGACGACAGGGAAGAGGTCGTCATCAGGAGGCTCGAGGTCTACGAGGAACAGACGGCTCCCCTGGTCCGCTACTACGAGGAAAAGGGCCGACTCATCCGAGTTGATGCGGGCCAGGAGGGCGACCGTGTGGTCGCGGCCATAGAAAAGGCCGTAGGGTTATAGGATATGGTCACGATAAAAAACGAACAGGAGATCGCGAGCCTCAGGAAGGCCGGGAAGATTGTGGCCGATGTCCTTCACCTGGTGAGGGATATCATCCGGCCGGGGGTGGACACCCTTACCCTGGACGCCGAGGCGGAAAAGCTTATAATCGCCTCCGGCGCACGACCGGCCTTCAAGGGGTATACCGTCCCTGGGGTCCCTGTCCCCTTCCCGGGGACCCTTTGCGTCTCCATCAACGACGAGGTGGTCCACGGGAAGCCCAACAGGGACAGGATCCTCCAGGAGGGCGATGTGGTCAGCGTCGACGTGGGGGTCCGTTTCGAAGGGTTCTACGGGGACGCGGCCTGCACCTTCCCGGCGGGCAATATATCGCCGGAAAGGGAGGCACTGCTCAGAGTGACCCGCGAGTGCCTGGAGAGGGCCATCGCCGTCTCCCGGGAGGGGGCCACGCTGGGGGATATCGGCCACGCGGTGGAATCGTGGGCCGTACCCAGGGGCTACGGGGTTGTGAGGGAATACGCCGGCCACGGGATCGGGCGGAAGCTCCACGAGGCTCCGCAGATCCCTAACTACGGTGTGCCCGGCAAGGGCATAACCCTTAAGAGGGGCATGTCCCTGGCCATCGAACCGATGATCATGACCGGGAAGGAGGCGGTAAGGACTCTGAAGGACGGATGGACCGTGGTAACGGCCGATGGCTCCGATGCCGCCCACTTCGAGAAGACCATCGTCATAACCGGCGGCGACCCGGAGGTGATCACGCCTTGGGATTAAAGGGTCAGGGCGCTGATCTCCCCGGGGCCGGTGGCCGCCCCGGCCTGGTTGAACGGGTCGGGCCGTCCCGCCGAGAGGGACAGGGAGGGTGAAGGAGCCATATGCCAAAAGATGACATGATCGAGGTCAAGGGAAAGGTCATAGAACCTTTACCCAACGCCATGTTCCGGGTCGAACTGGAAAACGGTCACAAGATCCTGGGCCACGTGTCGGGCAAGATGCGGATGCATTTCATAAGGATACTGCCGGGAGACAGAGTCCTCGTCCAGATATCTCCCTACGACTTGACACGGGGAAGGATCGTGTATAGATATAAATAGCTTGGAACCTGGAGGATCGCCGGGGTTTTCCCCGGCAGGCGCGTAATTCAGTTGCGTTGAGGAGTGTGGGATCAAATGAAAGTGAAGCCTTCTATCAAACCCATCTGCGAACATTGCAGGGTTATCAAGAGAAAAGGTGTCGTAAGGATCATATGCAGCAAGAACCCGAGGCATAAACAGAGACAGGGAGCGAGGAGGTAGTACCCCATGGCACGAATCGCAGGAGTCGATCTCCCAAGGGAAAAACGCATCGAGGTCGCGCTGACCTATATCTATGGGATCGGGCAGCCCTCCTCGAAGAAGATACTTGAAGCGACTTCCATCGACCCCGACAGGAGGGTGAAGGACCTCACTGAAGAGGAAGCCCAGAAGCTCAGGTCGGAGATAGAGGAGAACTACAGGGTCGAAGGCGACCTCCGGCGCGAGGTCACGATGAACATTAAGCGCCTCATCGAGATCGGCTGTTACCGGGGCATGCGCCATAAATTCGGCCTTCCCGTGAGGGGGCAGAGGACAAAGACCAACGCGAGGACTCGCAAGGGACCTCGCAGGGCCGTCGCGGGCAAGAAGAAACCCGCGGCCAAGAAGTAGCAAGGGAGGGAGTATTCGCGTGGCGAAGAGAACGCAACGAAGAGGCAAGAAAAAGGAAAAAAAGAATATCAGTTACGGTGTTGCCCATATCTACTCGACCTTCAACAACACCATAATCAGTGTCACCGATAGGCAGGGGAACCTGCTTTCATGGGCCTCCGGCGGGCATGTTGGTTTCAAGGGGGCGAGGAAATCCACCCCCTTCGCGGCCCAGCTGGCTGCCCAGCAGGTTGCCAAGCAGGCGCAGGATCATGGTGTCCAGGAGATAGATGTCGTTGTCAAGGGGCCCGGGCCCGGTCGCGAGTCGGCCATCCGGTCCCTCCAGGGGGCGGGTCTGCAGGTGAACGCCATAAAGGACGAGACCCCTATACCTCACAACGGTTGCCGGCCTCCCAAGCGTCGGCGAGTCTAACGGGCTGATCAAGGAGGACAGGAGTAATGAGCAGGTACACAGGTGCCGTTTGTCGCCTCTGCAGGGCCGAGGGTACAAAGCTCTTCCTGAAGGGCGACAGGTGTTACACGGAAAAGTGCGCGATCAACAAGAGAAACTACAAACCGGGGCAGCACGGACAGAGCCGAAGGATAAAGGTCAGCGAGTACGGCCTCCGGCTGCGGGAGAAGCAGAAACTGAGACGCTTCTACGGGATCAACGAGTCCCAGTTCAGGAGGTTCTACGCCGCCGCTTCGAGGATGGCGGGTCAGACGGGCCATAACTTCCTGCGGCTGCTCGAGGCGCGCCTCGACAACGTGATCTACCGGTTCGGCATCGGGGTGAGCCGCCCCCAGGCGAGGCAGTTCGTGAGGCATGGCCATGTAACCGTTAACGGACGCAAGGTGGATATTCCCAGTTACCTCGTGAAGGCGGGGGACGTCATCGCCATCGGCGAGAGGAGCCGGGACAAGGCCCTCCTCAAGGAGAACATCGAGGTGGCGGCTTCCCGGACGATACCCGAGTGGCTGCAGTTCGACGCCGAGAAGCAGGAAGGCCGCATACTGGCCCTCCCTAACCGTGAACAGATCGAGGTCCCCGTCAAGGAACAGCTGGTTGTTGAGTTCTACGCCCGATAGGGCATGACCGGGAGGAAAATGATGGAACATATCAAACCCGAGATCCGGGTAGAGGAAAGCACTCCCCTGAACGGAAGGATCGTCGTCAGCCCCCTGGAAAAGGGATACGGCGTCACCCTTGGGAACGCCCTCAGGCGGGTCCTGCTGTCTTCCATCGGCGGGGCGGCCATCACGGCGGTGAGGATCGAGGGTATCCTTCACGAGTTCAGCACCATCCCGGGCATGAGGGAGGATGTCATCGAACTGCTCCTCAACCTGAAGAACGTGGCGCTGAAGAGTTACAGCGAGGGGACCAAGATACTGAGGCTGGAGGCGAAGGGCCCCTGCGTGGTCACGCCGGCCCACATCCAGCCGGACAGCGACATCGAGTTCGTGGACCTCGACAGGTACATCTGCACCCTGGAGGAAGAAGGTTTCCTGGAGATGGACCTCTTCATCGAAAAGGGGACCGGCTACCTGACCTCCGAAAGGGACAGGCCCTCGGATCTCCCGCTGGATGCCCTCGTCATGGATGCGGTGTTCTCCCCTGTCCGTCGGGCCAAGTACGAAGTCCAGGACGCCAGGGTCGGCCAGAGGACCGACTACGAGAGGTTGGTCCTCGAAGTGTGGACCGACGGGTCGATCATGCCCGAAAAGGCCGTGATCGACGCCGCCTCTATCCTGCAGAGATCCTTTTCCCTCTTCGTGAAAGGGCTCGGCAAGGATGAGTCCGAAGGGGCTCCCGATGGGGAAGGCGATGGGTCGGCTGGTAAAGACAAGAATGCCGACGGCGTCTTCGCAAGGTCCATCAAGGACCTGGAGTTATCCATAAGGAGCGAGAACTGCCTTCTTCGCGGGGGTGTTCAGACCATCGGGGACCTCATGAGCCGGGGCAGGTCGGAACTGCTGAAGATCAGGAATTTGGGCAAGATATCCCTCAGGGAGATTGAGGAAAAGCTGGAAGCCTTCGGGCTGCAGATCTCGGAGGATGACCGCCCGTCAGAGGACAAGTCGAAGGAGGATGAAGCCCGATGAGGCACCGCGTTGATCGACGCAGGCTTGGGCGGTACGGAAGCCATCGCATGGCCATGCTCTCAAACCTCACGGCGGACCTTTTCCTGGAGGAGCGCCTGGAGACCACCGTCACCAGGGCCAAGGAGGTTCGCCGGGTCGCGGAGAGGATGATAACCAAGGCCAAGGTCGGCGACCTTCACAACCGGAGGATCGTCGCTTCCAGGATGGGTAATGTCAAGGCCGTGCAGAAACTGTTCAACGATATAGCCGGCCGTTTCAGTGAAAGGCAAGGGGGTTACACGCGGATAACCAGGCTGGGTTACCGCAAGGGTGACGGGGCCCCCATGGCCGTGATCGAGCTTGTTGAGAGGTCATGACGGCCGACTGCCTGGTACGGTTTTCCGGTGTATCTTTCACCTACCAGGGTACAGACGCTCCAGCTATCGCGGATATTGACCTGAAGATCGGCGCCGGGGAGTGGATAGCCGTACTTGGGAGCAACGGGTCGGGTAAATCCACCCTGGCGAAGCATTTCAACGCCCTGCTGTTACCTACGCAGGGCGATTGTTTTGTTCACGGCCTCAACACAAAAACCGAAGAAGGTAAGCGCTCGGCCAGGAGGTCGGTGTCGATGGTTTTCCAGAACCCGGAAAACCAGCTCATAGCGGCCGTGGTCGAGGAGGACGTCGCCTTCGGCCCCGAGAACCTGGGCCTCCCCCCCGAAAAGATCAGGGAAAGGGTGAGATGGGCCCTGGAGGTCTCGGGCCTCGGGAAAATGGCCCGTAAACCTGTCTATGCCCTTTCTGGGGGACAGAAGCAGAGACTCGCCCTGGCTGGGGCCATTGCCCAGAGAACCCCTTGCCTCGTCATGGACGAAGCGACAACCATGCTAGACCCCAAGGGGAGGCAGGATCTCATGGCGGTACTCTCCAGCCTTCATGCCGGCGGCATGACCCTCGTTTCCATCACCCACAGGCTCGAGGAGATCCTTTGTTGTGACCGCTGCATCGTACTCTACGGGGGCCGCGTAGCCTGGGAAGGTACCCCGGAGGCCTTGTTCCTCCTCGGAGAGGAACTGGCGCGGTGGGGACTCGAAGTGCCGGGGATGGTGAAGGTCTGGCGAATGCTTCTCGAGGAGGGGCTGATCCGCAAAGGGACCCCCCCTCGGGCGGAGGAGATGGTGGAGGCCCTATGTCGATAGCCGTAAGGGACCTGGTCCATATCTATCACCCCGGGTCGCCCCTCCAGACGAAGGCCCTCGACGGCGTCACCTTCGAGGCCGAAAGGGGCAGCTGGGTTGCCGTTGTGGGGCATACGGGCAGCGGCAAGTCCACCTTGGCCCAGCACCTGAACGGGCTCCTCCTGCCTACGGAGGGCTCCGTCAGCGTCGACGACATACAGGTCCGGCACGGCGAAGAGTCCCTCCGCAAGGTCAGGCAGAAGGTGGGCCTGGTCTTCCAGTATCCGGAGCAGCAGCTTTTCGAGGAGACCGTGTTCAAGGAAGTATCCTTCGGCCCCAGGAACTGGGGTTTCCAGGCCGGTCGCCTTGAGAAAAGCGTCGAAGAGGCCCTCGAACTGGTGGGCATAGGTGAAGACCTGTACGAAGCCAACCCATTCCGGCTGTCAGGGGGGCAGAAGAGGAGGGTCGCCATAGCTTCGACCCTTTCCTCCGACCCCGATTATCTCGTCATGGACGAGCCCACCGCCGGGCTCGACTCCCCAGGGAGGAGGCAGCTGCTCGGCCTTCTTTCCGACCTGAAGAAACTGGGCAAGGGGATAATCCATATCACCCACGATATGGAACTGGCCCTGGGTCTCGCCGATTCGATACTGGTCCTGGATGAGGGCAAGAGCACCCTCTGGGGCCCCCCGGGCGTGATACTGGGTGAACTCCTCGAACGGGACATACGGGGGCTCGTCATCCCGGACCTTGTCCGGTTCGCCGGCCGCCTCCGCGACCTGGGCTTCGAGGTGCCTCTGACCTGGGAGCCGAAGATCCTGGCGGAAGCTATAGGCAGGAGCCACGGAAGATGAAATTCCTGAACAATATGACCCTCGGCCAGTATGTCCCCGTCGAATCCCCGGTCCACCACCTCGACCCGCGGTGCAAGATCGTGGCCGTACTCTTTTGCCTCGTGGGCATCTTCATGGTCCGCGGCCCCCTGGGCTTCGTGATGTGGGGCCTCTTTTTCCTGGCCCTCGTCGGGGCGTCGAGAATACCCGCGCGGCTGGTCCTGTCCACGGTGAAACCGGTCTGGATACTGGTAGCCTTCACTGCCGCGATCCATCTTTTTTTCACCGGCGGGGAGCCGGTCTTCTCCTGGGGGATCCTGGAGGTGACCCGGGAGGGCGTAGTCATGGCCGCGAGGATGGGTCTGAGGCTGATGCTGCTCATCATGTTCGCGGGGCTCCTTACGCTCACAACGAGCCCCACGGAACTGGCCGACGGCCTGGAGAGCCTTTTCTCCCCCCTTCGCAGGTTCGGCTTCCCCGCCCATGAACTGGCCATGATGATGACCATAGCCCTGAGGTTCATACCCACCCTTCTCAACGAGACGGAGAGGATAATGAAGGCCCAGATAGCCAGGGGGGCCGAACTGGAAAGGGGTGGCCCCCTGAAGAGGCTTCGAGCCTTCATCCCCGTCCTGGTGCCCCTTTTCGTGATCGTCTTCCAGAGGGCCGACGACCTGGCTACCGCCATGGAAGCGAGGAACTACACCGGCGGGGAGGGCAGGACCCGGATGAACCCCCTCGAATGGACCGCCGGGGACTCCGCCGCTTTCGTCTTCTCGCTCCTGTTCTCCTTTTTGGCGGTGTTCCTCGATGGCAGGGTGACCCTCCCATGAGGTTCGCCGCGAAGATCGCCTATGACGGCTCCCGCTTCTCGGGCTGGCAGAAGCAGCCGAAGGCTACGGAAAATACCGTGCAGGAGCACGTCGAAAGGGCCTTGGCCACGCTGAACGGGCGGAGTACGCCCGTCGTGGCCGCCGGCAGGACCGACAAGGGCGTCCACGCCCTGGGGCAGGTAATATCCTTCGATATGGCCGCCCCCTGGGAACCCCGAAAGCTCCGGAACGCCCTGGATGCCAACCTCCCGAGATCCATCAGCGTGTCGCGGGTGGCCCCCGTCCCCGACGATTTCAGCGCCAGGCGGAGCGCCGACTGGAGGGAGTACGTATATTTCGTGTGGAAGGGACAGGGGTGCCCGCCCCATATCCTCCCCTTCGTCTGGAGGAACAGCTCTGACTGGGACAGGGGGGCCCTGAGGACGCTTTGCGCCCTTATGAAGGGGGAGCACGATTTCAGCGCTTTCTGCCGCAAACTCGACCGCCCCGCCGATACCCGGCGGACGATCCTGGCCGCGTCGGTCTCTGGCAAGGGCCCTCTTCTGCGGGTAAGGATCAGGGGTGACAGCTTCCTGACGAACATGATCAGGATCATCATGGGGTCGATGGACCTCGTCGCCGCCGGTAAACGGGATGTCCCGTGGTTCGAAGGGCTTCTCGAAGGGGGACAAAGGGTCGACGCGGGCCCCACGGCCCCGCCAGATGGGCTTTTCCTCACCCTGGTGGGGTACACCCCTTCGCCATGGGATGTTTCTTGAGGGCGGCGGCCTTTTCGGATATAGTTTAATCGCGGGCACGGAAGCCACGAGGACCCGGGGCGGTCTTTTTCGTCGACCCTTGAAGGAGGTAACCTTGTATGTGGGGTATGGATATCGGGATCGACCTGGGGACGGCCAACGTCCTCGTTTTCATGAAAAATAACGGCGTGGTCCTGAGGGAACCCTCCGTGGTGGCTGTGGACCTGAACACCGACAGGATCCTCGCCGTGGGTAACGAAGCCAAAAGCATGCTCGGGCGTACTCCCGGCAACGTTGTGGCCATCAGGCCCCTCAAGGACGGCGTCATCGCCGACTACACCATGACCGAGGCCATGCTCAGGCACTTCCTGAAGAAGGTCATCAAGGGTTTCGGCAGGCTCATGAGGCGCAGGGCAATGATATGCGTCCCCTCCGGGGCCACCGACGTGGAACGGAGGGCCGTCCTGGAGGCTGCCGTCGAGATAGGCACGAAGGAGGCCTTCCTGATAGAAGAGCCCATGGCTGCGGCCATAGGGGCTAACCTCGATATCTCCGAACCCAGGGGCAACCTCATCGTTGATATCGGCGGCGGGACGACCGACGTGGCGGTCCTGTCCTACGGCGGCATCGTCGTGGCCGAGTCTCTGAGGCTGGGGGGGGACCGCTTCGACGAGAACATAACCCGTTACATCCGGAAGGAATACAACCTCGCCATAGGAGAGCAGACGGCGGAGGCGATCAAGATCAATGTGGCCAACTGCGCCCCCTCGCCACGGCAGGAACAGACCATGATGATAAAGGGGCGGGACCTCGTCCACGGGCTACCGAGGCAGATCGAGATCACCGACCGCATCGTGGCCAAGGCCATCGAGGAGACGGTCGGCATGATAATCGAGGGGATAAGGCAGGTCCTGGAGAGGACCCCCCCCGAACTGTCGGCCGACATAATTGACCGGGGCATAACCCTCTCCGGCGGAGGAGCCCTCCTGAAGGGGCTCCCTGAGCTTGTCACCAAGAAGACCCAGATACCCGCATACGTGGCGGACATGCCCCTGGAATGCGTGGCCATCGGGACGGGCAAGGCCCTCGATGATCTTGACAAGTTGCGCTCCAGCGGTTCACTTATCGGGGCTTCACGGCGCAGGGAGAGAAAGGTATGGTGATATGATATCGAGGTCGGGCCCGCTTTTCGGGGTTGAAAAAGGGGGAGCCCTTGAGTTACCATATGAACCGTGGTGGCAAGAAGGTTTATTTTTTTCCTGCATCGGTTGCGGCCGTTGCTGTCGCGGTGAACCCGGGTCGGTCTGGCTTTCCCCCGGGGAGTTGGAAGCGATCGCTGAATACTTCGGCATGGAGAGTGAAGCCTTCCGGAAGGGCTTCGTGGTCGAGCGCCGGGGCAGGATGTCCCTCAGGGAACGCCCGAATTGGGATTGCGTCATGTACCAGGGTGAGAGCGCCCGGTGCGGGATATACAGCGTGAGACCCCTTCAATGCAGGCTCTTCCCCTTCTGGCCCAGCATACTCAGGACGAGACGGGGTTGGGTGGAGCGATCCAGTGAATGCCCGGGCATGGACCGGGGGCGTTTCTGGAGCGCCGATGAGATAGCCGCCCTTTTGGCAAAGTCGCCTTTCCCGGATCTTTAACGGGTGACCCCCGGCCGGTTCGATGACCGGTTGCCCCGCTCGAATAATTGTGAAATAATAAACAAGAAACAGGCCCCTCCGCTCCGGGTGCCAAGTGGGATACCTGGCGGGCATCCCAAGAAAAATAAAAGGGAGGTAGCTCGAATGGCAAAGGTAGACAGAAGAGTGGAACCTGGACAGGTTTTCCAAGAGATCAGCAAGTGGCTTTTAAGGGACGGCTTCGATATCGTCGTCGACATGGAGAAGTCGAAGGGCTCCCACATGATCAACAAGGTCAACGGCGAGGATTGGCTGGACTTTTACACCTTCTTCGCCTCCGCCCCCTTCGGAATGAACCACCCCAAACTCGACAACCCGGAATTCAAGGAGATCATCTTCAGGGCGGCCATCAACAAAGTGGCCAGTTCCGACATCTACACCGACCAGATGGCCCAGTTCGTCAAGACCTTCGGGGATGTGGCCGTACCCAAGGGTTTCAACCACGTTTTCTTCATCGACTACGGGACCCTCGCGGTGGAGAACACCTTCAAGGTCGCCATGGACTGGAAGGTCCAGAAGCTGCTCCAGCAGGGCAAGTGCTGCCGGGGGGACGCCGTCAAGGGGAGACGGGGGACCAAGGTCATCCACTTCAACGACGCCTTTCACGGCCGCAGCGGCTACACCCTCACCGTGACCAACACCCAGGACCCCAACAAGTACAAGCATTTCGCCCAGTTCGACTGGCCCAGGGTGCTGAACCCCAAGATCTACTGGCCCCTCGAGGATAACCTCGGCGTGGTGACCTGGCTCGAAAGGGTGGCCATCAAGCAGATCAAGGAGGCCATCTGGGACAACCCCGACGACATCTGCGCCATTATCATCGAGACCATTCAGGGAGAGGGCGGGGACAACCACTTCCGTACGGAGTTCTTCCAGCAGCTCAGGGAGATCTGCGACGAAGAGGATATCCTCCTCATTTTCGACGAAGTCCAGTGCGGCATGGGGATCACCGGAAAGATGTGGGCCTTCGAGCATCACGCCCCGGTGAAGCCCGACATGTTCGCCTTTGGTAAGAAAGCCCAGATATGCGGCCTCGTGGCCGGCCCGAGGCTGGACGAGGTGGAGAACAACTGCTTCAAGATCTCAAGCCGCATCAACTCCACCTGGGGCGGGACGGTGGTCGACATGGTCAGGGCCACCCGGTACCTCGAGATCTACGAGGAGGATAACATCCTCGATTATGTCGCGAACACGGCGGGCCCGGCCCTTTTGAACGGACTGAAGAAGTTGCAGGAGGAGTTCCCCCGGCTGATCTCCAACGCCAGGGGCAAGGGCCTGATGTGCGCCTACGATTTCGAGACCAGCGCTATGCGGGACAAGGCCCTGAAACTCTTCTGGGCCAAGAAGATGCTGGTCCTCCCCTGCGGCGATGTCTCCATCCGGTTCCGCCCGGCCCTCAATGTCCCCGTGGCGGACCTCGAGGCCGGCCTCGCGATAGCCAGGGAAGTCTTCAGGGAGTGCTCCAAATAACGGCCCCGTCACGCCGGTGCCGGATTCAACTTGACTTTGAGGCCGGAGGGGTGTCCCTCCGGCCTTTTTCGTGAAAATAGGGCTCTCATGTGGTAACTTTATCCTGAAAGCGGGGTGGTGGTGATGTTGGATCTCCTTGCAGAGATGAACTGGACCCTGATCCTTATCCTGGTGGCGGTGAGCGCCATTGTGGCCTACATGGGCGATCTCGTGGGGATGAGGGTGGGCAAAAAGAGGGTCAGCATTTTCGGCCTCAGGCCCAAGTCCACCTCCTCGATCATCACCATCTTTTCCGGGGTTCTCATCACGATACTCACCCTCGCCGTCCTGACCACCACTTCCCAGACCGTGAGGACGGCCATCTTCAGCATGAAGTTTGTCCAGCGCCAGATCACCGACCTTACCTCCCAACTCCAGGGGAGCAGGGGGGAACTCGAGGACCTCGAGACCAGGCTGATGGAGAACCAGGAGGACCTCATGAGCAAGCAGCTCCAACTGGCCGCCGTCGAAGGAAGGCTCAACGAGAGCGAGAACCGTCTCAAGGAGATAGGCGAGGAACTCGGTACGACCAGGAAAGAGCAGGAGAAGGCCCTGGCGAGCCTGGCCTCGCTTCAGCAGGAGAGGGATCGGCTCGACCTCGAGGTGAATGCTCTCAGGGCCGAATCGGAGAGGCTCAGGGAGGGTCTTGAGTACGTCCGGGAAGGGCGTATCATTATCTTCGCCGGGGAGATGATCGCCCAGACCGTCGTCGTGACACGACCCGGGGAGCCCCGCCCTTCACCGGAAGAGGTCGAGGAAACACTCATGAAGTCGGCCAGGGCCAACATCGCCATGCGCTCCGGGACGGACCCGGAGCAGGTGGAGATCACCCTGGACCCTCACTCCGAGGAAATGATAGGGGAGTGCTGCTCAGGAACCCCGGGGAGGATGATCCTCAGGCTCATCGTGTCGGAGAATACCGTCCAGGGGGAACCGGTGAAGGGTTCCATCACCCTGCACGAGAGCAGGAAGATCTATGACAAGGGATACACCCTGGCCGAGGTGGGAGACATACCGGCCGGCCTTGGGCAGGAGGAGGCGGAGATGCGCCTCTTCGCCATCCTCAGGGGGGTCAATTCGAAGGCCCAGAGGGATGGTGTGCTCCCCGACCCCCTGAAGGGGACCGTCGGCAACCTCAGCGCCTCCAAGTTCTTCGAAGCCGTGGACCTGGTGACCCTGAGGGAAAAAACGTCCAGGGTCATTGTCAAGGCGGAGGATGACATTTATACTGAAGGGCCTGTTCGTGTGGAGATTCTGGTCATCGATGAAGGATGACACGTTTGTTCTGTGGGATGAAGGGGATGGGTAAATGCTTATCGTTGCTTGCCAGGTCTGCGGGGAAATGAGGATACTGCCCGGTACGCCCGACGCCGACGGCGTGGCGAGGACCGTCTGGACATGCCCCTGTTGCGGGGCGGGCCAGGTCCTCCAGCTGCCGGTCAGCACCGATGCCAGCGGCGGGGAGCTCCGGCGGATCGTCGCCGGTATGGGCTTTTCACCCGACGCGCCCCTGGAAGAGGAGAAAAACGGACCTTGAAGGACGTCGAGGAACGTTACCTCTACTACGACAGCAAGATGGCCGTCACGCCCTACGACCTTCAGGAACTTTACCGGTTTACCCGGTGGGGCAGGAGCCGGTCCATCGAGCAGATAGAGAAGATGCTGCAGGGGACCACCATGTGCTTTTCGGTCAGGTACGCTTCCAAAATGGTGGCCTTCTGCCGTGTCCTGTCGGATCTAGTTTTCAGGGCTTCCCTCTGGGACATAATGGTCCACCCCGATCACCAGGGAAAGGGGCTGGGGTCGTCATTGCTGGATTACGCCCTCGACCACCCCAAGTTGAGGGATATCCCCCTGGTCATCACCTATACGAGCGAACTCGCTCCCTTCCTGGCCAGGCTTGGTTTCAGGCATGAGGAAGGTGCGATGATGCTCCTCCGGAAGCCTATCGAGTATTCCTGAGCGGTCCCACTGCCATTAAGCCGTGCCCCGGCTCCCTTGAGCCAGGCGGGGCACGGCCATTAAGAAGGGGAGGTGGAAAGGAATTGGAGAGAAGGTATCTTGTTTCATCCGAATCGGTCACGGAAGGGCACCCCGACAAAGTGGCCGACCAGATCTCCGACGGGGTTCTGGACGCGATACTCGCCGATGACCCCATGGGCCGCGTGGCCTGCGAGATATTGATCACCACGGGGCTCGTGATGGTAGCCGGCGAGATCACCACCAAATGTTATGTCGATATTCCGCGCCTGGCGAGGAGTATCGTGAAGGACATAGGTTATACCAGGGCAAAATACGGTTTCGACGGTGACACCTGTGCCGTGGTCACCGCCATCGACGAACAGTCCTCCGACATAAGTCGGGGGGTGGATTGTTCCCTGGAGGTCAGGGAGGACGACATGTCCGACGAGGAGATCAACGGCGTGGGTGCCGGCGACCAGGGTATGATGATAGGTTTCGCCTGCGACGAGACCGAGGAATTCCTCCCGCTCCCCATCGCCCTGGCCCACCGGCTGGCGAGAAGGCTGAGTGAAGCCCGCAAGGACAGGACCCTGCCTTACCTGCGGCCCGACGGCAAGACCCAGGTCACCATAGAATACGAGAACGGGAAGGCCCTGAGGGTCGACACGGTGGTCGTCTCGGCCCAGCATCACCCCGCGGTGGGACCGGAGCAGATCCGGCAGGACATCACCCGGGAGGTGATAGAGCCGGTATTGCCCGGCCACCTGACGGAGACCCCCCCCAGGATCCTGGTGAACCCCACGGGCCGCTTCGTCATAGGGGGGCCCATGGCCGACACGGGTATGACGGGGCGTAAGATCATCATCGACACCTACGGCGGCGTGGTTCCCCATGGGGGCGGCGCTTTCTCCGGCAAGGACCCTACCAAGGTGGACCGCTCGGCGGCCTACATGAGCCGCTACGCGGCCAAGAACATCGTCGCCGCCGGGCTCGCGCGGGAATGCAAGATCCAGGTCGCCTACGCCATAGGCGTGGCCAGGCCCGTCTCCCTGATGGTCGATACCGGCGGCACGGGTTTAGTTTCCGACGGGCTCCTCACGGATCTGGTCAAGACTCACTTTGATTTTCGGCCCGCGGCCATCATAAGGGACCTGGACCTTAGAAGACCCCAGTACAGGCGCCTCGCCGCCTACGGGCACATGGGGAGGATCGACCTCGACCCGATACCCGCCTGGGAACGGATAGACAGGGTCGAAACCCTGAAAAGGGCCGCCGAAAAGAGCTGCTGAAGCCCTCTGCAGCGATGCGCCCCCGGAGAGCGGCATGTTGACGCGCTTTGACTGGGAAAGGGCCGCGGACCTTGTACTCCATTTCCTGTGGCCCCTGTCGTGCCCGGTGTGCGGAAAGCTGGGCTCCCCCCTGTGCCGTGAGTGCCTTCTGGATCTCGTCGGCGGTGAGCCGGGGAAGATCTCCTGCTCCGAATGCCTGGGGCCCTATCCCTGTACGGTTCACCCCGGCGCCTTCCCCGTGAGAAGCCTGACCTCCTTCGGGGGACTCTCGAGGGAACTGGTCCACCGGCTGAAGTACGGTTCCCAGAAGTGCCTGGGCAAGCCCATCGGGGATCTCATGGGTAGGAGGTTCCAAGCCCCGGGGAGGGTCATCCTGGTACCGGTCCCCCTCCACCGCGGGAGCGGGAGAGCCTTCAACCAGTCCATGGAGATCGCCCGGGGGATATCCCGGGCGTGGGGTTGCACCGCGGCCGAAAAACTGGCCTGGAAGACCAGGCGGCCCTCCCAGGTGGGGCTCTCGCCGGGACTCCGCAGAAAACTCCCCCAGGACTCGATCACCTGGAAGGGTGCGATCGGCAGGGGGCTGCCCGTGATCCTGGTCGACGACGTCTGTACCACCGGGGCGACGCTAAGGGTTGCGGCGGGGGCGGTCATGACTGCTGGAAGCAGGGTCGAAGGAGCCGTCGTCTGGGCTCTCGCCGGGACCTCGTGAACAGGAGTCGGCGAGGGGAGAATTCATTGACCGGGGAAGTGATAATCCAGGACTTCTATGGAGTGCTCCATCGCAAGTCCCCGTATCATGGGGGCATCCTCCGCCTTGATGCGGCAGGCCAAGCCGCAACTGGCGATGATGCCCTTGGGGACCGGTACGATCCTGCAGAAAAAACCCATGTTCCGGCACATTTTGTCGAAGAGGACCGCCATCTGGGCGTCCTCGAAGGTGGCGATGCAGTCCATCGCGCGGCCTCCGTTCCATCGTAATCGTGCGATCGCGACTAGGTAATTATAACTGGACGTTCCGGGTTTGTGAGGATAGAATATTGACCTATCGAGTGAATTTAAAGGAGGTTCTTAAATGTCTCGCTCGCGGAAGATCCTTTCGGTTGTGGCAATAAGTGTCCTGGTTCTGGTAGCAATTTCAGGCATCGCCTCCGCCCAGGAGAAGATAGGGGTTATCGACCCCCAAAAGGTGCTTTTCCAGCATCCGAAGTTCGAGAAAGCCCAGAAGGATATCAAGGTCATTGTTGAAAAGAAGCAGGCCGAGGCCAAGGATGCCATCGACAAGACAAGCGACAACAACGAAAAGCAGAGGATCTTCGAGGCCAAGCGGCAGGAAGCGGCCAAGGAAGAGCAGAGGATCATGGAACCCCTGTTCAAGGATATCGACCTCGCTATCAGGACCGTTGCCAAGGCGAAGGGTGTGTCTATAGTTCTCGACAAGACGCAGGTGTTCTTCGGGGGAGCGGACATCACCGAGGATGTCATCCAGGAGATCAAGAAGAAAAACGCCTAGGATCGCCGCCCCGTAAAGAAAAGGTCCGGGCCCGCAGGGCCCGGACCTTATTTTTTGGCTGTGCCCAGGTAGGCCGCCTCCACGTCGGGGTTTTTGAGCAGGTCCGCGGCGAGGCCTTCCATGAGCATCCTCCCCGTCTGCATAACATAACCCCTGTGAGAGAGCAGCAGGGCCTGGCGGGCGTTCTGCTCCACCAGCAGGATGGTCACGCCCTCGTCGTTTATCCTCTTGAGCTCCTTGAATATGTCCCTGATGATGATAGGTGCCAGGCCCAGGGAAGGTTCGTCCAGCAGGAGCAGCCTGGGGCTCGACATGAGCGCCCTCCCGATGGAGAGCATCTGCTGCTCCCCCCCAGAAAGGGTCCCGGCGTGCTGGTCCTTTCTCTCCTTCAGCCTGGGGAAGAGCGTGAAGACCCAATCCAGGTCCTCCCCGATCTTGCTCCTCTCCTTGATGGGGAAGGCCCCCATCATGAGGTTCTCATGGACGGTCAGAGGGGCGAAGACCTTTCTCCCCTCGGGGGCGAGGGAGACGCCCTGGGCCACCGCCTGGTAACTACGGCCCGCCAGGGGCTTCCCGTCGAGCAGGAGGGTGCCCTCCTCCCGTTTTACGTTGCCGATAATGGCGTTCATGAGGGTTGATTTGCCCGCCCCGTTGGCCCCGATGACGCAGACGATCTCGCCGTCGTAGACGTCCAGGTCGATCCCCCGGATGGCACGGATCGCCCCGTAGCTGACGTGAAGGTTCCGGACGCTCAGGAGAGGCTCTTTTGTCAACATTCCTCGACCTCCTCCCCGAGATAGGCCTTCAGGATCTCGTGGTGTTTCTGTATGTAGTCTGGGTCACCCTCGGCGATCTTCTCGCCGAAGTTCATGCAGGCGATACGGGGGCAGATCTCCATGATGACTTCCATGTGGTGTTCTATCACCAGCGTCGTCAGGTTGAAATCCTCGTGGATGTTCCTTATGAGGCCGTTCAGGTCCTGGACCTCCTCGGGGTTCATCCCCGCGGCGGGTTCGTCCAGGAGGAGGAGTTCGGGCTGCAGGGCCAACGCCCTGGCGATCTCCAGGCGCCTCTGGTGGCCGTAGGGGAGAGTCCCTGCGGCCTGTTCTGCCACGGGGAGGAGTCCCACTCTGTCGAGGAGTTCCAGGCTCGTCTCCTTGATCTTTTTCTCGTTGCCGGCCCATCGGCCCGCGTGGGTGGCCGCCTCAAAGAAGTTGTACTTGAAGTGCTGCTGGCGGGCGGTCATGACATTCTCCAGCGCCGTGGAGCGCGGGAAAAGGCGAAGGTTCTGGAAGGTCCTCGCTACACCTCTCGAGATGACCTCGTAGGTCTTCCTGGCGGAGATCTCCTCGCCCTTGAATTTGATGCTCCCCGAGTCGGGGGAATAAACGCCGGTGATGAGGTTAAACACCGTGGTCTTCCCGGCCCCGTTGGGCCCGATCAGCCCGGCCAGTTCACTCCGCTCCATCTGGAAGGTGAAATCCTTGACGGCGTGGACGCCGCCGAAGTGCTTGTTCAGGTTATCGAGGGAGAGGATGGGATCAGCCATGGGCTCCGTCCACCTCGTTCCTCGGTTTTCTTGAGAAAATGGAACGGAACAGCTTCGGTCCGATCTCGTACTGCCCCATGATCCCCTCCGGCCTGACGACCATGATCAGGACCATCGTGGCGCCGTAAATGAGCATCCGGTACTGCGAGATGGGCCTGAACACTTCCGTCACCATGCCGATCACGGCGGTCCCGATGATGGACCCGCTCAGGGAGCCGAGTCCCCCGAAGACCACCACGGCGGTGAGCTCCGTGGACTTGTTCATGTCGAACATGACCGGCTGAAGGTAGGTCAGGAAGCCGGCCAGCAGCGCGCCGGCGATGCCGCAGTAGAAGCCCGATATGGTGAGGCTCAGGACCCGGTAGTGGGAAGTATTGAAGCCCAGCAACGATGCCGCTATGTAGTCGTCCCTGCAGGCCTTGAAAGCCCTCCCGTAGTTGCCGTTTATTAAAAATCTCATGAGGATGAGCATGCCCAGGAAGAAGGCCGCCGCTACGGGGAGGGTGGTGAAGTTCGTCACCCCGGGAAACCCCCTGGCCCCCCTGGTGAAGGATTGCCAGTTCTCCAGTATGAGCCTTATCGTCTCGCCGAGCCCGATGGAGGCAATGGCGAAGTAGTCCCCCATCAGTTTCAGTGTGGGGACCCCGATGAGATAGGCCAGGACCATGGCCAGGATCCCGCCGGCTATGACGGCCGCGAACCAGGGGACGTCGTGCCGGACGGATAGTATGGCCGCCGTGTAGGCCCCGATGGCCATGTAGCCCGCGTGGCCGAGGGTGAATATCCCCGTGAACCCCGTGAGGAGGCTCACGCCCATGGCCGCGATGGAGTTCACGCAGATCAGGATTATGATGCCTTCGATATAACCTGAGATCATGACGGGCCTCCCCCCTAGACTTTCTCGGAGATGTGCTTGCCGAACAGCCCCGTCGGGCGCCAGAGGAGCGTCAGGACCAGCATGCCGAAGACGACGATGTCCCTCATCTGGCTGGATATGAACCCGGCGGTGAGCATCTCCGCCAGCCCCAGGATCAGGCTCCCCACGACGGCCCCCGGCAGGCTCCCCAGCCCGCCGATCACGGCGGCGACGAAAGCCTTGATCGTGATCAGGCCCAACTGGGGGTAAAGGGTGTAACGGACCGAAAGGAAGATCCCGCCCACGGCCGCGAGCAGGCCCGCGACGAAAAAGACAATGGATATCAGTTTGTTCACGTTGACTCCCATGAGACCCGCCGTTTTGAGGTCGTAGGATGCAGCCCTTATGGCGAGGCCCCATTTCGTGGTCGAGAGGAAGACCTGCAGGCCTGCGAGGAAAATCATGGCCATGACCAGGGAGAGGATGTCAAAAGCGCTCGTAGTGGCAAGTCCGAAAACGCTCACCGGGGTCATCGGGATGACCGGGGGAAGGGCCCTGAAACGGCCTCCCACGGTGACCACGAATATGTTCTCGATCACGATGCTCATGCCCATGGAGGCTATGAGGAGGTAGAGGGTCACGTTGGTCCTTTCCCGGATGGGCTTGTAGGCCCCTCTCTCTACCAGGACCGCCGAAACTCCCGCGCCGAGGAAGGCCAGGAGGCTCGCGACCCAGATGTTGTTGCCCACGGCCGCGAGGGTGTAGTAGCAGATGTAGCCCCCTATGACGAGGAAACCGCCGTGGGCGAAGTTGGAAAAGAGCAGTATGGAATAGACCAGTGAATAGCCGACAGCGATGAGGGCGTAGACCGACCCGAGGGAAAAACCGTTGATAACCTGCTGGAGGAGTGTTTCCAAACCGGGTTCACCGTCCTTGTGTCCTGCAAATGCGGGGCGGACGCGAAGCCTCGCGCCCGCCCCGTTGCGGGTGACTGCGAGAAAAGAGAGGTGACGCTATTCAGGCTGGATCTTGGTGAAGAACTGGCCTCTCCCGTCCTTGGCGATCAGGACGACGCCGGTCTTGTTCATCGGGTTGTGGGTCGCCGGGTCGATGGACATGGTGGCGTGGTGAAGCTTCACGTTCACGGTGTTCTCCAGGGCGTCCTTGATGGCGGTGCTGTCTACCTTGCCGGCCCTGGTGATGGCGTCAGCGAGCCAGTAGATCGAGTCGTAGGCCAGCACCCCGTTGGTGAACTCCTTGCACTCGTCGTTGTAGGTCTTCAGGTAGTCCTTGAAGAAGTCGGCCATGGCGGGGTCCTCGGGGGCGACGTGGTTGATCCAGTAGCTGCCCTCCATGGCGTCGCCGGCGATCTCCCACATGAACTCGCCGTAACCGTCGCCACCGACGAAGATGATGTCCTTCATGCCGAGTTCCCGGGCCTGCTTCATGATGAGGGCCATCTCCTTGCCCATGTTGGGCAGGACAAGGACTTCGGCCTTGCTGTCACGGATAGTGGTAAGCTGGGCCCTGAAGTCCACGTCGGTGCCGGCTCGGAAGCCCAGGTCGGCTACGACCTTGCCGCCGTACTGGTCATAGTACTTCATGAAGAACTCGCGGAGGCCCTGGGCGTAGTCGCTGCCGACGTCCCAGAGGACAGCCGCCGTCATCTTCTTCAGCTCCTGGGCGCTGAAGGCAGCGATCAGCTGGCCCTGGTACGGGTCGGTGAAGCAGATGCGGAACATGTAGGGGTGGAGGACGCCCTTCTCGTCGACCGTCACGAGGAGGTTCGTCGACACCGTCCCGATCTGGGGGACCTTGTACTTGTCGGCCAGCGGGGCGGTGGCGATGTTGATGCCGCTCCCGTTGGCGCCGATAACCGCCACTACCTTGTCGTTCTCGGCCATCCGCCGGAAGGCGTTCACCGCGTCCTCGGGGCGGGTGCGGAAGTCATAGGGGACAAGCTGGAGCTTTTTGCCCAGGACCCCGCCTTTGGCGTTGATCTCTTCCACGGCCAGCTTGGCCGAGTTGACCTCGGTCTGGCCGTAGGCGGCCCAGTCGCCCGTCAGGGCGGCGAGGTGGCCGATCTTGATCACATCCTCGGCCGCAGCTGCCGCCGCTAAGCCCATAACCGCGAAAACACCGAGCAAGGCAAGCACAAGAATCTTCCTCAAAGCTTACACCCCCTGAGAAGGTTATGGAAACATTTACATGATACCATAATTGTCGTGCTGTTCTGCGGTTGTCAAGTTGCTTTTTCTCGTTCATTTTTCCCGCGTTTACCGTTAATATCGCCTTGCCGCGGCTCCAGGGGCGGGGGGATCGGGGGGACCATGAGAAAATTGCTGGTGACTGATATCGACGGGACCCTGGCCCATCGGGACCATGTCTGTG
Source organism: Synergistetes bacterium ADurb.Bin155 (assembly GCA_002070395.1). GTDB lineage: Bacteria > Synergistota > Synergistia > Synergistales > Thermovirgaceae > 58-81. Next base: position 31,223 of record MWDE01000017.1, read on the forward strand.
ACGAGGTGGTCCAGACCTGCCGGCGGCTGAAGGATGACGGGTGGGAGATCATCATAGCCACGGGGCGCATCCTTGCCAGTGCCCGCCGCCTCATGAGGGCCGTGGGGGCCCTGCCCCAGGCCATCGTCTACGACGGCGCCAGGATCATGACCGACGGCACCGGCGAGGAGTTATGGGGGGCGACCATCCCCCCGGAGACCGTGGAGAATATCCTGGGGATGATCTGGGAAGCGGCTCCGGGGATCCAGGTCTTCGGCGACGAGGAGGTCTACTGCCGGCCCGGCGACCTCCTGGCGCGGCGGTATTTCAGCGCCCTGGGAGTCCCCGTGATGGACGACCTCATCCGACCGAGGCCCATACCGGGGATCTTCAGGGTCATCGTCCATGGGGACCCGGAAGAGGTCGAGGGCATCGGCCTCCGCGTCCAGGGCGCCTTTGGAGGCGCGGCGCGGGCTGTCTTCGCCGGCGACGGTTTCCTCGACATCCTGGGTCCCGGCATCTCCAAGGGCGCCGCGATGAGGATGCTGCTCGGATCCCTGCTGGAAAAGGGCGTGCCGGCGCTGGTGGCGGCCGCCGGGGACCACCTGAACGACCTCGAAATGCTGGAACAGGCCGATATAGCCATCACCATGGAGGACGCCAGGGAACCCCTGCTGGATGTGGCCGATATCATCCTGCCCCCCGCGTCGGAGAAGGGTTTTTCGAAGATCCTGGAACCCCTCGGCTCGTTGTCGGGTTCCCTGGAAGCAAAAATAGGAGAGGACCGCTCCCGCGGGGGATCCACCCCCTGTTCCGTCAGCGGGGGCCGGGCCGGAGGAGGTATGGACAATGGCGGATAAGACCCTGAAGTGGGAAGTGGTCGAACTCGGCATTCCCGAAGGCTGCAACATCATCCTGGGCCAGAGTCACTTCATCAAGACCGTGGAGGACCTCTACGAGGTGCTGGTCACTTCGTCGCCGGCCCTCGAGTTCGGGCTGGCCTTCTGTGAGGCCTCGGGTCCCTGCCTGGTGCGGAAGGACGGCAACGCCGACGATCTCGTGGAGATCGCGGTGGCCAACGCCCTGAAGCTGTCGGCAGGACATGCTTTCGTCATCCTGATGAGGAACGGCTTCCCCATCAGCGTCCTCAACGCCATCAAGCAGGTCCAGGAGGTATGCCGGGTATTCGCGGCCACGGCGAACCCGCTGCAGGTGCTAGTTTTCCAGTCGGGCCAGGGACGGGGCATCGCCGGCGTTGTGGACGGCTTCCCTCCGAAAGGGGTCGAATCCGAGGGGGACGTCGAGGACAGGAAGAAATTGCTCAGGGACATCATCGGCTACAAGAGGTGACTTCAAGTTCCCTACGGGCGGCGGCCCCTCCCGGCGATCATGCCCGAAAGGGCGGTCAGGGCCGAGGCCGTCAGTCCGGCGGCCAGAGGGTCCAGCGCCAGCCCTGTCAGGTGCCAGAAGAGGGTGACCAAAAGCCCCGCCGAGCCCGTGGCCAGGGCCCAGGCGGGCGACAGGCGCCCCGGGGTCAGCACCGCCGTCACTAGGGGTATGAGGGTCCCCGAGGCCCTGAGCCCCATGCTCACGTAGCTCCACCGGAGGATCATCGAATTCTGACCGGCCATGCCGGCGATACCGGCGAGGACGACCAGCACCAGGATGGTCATCCTCGTCGCTTTTGTCAGGTCGCCCTGGGGACGGCCCCGCCGAAGCGAAGGGAGCAGGTCGAAGACGAGGTTTGTGGCTACGCCCAGCGTCAAGCCCGCCGCGGTCCCGATCAGGGTGACCAGGATCACCCCCCATAGGAGTCCCCCGACCACGGGGCTGAAACTCGTCGCCAGGAAGTGGGGGAGGGCCGTCGCGGGCTCAAGAACGACGCCGGACCGCCTGACGCTCAGCCCCACGACTATACCCATGAGCCCCATGGGGGGCATCAGCACCGCCGAGAGCAACGCCCCTCTTCTCGCCGTGGTTGGGTCCGAGGCGGAGAAGATAGCCTGGATATAGATCTGGGTGCACAGGACCCCCGTTATGACGGAGAGGCTGGCGCCGAGACCCTGACCCACTCCCTGGCCGAAGGGGTTGAGGAAGGGGTGGTAGGGCAGTGGGGCGCCCCCGCCCCCGGGAGAGAAGAAGGTCTTGAGGGACGCCCCGAGGCAGAGGGCCAGTGCCGCGTAGAGCACGGCTATCTTCCAGGTGCCCAGGGAACCGAAGGTCTTGAGCCCGCCCATGAATATGAAGGAAAGGACCAGGACCCCCACCAGGAATACCGGCACTATGCCCCCCGTCGGGAAGACCCCCCGCAGGAGGGCGGAACCGGAGATGAACTGGGCCGCGATGGAGACGAAGGTGCCCGTCACGGAAGCCATGACCGCCACCAGGGAGGCCGCCTTGCCGTAGGATAATTCCAGGAATCCCGGCACAGTTTGCACCCGGGACCGCCTCAGGGGTATGGCGAACCAGAGCCCCAGCACCAGACAGCCCAGCCCGCCGCCGAGGGTGAACCACCAGGCTGAAAGGCCCCACTGGTAGGCCATCTGGACGGTCCCTACGGTGGAAGCCCCGCCGACCAGGGCCCCCAGGAGTGTCCCCGACACCCGCAGGGCGCCGCTCTCCCGGCCCGCGACGGTGTAGTCGCCGAGGCTTCGGGGTTTCCGGCCGTGCCATATCCCGGCGGTCATGAAGGCCAGCATTACAAAAAGAGCTGAAAGGGCGAAAATTGTCATGTCGGGCAGCCTTCCCTTCGAAAGAATGGACCCCGCCCATGATAACCGAAAGGCCTCACCCGTGGGGCCCCCGGGGCGGAGGGGGGCCTTCGGCCCGCGGCCGTGCAAAAGGACAACCGATGCGATATGATAAACAAAGAAAAGACGGTAGGCCCACCGCGGCCGGAAACGGGGTGTCCATGGCAAGGAAAGAGCAGCTCTTCATGTGTGGTGAATGCGGCTTTCAAAGCCCCACCTGGTCGGGGAGGTGCCCCTCCTGCGGAGAGTGGGGCTCTCTGGTGGAGGTGACCCTGTCCGCTGCGCCGGCGAGGCGGGACAAAAAGGTGGAGCCTTTGCTCATCTCGGAGGTAGCCCTGCCGGAAAGGCGCCCGAGCGGCATCGCTGAGTTCGACAGGGTGCTGGGGGGCGGATTCGTCCCGGGGACAGTGACCCTTCTCGGCGGCGAACCGGGCGTGGGAAAGTCGACACTGCTGCTCCAGGCCTGCGCCGAAATGGCCGCCGCGGGGCGAAAGGTCCTCTACGTCTCGGGGGAGGAGTCCCTCTCACAGGTGGCCATCAGGGCCAAGAGGATCGGCCGAGGCGGGGGCGGTGACTTGGGGATGATAAGCTCCACGGCCATCGAGGACTCCCTCGGCCCCGTGGAGGGGTGTTCCGTCGCCGTTTTCGACAGCGTCCAGTCCTTCACCGCCGAGGACGGGGGAGGTTTCCCCGGGACCCCCTCCCAGGTCAGGGCCGTCGCCCAGAAGATCATCGAGAGGTCTAAGGCCTCGGCGGTGCCGTCGGTCATCATTGGCCACATCACGAAACAGGGCTCCATCGCCGGGCCTAAACTGCTGGAGCACATGGTGGACGTGGTCCTCATGTTCACCGGCGACAGGTCGTCGCCCTACAGGCTCTTGAGGTCCTACAAGAACCGCTTCGGGAGCACCGATGAACTGGGCGTCTTCGAGATGAAGGACCGGGGCTTGGTCCCCGTCCAGGACCCAAGCCGCCTCTTCTGGAGTTCCGCCGGCGATCCCGTCTCCGGCGTCGCCATGGGGGTGATCATGGAGGGTTCGAGGCCCTTTGTCGCCGAGGTCCAGGCCCTGGTGGCCCCCACGCCCTTCCCGTACCCCAAGAGGACGGCCAGGGGCATCGGCGCCGGGAGGCTTCAACTCATGCTGGCCGTCTTGGACAGGAGGTGCGGCATATCCACCGGCTCCCTCGACGTCTTCGTTAACGTTGCCGGGGGCCTCTCGGTGAAGGACCCCCACGCCGACCTGGCCCTCTGCCTCGCCGTCGCGTCGGCGGCGCTGGACCTGCCCCTCCCTTCCGATTGCTGCTTCGTCGGCGAGGTGGGGCTGGCCGGCGAGGTCAGGCCCGCCGTCAGGACCCCCCTGAGGGTCAGGGAGGCGGCGAGGCTGGGCTTCGAAAAGGTGATGATCAGCGCCTTTGAGAGCGACGAGATGCCGCCGGGCGTGGCCCTCCTCAGGGTGCGGAACCTCAAGGAGGCCTTGAAGGTGATGAGATGAAGAGAAAAACCTTGACGGTGCTGTCCGTCGCCGCCGCGGCCCTTTTCCTCTTGTCGGCGGCGGGCCCGGCCCCCTGCGACGAGGCCGGGCAGCCACGGGCGGCCGGGACGTCCATCGTCGCCGTGGTGCCCGTCGAGGGCGTTATAGGGATCGCCCTCGAGGAACACCTCCGGGAGTCCGTGGCCAGGGCCGGTGAGGAGGGGGCGGCCCTCATGATCCTCGTGATGGACACCCCCGGCGGCCTTTCATCCTCCATGAGGGAGATCATCCAGCTCATCCAGGGGGCCCCCTTCCCCGTGGCGGCCTGGGTATCGCCCCAGGGGGCCAGGGCCGCTTCGGCCGGGGCCTTCCTCGTCGAGGCTTCGCACATAGCCGTCATGGCCCCCGGGACGAACATGGGTGCGGCCCACCCCGTGGTGGCCCTTGGGGGCGACATACCCGACGCGGACATGAAGAAAAAGGTCGTCAGCGACTTCGCCGCCCAGATGAGGGCCCTGGCAGGGCTGCGGGGCCGCGATGCGGCGGCGGCGGAAAAGATGGTGACCGAGAGCGTCTCCTACACCGCCGGCGAAGCGATGGAGGCGAAGGTCATCGACCTTGTCGCCGGCGACCTCGACGACATCCTCGCCTGGGCGCAGGGGAGGACCTTCCTGGTGGGTGACCGGGCGCTGCAATTCTCCCTAAAGGGGTACCGGGTCGTCGAACTGGGGATGGACTCGAGGCTCAGGGCCCTCCAGGTGATATCGAGGCCCGACATGGCCTACCTCCTGCTCGTGGCCGGCGTCTTCGCCATCATCCTGGAAGTGCTGTCGCCGGGCGGGTTCGTCCTGGGTGTTACCGGGGGTATACTGGTGCTGTTCGGGGCCTACGGCCTGAGGATGATCCCCTTCAACTGGGCGGGGATAGTGTTCCTTCTGGCGGGGGTAGCCGTCATGGTGCTGGACCTCCTCGTGGGCGGCATCGGCATCCTCAGCGTGCCCGGCGCCGGGGCGATCATCGTGGGGGGCCTCATCCTCTTCAGGGCCCCGGGAGGTGAACTGCTGAACATGTCGTACAACTTCATGATAGGCGCCGTGGCGGTCCTCGCCGCGTTCTTCCTTTTCGCCGCCTGGGCCGTCTGGAGGTCCATCAGGAGCCGGCCCGTCTCCGGCAGGGACGCCCTCGTGGGGAGCAGGGTCCTCGCCGTTTCCGACCTCTCGCCCCAGGGTAGCGTGATATGCCACGGGGAAATCTGGTGGGCCAAGGTCTCCGGCGACGGCCGCCTGGCTTCGGGGGAGACAGGCGTCGTCGAGAGCGTCGAGGGGCTCACCCTCGTCGTAAGGCCCCTGGCCGAGGGCGAGGAGGCCCCGTCGAGGTAAGCGACGAAACAGGCAAGAAGGGGAGGTTGATAATAGATGGTTGGAAGCTTGCTCGACCTGATCATGAGCATGGGCAGCTACGTGGGGGCGCTGATCATAATCCTGGTCCTGCTACCCTCGGCGCTGAGGATCGTCCCCGAGTACCAGCGGGCGGTGGTCTTTCGCCTCGGACGCTACGTGGGCACCAAGGGGCCGGGCCTCGTGATAGTCATACCGGTGATCGACCGCATCTACAAGGTGGACCTCAGGGTGGTCACCCTCGATGTGCCCTACCAGGAGGTCATAACCAGGGACAACGTGCCCGTGAAGGTGAACGCCGTGGTCTACTTCCGGGTCATTGACCCCTCCAGGTCGGTCATCGAGGTGGAGAACTACATCATGGCCACGAGCCAGCTCTCCCAGACGACCCTTCGGTCCGTCGTGGGCAGGGCGGAGCTCGACGAGGTGCTCTCCGCCAGGGACAAGATAAACATCGAACTGCAGCATATCATCGACGAGAGGACCGACCCCTGGGGCATCAAGGTCAGCGCCGTCGAAGTCAAGGAGCTGGAACTGCCCGAGGGGATGAAGAGGGCCATGGCCCGTCAGGCCGAAGCCGAGAGGGAGCGCCGGGCGAAGGTAATAGCGGCGGAGGGCGAACTCCAGGCCGCCGAGAAACTGACCCAGGCGGCCCTGAAGATGGAGGATTCCCCCGTGACCATTCAGCTCAGGTACCTCCAGACCCTCAGGGAGGTCGCGGCGGAGAACAACTCCACCACGCTCTTTCCGATCCCCATCGACATGATGAGGGCCTTCATGGAGGCGAAGAAGGGCGGCCGGGGCGAGTAAAGCCCCTTACCGCCGAATCATGGGGAGGCGCGGAGGGGAAACCCCCCGCGCCTTTTGCGACATCGGGCCGAGACGGATATAATAGGGCCTATCGCGAAAATCGCAGCACTCGAGCACGAAGGAGCGTCGCTGCAAGGGGGACGGAACATGGGTTACGACTTTCTACCGATCGAGAAGAAGTGGCAGGAACGATGGGCCAGGGAAGGCATCTTCAACGTTGAGAAGGACCCGGGCAAGGAGAAGTTCTACTGCCTGGAGATGTTCCCCTATCCCAGCGGCGCCCTCCACATGGGGCACCTGAGGAACTATTCCATAGGGGACATGCTGGCCAGGTTCCTCATGATGAGGGGCCTGAAGGTCCTTCACCCTATGGGGTACGACGCCTTCGGCCTTCCCGCCGAGAACGCCGCCATAAAGTACGGCATCCACCCCAACAAGTGGACCTGGGACAACATCGAGCACATGACGGAGCAGCTGAAGAGGATGGGGTGCAGTTACGACTGGCGGAGAAGGGTCGAGACCTGCAACCCCGATTATTACCGGTGGACCCAGTGGCTCTTCCTCCAGTTTCACCACAAGGGTTTGGCCAGCAGGAAGAAGGCCCCCGTCAACTGGTGCGAAAGCTGCGGGACCGTCCTTGCCAACGAGCAGGTTATCAACGACGGCCGCTGCTGGCGTTGTGCCACGCCGGTGGTGAAAAAGAACCTTGAGCAATGGTTCCTCCACATCACCGACTACGCCCAGGAACTCCTGGACTCCCTCGACGACCTCCCCGGTTGGCCCGAGAAGGTCAAGATCATGCAGCGCAACTGGATTGGCCGCTCCGAGGGCGTCAGGCTTAGCTTCGCCCTTTACGGGACGGATATCCGCATCGAGACCTTCACCACCCGGATCGACACCATCTTCGGCGTCACCTTCCTCGCTCTTTCTCCGGAACACCCCATCGTGGAATACATCGCCGAAAGGTCACCCGCCAGGGCGGAAATAGAGAGCTTCGTCGCATCCTGCATGGCCCAGACGGCGCGGGAACAGGCTGCGGCGGGGGCCGAGAAGGAGGGCATCGACACGGGCCTCCTGGCGGTGAACCCCGTGAACGGCCAGAGGGTCCCCATCTGGATAGCCAACTACGTCCTCATGGAGTACGGCACCGGTGCGATCATGGGCGTCCCCGCCCACGACCAAAGGGACTTCGACTTCGCCAGGAAGTACTCCATCGACGTCATCCCGGTGATAAATCCGCCCGGGGAGGCCCCCCTGGACGGCGCTACCATGACGGAAGCCTTCGACGGCGACGGCATCCAGTGCAACTCCGGGATCTTCGACGGGATGCCCTCGTCGGAGGCGCTCCCGGCGATGAAGGATTGGTTCGTCTCCCACGGGTGGGGGGAGAAGGAGGTAAACTTCCGCATCAGGGACTGGCTGATATCGAGGCAGCGCTACTGGGGTGCGCCCATCCCCATCATTTACTGCGACCGCTGCGGCGCCGTGCCGGTCCCCGAGAGCGACCTCCCGGTGGAACTGCCGCTGGACATCGAGATGAAGCCGGGGTCCAACCCCCTCGAGTACGCCCTGGAGTGGAAGAACACGCGCTGCCCCGTCTGTGGCGGCCCGGGCGTAAGGGAGACGGACACCATGGACACCTTCATCTGCTCCTCCTGGTACTTCCTGAGGTTCGCCTCGCCCTGGACTGACAAGGGGCCCTTCGAAAAGGCCGACACCGATTACTGGATGGCCGTCGATCAGTACATCGGCGGCATAGAGCACGCCTGCCTCCACCTGATCTACGCACGGTTCTTCACTAAGTTTCTGGCCGACCTCGGCCTCCTCGAGGTCAGGGAGCCCTTCACGAACCTGCTGACCCAGGGCATGGTCATAAAGGACGGGGCCAAGATGTCCAAATCCAGGGGCAACGTGGTGGACCCCGACGAGATCATCACCCGGTGGGGGGCCGACACGGCGCGCCTCTTCATCCTCTTCGCCTCCCCCCCCGACAAGGACCTGGACTGGTCCGACCAGGGGGTCGAGGGGGCCCATCGCTTCCTCCAGAGGGTCTACAGGCTCGTCGAGAGCCACCTCGACGGACTCCGGGAGGCTTCCGCGGAGAAGCTCCCCATGGAACACCTCAGGGAGAAAAAGGACAGGGACCTCAAAAGGAGGATCCACTACACCATAGACCGCGTGACCAGGGATATCGAAGAGGAGAAGCAGTTCAACACGGCCGTGGCCCGGCTCATGGAGCTGTCCAACGACCTGGGCTCCTACTCGCCCTCCTCGGAGGGGGAGTGGCGCCTCTTCAGAGAGGGCGTGGAAGTCCTGCTGACGCTGCTCACCCCCATCGCCCCCCACATCTGCGAGGAACTGTGGGAAATGACGGGCAACGAGGGCTTCGTATCGGAACGGCCTTGGCCCTCCCTGGACGAGTCTGCCCTGGCGCCCGACCGGGTCACCGTGGTGTTCCAGGTAAACGGCAAGGTGAGGGAGCAGGTGGAGCTCCCGGCCGGCATGACCCTCGATGAGATGCAGCAGGCCGTCCTGGAAGCCGACGCCGTCAAAAGGCGCCTGGCCGACAAGGAGATCGTCCGTGTCATCGCCGTGCCGGACAAACTGGTCAACGTGGTGGTGAAGGGGCAGGCGTGACACACTTCATCGCTGTCACCGGATCGGGGCCGTCCCAGAGGGACCTCCTGGCGGAGTGCAAGGGTGAACTGGCCGAGAAGGGCTACGAGACCTTCGAACGCTTCACCGGCGAGGAGTGGCAGGACCTGTTCGGGGCGCTCAGCACGGGGGGACTCTTCGAGGAAAAGCGCGCCGTCGTGGTGGAAGAGGCCGAACTCCTGGGGCCCTTCCCCGAGGGCTCCTTCGAAGACCTCTTCCGGTCCGGTCCCGCCACGGTCTGCCTGCTGGTCTTCGAGAAGGACCTCCCCGCGGGGCTCAGCTCGCTCTCCAAGGACCTCCTGACTGTGCGAAAGCCGGCCAGGGTCCCCTTCTGGCCGAAGGAGCGGGTGTCCTGGCTCGAGAGGGAGGCGAAAAAGCGGGGGGTCGCGATCTCCCGGGAGGCCGCCCAGCTGCTCATCGAGTGGACCGAGGACGGGGTGGAGCTCCTCTCGGAACTGGAAAAACTGGCCGTCGCCTCCGGCGGCGGGACCATCGGGGCCGAACTGGTGGGCGACCTCGTTGTGGACGAAGGGGGGCGGCAGATGCTCTCCCTGCTGGACGGCCTCTGCCAGGGAGACGTCCCCACCGTGATCGGTGCCCTCGCCTTCCTCCGAAAGAGGGAGGAGCCCCTGAAGATGATCAGCGCCCTCCACAAAAGGATGCGCCTGGCCCTTTACCTCTCCGGCGCGACCCCCGAGCACGCCCGTAGGGTCGAGTCGGCGCTGGAGGCGACGCCCTTCCAGGTGAGGCAGACCACGAAGGCGGCGTCCCTCTTCCCCAGGAAGGCGCTACGGGACTTCGTCGTGGCCATGGCTGTCCAGAGCGCCTCCGCCAAGAGCGGGGTGGGGCGCGGATGGGACGGCATAGAGCTGGAGGTCTTCAGGCTGCTCTCGGCCCTACCGGGGAAATGAAAAAAGGCCGCGGGAAGGATGCTCCCGTGGCCGGAAGGGCTTTTAAAGGGGGAATGCGAAAAACCGGAGAAGGACCCTAGGCCTGCTCCTGGATTTTGCGGATGGCCTTGGTGAGCCTTGACTTCTTCCGGGCGGCCATGTTCCGGTGGATGACGCCCTTGACCACAGCCTTGTCAAGGGCCGACTGGGCGTCGTCGAACCTCTTCAGGGCGAGTTCGGGGTCGTTGCTGTTTATCGCCTCCAGGACCTTCTTGGCGCTGGTCTTGCACCGGGTGGTCCAGTAGCGGTTGTAGATCCTGTTCTTCTCCGATGTCCGCACTCTCTTGCGGGCGGATCTCGTGTTAGCCATCATTTCACCCCCTTTACAGCAGGCCGTATTTTACCATGGCTGTTGCCTTATCCGCAACTAGCGTGGAATATAATGACCGTGGGCCGAACCAGGACATTCTATCATGAAACGGCCGCGAGGGGAGGGAACGGGCTTGGAGATAGGGAAGGGACTCGTGGCGGCCGTCGCCGTGGCGCCGGGCCTCGCACTCCTGTGGTGGTTCTACAACAAGGACTACCTCGAACCGGAACCGCTCTCCCTGGTCTTCTCCGCCTTTTTCAGGGGGATGCTCTTCGTTTTCCCCGCCGGCCTCGTGGAGAAGGTCATCAGCGGCCCCCTTTCCTTCTCGCCGCTGGTGACGTCCTTCTTCGGCGTAGCCCTCATCGAGGAGGGCTGTAAGTGGCTGGCGCTCAAGAGGTACATCCTGTCGAGCGAATGCGACGAGTGCTACGACGGCATCGTCTACGGGACAAGCGTGGCCCTGGGGTTCGCCACCATGGAGAACCTCTTCTACGTGGTGGGCTCCATCAACCCCTGGGCCGTGGCCGGGTGGAGGGCCCTCGTCTCGGTGCCCCTTCACGCCCTCTGCGGACTCGCCATGGGCTACGAGGCGGCCCGCCAGAAGATGACCGCCGGGCCCCCCTTCGCCCTCGCGAAGATACTCACCATCCCCGTCATCGCCCACGGGGCGTTCAACTACCTGCTGCTGACGAACACCCTCGGCGGGTTCATGGCGGCCACCTGGATCGTAGCGGCCATGTGGATCGGCGGCTTCAGGATGATCCACCGGTCCCGCACCTGCTCGTGACGGAGGAGCCACGCCCTTGAAAAAGCCCTCCATGAAGGACGTTTTTTCCAGGAAAGGCCTGCTCTCGCAGCGGTTCCCCGGTTTCGAGCACCGGCCCCAGCAGGAGGCCCTGGCGGAAAGGGTCATGGCCTGCCTCGATTCCGGCGGCGGCGGCGTCCTGCTGGCCGAGGCCCCTACCGGGACGGGCAAGACCCACGCCCTCCTCGTACCGGCCGTCTACTGGTGCCTCGAGGACGACCGAAAAATTCTCTTCCTCACCTCGGGCATCCCCCTGCAGGAACAGATCGTAAAAAGGGACCTCCCCGACCTCTGCAGCTGCCTGGGCGTGGAGGATCTCTCCTACGGCCTCATCAAGGGAAAGGCCAACTACCTCTGCAGGCTCCGGGGCAAGGAGATAAGCGAGAGGGAACTGCTGGCCCACCTGGAGCCGGACCTAGTGCTTGATCTCGTCGCCTGGATGGAAAAGACCGAGACGGGCGACTTCTCCGAACTGGCCCTACCGCCGGGGCACCCCGTCATATCCGCCCTGTCGGCCGCCTCGGAAGCGTGTCGGGGCAACGGCTGCCCCTTCAGGGAGAGCTGCTTCCTCCGCAGGGTCCTGCAGCAGGCCCAGGAGTGGAACATCATCGTCGCCAACTACCACCTCTTCTTCTCCTACTCCGCCTCCACCGGGAGGGGATTCCCGGTGCCCTGCGACGCCATCCTCTGCGACGAGGCCCACCGGCTCACCGAGGCCGCCCGGTCGGCCGCCTCGCTGCGGGCCACCGGGGAGGAGTGGGCCAGGGTCATGGACTTCGCCAAGGCCCGCGTCTTCCCCAGGATGGACTGGGTCTCCGACCACGACCGCCAGCGGCTGGCCCTCCTGGCCGACGAGGTGAAAAAGGAGTCCGAAAGGCTCTTCCACCTCTGGAAGAAGGAGGTCCCCGCGGGCCGGATATTCACCGACGAAGCCGGCCCCCCCGACGGCCCCGGCCCGCTCCAGGGCCTCGCCGGGGAGATTCTCGAGGCCGCCGGTGAGCCACCCGAGAAGAACGGCGCCGACGACAGGGAGTCGGCGGCCCTCCTTCACCAGTGGAGGGACAGCGTGGCGGACCTGTCGCACCGCACCGCCTGGTGCGCCAGGGTGGACCGCTTCCCCCTCTGGGCCTACTGGTGGGACGGCCGGGGCATCAACAGCTCGCCCACCTTTTGCGGCGACCTCATAAGCGACTGGTTCTTCGCCAAGCCCCTGGAGGCCCTGGTGGCGGTGTCGGCGACCATGGCCATAGGGGAGGACTTCTCCTTCTGGGAGCAGGAGACGGGGCTGCAGGCCACCGAGAGGCTCGTCCTCGACTCGCCCTTCGACCTGGACGAGCAGATGTCCATCTGGGTCGTCGACCTGGGCCTCGCCGTGACCGACGACGGCTACGACGACCTCGTCGCCCGGATCGCCGAGCAGCTCTGCGACGACAACGATGGGAGCACCCTGGTCCTGCTGAGCTCCCTGAGGCTCCTCCGGGCCGTATCGGAGCGGCTGAGGTCGAAGGAGCACCCCTACCGCGTCCTCGAGCAGGGGGAACTCCCCCGTAGCGAACTGCTGAGGCTCTTCCGCCAGGACCTCTCCTCGGTCCTCGTGGGGAGCGTCTCCTTCCGCGAGGGCATCGACGTCCCCGGCGAGGGACTGACCCAGGTCATCATCGACCGGATACCCTTCCCGCACCCCGCCGACCCCGTGCTGGTCACCAGGAAGATCCTCGAGGGCCCCGACATGTTCTTCGACATCGTCCTCCCCCGGGCCAAACTGCTGCTGAAGCAGGCCGCCGGCAGGCTCATCAGGAGCAAAAGCGACCGCGGCAGGGTGGTGATCCTGGACGGGAGAGTCCTCTCAAAGAGGGGCTGGAGGATAACCGACGCCCTCCCCGGCGTGAAGTACAGGAAGGTCGAGGTGGAATTGGGCAAGAAGGAGTGAAGGTCGGACGGCAAGAGACAATAAATCCCTGACCACCGACACCCTTCCACGACTACGCTTTTCGGCAGTTTTCACATCCTCTCATCCCAGGCCCTCCTTTATCAACTTCCACCTAATAGGAAGTCAAACGAAAAAATGTAGGAAACCTTGAAAAGTCCGACGAAAAAATGCAACATGTCTTCCCTTAAATATTTCAAACCGAAATATAATTCGATTCCTACCTCTAAACTGCTTACAGGATTTACGATTCTATACAAAAAATAGTGGATCGAAAACAAGTGAAAGACATCCAATGAATTGGCAATACGATTCAAACAAACACCCAGAATGGCAAAAATCGGTTAGGAAAGCATCTAAACGTGTCAGACCTACACAATTGATGAATAATATCCAAATGAGGACAGAACTCCATCTTCCCGCCGGCTGGCTGCTTTGGGGGACGCTTCATTTATCGCAACCTCGATCGTTTCGATACCTGACCTTTTTTATCAGGCCGAAAATGGCGTGGCACCACTGGCGGGAGTTCTCCCACCAGATCCTGGAGTGGTAATGCTGGCTCTGTCAATTGTGTGATACCTAAAGATTTTGTTCGTCATTCCTTTGCCACGCAACTCCTGGAAGCGGCTACGACAACTGGACTGTTCAGGAACTTCTCGGTCACAAGGACGTCAAGGCTACGATGATTTTCACCCATGTCCTGAACCGAGGCGGCAAGGGCGTCAAAAATCCGGTGGACGGTTTGTAGGGGAGGAGCCAAGGTATCATATTATAGAAACCATATATCCCCCGTGTTCAGTGCAGAACATGGCCTAATCTTCTGCGAATGCAGATGTTACGATAGAATTGCAGGAGGGGTGTTATACTGCGATGTCGCGGCCCAAAGGTGAAATGAAGATTGATGATGCTATACACGGTATCTCGACACTGATCGAAGTGCGTGCACAAAGTGTCTCATCCCAAGGCACGGGGTTCTTTTACCAAGAGCTTTCACTCAAGGATCCAGGCAAGGAGGGTCAGTGGCGTGAAATTACGGAGTTATGGCTAGTAACGAATCGCCATGTCCTGCTGCCGCGTGTATACAATGCCGAAACTAAACCGACGCGGTTGACGTTCAATCTCAGAAAAGTATCCGGCGACAAGGTTGTCTGGGACCCTATTGTCTTAGGCTTTGAGGAACTCGCGAATCGCGCAAGATTGCACCCTAATCCCAGTGTGGATGTATGCGCTATTCGAATACTCGATCTACTAACCGAGCGGATAAAGTCGGGTGAGAAATATCTGAAATGGTATGGCGTTTCAGCTGAAAACCTGGCAGGCCAGAACAAGATCAATCCACACGTTGGAAGTAATGCGATTGTAGTCGGCTACCCACGTGGATTCTACGATCACGTGAATGTCTTTCCTATCGTGAAGTCTGGAATTGTTGCTACTCGCTGGGGTGCGAAATTTGAAGGAAATCCTTACTTTCTAATCGACGCAAAACTCTTTCCTGGATCGTCGGGCAGCATTGTTATATCTGAGCCGAGTAATATCGCAGTTGAGAACGGTCATTTACTCTATGCAAAGGAGAAGCAATTTGCATTTCTCGGCATTTACTCAGGAGAGCTTTATCAAAAGCATGTCCCCATAGAGTTTGATGACCTAACGATTATTCGTAAATCCGGATTCAATGTAGGTGTTGTCTGGTATGGCTATCTGGTTGACGAGATCATATCTGGTAACGTTTCGCTGGCCAAGTCCTAACATGACGGTGCACCCGACCGCCATCCCGCAACCTCGCTGCGTGCTGTCGGCGAGGGACCTTCGGCGTTTGGGCGCACCTGACTCACCGCTGTGCAGTGTGCAACGACAACGACAGGAATCGAGACGTAAGGGACCATGACTGAAGACGAACCCCACTACCACGGCCACCGCCAGCGTATCCGTGAACGCTTCCTGAAATCCGGGCTGGCCGGCTTCGCTGACTACGAGGTGGTCGAGCTGCTACTGACTCTGGCCATTCCGCGCTCCGATGTGAAACAGCCCGCCAAGGCGTTGATCGCGAGGTTCGGTGACCTTCGCGGCATCCTGGACGCGCCTATTGAGGAGCTGAGGGCGGTATCCGGCATCGGAACAGTCGCTCCGGTGGCCCTGCAGATCATCAAGGCGGCAGCGACGCTCTACTTGCGGCAAGGAGTCGAAGGGCGTGATTCATTGGCAGATCCCATTCGTCTCACCGAGTTCTGGCGTATGCGAATCGGCGCCCTGCCGAACGAGGTTTTCGAGGTCGCGTACCTGGACTCCGGTTACTGCCTGCTGCGCGACGGTGTGGACAGGCTCGAGGAAGGCACCACCGACCGCGCCACGGTCTACCCAAGACGTGTCGTCGAAGCAGCACTGAAGCGCGGCGCAGCTGCGGTCGTGCTCGCACACAACCACACGAACGCAAACCTGTCGCCGAGTGAGCACGACAAGGTACTCACACGCGCCATTGTTTTGGCTGCGGAGACGGTGAACCTCAAGGTGGTCGATCATCTGATCGTGTCGGCGGAGGACACTTTCAGCTTTCGCAAGGCGGGCTTATTGTGAGCATTGCGCCAGCCATCACCCAGTGCTTCCCGGAGCTCAACGATGCCCAACGTGCGATCGTGGGGCATCTCGACGGACCGCTGCTCGTGATCGCCGGCCCGGGCTCGGGCAAGACGTACAGCATCGTGCTTCGGGCGCTGAACCTGCTGCTGTTGGAAAAGGCGCAGCCACGGCAACTGGTGCTCTGCACCTTCACCGAGAAGGCTGCCTTCGAGATGCGGGATCGCCTGGCAGCAGCCGCAAGCAAGGTCGGCTACACCACTGACCTATCGGAACTTACCGTCTCCACAATCCACGGTTTTTGCAGTCGCATCCTCACGCAGCACCGACACCGCACCGAGCTCGGTCACGGCTTCGACACGCTCGACGAGCTCACCCAGCTCCTGTTCATCTTCGAGCACTTCGACGAGATCATCGGGCCAGCGGAGAACGACCGTTTCCTGCTCCGCTGGAATACCCGGTGGACGGCGATCGAAGGCGCGCGCGGCTACTTCGACAAGATCACCGAGGAACTCGTCGATCCTGCAGGGCTCGCGGGCTCAGCTGATCCCTTCCTGGTCGCCATCGGAAACGCCTACCGGCGCTACGAGCAGACGTTATTCGACGCCAATCGGATCAACTTCGCGCACTTGCAAAGGCTCGTCTACGACCTGCTCGGTGACCCTGCGACCGCGGACGCCGTTACCCGCGACCTGCGTTACGTGCTCGTGGACGAGTATCAGGACACCAACTACATCCAGGAGCAACTCCTGCTCAAACTCACGGAGAAAAG
>MWDE01000018.1 GCA_002070395.1 Synergistetes bacterium ADurb.Bin155
TTTCAGGGCCCTCATGAGGGGAGTTCAGACCAACGCCGCCCTCACCGGGATAGTGGAGGTCATCCTCATAACCGCACTGGCGGCGATACTCTGGTTCGGGGGAAGGCTGGTCGTCTCGGGTGAACTCACACCTGGCGAACTGATAGCCTTCCTGGGTTACCTCGCGCTGCTCGTCCA
Organism: Synergistetes bacterium ADurb.Bin155; assembly: GCA_002070395.1. Lineage (GTDB taxonomy): Bacteria > Synergistota > Synergistia > Synergistales > Thermovirgaceae > 58-81. The sequence goes on from MWDE01000018.1 coordinate 178, forward strand.
GCCCGTCCGGGTCTTTTCCAGGGTGGTCGCTCAGATGCAGCAGGGCCTGGCCGCCGCGGACAGGGTCTTCGAGATCCTCGACGTGGAAAGCGAGGTAAAGCCGCCGAAGCATCCCGAGAAGGTCGACCCTATCAGGGGGGAGATCGCTTTTCAGGACGTGTCCTTCGCCTACAACGAGGGAGCCTGGGTCCTGGAGGATGTCTCCTTCCGGGTATCACCCGGCGAGAAGGTCGCCATCGTGGGGCCCACCGGCGCGGGGAAATCAACCATCGCCGACCTCATCACCCGTTTCTACGATCCCCAGCAGGGCGCGATCCTCATCGACGGAAAGGACATCAGGAGGCTCGACCTCAAGGGGCTTAGGAGGAAGATCGGCGTCGTCCCCCAGGACCCCGTGCTTTTGAAGGGCAGCATCGCCTTCAATATCGCCTATGGCTGCGAGGACCTTTCCGAAAAGGACATCGAAAGCGCCGCGAAGATCGCCGGGATACACGATTTTGTCCTGTCCCTGCCGGACGGTTTCAAAGCCGAGGTGGGAGAACGGGGCGTCACCCTCAGCGGCGGCCAGCGCCAGAGGGTCGCCATCGCCCGGGCCATCGTCCGGAACCCCAGGATACTCATCATGGACGAGGCCACCTCCTCCCTGGACGCCGCCGTAGAACAGGAGATCCAGGAGGCGATGAAGAAGGCCATGTCGGGCAGGACCTCGATAGTCATCGCCCACAGGCTGGCCACTGTCAGGGAGGCCGACCGCATACTGGTGATAGACCGTGGAAGGATCGTCGAGGAGGGAAGCCACGAAATCCTGAAGGATGCCGGGGGTCTCTACTCCAGGCTCTGCTGCCTCCAGTTCGGGGAGAACCATGGGAGCCCTGCTGAGTAGCTACTTCAGACATATCCGTGGCGAAAGGGAAAGCTTCCCGTGGAGGCTTCTGGCCCCACTGGGCTGGCTGGTCGAGGCCAGCTCCCGCGCCAGGAATTTCTCCTACGATCACGGCCTGTCGGCCTCCCGGGAGATGCCCATCCCCGTGGTGAGCGTCGGCAACATCACCCACGGCGGCACCAACAAAACTCCCTTTGTCGAGATGCTCGCCAGGGTCTTTGTCGATGCCGGCCTCAGGCCGGGGATAGTCATGCGCGGCTATGGGCGCAAGCAGAAGGGATGCCTCCTGGCGGGGGAGTGCGAGCCTAGCAGGGATCTCCTGGGCGACGAGGCCCTTCTGCTTTCCGGAAGACTTGGCGGCGTGCCCATCGCGGTCTCGGCCGACCGAGCCGGGGGAGTTCTGCGGCTGGCCGGAGAGGGCGTCGACATAGCGATAGCCGACGACGGTTTCCAGCACAGGAAGATGGGGCGGGACGTGAACGTGGTGCTCATCGACGCGACCTGCCCCTTCGGGAATGGACGGCTGATGCCTGCCGGGATGCTCCGGGAAAACCCGGGGTCGCTGGAGAGGGCCCACATGGTGGTGATCACCAAGGCCGACCAGGTGGCCAAAGGGCGCGTGGAAGAGATATCGGCCGCCATCCGGGGCATCACCGGGGAGAAACCTTTCCTTTCCTCGCTGGCCCTCGCGGGATGGTCCCGTTTCCTCGATCCCCGGGAGGGCCTTGAGGAATGCCCACCGCCCGCGCTTCCCGCGGCGGCCTTTTCGGCCATCGGCAACCCCCATAGTTTCGGTTCTTTTCTCGAACAGCTCGGCTTCCCCGTTGTCTTCCACGAGATCTTCCGCGACCATCACATCTTCACGGAATCGGAACTGGCCGCTATCGGCGGGAAAATGACCTCCCTGGGGGCCCGGTCGCTGATCTGCACCGAGAAGGATATCTTCAACCTCCCCCCGGACTGGTCGCCCGCCGTCCCGGTCTACGTTCCCAGGGTCCACGCGGTCCTGGCAGACGGGGACTCCTTTTTCGCCGCTCTTGCACTACATCTCAGGCCCAGGGTCGTCGTCGCCTCCAACGGGCACGGGGAGGACGCCATCGGCAGCCTGCTCGCCGAACGGCTTCAAAGCAGGTTTCCCCTCTTCGAGGTTTCGGGCTTCCCCCTCGTCGGCAGGGGGCAGGAGTACCGGTCCAGGTCAGTCAGGGTGCTCTCACCCCCCAGCGAGACGCCGAGCGGGGGCGTGGTCAAGTATAGTTTGAGGGATCTCATCCGGGACATCCGGTCGGGTCTCTTCAGGCATATCGAGGCCCAGGCCGAGGCCTGGAGCGGTCTCAGGGGGCGGTTGAGGACCGTCCTCTGCGTCGGCGATGTCTACCTTTTCCTGCACAGTCTCTGGGGGCAGGGCGCCATGCCGGTGCTCCTGGCCACGGCCAAGTCCGAGCGCCTTCACGGCCATTGGGGGTTGGAGAAGTGGCTCCTCAAAAGGCGCTGCAGGAGGGTTTTCACCAGGGATCCTGAAACCGCCCGGGAACTGTCTGAAAGAAAGGCCGACGCGGTCTTCAAGGGAAACCCCATAATGGACCTCGCCGGAGAGGCCGTCGGCAAACCCGGAGGGCATCGACCCTTCGGGGTCCTGCTCCTCCCGGGAAGCCGGGAGAGGGCCTACGACGACCTAGGACTCCTGCTCGGTGCCGCCGAGGTCATAGCCCTCGAGGAGGACTGCCGGTTCGAGATGGTCGTTGCTTCTACCCTGGAAAGGGAGAGATTGCTGGAGAAGGCTCCCTCCTGGAGGGTCGACAGTCCCGATGTCATCAGGCATGAAAAGGGCAAACCGGAGGTGCGCCTCTTTTCCGGCGAGGTCTCCCGGGCGGCGTCCCGCTCCGACATCCTTATCGGTCTTGGGGGCACGGCCAACCAGATCTGTGCCGGGATGGGCCTGCCGGTGGTTTCCATCGACGAAAAGGGCAAGAGGGTACAGAAAAAACTCCTGGGCGAGGCGGAATCGCTGGTCACCGCCGACCCGGTTTCCTTGGCCCGGGAAGCCCTGGCCATCCTCGGGGATCCGGCCCGTCACGAGAGGATGTCCCGCGCGGGGATGGAGAGGATGGGCGGTGGGGGCGCCCTGGAGGCCGTGATAGAATATGCTTACCGGACGCTGGGATGGGAGAAAAGGCAGGAAGTGTGCCGGGTTTTTGGCGCCTATGTTGAAAAGAATTCGGGAAGAACGGGTTCCGAACTCGAAGAGCATGGAGATGATCGGTCATGGTGAAAAGCTTTTCCGCCGGCAAGGTTCTTTTCGGTGACGGTGGGCTGGTCCTCGTGGCGGGGCCCTGCGTCCTCGAGGACCGGGAGACGGCCCTTTCCATAGCGCGGGAGGTCTCGGGCATATGCGGCAGGCTGGGCATACCCTACGTCTTCAAGGCCTCCTTCGACAAGGCCAACAGGACCTCCATCCACAGCTTCAGGGGTCCTGGCCTGGAGAAGGGCCTGCAGTGGCTCGCCGAGGTGAAGGAGTCGGTCGGCTGTCCCGTCCTGACGGATATACACCTCCCCGGCCAGGCCGAAAGGGCGGCCGAGGTGGTGGATATTATCCAGATACCGGCCTTCCTCTGCAGGCAGACCGACCTCGTTGTCGCCGCCGCGGCCACGGGCAGGGCGGTGAACATCAAGAAGGGGCAGTTCCTCGCCCCGGTGGACATGGGGCAGGCGGTCTCCAAGTGCCTCGAGGCGGGCAACGACAAGGTCATCCTCTGCGAGAGGGGGAGCACCTTCGGCTACGGCCAGCTGGTGGTCGATATGCGCTCCCTTGCGATCATGAGGTCCCTGGGGTACCCGGTGATGTTCGACGCCACCCACAGCGTCCAGATGCCCGGAGCCCAGGGGACGTCCAGCGGGGGTGACAGGAGGTTCGTCCCCGTCCTTGCCAGGGCCGCCGCGGCGGCGGGTATCGACGCCCTTTTCCTTGAAACCCACCCCGACCCGGACTCGGCCAAAAGCGACGGGCCGAACATGGTCTCCCTCGACTCGCTCGAGAACCTGCTGCGGAAGGTCCTGGCCATTCACCGAGCGGCCGCCGCCACGGAAGGGGAGAGGTGACCGATGGTCAGCCTGCCAAGGGAACGGGACAACGTGGTGTTTGACGACGAAAGGCTCCTCGAGGTCGGCCGGCGCGTCCTCCGCATGGAGGCCGAGGAAATAGCCAGGGCCGCCGCTCGGGTGGGCAGGGAACTGGTGGAGGCGGCCAGGATCATCAGCCGGTGCGAGGGGAGGCTGGTGGTGGTCGGGATGGGCAAGTCGGGGCTCGTCGGCCGCAAAATAGCCGCCACGCTGGCCTCGCTGGGCACGCCGGCTTTTTTCCTCCACGCCGCGGAGGGCTCCCACGGCGACCTGGGAATGGTGTGCCGCGAGGACGCGGGCCTTTTCCTGAGCAACAGCGGCCAGACGAGGGAGGTCCTCGAGGTGCTTCCCTTCTTCAGGCGGCTCGGGGCGCCGGTGATAGCGATGACGGGCAACCCTTCCTCCAGGCTCGCCGGGGACTCCGACGTGGTGATCCACTCCGGCGTAGAGAAGGAGGCGGACCCGCTGGGACTCGCTCCCACGACGAGCACCACGCTGCAGCTGGCTCTCGGCGACGCCCTGGCGGGCATGGTCACCGAACTCCGGGGACTTCGCCCCGAGGATTTTGCCCTCTTTCACCCCGGCGGGTCTCTCGGCAGGCGACTTCTTCTCCGGGTTTCGGATGTGATGTCGACGGGAGAGAGGGTCCCCAGGGTGACGTCGGGCGCCTCGGTCCGGGAAGCCCTTTTCGAGATCACCAGCAAGGGCTTCGGGGCCACCATAGTCGAGGATGAGCGTGGGATGGCGACGGGCATCTTCACCGACGGGGATCTCAGGCGGCTCCTCGAGGACAGGGGGGTGGATTCGCTCTCCCTGCCTATTGAGGAAGTCATGACGAGGGACCCCCGGACCATATCCCCCGACCGTCTGGCCGCCGAAGCGATGCACATCATGGAGGAGCGTGAGATATCCTGCCTTGTGGTCACCGAGGAGGGGAGGGCCACGGGCATCATCCACATCCACGAACTCCTCAAGGCGGGAGTGGTCTGACCTGGCGTCCCTCCTTTATCGCTCCTTCATCTCGACAGCCTATTGTGCCGCTTTCCCCTGGCTCGCGAAAAAGTATGCCACGGGGCTTGGGGAGCGGAGGGGCCTTTACAGCGAGGAAAAGAGAGACCGCCTGCCGGACAGCCCGCTGTGGTTTCATGCCGTCTCGGTGGGGGAGGTGCAGTCCGCCTGGCCCCTTTTGAAGATCCTGGCCCGGGAAGGCACGGGGCCCGGGGGAATCCTCCTTTCGACCACCACCCCCACGGGGCGGGAGATGGCCTACCGGGTAGCCGCCGGCCTTTTCCACGAACACCTTTACTATCCCTGGGATGTCCCCTGGATCGTCCGGCGCTCCCTCGATGCGATCCGCCCCAGGGCTTTCGCGGTCCTCGAGACGGAGATTTGGCCCCTGATGCTAGACGAACTACGGGAAAGGGGCATCCCCGCCATTTTGGTCAACGGTCGATTCTCCGACAGGACCGCCGGCAATATCCGGAGCCACCTCCATTTCTGGCGCCGGGTGTACAAATCCTTCTCCCTTCTCTTGGTGCGGTCCGAAAGGGACAGGGAACTGCTCCTGGAGATTGGGCTTGAAGAGCGCAGGGTCCAGGTGACGGGAGACTGCAAAATAGACGCCATCCTCCTTCGCGAAGAAGAGGCGGACCTGGGGTGGGCGAGGGCGGTCGTTGGTGAAACGGGCCCCGTTTTCCTCGCCGGGAGCACCCACCCGGGCGAGGAGGAGATCGTCCTGGAAGCATTCCAGAGGCTGAAGGCCAAGGTTCCTTCGGCCCGGCTCATCGTCGCGCCCCGCCACCCCCCAAGGAGTACCCGGGTCCTGGAACTGGCCAAGAGAGCCGCACCGGCGGCCCTGCTCTCAGAAGTGGAAAGGGAGAAAAAAGGAAAGGAAGCTCCCTGGGACATCCTCGTGGCTGACCGCATCGGGGTCCTGTTCGACCTTTACGGCGTCGTGGAAGGGGCTTTCGTAGGGGGAAGCCTTGTGGACAGAGGGGGGCAGAATATAATGGAACCGGCCGCTTTCGGCATGCCCCTTTCCCACGGACCCTTCATGCGGGATTTCCGGGAGGCCTCTGAAAGCCTCGGTGAAAAGGGGGTTTCCGTCGTGGTGCGGGGCGCCGGGGATATGGCGGCTCACTGGGAGAGCTGCCTCAAACCGGAAATAAAGGGCGCCGCCCGTGAAGGGGCGAGGCGGTTTTTCTCGGCTTCCTCGGGGGCGGCGAAAGCGTCGGTGGAAGCGATCCGAAAGGAGATCGGGCCGTGAAGGTGAACGAAAAACTGCTGGACCAATTTTACGGAAACCTGGACGATCGCTCCCGAGCGAGCCTCGACGCCGCCGTGGAAAGGATAGTGTCCGTCAAGGCGGCCGGTGGCAAAATCGTGGTGGCCACCGGGAGCGGTCCCAACATCCACGAGGGAGTGACCACCCTCATAGCCGAACTCATGGACAAGGGAATGGTGGACGGCGTCACCACCAGCTCCGCCGTGATCGGGCACGAGATGGGCGGCGCCCTCGACAGGGTCAAGATGTGCAGCGCCTCGGCCCTGGGGCTCGAAGGAGACTCCCTGCCCCGCGGGGGTGCCTTCGAGTTCACCCAACTGTCGCAGGGGCAGTTGGACATCCTCCGGAGGGAGATGATCCTCGACGAGGACCTCCTCGAAAGAGGGGGAAAAGCCGATGGCAGGCTTGTCATCAAGGCTGCCGGGAACATGGCCTACCCCATGGGGTTGAGGGCGGAGAACCTGGCCGGTGAGATACTGGTCTTCAGCAAGGCCTATGGACTTCCCTTCGAGGTGGTGGCCGGATGGGGGGCCGACCGGCGCACCATGATAGGCATGGGAGCGGAAAAGGGCCTGCCCGTTCTGGTGAGCATCCCCCAGATGGTGGGGCATGGCCATGTGGGCATGGCCATCGGCGACAGCATCTCCGTCTTCGAACGGTCCATGCGCATCGCCTCGATGCTCGAGGCCGCCGATGTCATCATCGAGTCGGCGGTAGCCCTCACCCAGGAAATCCACGACGGCCCCTTCGAATGCTACACGGGGCACGGCATATGGTCTTGGTGGAAGGGGCTGCGGACCTTTTCCCTCGAGGGCAAGACCCTCATCCGCATCGACCTCGACGAGAACCTGAGAAAAGCCCAGGACCTCGAGAAGGAGAGCGCTCTCATCCAGGAAGCGATAAACAGGGGGCTTCCAAAGACAAAAATATCGAAGATCCCCTTCCGGATGGAGATGTCCGCCTTTGCGCGCCACGAGGGGAGCATCCCCATCATCGGGGACATCGGCGAGGTCTGGCCCGTGATGGCCTGGAAAGCCGCGAAGGCCCTGGGGATTTCCCTCGACTTCATGAGCTACGCCCAGCACACGCCGGAAGGCCAGGCGATGCGCGAATGGATCGTGAAAGAAGTGAAGCCCCTGGACAGGGAGAAACTGATCGCCAAGGCCGGGGAGCACGGCGAGGCGCCATGAGGGTGCTGGGGGTCATCCCCGCCAGGTATGCCTCGACCCGCCTTCCGGGCAAACCCCTGGCCGATATCTGCGGCAAGACCCTCATCCAGAGGGTCTACGAACGGGCCGCCCTGTCGAAGACCCTGGACCGGCTGGTCGTGGCCACCGACGACGCTCGCATCCTTGAAGCCGTCCATTCCTTCGGGGGCGAATGCCTCATGACCTCCCCCGATCACCCCAACGGGACCTGCCGCGTGGCGGAGGCGTCAAAACATGACGATGCGGAGGTAGTGATCAACATCCAGGGGGATGAGCCCCTCCTCGACCCCGTCATGATCGACGAGGCCTCAAGGGCCCTGCTGGAAGACAGGGGCGCCCTGTCTTCAACGCTCTGCGCTCCCCTGGATCCCGAATCCATGGCTGACCCCAACACGGTGAAGGTGGTGACCGATCTGGAGGGGTGCGCCCTTTACTTCAGCCGGTCGCCCATCCCCTACCGGCGGGTGCGGACGGATATCCCCCTCTTCCAACACATCGGCATCTACGGTTTCCGCCGGGACTTCCTGTCCGCCTACGCCGCCCTGGCGCCTACGCCCCTCTCCGAGGCCGAATCCCTCGAGCAACTCAGGATCCTGGAACACGGCTTCAAAATGAAGGTGATCGTGACCAGGGGGAAGCCCGGCCCCAGCGTGGACACGCCCGAGGACCTCGAGAGGGTGCGCGGGGTCCTGGGGTGCTGAACGTTCGGCACTATACACTTCGCGAGAGAAAAGGGTTGTGATCGGATCATGTCCGGCAGGTTCAGTGGGCCCAAGGTTGTATTTGTTCTGAAAGACGGCATCCGGGGGCATGAAAACCAGTCGGCGGGAGTGGCCCGGTGGCTTAAAAGGCTTGTTGGTGCCGATGTTTTCGACATTGAAATACCAAGGCTTTCGGGGCTTCAACGCTTCGTCCTTTACAAGATCCAGGCCCGGAAGTTGATAAAAGATTCCCCTGAAATATCTTTTGATTGGCTTGGAAAAGCCGAAGCGTTGAGCCTGCATGGATCGGTCACCCGGATGATTGACTCCTCCGGGGTGAGGAATGACGAGGTGTTGTTCCTTTCGGCCGGCAGTGCCGGTGCACCTTTCTGTTTATCGCTGGCCAGGGCGACCGGGGGTAAATGCGCTTGCTTGATGACACCCTCCGTCCTTGGCACAACCCCCTTCGACTTCGCTATCGTTCCTGAGCACGACTTCCCTGAACCCTCGCCCAACCTCCTGGCCACCCTTGGGGCGCCCAACATGATAGGCGCCGGACTTTCAGAAACGGAGGAAAGATCGCTCGCTTCCAGGTTCCCCTCAAAGGCCGAAAAGAAATGGAGCATCCTCATCGGCGGCGACGATGCGAATTACTCGATCCCTCCGGAATGGGCCGAAAATGTTCTGAAAGCTCTCCTTGAAACAGCCAAAAAGACTGGTGCCGACGTCTTCATCACGACTTCTAGAAGGACACTTCCAGCGACGGAAGAAAAAATCGCCGAAATGGTGAAGGGCTCTCCCCACGTAAGGATGCTCGTCCTAGGGTCGAAAGACCCCTGGAACCCTGTCCCCGCTATGCTCGGGTCCTGTCAACGGGTATTCTGCACCGAGGACTCGGTTTCCATGATCTCCGAAGCGATGACCGGAGGCCACGTGGTGCAGATCCTCAGGGTCGAAAGGAAAAAGGGCTTAAGGAAGTGCCTTCAGGGTCTTACAGCGAAGATGGTCGATAAGAACTTGCTGGCTCGTCAAAGGCTTTGGGGCATTCCCAGGTTCGACTTAATGATAGAATCATTCTGTAGCAGAGGCTTGGCGATGGAGTATGACCCCGCAAAGCTTGATCAAGTGTCGCCGGCCCGGGGGAGGAAAAACGAAGGTCTTTCGTTCAGCGAAGCGAGGAGGGCGGCCGAGTGGATCATCCAAGAGTGGGAATCTTGAAGATCGCCCAGATTTTGCCCGAATTCCACGAAGGCGGGGTGGAACGCCACGTCCTTTGGCTCTCCAATGAACTTGCCGCGTCGGGGCACCAGGTAACGGTCATAACCGCCGGCGGCAAGCTGGAGGAAAAACTGGACCCTGGTGTAAATCTAAGGAAATTGCCCGTCCATCGGAAGAACCCTGCCACGGGATTCTATTCGGCTTTCAACATAGCCGCTAGGGCGAAGCGGGAAAACTGGGATATTCTCCATGCCCACTCGAGGGTACCGGTATGGATAGCCTGGTGGGCGTCTTCGATGTCGGGCGTACCCTGGGTTTTCACCGCCCATGCCCGTTACAACCTGAACCCGGGGTTGAAACCCTTCCCCCGGGCGAAGGGGGCTATCTGCGTCAGCAAGGCGGTGGAGGAGCATCTACGGTCGTTCCTGCCCCTGAACAGGGCGGTTATACCGAACGGGCTCCCACCGGTAGAGTCCAGGTGGGAAAGAAGAGGAGGAGTGGTGAAGCGGTTACTTTTCGTAGGCCGACTGACGAGGATCAAAGGTCTTGATGTGTTGCTCTCGGCGCTGGATGGGTTGAAAGACCAGGAATGGGAACTGGACGTGGTCGGCGACGGTCCTCAGCGAGCCGAATTTGAGACCTTGTCGGAGCGCCTGGGTTTATCGGACCGTGTCCGCTTCCATGGCTTCCAGGACAACCCCCAGGATTGGATGGTTGAAAGCGACCTTCTGGTATTTCCCTCGTTGGATGAAGGGATGGGGCTTGTCCTGCTGCAATCGGCGCAAGTGGGGTTGCCCGTGATCGCTTCTGATCTTGACGCAGCCAGGGAAATAGGCGCCAAACAAGATCAACTGATTCCACCCGGCGATATACGGGCCTGGAGGTGGGTGTTGCGGAAGATCCTGGAGCGAGAGTATACTCCAAAACCGCTGAATCCTTCCATTGCCTTCTCGATAAAAGAGGTAGCAGAAAAGGCTTTGGTCTTTTATCACAATACTTTGAGTACCTCCATATGAATGATCTGGCCGGAATATCACCGGACCGTATGAAAAAGGGAGGTTCTCTTTTGAAGACAGCCCTCATCATCGGCATCACAGGCCAGGACGGCGCCTACCTTGCAGACTTGTTGCTTAAAAAGGAATACGAAGTCCATGGCATAAAGCGTCGAAGTTCCATTTCAATACGGGAAGGATAGATCACCTCTACCAGGATCCCACGAAGAGGACCTGAGGATGACCTTCACTACGGCGACATGACCGACGCCACCAAGATATTGAAATTTGAGGCGAAATAGAGTTCGGCACCTCAAAGCCAGATAGTATGGCGAGGAAGCTGCTTGACGTATCCAAGATGAACTCCCTGGGCTGGAGAGCGGGCATAACCCTTAAAGAGGGCATCAGAGATACCTACGGCTGGTTCCTGGAAAACAAAGCATTGATCCGGGGAAAAGTGAACAACCTTGGAAGAACTTCATAATGATAACCCCGGTGATCCACTCCGTCGGCTCAGGAACACGGCTATGGCCCCTGTCATGGCGGCTCAACCCAAAGCAATTCCTGAAGCTTTTTGGGGACAGGACCATGCTCCAGCACACCCTGGATAGGCTAAAAGGATTGCCTTGCGATTGTCCTATGGTGATCTGTAACGAGGAACATCGTTTCGTGGCCGGTGAACAGTTGCTCGAGATGGAGGTCAAGGACTTCTCCATCATTCTGGAATCAACCCCGAAGACGGCACCAGCCATAGCATTGGCCACTATTCATGCGGCTGCTCAAGAATCGTGTGAGGGAAAAGACGGTGACCCGATCCTCCTGGTTCTGCCCGTCGATCACATGATCGCCGATGCGGAGCCTCTCCACAAGTCAATGACTGAGGCCTTTCCGGCCGCAAGGAATGGCAGGCTCGTTATCTTTGGCATAGTGCCTGAAAGGCCGGAGATTGGTTACGGCTACATCAAAAGAGGTGAAAAACATGAAAACAACAGCGACATATACGCCGTGGCCTCCTTCAGGGAAAAGCCGGAGGAAGAGACTGCCAGGGAATATATAAAGAGTGGGAAGTACTACTAGAACAGTGGCATGTTCCTCTTTCTGGCGAAGACCTATCTTGAAGAACTGCAAAAGCACGCGCCCGAAGTCCATGAAGCCTGTGGCAAGGCCATGAAAACAACTACAAAGGATCTGGACTTCATACGGTTAGACAAAAAAGCTTTTGAGCTTTCCCTGTCCATCTCCATGGACTATGCGGTGATGGAAAAAACAAACCTAGCGTCGGTTGTTCCATTGGATGCAGGGTGGAGCGACATAGGCTCCTGGACGGCCCTCTGGGAAGCCTGCGAAAAGGACAAGGAGAAAAACTCCATCGTCGGTGATGTAAAGGCAATGTCTACTGAGAACTGCCTGATCCGGGCAGAGAACAAGCTGGTCGCCACGATCGGGGTAAAGGACCTGGTGGTCGTCGAGACCAAGGACGCTGTCCTGGTGGCCCACAAGGACCAGGTGCAAAAGATAAGGGACCTGGTGGAGGACATAAAGAGCAGCGGCCACAATCGGAGAGGAAGAGTACCAGGCCCAACTCGATGCCATTAGCGGTTTCCTGGCGTCGGAGAAGGCAAAAAATTTGATGTTCCCACCTTCGTCAAAGTCCTGATTGAAGGAGTGGATCTGAATTAATCCTTCAGAAAGGGAAAAAGCGATGATCAGCGTCATCATTGCTACAAAGGACAGGGATGAAGCGCTCAGGAAAATCTCACTGCCATCTCTTTTTGGGCAGGACACGTCCGATTTTGAGGTTATCCTTTGGGATGCGAGCGATACTGAAAAATCGCGGATCGTAGCGAGCGACTTTTCACATCGATTCGAGGCTAAGGGGATTGATTTACGGTATTTCAGAGCTCGGAGAGTGGGGATTGCCTCACAGCGCAACGACGCCGTACGTGTCGCGCGGGGGGAAATAGTCTTTTTTATTGATGATGACAGCGAAGTGTCCCCAGAAGGGATGTTGGCCCTCGAAAAATGTTTTAGAGACTTTCCGGAATGCGTGGGCGCAGGTCTTGTCGTCGTTGAAATAAGTGATGAGAAAAGGGCAGGTTCCTGTTTTATGGAAAAGTTGAAAGGAAGATTATACAAGGCTTTAGGTTACAGAAAAACAAGAAAGGTGCACCCTTCCGGGTCGCACAAAGGGATGACCGCACCACCCGGCCCTGCGCAATGGCTGAGTGGTTGCTCCATGGCGTTCAGGCGGGAGATTTTTGACTCTATACAATTCAACGAAAAACTTGAAACCTTCGGTGGTTATGCCATGGCCGAAGATGTGGAGTTTTCCCACCGGGTTTTTCTCAGTTCCGATTCACCTTTGTTGATCCCTTCAGAAGGAGATATTCGTCACCATGGAGTATTGGAAAGTCGGGGGATGGTTGACGAGAGAACGATTGCCATGTTTTTTTTACAACAAGTACTTGGTAATGCAAGTGGCTTCCGTACGCGCCCCAATATGGGGCAAGGTTGCGTTTGCCTGGAATATAGCGAAACGTTTTGTTTCCATGGCTTTCCGTAATGGTTTCGATGTTACAAAAAAAGGATCTGCACTCGCTTTCCAGCAGATTATTGATGACAACAAGCAGGACAGAAGGAAGGGTCAGTAATGATTGCCCTTTCTGTTTATTATGTTACGCTGAACGAAGCGATAAGGTTGCCGATGTCGTTGAAGAAAGCTTGTCTTGTGGCTGATGAGATCATTGTTGTTGATTCTGGCAGTGTTGATGAGACTGGCCAGATTGCGAAGGATTTTGGAGCTCGGTTTATTTTTCATGATTGGACGTCCATCGGACACCAGGTCAGCTTCGCCGAAAAATGTTGCTCGAACAAGTGGGTCCTCCGGCTTGACGCCGATGAAGTCCTCTCAGATGGTCTGGTCAATGAGATATTGGAAATCAAACGCAACCCCGACTTTGACGGGTACAAACTCCGGATCGGGGATGTTTTTCCTGGAATTCAGGAACCAAAAAGATGGGCGAAGCACTATAAATTGATACGTCTCTACAATCGTGAAATGATGCAAATGAGTGGAAGATTCGGCCACGATGATGTTGTCTTTCTGAAAAAGGGCGTGAAGGTCCGCACTTTGAAGAATTTTGTGAAGCATTACTCTTATATTGATATATCAACCACTCTTCGGAAGGTCGATTTTGAATCGGATATGCAGTTAAAAAGGGCCATCTATGAGGGTAATTTTTACTCGCCATGGAGAATGGTTGGGACAATGATTCTGAACTTCATTAAATATTTTCTGTTAGGCCGTAAATTTCTCTATGGGTTTTGGGGATTGATAAATACCAACAATATCGGCCTTTTAAGGTTTTTGAAATTCGCTAAATTTTATGAATATCAAAAGTTGCGAGAACATGAATATATTATCCTCCCGGTTGACTCTTCGGGGGAAATAGATACTTTGGGAAATCGCGGGAAGAAAGATTAGGGAGCTATCGGCGTCAGCAAGGCGGTGGAGGAGCATCTAAGGTCGTTCCTGCCCCTGAACAGGACGGTAATGCCGAACGGGCTTCCACCGGTGGAGACCAATCGGCGACGGTCCTCAGCGAGCCGAATTTGAGACCTTGTCGGAGCACCTGGGTTTATCGGACCGTGTCCGCTTCCATGGCTTTCAGGACGACCCCCAGGATTGGATGGTTGGAAGGGACCTTCTGGTATTTCCCTTGTTGGATGAAGGCATGCCCCTTGTGTTGATGCAAGCGATCCAGGTCGGTTTGCCGGTGATCGCATCTGATATCGAGCCCGTCAGGGAGCTTGCATTCGAAGGAGCGGATCTACCCTTACCCGGCGATGAGCGATCCTGGAAAGGGGCGCTGATAAAGGTTCTGAAAGAAGGCCCGCCTGAGGTCATGTTCGTTCCGGAAAAAGTGCCGGGAGTCAAAAAATGCCTGACAAGGTTTCATCCTTTTATTCGTGGACAATAGAAAGAGCCACAAGGGAGAGATGATACAGGATAAAAGGAAATTATTGATCACCGGGGCTGCGGCTTTATAGGCTCCAACCCCGTGAGATCCTGCCTGCGGGGTGGGTACCTCCTAGTGAAAAAATTTGGAGAGAACGTCACGCGAAGGAGGTCTTTTGGTGAACTACAGGGTTTTCAGGTCGGATTTCTGGCGATCGCTCTCCCTGGTGGAGTTCGGTTTTCTCTGGTCAGTCTTCTTTGCGGCTTGGGGACCTGTTCCTAGATATTTCGGATGGCTTCTGGCCATCATCGGCCTTTGCTTTAAGAGATACCGAGGGGAGAGTTGGTCCGGTAAGCTCTATCCTTTTGTTCGGACGGCCCTGTTGTTTATCTTGCTCTGGGGGCTTCCGGCTACTATTTTCAGAAAGCCGGATCTTTTCCACTTTTTGAAAGGGTATTCCCTGGTTCTTGAATTCGCTTTTTCTATTTGGCTTGCTGCAAAGGTCTATTCCGAGGAGTCGCTGCGGAGATTTTTGGCTGTTTTTTACGCTTCGACCCTGTTGGCCATCATTTATACTTTGGCCGCCTTTCTCTGGAGTAATCATTTCGCGGGACCATTCAGCAACATCAATACCCTTGGAGGTTACGGCGTGATCCTGTTACCTTTCTCCCTTTCATGGGCTTTCGAGGAAGGTGGTATCTTGTCGTGGCTTTTATCGGTCGGCGTACTTTTCGCTATCTTCATTAGTTCCAGCCTGGCAGCTTGGCTGACAGCCTTGTTCTGTCTCCTTCTTCTCGCCGCGATAGGGGGTAAAAGATTTCTTCGCGGAGGAGTCCAAGTTTTGCTTCTCTTTTCGTTGCTTTTCGCCGGGATGTGGGCAGGCCTCGGTATAGTGAATCCGCGACTCGAAGCGAGCCTTGCGGATCATACTCACCGTGAATTTAATCAATTTCTTTCTTTTGACGATCCCGCAAGATTCACTACTAATCGATCTTTCATTTGGCAGGGCTCTGTCAACCTAGTGAGGAAGTATCCTCTTTCGGGTTGGGGATGGGGTTCTTTTAACGATCCCTTCACCGGCATCAACAAATCCTGGTGGGATCCGAAGAGAACGGGATTGGATGTTCAGGAAGTTGGGGATGCCCATAATATGTATCTGAACTTGTCTGTTTACGGCGGCATCCCTACCGCCGTGGCCGTTGTCGCTCTCTTCCTGTTTTCAGCATATAGGGCCCTTATTTTTTCCAAAGAAAAGGGTGGAAGACGCTGGTTCTGGATCGCGGTTTCCGTTTCTATACTTTCCCATCTCTTTTTAGGCCTCGCGGGGGATGTTTTTTCAGATCGATTCAAGTTTGCCTGTATTTTCTGGTATTTCCTGGGTTTTACCGGAAGGGTTGAAAGGGAATGAATCAAACCCACCCAGGTCAACGGAAGAGCTGGTCATGGAGTAAGAACCGGGCCGTCTTCCTCGATAGGGATGGAGTGATAATAAAGGAGAAAGGTTTTGTTTTCGAACCCGATGATGTGGTCCTCGTCGACGCCGCGGCGGAAGCGATAATAAGAATGTCCTCGATGGGGCTGAAGATCGTTGTTCTTACAAACCAGTCGGGAATTGGCAGAGGGCTGTTCAATGAGGAGAGCTACAAAAAAGTGTTGAGGAGAATGGTCCAGCTTTTGGAAAAAAGCGGCGCAAGACTGGACGGGGTTTATCACTGCCCTCATGCCCCATGGGAAGGTTGCGATTGCCGGAAGCCAAAACCCGGCCTGGCCTTAAAGGCCGCGAAGGATCTGGGTATAAGCCTGTCCAGGTCTTTTGTCGTAGGCGACAAGAGGTCCGATATGGAATTAGCCCGGGCGATAGGGTCAAAAGGGATACTGGTGAGGACCGGTTACGGGCTGCGGACGGAAATGGAAGGAAACCCTGTTTGGGATGCGGTGGCGGATAGCATCGTTGGAGCCGTCGAGGTCATACAAAAATGGGTCGAGGGAGAAAAAGATGGTGCTTGAGAAGATGGACCCCGGCCTGGATGGCCGTCTGAAAGGGATGGTTTCGGCATCGTTTTTTGAGACGGCAGAGGCGCTGAAAAAGCTGCCCCTCCGAGGAGGCGGCTTCATCCTGGGCGCGGCTTTCCTGATAGCGGATTCAATAAAAGCAGGTGGTAAACTGATGCTCTGCGGCAACGGGGGGAGCGCCGCGGACTGCCAGCATATGGCCGCCGAGTTCGTTTGCCGGCTTACCGGCGAGAGGGAGCGCCCGGCCTTGCCGGCTCTTGCCCTCACCACGGACTCCTCATTCCTTACGGCTTTCTGCAACGATTACTGCTTCGAGGACGTATTCGTCCGCCAGGTACAGGCCCTGGGGCGGCCCGGGGACGTGCTCATGGGCATCAGCACCAGCGGAAGCTCCGAGAATATCAAAAGAGCTGTCAGGGCGGCAAAAAAGATGGAGGTAAAAACCATAGCGCTGACGCGCCGGGGAGGGGCAATCGGGGAATTGGCCGACGTCGCCATAGAGATCGATTCAGAAAAAACAGCGGTAATACAGAACGTGCATCTTGCCGTGGAGCACGCGCTCTGCCAGATCGTCGAAGAACTGATCTTCGGAGAGACTCCGGCAAGCCCGGGGGGTGACCTCCCTTGATCATTGTCACCGGGGGGGCCGGGTTTATTGGCAGTAATCTTATTGCCGGACTGAATAGGGTTGGCTTCCGCGACATCCTGGTCGTCGACCATATGGGCAAGACGGAGAAGTACAAGAATCTAAGGGGTTTAAAATTCTCCGACCTGATCGACAGGGCAGCCTTCAGGGAACTGGTCAGGCACGGGGCTTTCGAGGGGAAGCGTATTCGGGCTCTGTTCCACCAGGGAGCGTGTTCGGACACCCTGAACGTCGACGGGGACTACATGGTCGACAATAATTACCGATACTCCAGGGAACTGCTGGATTACGCCGCTTCCAAGGGCTTCCAGTTTATCTACGCTTCCTCCGCTTCGGTCTACGGATCGGGGAAGAGGGGGTTCAAAGAGGATCCGGAGTGCGAATTTCCCCTAAACCTGTATGCTTTTTCGAAACTCCTTTTCGACAATCATGTCAGGCGTGTCCTCCCCTTTGCAAGGTCCCAGGTGGTTGGGCTCAGGTATTTCAACGTTTTCGGTCCCCAGGAGATGCACAAGGGCCGCATGGCATCTATTGTTTTCCATGCCTTCAATAATATTGCCGCTAAGGGTTCTGTCGGTCTCTTCGAGGGATCCGGCGGCTTCGGCCCGGGAGAACAGAGAAGGGATTTCCTCCCCGTCGAGGATGCCGTCAGGGTCAACCTCTTCTTCCTTGAGCATGGTGAAAAGTCCGGCATTTTTAATTGCGGGACAGGCAAGTCGTGTTCCTTCCTGGAATTGGCAAATTCGGTCATCGATTCTCTGGGGAAAGGCCAGGTGGAATTTATCCCCTTCCCCGAAGACATGAAGAGAAAGTACCAGAGCTTTACCGAGGCCGACCTTTCCAAACTGAGGTCCGCTGGTTTCCTTGAAGATTTTTCGACCCTGGAGGGATCCGTCGAAAGATACGTCAACCTTTTGGAGAAAAACGGTGGATACTTATTTGGGGAGGGCGATTGAGGTGATCTCGAAAGAAAGCGCCCGGGAGATACTCGGAAGGAGTTTTTCCGGTTCAAGGATACTGGTAGTTGGTGATCTCATCCTGGACCAGACCTACGAGGGTATTACGGAAAGGATATCGCCTGAGGCTCCTATCCCTGTCGTCGAAATCAGTTCCTGCCGCAATGGCCTTGGAGGGGCCGGTAACGTCGCTCACAACCTTGCCAGGCTGGAGTGCGAAGTGGAATTGGCGGCTGTCATTGGAGACGACGGCGAAGGGGTACTCGTAACGGAATTGCTTGATTCCAAAGGCATAGAGAATGGGCTCGTCACTTCGGAAAAAAGGATGACCACTAAAAAGGTAAGGATCGTCTCGGCAAGACAGCAGATGCTGAGGTTGGATTTCGAGTACGCGGACGATCTCTCCCTGGAAGAGGAAAAAACACTGATGGCTAAGATCGCGACTTTTTTCGCGGATCCTCCGGAGGCTGTTGTCCTTTCAGATTATGGGAAGGGTGTCTGCACTGTCGGGGTATGCCAGGCTCTCATCCGCAAAAGCAGGGACATCGGCATCCCTCTGGTTGTTGATCCCAAGGGCCCCGACTGGGACAAATACAAGGGCGCCTCCCTAGTCACCCCCAATCTCAAAGAACTTGGACAGGCATTGATGCGGGATGTTGCCGATAGCGACGAGGAGATCGAAGGTGCGGCGCGGCGGCTGATGAAACAGTACGAGATCGATTCCGTGCTTGTCACCAGGTCTGGGAAGGGATTTTCACTCGTTCAAGGTGGATCGGTACTCCATGAACCCGCCAGGGCGCTTGAAGTCTTCGATGTTACAGGGGCGGGCGACACGGTCGCGGCGGTGTTGTCAGCCTTCGTATCAGCGGGGGCATCCCTGGAGGATTCAGCCAAGATGGCCAACCTGGCGGCCGGCTTCGTTGTCGGCAAGGTGGGAACCTACGCTATAGACAGGGACGAGCTGCTGAGCATTCTCGACGGGGACGGACATCTTGGCCTTTCGGAAAAGGAAAGAGGAATTGAAGAAGCGGCGGCCATCGTTGAAGGATGGAAAAGAAGCGGCATGAGGGTCGCTTTCACCAACGGCTGCTTCGATATTTTGCACGCGGGCCATGTCCATTGCCTTCAGAAAGCAAAAGCGTCGGGCGACAGGCTTGTCGTGGGGTTGAACTCGGATTCTTCGGTAAAACTCAACAAGGGGTTTGGCCGCCCTTTTTACTCCCAGGACCTTCGTGCCAAGGTGTTGTCGGCGCTGGACGCAGTGGATCTCGTGGTTGTTTTTCAGGAAGAAACCCCTTTATCAATTATCACCGCGTTGAAACCGGATGTATTGGTTAAGGGAGGGGATTACAAGGAATCGGAGATCGCGGGTGCCCGTGAGGTCCGATCATGGGGGGGCAAGGTGGTAATCGTCCCTTTGGTTAAAGGTTTAAGTACCACGAAGGTTCTGACGCATGGGGGCGGTTGTCTCGGAGAAGGCCATAAAGGGACGGAAACCCTGTAAAAAAACGAAGGTATTACCTCTTCCTGAACCCGGCGACAGACTCCTGTTCATCAGGTTCAGTTCCCTGGATGATGTGCTGCTTGCAACGAAGGGGGCAAAAGTTCTGATAAATCCATTTCCTTTTCTTGCTATTACATGGTTGGGCCACCTCCAGTTATGAACAGATGCTGCAGGATGCAGCCCTATGTTGATGACGTCCTGACTTGGGATATTGACATTGGGAAAGTGACTATCCTCTCCACGATTGCTGCCCTAGGGAGGTCAGTGTTCAATGGCTCTACAGCGTTCATAGGAACGACAGGCCTGTCCTTGTCTCGACCCTTTCCGGCGTTCCCTTCCGGTTCGGAGGGCACAAGAACCTTCAGTTCCTTTATGATTTCCCCCTGGATGATGTGAAAAGCAGATGGGGCATAGCGTTGGTTCCCGATGGAGAAGGGTTCCTGTATGTGCCTGAATAAAAAGAAGAGAAGCCCGTCCTTTTCTGCCCCATCGGCGCCGGTAACTGGGTGACCGGCTTATTGCGGCTATTGGTCCCGATGACGTCGCAAGATCTCTGAAGCGCCCAGAGGAGCGGTCGGCGACCAGCAGGCCCGGGCAGCAATACTGGCAGAACTTTCGTCTGTGCACGCGGTTTGTGTTTTCGAGGAAGAAACTCCGAGGGAGATATTCAGGCTTGTCAGTCTGGACTCAATTGCCAAGGGAAGAGGCTACCTGCCTGATGGTCATCGTATTGCTCCTGGAAGGATTTTCGACTTCAGGGATCATCTCTGCATTGGACCGGAATCATTTCGGAGAACCGGGAAGAAAGGGAGGGAACTGGACTGAGGATAGACCCGGAAAAGATTGAACGCGTTCTTGTAATAGGTCTTTCATGCGTTGGTGACACAGTACTTTCCACCGCCGCGCTCTGGAACCTAAGGCGCTACCTTCCCCGGGCGCATTTTACGATCCTTGCCGATGCCCGGGCAGTGCAGGCATTGGAACACGACCCCCTTTGGGACAGGGTCGAGGAATACCGGCGTAAAAAAGGCCCAAGGGGACGCCTGGCATCGGTCAAAATGGTGAGGTCTTACCCTCATGACCTTTTGATCGACTTGCGCTCTTCCGCGATGCCGCTTTTTTCCGGCGCTCGCTACCGCCCCTTTTGGGGATTGAGGGAACTGTTGCTTCCAAAAAAGATGCATGAAGCGGAGAGGAACATCTGGTGCATGACGACCCTGGGGGTGCCGGTCTTTTCGCGAAGGCTCCGCTTCTTCCTTCCGCAGGGAGCAAGGGAAGAAGCCTGCAGGGTCTTGGGCGCCATAGAGAATGACCTGCCGTGGGTTCTGCTCAACCCAGGCGCGGGAGGAAGGGATAAGGTCTGGCCTTCGGATAATTTTGCCGAACTGGGCCGAAGGCTGCTTGGAACCCTTGATGTCAACGTTGGTATTACCGGCTATTCCCCTGTTGAACGGGAAACGGCCGCCGGGATATGCGGTGCGTTAGGATCAAAGCGGTGTGTTGATCTTTCGGGCGCACATCATATTACCAGGCTAGGGGCGCTTGTGGAGAGATCCCTTCTTTTCGTCTCCAGTGATACCGGCCCCCTTCATGTAGCCAGTGCCGTTGGAACGCCTGTTGTAGGCCTTTACCTTCCCCGGAACCTTGCCCGTTTCGGACCCTGGGGGAACAGGCATAAATGCCTCGTTGCCGAGATAAATGATGGAGTTGAGCCGATGAGAACGATCGGGGTTGAGGGAGTTTTCCGTGCCTGCAAGGAAATGCTTTCATCCTTGACACTTCAAAAAAAGGGTGATAGTTTATCTATGTGAAGCATTCTCCAGGTCGGAAAGAGCAGGCTTCAGCCGCGCCAGAATGTTTTAAATGGGTCTAAGGTCCTATTCCCTATAGGTAGTTTTACAGGTAAGATTTCGCCGAGTATACCGAGAGCACCTTGAAAACGGAACCTTGGCCACGCTTCAAATTCCGCGGTGACCCCGGATGGCAGGAAAGGAGGTGCAACCCCCGAGCCAAAATGGGAGAGCGGATAGTAGAAGCCGGACCCTTTCGGAAGAAGGTCCGCACGAAGGGCGGAAGGAAACTTGGATACTTCCCCTCGACCCGTGCGCGCACCCCGGAGGGCCGGAATACATAACCCAAGGGGGTTAAAGATTAATGAAAAGATTTGCGGCACTAGTAGCAGTACTCGCGCTCGTCGCGTTTGCCGCTCCGGCATTCGCGGCCAACCCGTTCATGGATGTTCCCATGAACCACTGGGCCTACGACGCGGTGTCCCAGCTTGCCTCCAGGGGCGTGGTGTCGGGTTATCCCGATGGCGCCTTCAAGGGCGAGTGGAAGGCCACCCGTTACGAGATGGCCTCCGTCGTGGCCAGAGCCCTTGCCTACGTCGACATGAACAAGGCCTCCAAGCAGGACCTGGAACTCCTGAAGAAACTCGTCGTGGAGTTCAAGGACGAGCTGGATGCCCTCGGAGTGAAGGTCGATGAGCTCGACGCCAGGGTAGCCGACCTGGAGAAGGGCGTCGGCAAGTGGTACTTCAGCGGCTATCTGCGCATGCAGCAGACTTTCGGGCGTGACATAATGCAGGGTGGTGTCCTAAAGGAAGATGACGACAGCTGGAATGTAAACCGTTTCCGCTGGAACATCAAGAAAGTCATCGACGACAAGGTCACGATGAACATCCGTCTCCAGGGCGGTGGTGGCGAAGACCTGGGAGTAGAGCTGGCCTATCTCACCGTGAAGTTCCCCTGGGACATCACAGCAAACATCGGACGCTTCTGGCTTGACTGGGAAGGCGACTTCTACGCCACCGACTGGTGGGGCTTCGCCATGGACGACGCCTACATCACCGACATCAGGCCCACCATGGCCGTGAGTTTCAACAAGTCCTTCGGCATGGGTGATTTCAGCCTCTACGTGGCTCATGACGACAATGCGGGCCCCGGTGAGGATATTCTTGCGAAGGGCCGTTTTCCTTTCTTCGGGACCGATCCCGAAGGTTTCGGCCCGGCAGTGGGTGTAGACTGGGCCCTTGCCAGTAATCTTACAAGCGACCGCTACATCTACGGCGCGAGACTCAACTTCAACTTCAACGAGATGTTCAGCTTGGCCCTCAACTACATGAAGTATGATTACGAGGATAATGCCGGAGTGGGTGTTTACTACACCTTCTGGAACAAGCAGAACGGTTGGCTCCCCAATGTTGTTGCCTATGGTCCTAAAAATTATTTTCAATTTGCAACTCTTGCCGCCGATGTAGAGACCATTTGGGGCGACCTGGTGATCAACTTCAAGCCCGGCATCACCCTGAAGGGCCAGTACTTCATGCAGGACAACGACCCCGCATGGCAGGCCACCGGGCTACTCGGTGGAGGAGTCGCATACGATGACAGCCCGAGTGCATGGAAGGCCGTTCTCGAGATCGACCAGGATGTGCTCGGCTTCACCAGCCTCTGGCTCGAATACGCCCAGCTTGACGCGGGCTTCGTCTTCCCCAACGGTGCAAGCCCTTACGGCTGGATGGCCGGCGATTACTTCTGCAACGATTATGGCCAGGTCGAGGCTGACACCACTCTCTGGATGGTCCTTGCGATGCAGAGGTGGAGCGAGAAGTGGGGAACTTATGTCCGCTACCTTGATGTTGACGGTTCCCAGGACTACAACAACTGGACCGTCGCAGTTACCCACTGGTACACACCGAGCCTTGCTTTCGAGCTTGGCTACGACAAACTTGGCGGCGACCTCGACGACGATTTCATCTGGCTCCGCACCACCGTGTTCTTCTAGGTTGCGCCTGTGTTATACTCGGGGCGGGAGCGAATGCTTCCGCCCCATTTTTTATTTCTGACAGGAGTGATCGGGGTATGCGCAGGATATTGTTTTCTATCGTCGTGGTGGCGGTTTTCCTGTCTCTTGCAGTGCCTGTAGGGGCGGCTCCCTACGACGAGGTCTTGCACCGGTGGCAGAAGACCCAGAAATTTACTGATAGGGGAGATGCCCTTTCGATCACGGTCACTTATTTCTCCTCGGAATATATTGAGGCGCTTATTCAGAGCGAGGCCGACAAAAACCTTTGGACCGCCGACGAGATGGACCTTCACAAGTACCAACTTCTTAAGACATTGAGGCTGGACGACACCATACCGGTGAGGTTCCACTTCGAGGTCATGGGTTCCGCCGTGCACATGGCGCCCTTTGGTGAGCAATTGAAGCTCCGAATAGGGAGCAAGACTTACAACCCTGTAGATTATGACCCCATCTTCAACTTCCGAGTGACGGAGAGTGTCGAGGGCATGGTTTACTTCCCCCGCTTCGACGAGAAAACCGGCAAGGACCTCCTTGCCGGTGTAGGAACCATCAAGCTCGAATTGAGTGGTTCCATCAGCTTGACGATAAAACCCACCAAGGTCGACTTCATCTGGGATGTCGCCAACGATGACCCTTCGAGGATATACACGGGCCAGGCGGGCGGCAGGCTCGAGATGGACCGCCTCATAAAGCGACTGGCCAACCTGAACAAGGAAAAGCAGGAGTGCGAAAAGAGGCTGGGTGAACTGGACTCGGAGATAGCGGCCATCGAGATCAGGATGAAGGAACTCCAGCAGCAATAGGACCTCCGAATGACAGGGAAAGCAAAAGGCGGGAAGCGGCTCTTCGCTTCCCGCCTTTTTTATTGCCCGGCGTTGGCTTTTGGCGTGTTTTGAGTTTATTGTATGTTCGGTTTGGGGAAAAAGGAGGTCTTGTCATGGCTGTCATGAAAAAAATAGCCATTCTCACCAGCGGTGGGGACTCCCCCGGCATGAATGCCGCCATAAGGGCCGTGGCCAGGAGCGCCATCGCCAAGGACATGGAGGTCGTGGGCGTCATGCGCGGCTTCGAAGGACTCCTGGACGGCGACTTCCGCCCCCTGGGGGCGAGGGACGTGGGCGGCATCATTCACCGGGGCGGGACGATCCTGCAGACGGCCCGGTCAACCCGATTCATGGAGCACCAGTGGCAGGAGAAGGCCGCCGGCAACTTGCTCGATGCCGGAATACAGGGCCTGGCGGTCATAGGAGGCGGCGGGTCCTTCCAGGGGGCCCGGGAACTGCAGAAGAGGGGCGTCGCCGTGGCCGGCATCCCCGGGACGATCGACAACGACATCGCCGGGACGGAACTCGCCATAGGCTTTCGCACCGCCGTGGAGACCGCCCTCGACGCCGTCATGCGCCTGCGCGACACGGCTTCGAGCCACGACCGGCTCTTCATCGTCGAGGTCATGGGGGGGCGCTCGGGCTTCCTGGCCCTCGACGTGGCCGTGGCCGGGGGGGCCGAGGCCGTGATCGTGCCCGAGGTCCAGTTCAGCCTGGGAAGGCTCATTGACCGCCTCCACGAGGCCCGTAAAAAGGGCAAAACCCATTCGTTGATAATCCTGGCGGAGGGTGTCATGCCCGCCCAGGAGCTACGCGACCGGATCCAGGACACCGCCGGCTACGACGCCAGGGTGACCGTCCTGGGGCATATCCAACGGGGCGGCA
Source organism: Synergistetes bacterium ADurb.Bin155 (assembly GCA_002070395.1). GTDB lineage: Bacteria > Synergistota > Synergistia > Synergistales > Thermovirgaceae > 58-81. Next base: position 25,175 of record MWDE01000018.1, read on the forward strand.
GCCCCTGCGCCGTGGACATCATCCTGGCCTCCAGGATGGGTTCCGCGGCCGTGGAAGGTTTGATTTCGGGAAGGGGCGGCTTCATGACATCCCTGGCGGACAGCACGATAGAACTTCGCAATCTTTCCGTCTCCTGGGAGACGAAAAAATACCTCGACCCGGAGATGATGCGCCTGGTGGGGGTCCTCGGCGTATGAAGTCCCTTTCGCGATTGCCCGAACACCTCCTCCACCTGGTGGCCTCCGACCGCTGCGGACGTAGTCTTTCGACGCTTTGTTCACCCCGAATTTTTGAAGAGGCCCTGGTTCTCCTTGAGACATCATCCCGCCCGGTCATCGTGACCGGGTTTTTCGTTCCCTCTTCGGGGGCGCCCGAGACCGACGGCCCCCCGGGGGCGGCCGTCCTGGCAAGGGCCCTCCGGGAGATAGGGCGAAAGCCCGCCGTCGTCACCGACCATTGGAACGAAAGAGCGGTGCAGGCTTGCTGCAGAGTGATGGACCTGCCGCTTCCCGCCGTCGTGCGGGACCCGGTCAGGATCCTTGACCTGGATCCCGACCGGGTGATTTTCATCGAAAGGCTGGGGAAGACCGGCGACGGCCGGTACTACAACATGAGGGGCGAAGATATCAGCCGCTGCACGGATCCGCTTGACGACATCGCCGGCCCCGCGATGGAAAAGGGCATTCCCGTCCTGGCCATAGGGGACGGTGGCAACGAGGCCGGCATGGCCCGCCTGATGCCCGTGATGGGCGAAATCCTTACCGGGTTCAATAACCGTCTTTCCACGGTTCCCTCGACGGTGGCCCTTCCGGTGGATGTCTCGAACTGGGGCGCCTACGCCTTGGCCTGCCTGTTGTCTTGCCGAGAGGGAAGGTGGCTTGGCCACAGCCCGCAAGAGGAGCGAAGGATGATCGAGGCCATGGTGTCGGCGGGGGCCGTCGACGGGGTGACGGGCCGCCGTGAACTCTCGGTGGATGGATTAAGAATCGCCGAACACATGAAGGTAGTGGGGAGGCTTAAAGAAATATACGAAGAATTTTCAATGGGAAAAGGCGGAGATTGAGACACAGGGAAAAACGAATTGTTGTGAAGGACAGGAACAAAACCCAAGGCCAAGGCAAACCCTTTCCACCGCAGACAAGACACTTCGTTGAATCGCCTCGGTAGGCTTCGCTCTGACCTAGCTGGCGTACCGCCAGCGTAGATTAGGACACAGGGAGCACAGAGAAAAGCCTTTTTTGAGAACCAAAACCAGGACCAAGGTCCAAAGCTAGCAACACTGTATCTATGTGGTGAAAGGGTTTTGGTTAATTCGTTTCTCTCTTCAAGGTCAGCCTTTTTTCCAGGACGGGGACAAACACCAGCGCGAAGACGGCGCCGACGCCCGTCTGGGCTATGTCGGTGATGAACTCCACAGGGGCTACTTTCCACCCGTAGAGGATCCCGGCGCTGGTGGTGTAACCGGCGATCATGACTACCGCGCCGGCGGCCAGGGCTATCGTTCTCCCCCGGGGCGCCAGTTTTCCCACGACAAAACCTTCGACACCTTTTATCACCAAGGTGAGCGGGGCCCAGAGGGGGTAGCCCAGCAAGACGTCCGCCAGGGCCGCCCCGAGGCCGCCGCAGAGGCCGCCGAAGTGTGAACCCAGGAGGAGGGCGACCACGTACAGCACACCCTCGCCCAGGTTGAAATATATCCTCATGCCCGGCATGGGAATGTGGAGCATTGTGGCGACCGTCACCATGGCGGCGAGAACGGCGCCGAGAGCGACCTTTTTAGCCATATTCTTGTCCATCTCGCTTTTCTCCTCCCGTTCTTGTTTGTACACACAGTCTAGACATGGTAAAGTATCATTCATAGAGCCAGTACGGAGTGGAAACAGGTCCTCCATGGACCGGTTTCAAAACGGGTATTGCCTTTTAGCGGGGTTCATGGATTATAATGCAGAAGATCGGAAGATCCCTGTTCGTCACGATCCTGGTTCTATCCGTTCCTGCCGCTTTCCTGCTGTCATGGTGGCAGGGTCACCGGTCCCTCGCGGGGCCCGTGTGCATTGACAGCGCCGTCGTGTGCAGCGAACTCGACGGCTCCAGTTGCCCTGTCGGCGAGGCCTCCGTTTTCCAGTGGGGCGGCCGCCAGGTGTGTCTAAGGTTCCATTACGAAGCGCCCAGGCCCGGTAGTGTCATGGATATCGTCTGGCGTTTTCAGGGCCGGGTAATATTCCGTGAGTCGATGAGGATCGGCGATACCAGCGGAACGAAGGCGTTCTTCCTTCTCCGCGAGGATGGGAGCCCACTCCCGGCAGGCGAATACGTCGTCGCCATCGAGAGCGACGGCAAGGAGCGTCGCCGCATCCCCTTTTCCGTCACCCGCTGATGGGGCGGAGTTCCTTTTTCCTTGAAAGGAGCCCTCGTTTTATGCATTTTTTCCTTGACAGTGCCGACATCGAAGAGATCCGGAAAGCTGTGCGGTGGGGGGTCATCGATGGCGTGACCACCAACCCCTCCCTCGTGGCGAAAAGCGGCGGCCGCGATTTCCACGGCCTGGTCCGCGAGATCGCCGCCCTGGTGAATGGCCCCGTGAGTGCTGAAGTGACATCCCTCGACCCGGAGGGCATGGTCGCCCAGGGCCGGGAACTATCGGCCATCGCGCCCAACGTGGCCGTGAAGGTTCCCATGGGGAGGGACGGGATGACGGCCTGCTCACGGCTTGCCCGTGAGGGCGTAAAGGTGAACGTCACTCTTGTTTTCACCCCCCAGCAGGCGCTGCTCGCGGCGGCGGCCGGAGCTTCCTTTGTCAGCCCCTTCGTCGGGCGGCTGGATGATATCGGCGAGGACGGCATCGGCCTCGTCGGAGATATCGCCGATGCCTTTGCCATGGGCGATATCACCACCAGGATCATCGCCGCGAGTATCAGGCACCCAAGACACGTCATAGAAGCGGCAATGGCTGGCGCGGACATAGCGACGGTGCCCCTGGCCGTGCTTGAAAAGTGCTTCGACCACCCGCTCACCGCGAGCGGGATAAAACGGTTCCTCGCCGATTGGGAGGAGTATGGAAAAGAAAATGGACGCTGACGGCATGACAGAGACCCAGCCCACGACAGAATCCCTTCCCGCGGCCGACAACGCGGCCAACGCCGAAGAGGGGGAGACCGAGACCCGGAAGATCCCCCGGCCGAGGCACAATTTCGCCAACCTCTCCGGCAGGACGTTGACCGAACTGAGAAAGCACGCCAAGGAGCTCGGGGTGACGGGCATCACCACCCTTCGGAAGGACGACCTCGTCATCGCCGTACTCAAGGAGCAGTCCGAGCAGATGGGTTTCCGCTTCGGGGGCGGCACCCTCGAGGTGCTGGCCGAGGGTTATGGTTTCCTGCGCCCCAGGGGGCTCCTGCCGAGCGACCATGATATATATGTCTCGGCCTCGCAGATAAGGCGCTTCGGGCTCAGGAACGGCGACCTCGTGTGGGGTCTCATCAGGCCGCCCAAGGAACAGGAGCACTACGAAGCCCTGCTCAGGGTCGAGGTCGTGAACTACTCCGACCCGGAAGAGGCCAGGAGAAGGCCCCACTTCGAGAAACTCACCCCCATTTTCCCCGATGAAAGACTGGTACTTGAGACCAGGCGAACGGAACTGACCACGAGGGTCATTGACCTTTTCTCCCCCATAGGCAAGGGGCAGAGGGCCCTCATCGTCTCGCCCCCCAAGGCCGGTAAGACCACGGTCCTCAAGAATATCGCCAACGCCGTGACGACGAACCAGAGCGACGTGATACTCATGGTCCTTCTCGTGGACGAACGCCCTGAGGAGGTCACCGACATGGCACGGTCTGTCGACGGCGAGGTCATAGCCTCCACCTTCGACAGGCCCGCCGAGGAGCACATGAGGGTCGCCCACCTGGCGCTGGAAAAGGCCAAGCGCCTTGTCGAGGTGGGAAGGGACGTGGTGCTCCTGCTGGATTCCATCACCCGCCTCGCCCGGGCCTCGAACCTGGTCGTGCCCCCCTCGGGGAAGACCCTCTCGGGCGGGATGGATCCCGCCGCTCTCTACTTCCCAAAGAGGTTCTTCGGTGCGGCCCGAAACATCGAGGAGGGGGGGAGCCTCACTATAATAGGCACCGCCTTGATCGATACCGGCAGCAGGATGGACGAGGTCATCTACGAGGAGTTCAAGGGGACCGGGAACATGGAGGTCCACCTTTCGAGGAAACTTTCGGAACAGCGCATCTTCCCCGCCATCGACATAACCCGTTCCGGCACGAGGCGCGAGGAGATGCTCATGGACCCCGACGAACTGCAGAGGGTCTGGACGCTAAGGAGAAGGATCACGAACGTCGACGAGGCCGAGGTGCTCAACCTCATCCTCGGAAAACTGAGGAGCACGGCCACCAACAGCGAATTCCTGGCGACGATCAAACTGTCGCAGGGCAAAGAGTGAGGGGGGCACGGAGTCGATGAATGGTTGGGGACAGGGAGGTAACGGGAGACTATCCGGAAAAGTGGGGTTCTGGGCCCTTATTGGCACGATGTTGAGCGCGGCGCTGTTCCTGATGGCCTGCGCTTTTTCCACGTCGGGGGTGTCGGCTCCGTCCCTTATGGGAAGCGCGGGGAAGGCATCAACCACCATGGACATCCCCTCGGGTTTCATCGTGGTGGATGTTTCCCACTCCATAGCCCAGGAGCCGCCCGAGGAGGGACTGGTCGCCCTGGGGGTGGGCCCCATCCCGGAAGGCCCATCCCTTTTTGAAAAGGATCTGGTGTTGGAGGAGTCCGTCCCAACTGAAGAGACCGCCCCGGAAGAGGAGATTGCGCCGGGGGTGGAGGCTGCCGAAGAGCCGAAGCTCTGGAGCGACTATTACGTCAAGCCCGGTGAGACCCTTTCGGATATAGCGACATCTTTCGGGTTGCCCCTGCGGCTTATCCAGGAGGCCAACGGGATAGAAAACCCCCACAAGCTTTCTGAAGGGCAGGAGCTGCTGATCCCGGTCGACGAAAACGCAGTCGCGGCAGTGAGAGAGGAGATCGAAAAGCGCAGCGCCATCGACGCGGCCTCGAAGGCCGTCGATAGGAACCTGGAAGTGAAGGAGTACACCGTGAAGGAAGGCGACAGTCTCTGGTCCATAGCTCACTCCTTCAACCTCGACATCAACACACTCTTTGGGTGCAACAGTATGAAGGACCCCAACTACCTCAGGGTCGGAACCGTCCTCAGGATCCCCAACCAGGACGGTGTTTTCCACAAGGTCGGCAAGAATGAAACGCTGGATGCGATCGCCAAGAAATACGGGACCCAGCCAGAACTAGTCGCCAGGATAAACGGGCTGGACGGGGCGGCCCTCGAAGCCGGTTGCGAACTGTTCCTGCCGGGCGCCAAACCGGCGACGTCGGTTTACGCCGCGCTGGGGGATCTCTCCAACAAGACGACCCAGAAATTCTCAAAACTGTTCGAATGGCCCCTCAGGGGCGGGATCACCAGCGGTTACGGCTGGAGGCGCGACCCCTTCAACAAACGCCGGGACTTCCACACGGGCATCGACATCAAGGGACCCACCGGAAGGGTCATCCGGGCGGCCAAATCCGGCAAGGTGGCCTACGCCGGCTGGATGGGGGGTTACGGCAGGGTCATCGTTATCGACCACGGACGTGGGTATACCACCGTGTACGGTCACTGCAGGAGCCTGGATGTCAGCAAGGGGCAGAGGGTGACCACCGGCCAGCCCATCGGCAAGGTGGGGTCGAGCGGGCGCGCCACCGGTTCCCACCTGCACTTCGAGGTCCGTCTCAACAACAAGCCCATAAACCCGCTCCAGGTGCTGAAATAGGAGCTGACCCGACCTCCCGCCCTTGTGTCATTTTGCGTATGACAAAACTTCTCTCATGCAATAAACTGGACCAGGACCATGGTGTCCTGGTCCACTTTGTAGGTTGTGAAGTCACCGGAGACCATGGACCGGAAAAGCCCCTTTGTTTATAAGTTTTTTGATCTTCGATTCCCGATTCCCGGATTTTGGTTTCCGTTTTATGCCTTTTGCCTTTGCCTTGGTTTTGCGGTTAACGATTCACGATTTACGGTTTTCATTCACGATCCACGCTTTTGATCCTCGTTTTCCGATTTCGGTTTTCCGATTCACGATTCACGATTCACGGTTTACGATTCACGATTTACGATTCACGATTCACGGTTTTTATTCCATCTTTCTTCCGGAGGGAACTGTATGCCCAAGTATGTCTTCGTCACAGGCGGTGTCGTTTCATCGCTGGGGAAAGGCATCACCGCCGCCTCGCTGGGGGTCCTTCTCAAGCGAAGAGGGTTCAGGGTATCCATAATCAAAATGGATCCCTACATCAACGTGGACGCGGGGACGATGAACCCCTTCCAGCACGGCGAAGTCTTCGTCACCGACGACGGTGCCGAGACGGACCTGGACCTCGGCCACTACGAGCGTTTTATCGATGAGTCCCTCTCGAGGGACAACACGGTGACCACCGGGAAGGTCTACTCCGCGGTCATCTCCAGGGAGCGGGCGGGACAGTACCGCGGCGCTACGGTCCAGGTGATCCCCCATATCACCAACGAGATACAGGAGAGGATCCTCAAAGTTAACAACGGCGTCGACGTCGTGATATCGGAGATCGGCGGGACCGTCGGGGACATCGAGGGCCAGCCCTTCCTGGAGGCTATCCGCCAGATGGCGACCCGCGTGGGCCGCGAGAACGTTCTCTATTGCCATGTCACCCTCGTTCCCTACATCGCCGCCGCCGGTGAACTGAAGACCAAGCCGACCCAACACAGCGTCAACGAACTGCGGCGCCTCGGGATACAACCCGATGTCATCGTCTGCCGTTCCGTCAGCCACCTGGGAGCCGACATCAGGGAGAAGATCGCCCTTTTCGGCAGCGTCCCCAAAGAGGCCGTCGTGGAGGCGATCGACGTCCCGTCGATCTACAAGATACCCCTCCAGCTTTACGAACAGCGCTTCGACAGCCTCGTGATGGGAAAGCTGGGCCTGGAGCCGAAGCAGGAGCCCGACCTGGAGGACTGGAGGGCCTTCGTGAAGGCCACCGAAAACCCGGAACGGGTCGTCGAGGTGGCCATGGTGGGTAAGTACGTGAGCCACAAGGACGCGTACCTGAGCGTTGTCGAAGCCCTCTCCCACGCCGGTACGGCCAACAGGGTGAGGGTAAGGATCCGCCAGGTGGAGGCTGAGGACGTCGAGAAGGAAGGCGTCGGTCTCCTGGAGGGTGTCCACGGTATCCTGGTTCCAGGGGGATTCGGTTCCAGGGGTGTCTGGGGGAAGATCCGGGCGGCCGCCTACGCCCGGGAGATGAGGATCCCCTACCTGGGCATCTGCCTTGGGATGCAGATCGCCGTAGTGGAGTTCGCCCGGAATGTCTGCGGCATCCCCTCGGCCCATAGCGCCGAGATGGACTCGAACACGCTGGACCCGGTCATAGCCTCGGGACCCAGGGAACCGGGATCTGAAGACCTGCCTGGTGCCATGCGGCTGGGCCTTTATCCCTGTGAACTGGACCCATCCTCTCTTTCCTTCGATGCTTATGGCGGGAAGAAGGTCGTCGAGGAAAGACACAGACACCGCTACGAATTCAACAACGACTACAGGGAGCTCTTGTCTTCCAGGGGGATGCGGATAGCAGGCGTGTGCCCGGGGCGGGACCTGGTCGAGATCATCGAGCTGGAGGACCACCCCTGGTTCGTGGGCGTTCAGTTCCACCCGGAGCTCAAATCCAGGCCGGTGCGTCCCCATCCGCTTTTCGTAGGCTTTATAGAGGCTGCCCAGGAAAGGGCGGAAGAAAATGAAAAGGAGGCCGGAAAATGAAACCAAGGATCCGTTTTACGTTTCTCCTCGCGCTCCTGTTCCTGGTCATGGCTTTTGCGGGTGTTTCCCATGGGCAGGAAGTTGACACGCCGGAGCAGGTCCAGGACCGGATCGACCTCCTCATCTACGCCGAAAAGGGCGCCGGGGGGATCATCCGGAGGCTCGAAAAGATCGAGACGGATCTTTTCGGAAGGGAACTGCCGGGCAGCATCGCCGAACGGCAGTCGGGGCTGCTGAACTTCATAAGTAACGGGACGCTGGGTCAGCCCTCGCTGATATTCAAGGCGGGGCTTGCCGAGTGGGCTATCGCCCACGAAGTCAGGCCTGACCTCCCCCTCGCCAGCAGGGTGACCGAGATAGAGCGGCAACTCGAGGGTGAGGCGGCCGAGGGGCGCCCCCTGGCGATGAGGCTTGAGCGGGTGCTCACCCTGCTCTTCCCGGGCCAGGTCCTTTGGCAGGACGTCAACGTCCCCGCCAACCTGGTTTTCAAGGCCACCTTCATCGACCGGGTATCTCCCAGGAACGCCGCCGCCGGGGACGTGGTCCGCCTGAAGCTCGAAGATAACCTCGCCGTGGAAGGCTTCCTGGTGGCGCCGAAGGGTTCGAGGGTCATTGCCAGGGTGGACGTCGTTAAACCTCCCCGGAGTTTCGGCAGGCCATCGGAGATAAAGTTCGCCTTCGAAAGGCTGGAACCCCTCGGCCCCGAGGCGATACCCGTCTTCGTCGGCGACGCTTCCGCCCTGGCCGCCAAATCCGACACTACCGTGGCCACCGCCATAGGGACGAGCGCCATAGGAGCGATCCTCCTCGGGCCAGTGGGCCTCGTTGGTGGGTTGCTCGTGAAGGGGGATGCCCCCGACGTGGCTCCCGGAACGCCGATCTACCTGGAAACAGCTTCGGCCACGCCCGTGAAAGGTTACGCCATTCCGCCGTCGCTCCAGGGGCTCCCGGGAGGTGTCAAGCCGCCTGCCCCGCAGGAAGGCACCGCCCATGAGGAGTTCGAACAACCAATGGAGGGTGGTGACCTGCTTGAGTAGGGGCAAAAGGGTCATCGCGTCAATAGCCGCGGGGGTGCTGCTCTTCGCCGGAGCGGCCTCGGCCGTTGACCTGGGGGACCTCATCGGTGTGATAGGGGGAGGGCTCATCGTAGGCGCCTTGGGGAACCAGATAAACGACTTCATCAACACCGTCACCTTCAACCGCGGCGTGGGAACCGATGAAGAGACCAAGGTCATCCCCATCGTGTCCGTCGGGAGCGGTACGTCCATAGGGGCGGCCCAGGTGGCGGGACCCAAGGCGGAAGTGGACAAGGTCAAGGCCGTGGCGGAACTTTCGGTAAGCTTCATGGGCAGGATAGGGGTCAGAGTGCTTGTGCCCATCGACTCCACCAACCCGCTGGAGAGATTCCGCAGGGTCCAGAAGGTCGGGGTCTCGGCTGTCATCGATTACAAGCTTTAGTTGGCGCCCTTTATCTCATTGCTTTGGCTCGAACGGGGGGAGTGCGGTGGTTCCTGAAAGCAAGCGGCGCTTCTTCCTGATCGCCGCGGTCGTGCTGGTGTTGCTTTTCGCCGTCGGACTGGTGAGGGACCTTCTCCTGGGCCGGGAAGATGTCGCCGTGACCCGGGAGACGCCCGCCGTTATAGTGGAGGGCCTTGACGTCATCAGGCAGGAAAAGGGGGATGACTGGCACCTGAGGGCCGAAAGGGCGCAAAAGAGCGATGACCTCAGCGAGGCGGAGGATATAGACCTGTTCATCCGGTCCAAGACGGGGGTCCTGTGGGATATGACCGCCCCGAGGGGGACCATTTTTGAAGATTCCGGCGGGGTCAGGCTTTTCCAGGTCACGGGGCATATCACCCACCCCTCGGGGGAACTGGACTGGAACGCGCCCGTCGCCGACTGGGACGAAGGAGGTTCGGTCTGGAGGCTCCCCGAGGGTCTCGAAGCCTCGGACGACCGCCTCGTCCTTGTGGGGAGCCGGGGCCGGATAACCATGTCCGGCTCCGTCGCCGTGGAGGAAGGAGCGGTGGTCACATGGCAGGGGACAACCCGATGAGGGCGGGCGCTTTTCTCCTGGCGCTTTCATTTTTGCTCTTCGGCCCTCTCGCGGCGGCCGCTGGCGACGGCCGGATCGTGCTCGAGGCGGACAGGGTTGAGTTCGACCAGGCTTCGGGTTTTGCCGTCGCCACGGGGGCGGTTCGCATCAGCAGGGACCTGCTGAGGGTTTTCGCCCCCAGGATCGAGTATTCGGCCGTCGATAACACCATCGAGGCCTTCTCGGAACCCGGCGGGAAGAAGGTGGTCCTCTTTCATGGTTCCCAGAGGCTGGAAGGGGAGCACCTGGCCCTCGACATGGTCTCCGGCGAGGGGCTCTTCCGGAACGCTTCGGGCGGCTTTCCAGCTGAAAAAGGTGAGGTATACGCATCGGGCTCCGACGTGACCACCACCCGTGTCAAAGAGGGACAGCGCTTCGGATCGATCCCCGGCAGGGTCCAGAAGGGCCTCGTAACGGGGGACCAGGTCTACCAGTGGAGGAACGTCGGTTTCACCACCTGTCCCGCAGAAAATCCCCACTACCAACTGGTCTCGAAACGGCTCGTGGTCATCCCCGGTTTCCGGCTCGTCGCCTCGAAACCGGCCGTCTACATAGGAGGGAAGTACCTTCTTTCCTATCCCTTCGACTATGTAATCGACCTTTCGAACGGCAGCCGCAGCCAGTTCCTCCCCCAGGTGATGTACGAGGGCGACAAGGGTGTGGGCGTATCCTACGGGGCCCCCCTGGCCATGGGCGACGTCAACGCGCGCTGGAAGGCCTTCCTCTGGTCCGGGGTGGGGCTCGAGGCCGTTCTCTCCGTTGATCACCGGTTCAGCGACGGGATCGTTTTTTTCGCCGACGCCTCCTACACCTGGGATGGCGACCGTGAGGAAAAAAGGTTCCGCCCGAGTTGGGGCGTGGACTACGAGTTCGAGGGGTGGACAGGGCGGCTGTGGTGGTCCCTCTCGGAGAGCGTGAAGGTTGAAAAGGACCTGGGCGAGTCTTTTGAGGGCCTCATCGACAGGAGCCCCGAGTTCACGCTGTTTTCGCCCTGGTGGACCCTCCCGGGCGTGCTGGGGCGATGGCGCTTGATGGGGACCTGGGGCGATTACGAGGTCTCTTCCGAGGGCGGCACGGTGAAGTCAAGTTCATCGAGGCTCGGCCTTGGAGCTGCCTACGAAGGTGAAACGAAGTTCGGCAACGTCGCCCCTTTCTGGGGGGCCGAATATTGGTGGTACGATTACGGGTCGTCCGACAGCCAGAAGGTCATGACCGTTAGGCTGGGCCTTGCCTGGCCCCTGGGTCCGGTTACCATGACGAGCCTTTGGAGGAAACGATGGGTCGAAGGAGGTTCGCCCATGGCCTGGGATGACCTCTCCGACAGCGAGGTCTTCTACCAGAAGGCGGAGATACCCTTCGGGGAACACTGGAGCCTGGCCGTCAGGGGAGGCTACAACCTCCGGGATAGCAGCCTCGACGAAATGTACTACCGCTTGAGTTACGACAGCAAGTGCTGTTTCAGGGTCGAACTGGTCTACCGCGATGATCGGGTCGGCGAGGACGACTGGGCCGGGATGGTATTCGTCCTGAATGCCTTTCCAAGTCACCCCTTCTTCCTGGGCGCGCGCGAGGCCGGGGAGTACGCCCCGTGATGCCCTCCGGCCCAACCAGGGTGGCTGTCCTTTTCGGGGGCGACAGTCCCGAAAGGGAGGTTTCCCTCTCCAGCGGCAGGGCGCTATGCTCCGCCCTCGAAGGCGCGGGCTTCCTCGTAGAACCCCTGGAGGCCGACTCCCCCCGCCGCATGCTTGAAATGACAGGGCGCTCCGACGCCGACGTCTTCTTCATAGCCCTCCACGGTTCATGGGGGGAAGACGGGAGGATCCAGGCCGCCCTGGAACTGATGGGCAAGGTCTATACGGGTTCGGGTGCCACGGCCTGCGCCCTGGCCATGGATAAGAGGGCCAGCAAGGCCCTTTTCACCGCCGACGGCGTTCCGACGCCGCGGGCGCTCTGCCTTTTTCCAGGCGACAGGGTTTCCGGCGCTGCCGAAGGGAAGGCGGCCGATGCCCTCAAGCGTTGGGCCAGGATCGTAATAAAGCCGTCGGGGTGCGGAAGCACCGTGGGGGTGACGATCGTATCCTCACAGGCCGAGGTGGAGGAAGCCCTTTCGCTGGCCTTCTCCTTCGACAGTGCGGTCCTCGTGGAGGAATACATCCCCGGGAGGGAGATCACCGTGACCGTGTGGGAGGAGAGAGAGGAGACCTCCCTGCTCCCCGTGATCCAGATAGAGCCCCGACAGGGTTTTTATGACTACCAGGCCAAGTACACCCCGGGACAAACGGAATACCTCTGCCCTGCGCCCCTGGCGCCCGTGGAACGGGAGAGAGTGGCGGGAGCCGCCGTCGCGGCCCACCGGTCTTTGGGCTGCAGGGTTTTCAGCAGGGTGGACATGAGGCTGACCCGAGAGGGTCACCCCTATGTCCTGGAGGTCAACACAGTTCCTGGGATGACGGCCACGAGCCTGGTGCCGAGATCCGCAGCCGCCATGGGGTGGGGTTTCGATGAACTCGCCCGGAGGATCGTTCGGTCCTCCATGGAGTTGAGGTCTGCTGGGACCGGTCCTTTAACCCGTCGGTAGGATGGATATATCGGTGATCCTGAACTTCCTGGTGCCCTTGGGGACCTCGACGGAGAGCTCCTCGCCGACGGTCTTGCCGATCAGGGCCTGCCCGACGGGGCTGCTCGCGGATATCCTGTTCGCGGCAGGGTCCGACTCCTCGGAGCCGACGATGGTATAGCTGAGGCTTTTGCCGCCGTCGAGATCCAGGAGGGTCACCGTCGTCCCGAGGCCGGCCTTCGAGGGGTCGATGTCCTCGGGCTCCAGGATCCTTGCCTTGCCCAACTGGTACTCCAGCCACTGTATCCTCGTTTCCAGCTTGCCCTGGGCTTCCTTGGCGGAATGGTACTCTGCGTTCTCATTGAGATCTCCGAAGCCGCGGGCTTCTTCCAGCAACCTTGCTATCTCCTGGCGCCCCTCGCTTCTTAGTTCGACCAGTTCTGCCTTCAGTTTTTCGTATCCCTCCCGGGTCATGTCGATGTGGTCTGTCGTTGTAACATCTGACATGGGTCGATCCTCCCTTCGGGGGGAATATGATGTCCGCTGATGGCGTATTTTAACAGACTGTCAAGACTTGGGCAACAGGGTGAGGTTTAATGTGACCGGGACCACTCCGCTGTCAACGGACAGGGAAAATGTCATGGGTTAGGTACCAAAAATGGACAGGGAAAATGTCATCCCCCCTAGGGTATCTGCTCAAGACAATGCTCACGGATCCTCTTTCTGCTAACCCTCTTTTCGTACTCCCTTTTCCATGGATGGTCAGGTCCGGGGGTCCAGGGCTTTCTCATTCCTTCTTCCGTGGATGATGCTGTCGTGTTCTCTTTCGCCAGGGTCTTCTTCGTCTCCTCTTCCTCGACCCTAACCATTTCGTAGAAGGTCCCCTGGCGGTGCAAAACCGTCCTCCTGTCCAGGAGGTCCAGGACCTCCACCTCAACCCCTTTGCGGAATAGGACCTTTCTGCCCTGGGAGTCCAGGGCGGACCACTTCCGGCCCTTCCACGAGACCGTGGAGTCGCCGGTCATCTTCCGGAAGACCCTGCGGCACAGTATGAGGGCGAGGTCCTCCTTTGAAGGCGCCGGCATGAAGGCCGTCGCTTCATCCTTAGGCAGGACGGCAAAGAGATCGTTATGCCTGGTCCTGTAGGAAGCGAGGAAGGCATTGGCCTCCTCCAGGGTAGATACCCCCGCCACCCTCAGGTCGACCACCAGGCG
>MWDE01000019.1 GCA_002070395.1 Synergistetes bacterium ADurb.Bin155
CCTTTCGACGGGTTGTCCCCCTCCAATGGGTAGATGTTCACGCGTTACTCACCCGTCCGCCACTATCCTTGCACCAACAAGCAAGCTTGAAGGTACAAGAACCGTCCGACTTGCATGTGTCAGGCACGCCGCCAGCGTTCGTCCTGAGCCAGGATCAAACTCTCAAAAAAATACTACCAAGATCCCGCACGCTTCCTGTCCTGCCTATATACCCTTGTCAAGGTGCATGAAACTTGCCCGTTTTTAGGGGCAAGGGTTATTGTACAATGGCCTGGAGAAACTGTCAATGATTAACCTACTGTTATAACACTCGGCCGTTACGTGGTAATTTAGCTGAATTTCCGATGTTGAGCTACTTTTCTTCTTCTTCCAAGGTGAGGTTGAGGACGCCCTCTTCTATTTCCAGTTCGGCCTTTTCGAGCAGGTCCGTTTCCTCGGGCTCCTCTTCCGCGATGGGGAAAGCCATCCCCTCCGTGGCCTTGGCCTTGACAGCGGCTATGATCTCTTCCATCAGGTCCTGGTGTTCCATGAGATAGTTCCCCACGCTCTCCTTGCCTTGGCCGAGGCTTTCCCCCTTGTAGGCTATCCAGGAGCCTTTTCTCTTGAGAATATCGTAATCGAGAGCCATGTCCAGGACCGATATCTCGGCGGGGATCCCCTTGCCATAGATCAAGGAAGCGTGAGCGGTCCTGAAGGGCGGGGCCTGCTTGTTCTTGACGACCTTGATCCAGAGTTCATGACCCAGGTTTTCATCGCCCCTGGAGATGGACTTGCCCCTCTTGACTTCGATCCTTACGGAACTGTAGAACTTTAGGGCCCGCCCGCCGGTGGTTGTTTCCTGCGGTCCACCATAACCCATGGTGGAGATCTTGGCCCTGAGCTGGTTGATGAATATGACCACGCAGTTGCTCCTGGAGATGGCCGAAGTGAGCCTCCTCAGTGCGTAGGACATGAGCCTTGCCTGGAGGCCGACCTGGCTGTCGCCGATCTTGCCGTCGATCTCTGCCTGGGGCGTCAGGGCGGCGACGGAATCGACTACGATCACATCGACGGCCCCGCTCCTGACCAGGGTTTCCAGTATATAGAGGGCCTGCTCGCCGCTGTCGGGCTGGGCCACGTAAAGATCCTCGATCCTGACTCCGAGGGAAAAGGCCAAACGGGGGTCCAGGGCATGCTCAGCATCGATGAAAGCGGCTATACCCCCAGCTTTCTGGGCCTCCGCGAGGGCATGAAGCGCCAGTGTCGTTTTGCCTCCACCTTCAGGTCCGAAGATCTCCACTATCCTTCCCCTGGGGTATCCTCCTATGCCAAGGGCGATGTCTAGGGGGAGCACTCCCGTGGAGATCACTTCTGCAGGTGCCCCGGAGCTTTCCCCCAGGCACATGATCGCCCCTTCCCCGAATTTACTCCGTATTTCGCTCAATGCCTGATCAAGCACGTCTTCTCTGGTCATGGAGCTCTTCCGTTTCCCCATGGTCACTGCACCTCCAGGTCATTTGAGAATTCAAAAACCGCAATGGGAGAGTACCTGGGTCCTTCCGGCAAAAGATCGCTCCTCATCAGGGTCAGGGAAGACACAGTCCATTCACCCCAGGACTCGCTGCTGCTATTCATCTCTCTCAAGGCCCCCACGGGAAGATCCGCTCCCGGGGGTATCCTGGCCAAGGTGACATGAGGGTGAAAGGGCCTCTTTTCTCTTTCGATACCAGCGGCGACGGCAGCCCTTTCGGCGACGGCTGCCAACCTCTGCACCAGGTAGTCCTCGCCCCCGATCCCGGCCCAAAGGACCCTGGGTTGACGAAAACCGGGGAAGGCGCCGACTCCTGCCAGTTCCAGGGGGAAGGGCCTTGTCTTTTTAAGCGACAAGCCGTGTTCCAGGGCATTTTCAAGCTTGTAAAGAAGAGTATAAGGTATCTCCCCGCAGAATTTGAGCGTTATATGGTAGGCATCTTCTTTGACCCACCGCAGTTCCGGCATCATTTTCCTGAAGGGGGAAACCCACCTGGACAGCTTTTCCTTGACCGCACCGCCTAGTTGGACGCAGACGAAACACCTAACAAGGTCACCCGGCATGACCGACACCTCTCGCACGCTTCAATGCCGCGACCATTTCTGTGAGAGCAAAGACGACGGCCATTTCACGGATCGCTCTCCTGTTTCCCTTGAAGAATTCAGCGAAGGTCTTTCCACCTGAGCGCGAAACCAGGGCGAACCAGACCAGCCCGACGGGTTTCCCCGGTGTCGCCCCTCCCGGACCCGCGATCCCCGTAACCGAACAGGCGACGTCGGATTCGAAAAGATCCATAGCCCCGCGGGCCATCGCCAGGGCGCACTCTTCGCTGACGGCCCCGTGTTCTCGGATCAACTCCTTCGGGACCTTCAGGACCATGGACTTGGAACGGTTCGAATAGCTGATGACCCCTCCAGCGAAGACGTCAGAGGAACCTGCGATATCGGTGATGGCCCCCGCCAGGAGACCACCGGTGCATGATTCGGCGCAGGAGATGGTCAACCCGCCGGCTCTCGCTTCAGCGAGCACCTTGCGTGAAAGGTCATCAACGAGGTTGGCCTTTTCTTTTTTTTCTTTCATGATCGGGTCAGCACCCGCAAACCCCCGCCCAGGAAAAGCCATGATATCCCCCTGAGGATGAGGTTGGCCATGAGGCCGGCAAGGACGTCATCGGCCATTATGCCGAATCCCGCGGGCAGTTTTTCTACGTTCCTGACCGGAAAGGGTTTGATGATATCTAGGATCCTGAAAAGCCCCAGGGCTGGCAGGAAAAACCGGGGACCAAACCCGTACAGGGATACCCACATCCCCACTACTTCGTCGATCACGACTTCCGATGGGTCCTTCACGCCTATCCGCTTCGAGTAGGCCCAGGATGAGACCCCCCCAAGGACTGAAAACAGGATTATCAAAGCCGCGTTGATGGGGAAGAGCATTGCCGCCGCCACGGCGGCAAAGGACGCCACCGTCCCAGGCATCCCGGTGAGGAACCCCAGTCCAAGGCACGTGCTCACCAGTCCGTCCAGGCGCCATTGTCTCACGGTGCCACAACCTCCCCGACCAGGTCGTGCTCCAGGGCTTCAAGGACTTTGACCTTCACGAACTCGCCGGGCCTGACCGCCGTCTTCAGGCTCGCCTCGACCACCCCGTCGACCTCCGGGGCTTCCCGGAAGGAACGACCCTCGAGGTACCCCTCCCCCGGATGGCATTCATCGACCAGGACCTTGAGAACTTCGCCCTCGAAGGTCCTCTGCCTCTCGTAGGAAATCCTCTCCTGGAGTGAGAAAAGCCGTTCCATGCGTTCCATCTTTACTTCCTCAACGACCTGGCCTTCCATTTCCGCGGCCGGCGTCCCTTCTTCCGGGTAAAAGGGGAAGACGCCGACCCTGTCAATGAGCGCCGTCTGGAGGAACTCCAGTAGTATTTCAAAGTCTTCATCGGTCTCACCAGGGAAACCCACCATCAGGGTGGTCCTCAGGGCGAACCGCGGGTCCAGCGAACGGGCGAAGGAAAAAAGCCCGAGGGCCCTGTCACCCTCGCTCCCCCCTCGGTTCATGGCCTCCAGGACCCGGTTTGAGGCGTGTTGAACGGGCAGGTCCATATAATTCAGGAAAAGGTCGCTCGAAGCCACTCTTTCGATGAGACCCCTGCCTACTCTACCCGGGTGAAGGTAAAGGAGCCTGAACCATAGGTCCTCCCCCCGGAATCGGTCCTCGAACCCGTCGATAAGTACGCCGAGGTCGACCCTGTCCCCCAGGTCCCGCCCGTAGGCTGAGAGGTCCTGGGCAACAAGGCAGATCTCCTTGGCACCTTCCGAGACCAGCCTTGCCGCCTCCCGGTATACTTCCTCCGGCGGGACACTGGCGAGGCGACCCCTGATGCCCGGAATGGTACAGTAACTGCAACGGTTGTCGCATCCCTCGCTGATCTTAAGGTACCTGGTCCAGGCGGGTGAGCCAGGGAGCAGAACCCGGTCCTGGCACAGGCTCCCGCCGTTCATCGCTTTAGCTATCGTCTCGAGGTCCCCCACCCTTGCGAAAAGGTCAGCCGAAGGGATTTCCGACCTGAGATCCTTCTCGTACCTGTTGACGAGGCACCCAACGATCCCCAGAAACTTCAGCTTCCCCGATCGACGGAGGATCTCGAGGTCCAGGATGGCATCGATGCTTTCCTCCACCGCTGGGGCGATGAAGCCGCAGGTATTCACGATCGCCCCATCGGCTTCATCGGTGGAGGACACCATCCGATGACCTCCCCTTTCAAGGATCCCCGCAATAACCTCGCTGTCAACCTGGTTTTTTGAACAGCCTAGGCTGAGAAGGAATAGTTTCATCGGTGGGGTTAGAGCCTTTTCATGGACCCGTCGGGGAGTAATTCGATCGTGACGACCTCGCCCATCCTGCCGATGGGTTCGACTTCCCGACCGCCCCAGGTCAACGACACCGCCCCGGCGCTCCCAAACCTAATGGTCGTCCGGGAATCGATGCTGGTCTCGTAGGAATCACCGGCGTAAAGGGTCTTCTGGACCTTTCCCCCATCCCCTCGGTTAACCCCGATCCAGCAGGGCCCCTTGGCCCTGATCGTCAGCATGCCAACGGTCGCGGGCTTCTCCGCCGGTGTTTCATTCTCGTGCCCGGGGAGCCAGGACGTGTCTTCCCGCCCCAGCTCCTGCGTGTCCTCCCGAAGAGCGCCGGCGTCTGGCGCGGGGTGGTTTTCAACGGCGATATCAGTAGCAATATCGGGCAAGACCTCACCCGACGAAACCGCCACGTCGCCCGGGATGACCTCTTCCGCAGGAAGAGTGGGGGGCTTTACGCTCATGAGGTCCTTTTGCTGCCATATCAAGTAAAGGGAGATGCCGATCGCCAAAAAGAGAAAAAGGAACATCCACGCTTTTGAAACCTTCTGAAAACCCTTTTGGGGCGGCATGTACTGTACCAGCGACTCGGTGAGACCCTCCTTCTTCGGGAGGGATCGGAAAACCTGTTCGTACTCGGACCAGAGGTCCAGGGAGTCGATCGCCTCAAGGTAGGCTTTGACGAATCCCCTGGCATAGATACTCTGGGGCAGCTCCTGGAGAGAGCCTTCCTCAATGGCCTCCAGGAAGGGCAAGCGAATCTTTGTCCTTTCGGATATTTCCGAAAGCTTCAGGCCCTTTTTCCGGCGGCGCCCGCCGGCTTCCTCACCCAGCTGTACGGCGTTCCTTGTCTCTTCTTCAGTCACGGAGCACTCCTTCCAGGGCCCTTGCCCTGATCTTCCTCACGGCTTCATGTGGCTCGGGAGTGTTGAAGATGGCACTGCCAGCTACGAGCACATCGCACCCCCCCGCGACGACCCGGGCCGCGTTATCGGGCCCTATACCCCCGTCGATCTCAACGAGGTAATCGCAGCCGAGGGCTTCCCTCCAGCAACACAATAGCCTTGCCTTTTCCAGCGACCCGGGTATGAAGGCCTGCCCCCCAAAACCAGGGTTGACCGACATCACCAGGACAAGATCGACGAGCCCCAGGACAGCCCTCAGGGTCTCAACCGGGGTCCCTGGATTCAAAGTAACACCGGGAGAGCAACCCAGGTCCCTGATCTCCTGAAGCACGCGATGAAGGTGAGGGGTCGTTTCCTGATGGACCGTCAGGACCGTCGACCCAGCCTTGGCGAAGGCCTCCAGAAAGTACCCGGGCTTTTCTACCATGAGGTGGACATCGATAACCGTATCGGGCCAGCGCCTACGGCAGGCCTCGACCAACGCCGGGCCGTAGGATAGGTTGGGGACGAAATGCCCGTCCATGACGTCGAGGTGCAACCAGTCAAATCCTTCTCGAAGAGAGTCAACAGAACCCCCAATGTCCAGGGGGTCCGCCGAGAGCAGAGAGGGGGCTATGATCGGCCTCTCCTTCCCCCTTACTGATAGCGGTCCTGCCACACGAATTCCCCCCCAAGGTAAATGGTCACCGACGATTGCCCTACGTAGGGGGCGTCCAGGGATATATACTCTCCTGCCGAGGCCTGCCGGTCGAGAAGGACCCTGGTTCCGTTCCCATCCACGATCTCGATCCTCACCGGCATGGACCGGGCGAGGGGTGGGACCTGGTACCGGATCCTCGCGATCTTGTCACCCGGGGAAGGCGCCGGAGCTGGAGGAGCTGTCGGCTTCTCCTGGCTCACGGCCGGCCCTGGGACCGGTGGAGAGGCAGGAGCGACCTCCGTGGGGAAGGTGACCGTCTCTCGCTCCTCTTCCGCAGGAGATGAAGCTTGCGGGGCAGGCTCCTCAGGCTTCTTTCCCGTGGCCACCACAAGGTTGACCACCCCGTCGGGAGCAAGGGTCTTTCCGGGCTTGGGATCCATATTCATGACCATCCCCGCCGGCGTCATGTAGGTGTACTCGTACTTGACGGACCCGACTTTCAGCCCGCTCTGGACGATGATCTGCCTGGCGATCTTCTCGCTCCTCTCGAGGACATCAGGCACGACGACCTTCCCCCCAGTCCTGGGGGGGCCAAGGCTGACCAGGAGGTCGATCCTCCTGCCGGGCGGTACCATCACCGGCGACGCCGGGCTCTGCGCGACGATAACACCCGCCGGTCTGCTGTCGCTGTGGACCTTGACCACGTCACCTACGTCGAATCCCGATTCCTGGAGCCTGGTGACGGCCTGACCGTACTCCATTCCCCTCACATCGGGTAGAGGCTGCCGGTCGCCCCCTTTGCTCACTTTAAGGATCACGATCTTGCCTTTATGGATCCTCGAGCCGGGTTCAGGCCACTGGGAAACCACCTCTCCGGCGGGCTGAACGGAATCAACCTTGTCTATCCTGACCAGCAAACCCATCTTCTCCGTCAAGCTGACGGCATCGACGACGGGGGAACCCGTGAGGCCGGGAACGGCTACATCTCTCCCGCCGAAAAAGATGGTGTAAAAGGCGAAAACCCCGGAGCCAGCAATTACGAGGATCAGTACCAGGAGGGTGATCTTGAACAGTCTTCGCATCTTGCGATCCTCCTATGCCCTTTTGGTCAGTACCGCGATGAAGAAACCGTCCAACCACGGCAGTAGCGGAAGGATGTAATTTCCCCACGGTCTTCCCCGGATGAGACAATGATAGGTGTTGTGGGGCGGCATTTCAACAATCCCGGGCCTATCTTCCATTGTTTTCGCCACCACCTGCTCATTCTCCTCCCTGAACAGGCTGCATGTTGAGTACAGGACGGCGCCGCCAGGGGGAGATAGGTCAATCGCTCTGGTCAGCAGTTTTGACTGGAGGGAGGCCAGTTCCTTCAACTTATCGGGGGAGAACCTCAACTTTCCGTCGGGATGCCTGGCCCAGGTCCCGCTCCCTGAACAGGGTGCATCCAGGATCACCAGTCGCGGCGGAGTAAGGGGCTCCATTTCCAGCGCATCCCCCGAGCGAAGGATGAAACGGTCACGGGATATGCCGAGCCTGGCCGCCTCCTTTTGGGCGGCGCCTATCCTAGAGGCGGACAGGTCCCACCCTTCCAGGTGACCCCCAGGTCCTTTCTCGAGGAACTGGAAGGCTTTGACACCCCTCCCCGTGCACATATCGAGGACGGGACCACCCGAATAGACCGAGGAAGCCACAAGCCCGACGATCATCGAGGATTCCGTCTGGGGTGTGATGCATCCCTCCTGGTAGCCCGGGATCGAAGGCGGGTGTCCGCTGGAGGCCATCCTCAAGCTTCCTTCGATAAGGGGCGACGCCCAAGCAGGCTGGCCGGCTTTTTCCAGGGAGGCTATTACCGACGGTGGGTCGCACCGGGGGGATACCCTCAGAGAAAGGTAGGCCTTCATTGACGCGAGCCTCACGATCTCCTTCGCCAATTCCCGCCCCCACGATGCCGCCCAGAGAGCGCCAACCCTACCCGGTATCCCGGAATAGAGGCAGGCATCCCTGAAAAGCCGGCTTGATCTCAGCCTGGCCACATGATCGGGGCTCTCCCTGGCCGCCCTGCGAAGGACGGCATTCACCATCCCCGGCTCCCGGCCTTCCCCCTTTTCCTTGACCCATTCCACCAGGGCATTGACCAGGACCCTGGGCGAGAAATGCTTCAGCTCGCAGACGCCGGCTATACCTAGAACAAGAGCATCCCCGGCCGCCCGGCTCATCGCTCCAAGGGGTCTTCCGGTCAGTTCCCGAGCCATGAGCTTCCAGAGAGCGGCCCTCCTGAGGGCCGCGAAAACCAGCGACGCCGCGAGGGTTCTTTCCGTTTCGGGAAGGGTTTCCGTCCTCTTCCTGAGAGCTTCGCTGGCGAAGTCTCCCGCGGCGACATCTCTCCAGGCCAGGAGCGAAGCTTCTATGCCCCTGCCTTTCAAGGCCTGACCACCTCAGCCAGGATGGGCCCAGTGGCGGACCTGGTGCTGACGAAGACTTCGGCGGGCAGCATCGCGGTACCTCCGAAAAAGCGGACCGGCCGGAGCCTCGCTTCGGCCCCGGTAATAACGAGGTCCCCCACGTCGCTGTCGGTAGTCAAGTGACGCTGGACCAAGGGGCTGGCCCAGTTGCCGATGACCCAGGCTGCCGCCAGGGAGAGCAGGACCGTCCCAAAGGAAAACCGCCCGGCGACCACCAGCAGGAGGATGAATATCACCGAGGAGGAGAGGTTCACCAGCACCATTGTCGTGCCGCACCTGCGGTGTATGGCCAGTCAGGTTTCACCGGCTGCGAGCCTTTCCCTGGCCAGTTCCGCCGTTTCCAGTATCAACTGGGGGTTCGGCAAACCGCTCAGCCCGAAGCCATCCTCCCGGGCCCTGCCGGTCAGGCCTGGAAGCCCGTACTGCTGTTCAAGAATATTGATCGTTCCATGCTCCAGGGCATGGTTTTTCCTCACTCTCCTGTCCGAAAGGACCTTGTAAAGCTCCCTGGGGCCGATCACGAGCCAGGCGAGGGACCTCGCCGCGAACCCCAGGGGAACCAGCAGGAAGAGGAACAGGGTAATAGCGAGGATGAGGAATCCCAGCCAAGGTACGAAAAACAGGAAGAAAAGCAACAGAAGAACCAGGGGCATGGGGCAGATCGATCTCCTCTCAGCCATCCTAGGCCCTGACCGGGAGCGTCAAAGCGAATAGGGGGGGCCTCAGCCCCCCCTATGATACCTCAAACCGCAAAAGCCAAAGATCGGGGCGATGCCTAGCGGTTCCTCATCCCCCTTAGAAGGAAAAGCCTCACCAGTTGGAGGGCGGACATTAGGGTGGCAGCCACGTAAGTAAGGGCGGCAGCGTTCAGGACGGCTTTCGCACCGCCGATCTCGTCCGTGGCGAGGAGCCCGGAACTGGAGAGTATGGAAAGAGCCCTCCTGCTCGCGTCGATCTCCACCGGGAGGGTAACAAGGTGGAAAAGGAGGACCGCCACGAAGAAGAGTATCCCCACGTTCATCATCGTAGGGTTGGAAAAGAGAAACCCGATGAAGAAGAGGGGAAGGGCTAAGGATGAACCCAGACCCGCGACCGCGACAAAGGAGTTCCTCAGCCTCAAGGGGGCATACCCTCGGGCATCCTGGATGGCGTGTCCGGCCTCATGGGCGGCAACGCCTATGGCGGCTATGCTCGGGCTTCCGTAAACGTTGTCGGAAAGCCGGAGTACTTTTTTCCTCGGGTCGTAATGATCGGTCAGTGCCCCCTGCACCCTTTCGACGGGCACATCCGAAAGCCCGTTGGAATCCAGTATGGCCCTTGCAGCGTCCCGGGCGGTAACGCCCCGCCGGGCACGGACTTCACTGTACCTTCCGAAGGCGCTCCTTATGCGGGCCTGTGCCCAGATGGAGAGCACCAGGGCCGGAATAAGCACCATGAAGGTCGGGTCAAAGATAAAAGGGAACATCCATCATCACCTCCGTCTTCCCTCAAGGCGGGAAGACTTCTTCGATATGTCTTCGGCCTCAATTTTACCCCATCAGCGGCGGTAAAATCAAGAATGGTCAGACTTCTGTCGGCGGTAAAAATCCGAGATGGCCTGGACTACCCGTTCCTGTTCCCCGGGCTCGAGTTCGGGAAAGATCGGCAGCGCGAGGACTTCTTCTGTGAGGTTTTCAGAAACGGGCATATCGCCCCTGCCGTAGCCAAGATAAGAAAAGCAGGGTTGGAGGTGGAGCGATAAGGGGTAGTAGACGCGGGTAGTGATCCCCCTCCTGGCGAGGTCTTCCTTCAAAAGATCCCTGGAGCGGCATCTTATGACGTACTGGTGGTAAATATGCCGATTGCCCTTTTCTTCAAGGGGGGGGGTCACCCATTCGCCAAGGTCTTGCTCGGCGAAGAGTATCCTGTATCTTTCCGCCACAAGCCTCCGTTCCTCATTCCAGGTCTCGAGGTGACGGAGCCTCACCCGGAGAATGGCGGCCTGCAGTTCATCGAGCCTGCTGTTGAGCCCGACCTCGTCATGGAAGTACTGTTCGCCCGAACCGTGGGCCCTCAGGCTTCTAAGCCGCCTGTCCAGCCTTTCCGACGATACTGAGATCAGGCCGCCGTCGCCGAAGCACCCCAGGTTCTTCGTCGGGAAGAAGGAGAAGCAGCCGAGTTCGCCCACTGCCCCGGCCCTTAGGGTCTTCCCATCCACGGACCTGGTAGACCCAATGGCCTGGGCGCAGTCCTCGACGATGCTGATCCCCTTCTCCGCGAGCCGAGGGGCGAATTCCTCCACCCTGGACATCTGGCCGAAAAGGTGAACGGGGATCACGGCCTTCGTCCTCGGCGAGATCTTCCGTAGCACTTCTTTTGGGTCGATATTGTAGGAATCGGGCATGACATCGGCAAAAATGGGGGTGGCTCCCAACCTGGTGACACAGCTAGCGGTGGCGAAGAAGCTGAAAGGCGTCGTAATGACCTCGTCACCGGGGCCCAGGTCGAGGGCCATGAGGGCGAGAAGGAGCGCGTCGGTCCCCGAGGCGCATCCTACCGTATGGGCCGTTCCCAGGTAGGCCGCGAGGTCCTTCTCCAGGGCTTCCACCTCGGGGCCCAGTATAAAATGCTGGCTATCGAGTACGACGTTGATGGCGGCCAGGGTTTCATCCCTGACGCGCTCCCAGTTCCTGGTGAGATCGAAGGACGGCAGCGGCGTCTCCCTCATCTAACGCTCCCCTTTCAAGATCCTTTTCTTCTCCAAGTACCCGGTGGCACTTTTCACACTTACTATTTTCACGTTGTCGGGGGAGCGAGTGGCAGCTTGCCCGGGTGCGCCCTATTGGCGGGAAGGCCTGTTCAGACCGCAAAGAGAGAACTCCAGGTGTTCCCTCATGAGCTCCACGGCCTTTTCCCGGTCCTTTTCCCTGAGGGCCTTGGCTATATCCCTGTGTTGGGCGATACCCGGGTTCTCCTCCATGTCATAAAAGGGTTCGTAGAAGACCACGTAGGCGTTGGTCCTCGCCAGAATGTTCTCGACGAACTCGGCCAACACCCTGTTACCGCTCGATTCGGCGATTATGCGGTGGAAATTTTCGTTTATCTCGAGGAAAAGTTCAAGGTTCTTCTCCTGGAAGGCCTTCTCTTCCTCGAGGATCGCGTCCTCGAGTCGCCTGAGGTTCCTTTCGCTGATCCGTGTCGCCGCTATCGCCACGGAGATGCTCTCAAGCTGCTCCCGTACGGCAAAGGTGTCCTCCATCTCCCTTTGCGTGGGTGACGCGAGCCTGGCGCCGCTATTAGGGATTATGAGAACAAGACCCTCAGATGCCAGCCTGCGAAGGGCCTCTCTCACCGGGGTGCGGCTCACCGCCAGCTGTACGGCGATGTTGACCTCCGGAAGCCTTTGTCCGGGCTTGAGCTGCTTCGTGATGATCCTGTGTCTGAGCTCCTGGTATACATAATCGGCTGAAGTTGTATATAGCCTGGGCTCCATGATCATGCGGATCTCCTCCCTCGAAGGCGTAAAAAGTATTACATGAATACATGCATACTATCACAATTTTTACGGACCGACAATTTTTCAGGTTATAATCAGCTTCGACCCGGCGATAGGAGTGTTGCCCATGCGGCTGGTCGTCCTCTTGCTGTCCCTTGGAACGTTGGTCCTTTATGGGAGGGCTATCGCGGCCCTTTGGAGTTTCATGGTCGGCCACCCCAGGCCGGGCATGTTATTCCTCGGGCTCTTCGGGGGGACTATCACCGCAGTCTCGGCGGTGCTTCTGTGGAAAAAAAGGTTAAGGGAACTGGACTGGGTAAAAGAAGACGAAGAGGGTCAACAACGTTAAAGGTCGCCATCTATTCCCGGAGCGCCTCCAGGGCCACGGCCAGCATTCGCCGACAAGCTTCCCGAAGCTGGGGATATTCATGACGATGGGACCTGGCGCAATCCTTGGCCGGTCGCCCGCAGAGGAAACACTTTCTCTCGCCCCCGGTCAGGCCGACCCGGTGGAGAGCCCCCGTTGGGGTAAGGACATCCACGTCGACTATGGGGCCCCAGGGCAGGTCCTCGATCTCCATGGCGAGTTTTTTCACCGCCACCGGGTCGACCCCCTTCGCGCCCAGGATCCCGGCATAACCGGCCCCGTTATCGAGGGAAAAAAGGAGTACAGGCCCGCCGCCCAGGGCTTGTATTTCCCGCCGTATCAACCCAATGACGCGGGAGATCACTTCCCGGTCGCCTGCCATCCTTTTGGGGAGCCCCGGTATATTCAGGGAGACCTGGGTGATCACTTCCGACCTCAGGAGGACATGGGCCTGGAGGGAGGCCCTTTCCTCCCTCCCGGCGAGAAGCCGCTCCAGGTCCGTCATGACTGCTTTTCCCAGGCTGAGACGAATCGATCGACCGCTTCCTGGATCATCACCGTCGACAACCGGCTGACCGACAGCCTGACGGCCTCGATGTCCTCACCCGCGTAACTGAACAAACGGCCCGGTACTACCCCAACACCCACTTTTTTCGCCGTCCCGGCGGCAAGGGTCCCCGACCTTCCCGGCGTTCTCAGCCAGAGGTAGATCCCTCCCTGGGGTGTCTCGAAGGGTAGCCCTGGCAACGAAGCTCCGAGGCAGTTGCAAAGGGTCCTCATCCTTGAAGCCATGCTATTCCTGGCCAGATCCAGGGAAACCTCAAGGCTGCGGTCTTCAATGAAGGCGTTCACCAGGTGCTGCACCAGCGAGGATGTCGAACCGGAGGTCCTCTCCAGGACCGACAGGAACTCCTTCCTGGTCTCCTCGGGCATAAGGACATATCCGATGCGCATGCCGGGGAAAAGGAGCTGACTGAAGGAACCCAGGTACAGCACCCGGCTCTCCTGGTCGATGGACTTGAGAGCCGGCACGCTGGATTCACCGAACCGGAGTTCCCCGTAAGCGTCGTCTTCGATCACCCAGAAACCTATCCTTGAAGCCGCCTCCAGGACATTCTTTCTCTGCTCGTGCGAAAGGGTTCTGCCCGTGGGATTATGGAAACTGGGGATCAGGTAGAGCAATTCCCCGGGGCCTATCTTTGCAAGGGACGCCTGGAACGCTTCGGGTTCAACAGGGACGGTCGCGATCTCCAGGCCAGCTCCCTGGGCCATGAGCCTGACCTCGGGATAGGTCAACTCCTCGATCCAGAGCCTCCTCACCCCCTTCAAAGCCATGGCGTGGATATAGACAGAGAGGGCATGGCGAGCCCCACTGGTGACGACAGCCTCGTCCCTTTTCGCCGGGATCCCTCTCGTGGCCGCGTGCTTGACCAAGGTGTTTCGCAATGTCATGAGACCTTCGGGCGGGGTGTCGTAGAGAGCTCCGGGCCCGCTGGACAGGAGGGCGTCCCTGGCCAGAGCGGCCAGGCGCCCCGAGGGGACCAGGTCGAAGGAAGGCAGGCCCGAAGCCATGTCCCATCTCGGGCCGTCTTCTTCAATATCACCGCTATCGTGAAGCCCTTTCCAAGAGATGAAGGCCCCCCGGCGCCCTCTCTGTTCGATAAAACCTTCGTCCTCGAGAAGGTCGTAGGCGAGTACCACAGTGTTCCTGCTCAAACCGAGGCTTGACGACAGGTCGCGGCTGCCGGGCAAGCGGTCCCCGGGGGCGAGGGTGCCGTTCTGGACCATCTTCATGAGATGCGTGGCGATCTGGCGGTAGAGCGGGGCCCGCCCAGCCGGGTCAAGGGGGATCTCTATCAAGGGCTCATCCCCTTTCTCCCTATCACTGGGTCAATGATACACCAGCGGCTCAACGCTTACGGGGGCTAGGCGGCTGCTGTCCCTCTCCTGCGCGGGGCCGGGGCGATAGACAGCGTCAGTGCCTCCCTCGGGACCCGCGGAGATGCTCGATGACCTTTTTGCCCTTTTCAGAATGGAGGTAATCCCAGGTGCAGTCCGGGACCATTTTCCTGAGGGCCTCCCAGTCTTCACTTTTCAGCAAGGACCGAACCGTTGAGGCCGACACCACCAGCCCCTCGTCGGTCTCCAACCGGCGGATCTCCCGGAGCTCGATCCCCCGAGGTGGAAGGATCTCCTTCATGGCCTCATTGTAGGCGTTTGTAACAGGGCAGTAGGGTTCGGTCCCGACGAACCGTACGTTGATCCCCAGCCCCGGGGCGAAAAGGTTCGCGAAAAGGGTTACGTCCAGTCGGGCCTGGATCGAAGCGATGTCCATCATCGAGGCGTCCTTGAGGAAATAGGAGGGGAAGGTGGCCGGGGAGACGGCGTATTCTCCGCTTTTAACGACGGTGACGTTTCCAAGGTGGGACGTCCCGCACCGGACGAGTTCAAACCGGTCCCTGAAGGGGAAGGATGAGAGGTCAGCCTCGACGACGATGACATAGAGGTGGTCCGAAAGGGATGCAGCCTTCTCGATCAGGAACTGGTGCCCCAGGGTAAAGGGGTTGCAGTTGACCACGATCCCGCCGGTCCTCCCGGCGGTCCCGACCTCTCGACGGCATGAAGAAAGGTAAGCCTTGAACTGGTCAATTCCAGGGCTGCCCATTTCGAGCAGCGCCGCGTGGGGTTCGTACCTGGCTATTTCTCTGAAGCCGAAGCGAGCGAAGGTATCGGCGGTATCGGGTTTGGTGAAGACAAAAAAGTGGGTCATGCCGCGGGCACGCCCCCACTCCACCAGCCTGGACACTATGGTCCCGGAAAGGCCGTATTCCTGCCATCCGGGATCGACGGCCATCATCTTGATCACGTTCCCTCTCAGGCTGCCCGTTCCGACGAGCCTGCCGCCCTCATCCTCGAGGAAGACAGCGACATCGGGGCACCCCTCGAAGGCCAGCCCGAACCGTTCGAGAAAACCTTCCAGCAGTTTTTTTTCTTCTTGGGAGGGCCTTTCAACGACCCTTATCGAAACATCGAACAATACCGATCTCCCCCGAAGGCGCGAAAACCCAGGGCTTCAGTATCAGTTTTTGCGGAGTTCCCTTTTGAGAATCTTGCCTATGCTGGACCTCGGCATCTCGTCGATGAACTCCACGATCCTCGGGATCTTGTAATGGGCCAGGTGCTCCTTCGAGAAGGAGATAACATCCCGAGCTGTTACCTTAGGTTCTCCGGAGGGCGTGATGTAAGCCTTCACTATCTCGCCGCTGACAGGGTGTTCCACCCCCACAACGGCGCATTCCCTGACACCCGGCATCTGCTGCAGGACGCCCTCGATCTCGGTGGGGTATACGTTGAAACCACCCACTATAATTATATCGGTCACCCTGTCCAGGATGGTCAGGTACCCCTCCTCATCTATCTTGACCACATCCCCGGTGTTGAACCAGTCGCCTTTGATCTTTTCCCTGGTCAACTCCGGCGCTTTGAAATAGCCTTTGAAAACGGAGGGGCCCTTCACCCAGAGGGTGCCTTCCGCGCCAAGGGGGAGCAACTCGCCCTCGGTGTCCCTTACCTCGACATCGTAACCCTCCAGGACGGTCCCTACGGTGCCCAGTTTCCTCCTGGCCACGCTCTCGTTGATGGAGACCACCGGCGATGTCTCGGTAAGGCCATAACCTTCAAGAACTGAAACCCCAAGCAGCTGCTTCGTCCTCGCGTCCAGCCTCGCGGGGAACCGGTCGCCGCCGGTCACCAGGAGTCTCAGCGAGGAGGGTGGCATCACACCCCTGGCGATGGCGCCGAGCATGAGGGCGACCATGGTCGGTACGGCGATCATCACCGTGACCTCAGCCGCCTTGATGCACTCGATGGCACTCTCGGGAGGCATGAAGGTGGGCATGATGGCCTGGGGGTACCCCCCGAGCAGAGGCAGGAGCCCGCTGGTGGTGAAACCCAGGGTGTGGAAGTTGGGAAGTACGTTGATGAAAATATCGTCGCTTTCCAGGTCCTTAAAATGGAAGATTGACTTTGTCACGTTGTCGTATAGGTTGGAATGGGTTA
Organism: Synergistetes bacterium ADurb.Bin155; assembly: GCA_002070395.1. Lineage (GTDB taxonomy): Bacteria > Synergistota > Synergistia > Synergistales > Thermovirgaceae > 58-81. Next base: position 16,276 of record MWDE01000019.1, read on the forward strand.
TGGGCACTCCCTTGGGTGACCCCGTTGTGCCGGAGGTATAGAAGAGAACGGCTATCTCGGGGTCCGATCGTTCGCAGGTCCGGGACTGGAAGGAAGGCAGGGGGCCGTCCAAGACCACCGCAACGGCCGGGAGGCCGGAAGCGGCAAGTCCCTGGGTGATCTGGTCCATACCCTGGGGGACGAAAACGGCAGATACATCGGAGTGAACGAGGGTCTCCATCGTCGGCGCCAACCCGGCCTGCAGGTTCAGCGGGGTCATGGTCCCCCCGGCTTTCCAGACGGCGATCATCAAGGCAAGAAAAGCCGGGCAGTTCGGCATCAGCACCGCTACCCTGTTGCCCTCCTTAAACCCGCTCTCCCTCAACCTCGTCTCGTACTGGGCGGCGAGATCGGCCAGGACTTTACGGGACCACCAAGCTCCCCGCCACCAGACGGCGCGCTCGCCGTTGGACCTGTTGCACTGGGAAAGGATCTTTTCCTCGAGCCTCACGTTCACGCCATTGTCCCTCCGAGAAAAGAAATGTATGGGACCTCACCGGCACCATCCCGTTGCGCAAGACCATCGTCTTCCCGCCGCAGGTCCCCCAAAAACGGAATATATGCTAGTGTATCATACTGTCATCTATTCCGAACACGCGAGGAAATGGAGGAGGTCTTCCCATGGCAGTTCCCTGGGTCTACATCGGCGATCTTCCCGCTCACGAGGGCGAGGAGGTACAGCTCAAATGCTGGATGTACAACAAGCGGAGTTCCGGCAAGATCCACTTCCTGCAGCTTCGCGACGGCACGGGATTCATCCAGGGGGTGGTTGTCAAGGGCGAGGTACCGGAGGAACAGTTCCTTTCGACCCGCAACCTGTGGCTCGAGGCTTCCCTCGAGGTGACGGGCAGGGTGCGAAGGGATGAAAGAGCCCCCTCCGGCTTCGAGCTTAATGTCACCGGGGTGAAGATCCTGCAAAACCCCACCGATGAATACCCCATCGGAAAGAAGGATCACGGGATAGACTTCCTCCTGGACAACCGTCACCTGTGGCTGCGGAGCGCCAGTCAACGAGCGGTGATGAGGATCCGGGAAAGGGTGATCTGGTCGGCGAGGGAGTACCTCCATGACAACGGCTTCCTTCTCATCGACAGCCCTATCCTGACCGGGGCCATCGGCGAGGGCGCATCGAGCCTTTTCGAAGTGCCCTACTTCGACCTGGGGAAAGCCTACCTGGCCCAGACGGGTCAACTTTACGCCGAGGCGGCGGCGGCGGCCTTCGGCAAGGTTTATACCTTCGGCCCCACCTTCCGTGCCGAGAAATCCAAGACCAGGAGGCATCTCACCGAGTTCTGGATGATAGAGCCCGAGGTGGCCTTTTACGATCACGTCGACAACATGACCCTCCAGGAGAACCTCGTCTCTTATATCGTGGAAAAGGTCCTGGAACATTGCCGGGCGGAGCTGACCCTGATAGGGAGGGACACGGCCCCTCTCGAGCTGGTGAAGCCGCCCTTTCACCACATCAGCTACGACGACGCCGTCATTATGCTCCAAAAGCTCGGTTGCCCGATGCAGTACGGTGCTGACTTCGGAGGCGAGGATGAAACCATTCTCACCCGGCAGTTCGACAGACCCCTCTTCGTGGAGTGCTACCCAAAAAAGGTCAAAGCTTTCTACATGAAACAGCACCCCGAAAGGGAGGACCTGGTCCTCTGCGACGACCTCCTAGCACCGGAGGGCTACGGTGAGATCATAGGCGGCTCCCAGAGGGAGGATTCCCTGGACTTTCTGCTCGCACGCATAAGGGAAGAGAAGCTCCCCGAGGATTCCTACGACTGGTACCTGGACCTGAGGAAGTACGGCACCTTCGTCCACAGCGGTTTTGGCATGGGTATCGAAAGGGTAGTGGCATGGGTATGCGGCCTTCCCCACATAAGGGAGACCATACCATTCCCGAGGACCATATATCGTTTGAACCCGTGAAGGTGAAAAAACCGGGGCCGCCTTAAAAGGCGGCCCCGGCCGGTCATTGACGATTCGGCGGCTAAAAAGACGTCGACTAGAGGAATATCCCGCGGAGCCTTGCCGCTTCGGCTACCCGTGCGATGGCGGCCATGAAGGCGGCACGGCGCATCTTCACGTGGCGTTCCTGGCTGAAGTCCCATACCCGCTTGAAGTTACCCTTCATGATATGGAGAAGCCTCGAGTTGTACTCCTCCCGGGTCCAGAAAAATCCGCCGAGGTTCTGCGCCCACTCGAAGTAGGACCCTATGACCCCGCCGGAATTAGCCAGGAAATCGGGAACGATCAGTACTCCCTTGGCATCGAGGATCGCGTCGGCATCAGGGGTGATGGGGCCGTTGGCGGCTTCGACGATGTACTTGACCTTGACCTTGTCGGCGTTGTCCTTGTTGACCACGCCCTCGAGGGCCGCGGGGATGAGGATGTCGGCTTCGAGCAAGAGGAGTTCTTCAGCGGGGATCTTTTCGAGTCCGGGCTGCTCGAAACCCTCGAGAAGCTTTTTGGGGTGGGCGGAGGCATGCTGCTGGGCTTTCTTGATGTCAATGCCCTTGGGGCAATAGTAAGCTCCGGTGATATCGCTGATGCCGACCACCGTCGCGCCGGCGTTGACAAGCGTCAGGGCGGCGTGGGTTCCGACGTTGCCAAACCCCTGGATGACGAAGGTCGTACCCTTGGGGTCCTTTTTGATGGCCTTGAGGAACTCAAGAGCGCAGGTGGCAACACCCAGGCCGGTCGCCTCGACGCGGCCCTCGGAACCCCACAGTCCCACCGGTTTCCCGGTGAAGAGGGCGGGTTCGACCTTGCCCCTTATCTTGCTGATCGTGTCCATGAACCATATCATCTCCTGGCCGCCGGTGTTCACATCCGGGCCGGGAGCGTCGATCCAAGTTCCGATCAGCGGCTCTATCCTGGCGGCGTAGGTCCTCGAGAGACGTTCCTTTTCACCCTTTGACATCTGGAGCGGGTCGCACTCTACCCCACCCTTACCTCCCCCATAGGGTATGCCGGCGAGGGAACACTTCCAGGTCATGAGCATGCCCAGGGCTTCGCATTCATCAAGGTTCACATCGGGGTGGAATCTGGTGCCGCCCTTGGCCGGCCCGATAGCCGTGGAATGCTGGATACGGTAGCCGTTAAAGACCTTGGTGGTTCCGTCGTCCATCACGACGGGGACCGAAACGGACAATTTCCGCTCGGAGTTGCCGAGTATCTCGACCAGGCTGTCTTCGAGACCCAGTTCCTCTGCCGCGCCATAGAAGTTTTTCAAAGCGATATTAAGGAGCACGTTCTCTGAAGTCCTCTTACCCATTCAAACAGCACCTCCGCATTCATCTGATGACCCGGGCACCCCAGGCCTTCAAAACCGGGAACTGCATACATGCCGTGAAGCTGTGTCGGCCCTTTCTGGAGCCGCTTTCCAATAATCTAATATATGTGAAAGAAATCCCTTGTCAAGGGGCCGGTATTATGTATACTCCATAATATTCCATCCACTTCACTCCTTCGCTGGATAAAAAAACAGGGCTTGGGGAAACCCCTTGCCCTGTGACACGGAACTAAATTTCATGGATGGCCGTCCTAAAATACGGGGGCTTCGGCCGGGAGTTCACCTTTGGTCTTCAGCAGGATCCCCTTTGAATGCCAAGGACGGTCATCACTTCGATATTCGTGGACCATAGGAACCCGGTCTGCTCGACCCTGACCAGGTCATCGGCAAATCTCATCTCTTCCGGGACCCATAGAGTGATACCATCCCCGGAAAGCATGGTGTAGCCGTTATCCACGGAGGGTTTTCCGCTCTCGACGAGAGCCGCGTAACGCGCCGATCACCCTCCACCGAGGCGTCTTACGATGACGTAACCCTCGTTGCCCATCGATCCCAGTTTAGCCTTGGCCTTGTCGCTGATCTCTAGTTTCAGCTTCCCCTCAGTCATACCCATTCCCCCCATAGAGGTTTTTCTCCTGAACAACGTGGTCATTATACCCCACGGTTGTATAAACGCCAACCCCTACTAGAAAGGATCCCCATAAAGTCGGGAGGGGGAAGGGCTAAAAACTTTTTCCCAGAAAGGTGACCAAGGGGGGCGGACAGGTCCCTGAACTCCAGGCTCCTGGAGTGGAGCATCGGCCTATGAACGCCTAGGAGACGCCATTCGGCGTTCACCTTACGGTCACCGTACTTGATGTCGCCTACCAGGGGGTGCCCTATGGAGGCGAGGTGGACCCTCGCCTGGTGAGGCCGCCCGGTAAGAAGCTCCACCTGCAGCAGGGAAACCACCGAGTCCCCCGTTACCTTCCTGAACCTTGTAAGGGCCGTCCTTCCCCTGGCGGCGTCAATGCCCACAATGTTGTCTTCTCCGGTCTTCAATAGGGGCGAATCGATCTCAAGCTCATTTGGGGCTTCACCGACAACCAGGGCGAGGTAGGTCTTCAGGACGTTTCCCTTCCGCCAAGCCTCATGAAGCACTCTGAGAGCCACGCCGTTAAGGGCAAGAGCCATAGCCCCCGAGGTATTCCTGTCGAGCCTGTGCACCGGTGTGGGAAAGAAGGAGGGGTCCTTCCAGCCTAGGGTCGCCGTTGTCCTGGAGATGACACTCTCGCCGCCGTCACGATCGGGTTGTGAAAGCAGGTTCCAAGGTTTATTGATCAGACAGACATCGTTGTCAGCATAAATGATCTCTATTGAAGGGCTGGGTGCTCCAGGGCCCGAAAAGGAGGGCTTCCTGGCCTCAGCTTCGGCATCATCCCAGGGGACAGCCACCGCGCTTCCAGCGGCGACCCTGGAGGAACATTCGACCCGGCGGCCGTCCACCTTGACCAAACCTTTCCTGAAGGCTCGCATAACTGCCGCCAGGGGAAGATCGGGCCACTTCTTCCGTATTACCTTGTCCACCCTTCTCCCATCGTCATGGGCTGAAACCTTGAAAACCTGTCCCATCCCGTTCAGTCCTCCACCTTTCGTGTGTCCGGCCTCCAGAACCTCCTGCCGGCGGAGGGGAGGAAGTCCGAGATGGAGACCTCCCCGTTGCCGCTTTCGGGAAAGGATCCCCAGCAGTACATGAGGAAGTCCAGTTCGTCGGCCGATGAAACTACCATGGCCTCGGGGGTCGCCGGAAGCACAGGCGAACCATACTCCTTGCGCCCATGGTGGCTCACCAGGATATGCCCCAGGGCGGTCTCTAGAGCCTCATCGAGGCTGTGTTCACCGGCCAGGAGGGAGAAGCGGCTGAAACCCAGCGCGATATGGTCGATGACCGTCCCCGGTAGGGTCATCGAAGGAAAGGGGTCAAGCCTGTAGGAATCGATCTTGCCGATGTCGTGCAAAAGCCCCCCTGCGGTCACGACATCCAGGTCCATGTCGATGCCCGAATCGATATAGGTTTGGGCAAGGGCGCGGGCGCCCTTCGTCACTGACAGGGTATGCTCGATCAGCCCATGGACGTAGGCGTGATGCATGGTCACGGCCGCCGGAGCCTCCCGGAACTTCCTCCATGTATCACCCCTGAAGACCTTTTCTAGAAAATCCCTGACCGCGGGGCGGCAACCGGCGACCAGGGCCCTGAACTCCTCCTCCATTTGCTCGATGGGGATCGGTGAGGACTGGATGAAACCACTTATGGGGTATTTCTCGGGGTCCAGGAGGAACAGTTCCGAAAACTGGTACTGCTGCTTCCCCTTGAATTCCGACACGGTGCCGATGGCCCCGATGGGCGCGTTGAGGAAAACGCCGGGCATCTCCGGTGAACCGGGTTCAACGGGCGATCTTTCACCCGACCGGGCGTCCCACCATTTTCCATCGGACCAGACTTTCGCCTCGATGGTCCCCTCGGAATCCACCAGGGCGACTTCCCAGAAGGGCCTTTTATTCCTGTCAAACCTCTGCTTGACCTGTTGGAGCACGCCGAGGATCTTGAATCGATCGCCGGAAGCCAGGCCCCTCAGCTGGGATGTAGTTGAGTTCATCATGTCGGACAAGGAGATCCCTCCGTTTCAAATCTTCACTTATGCCACCGCTGGAGCGACGACGCTCCTTTCGGCCCACCTTCGTGACCGGAAGTACCTGGAAGGGGTCAAGCCCCGTATTTGGAAAGCCTTCGGGCATGGGCCAGCATCAACCCCATGAGCTTATAGGCCGGCATGATCCCAAGGCTTCCTCTGGCGCAACTTCTCTCGCCGAAGGAGGGCGACCCGTCGGACCTCACAAAGGGGCTCGCCAGGAGAAAGGGCGAGGGGTGCCATGAGTGGGAAGCCATGACGCTCGGGGTGCTGTGGTCGCCGGTCACGACGAGGACATCGGGTTCCAGCTCAAGCACCTCCGGCACGAGGCTGTCGACTTTTTCGATGACCTCACGTTTCGCGTCGAAGTCACCGTCCTCGCCGCGGCTGTCGGCGTATTTTACATGAACGTAAAAGAAATCGAAAGCCGCCCAGTTCGTCCCTAAGGCCTGGAAGAGGCCTTCCACCGTCTTGCCCACCGGCAAGACCTCCATCCCCACTATCCTGGCCAGGCCTTTGTACATGGGGTAGGTGGCTATCGCTGCGGGGCGGAACCGGTAGAGGTCAGGCATGAGGGGGATGTCCGGCGCTCCGGATATGCCCCTTAGAAGGCAGCCGTTGGCTTTCGGCTCATCGGAAAGGACCTCCCGGACCTTTCGGATGAGATCGTTGACCAGGCGGGACGTCCTTTCGGCGGAAGGGTCCAGGGGTTCGCTCCAGATCATGGGCCGGCCTTCGACCTGGGGATCCGCGTCGGTCACCTTGTCGCTCAACCCCTCCCCCGAGAAGACCACGGCGAAACGGTGCTCGACACCGGGGTAGAATCTAACACCGAATCCATCGATCGCTTTTATCCTTTCGGCCAGTTTCCCGATGATCCCGGCGCTCGAACCGGTGTTGATCCGACCGGCCCTCCGATCGAGGACCAGGTCCTTCTCACCCCAGGTGCAAAGGTTCCCCCTGGCACAGAGCTCCCCGGCCTGGACATGGGCCCCCGTGCCCAGGGCCTCCAGTATCCCCCTGCCGATCTGGAACCTCAGAGGATCGTAGCCGAAAAGGCCGAGGTGCCCTGGCCCGCTTCCCGGGGTGACGCCCGTATCGACCATTTCGAGAAGTCCCAACTCCGAACGGGAAGCCAGGGCATCGAGGTTGGGCGTGAAGGCAGCCTCCAGTTCCGTTTGACCCCCGGTCCCCGGCAACCCCCCCAGGCCATCCATCACGAGAAGTACTATTTTTGTTCTGTTTTCGACCGACAGTTCCTTGAGGATCTCCAGCCTGTCGAGCAAAAGGCATTCCTCCTCCCCTATAGAAGCGCCGCCCTGCGCGGAGCTTCTCTTGCCTTTTTTCCCGCCTTGCCCGGATAATATAATAAGCCATTTGACCCTTTATTTTCTCCGCCCTCATGTCCCATAATGCCGCCAGGCAAATCGAAGGGAGGCGGGCTCCTTGATCAGGAAGATCACAGGTTCCATCCTGGTCCTCTTTTTATTGGCGACGTACCCAATGACGGGTGGGGCTGCGATCGACCCCGGCTCCGTCGACAGGGTCTGGCGCGACCTGACCTCCGCGGCGTCCCTCGCGGAGGCGGGCCCCGTGAGCATCGAGGGCAAGGATGAACCCAACGCGTGGGTTTCCTTCACGATGAGCAAATATTCGGTTCACGCCACGACGGGGCTCCTGGCTACGCTCCGTTCCACGGACGAACTGGCCGGGGTACTGGCCCACGAGATAAGTCACATCAAACTGGGCCACTACAATGAAACCGTAAAAAGGAATCTCCTTTGGGGCCTGCTCTACATGGCCTTGGGGGAAAGGAAGATCGGCGGCTTCGATGTGGTCGGAACCGGGGTCGTCCTCGCCGAAGCGGGTTTCAGCAGGGAACAGGAGATCGCCGCCGACGACTACGGGGTGGCACTGGCTGCGAAGGCCGGTTACGACCCCTGGGGCCTTTACAACGCCCTCCAAGGCATGGCTAAGTCAGGATTCAAAACGACCCCGAGCGGTTTCAATTCACACCCCCCTACCGAGCGGCGTCTGGCCCACATCAGGGAGACCACGGAAAGGATAAGCAAGGGAAACTGATGATCCTAGGATAATGATATAGAATAAAGACGGACTCCCCATGCTGGGGGTCGTCACCCTCGCCTGGACGGAGGTGCGAATAAAACGGAGGTTTTTCTCGACGGCCTTTTCAGCACAGCGGCAAAGAAAATCAAACCCTCCCCTCTCCTGGAGCTGCTGGACCTCGGCAAAAAACCGGGGGTGATCTCCTTCGCGGTGGGTATGCCCGACCCCGACATCTTCCCCATTGAGCAGTTGCAAAAAGCCGCTTCCGTCATCTCAAGAGAGGGCAAGGATATTCTGCAGTACGGCGCGGCGGGGGGTACCCGCCGCTCAAGGGTTTCCTGGCCGAATGGACCGCCCCGAGGATGGGACGGAAACTGTCAACCAGCGAACTGCTGATCACCGCCGGCTCCGCCCAGGTGATTGACCTGCTTTGCTGGGCCCTGCTGGACAGGGGCGACTGGGTGATCTGCGAGGAACCCACCTTCCAGGGTGCGACGGGCACCATGTTCAACCACGGCGCCAGGTTCCTGACTGTCCCTTGCGACGGTGAGGGGATGAAGGTGGAACTGCTCCCGGAGCGGATCGAAAGAATCCGGGCCGCCGGTGAACCCATCAAGTTCATCTATACCATCGTCAACTTCCACAACCCGCTGGGCTGTGACCTCTCACTCCAGAGAAGGGCAAGGTTGCTGGAGATCGCCAGGACCTACGGGATCCTGATCCTTGAGGATGACCCCTACGGCTGGGTCCGCTTCGAGGGTGAGGATATCCCCTCGCTGTTCTCCATGGACGACAGCGGCCTGGTGGTATTCTCATCGACCTTCTCCAAGATCCTGGCCCCCGGCACCCGCGTCGCATGGTGCGCGGGGAGGGACGAGATCATCAGGAAAATGACGGTGCTTAAGGAAAATGTCGATACCTGCACCAGTGTCCTGGCCCAGGCCATAGTATGGGAGTACTGCCGGTTGGGCTACCTCGACGCCTTTCTCCCCCGCATAATCGATCACTACAGGAAAAAGAGGGACGGCATGGAAACCGCCCTGAAAAAGCACCTGTCCCCGGACAGGGTGTCCTGGCAAAAACCCGGAGGCGGCTTCTTTTACTGGTTGACGGTCCCGGAGATACCGGCCGTGCAACTCCTGGAAAAAGCCCTGGAGAAAAAGGTCGCCTTCGTCCCGGGGAACGCCTTTTACCCCACCGGGTCGGGGGGACTCAACAATTTCAGGATGTGCTTTACCTTCGCCTCCACCGAAATGACGGACCTCGGTGTCCGATACATCGGTGAAGCCATCCGCGAGTTCGAGCAAGAGCCTGGCCATAAGAAGAGCTGAGACATCTGATCCATATTGGAGGAGATCGAATTGGACAAGTTCTGGGGATCGAATTTCAGCAACAAGGCGCTTAAGGTTCGTCCCTCGCCGATACGGGAGATGTTGAGCGTAGTGAACCAACCGGGAATGATATCCTTCGCGGGCGGGATGCCTGCACCCGATGTCTTCCCGGTGAAGGAGTTTCACGAGGGGACCGAGGTCTTCCTGCGGGACGGTCCGAGTCTCCTCCAGTACGGCACCACCGAGGGTTTCACTCCCTTGAAAGAGTACCTCTCGGAGTGGACGGCGCCCAGGATGGGCAGAAAGGCCGCCCTGGACGAAATGCTCCTCACCTCGGGTTCGCAGCAGGTGCTCGACCTGATGGGTTGGGCCATGATCGACCCCGGTGACTACGTCATCACCGAGGATCCTTCCTACCTGGCGGCCCTCACGGCTTTCCACAACCACGGCTCCCGTTTCATCGGCATCCCCACCGACGCCGAGGGGATGGTCGTGGATATGCTCCCGGAGAAAATCGAGAAGGCCCGCTCCGAGGGCAAGAAGGTCAAGTTCATTTATACGATCGTCAACTTCCAGAACCCCGCGGGATGCACCCTGTCCCTTGAGAGAAGAAAAAAACTGGTGGAGATCTCCAACAAGTACGGGGTCCCCATCTTTGAGGATGACCCTTACGGTTACGTCCGTTTTGACGGTGACCACCTTCCTTCCATTTTCTCCCTTGACCAGGAGGGGGGCGTCATCTACGCCGGCTCCTTCTCGAAGATCCTTGCCCCGGGGACCAGGATCGGGTGGTGCACCGGCAGCCGTGACATAATAAGGAAACTGACCGTCTTCAAGCAGTCCACGGACCTCTGCTCGAGCCCCATCTCCCAGGCGCTGATCTACGAGTACTGCAAGAAAGGCTACCTGGACGCTCACCTTCCGAAGATCGTCGCCGATTACAGGGCCAAAAGAGACGCCATGGAGGACAGTTTCAAGAAGTACCTGCCCCTCGATGAGGTCTCCTGGGTCAAACCGGAAGGTGGTTTCTTCTACTGGATCCACATGCCCCACATCGATGCCGAGGACCTTTTCAAGAAGGCCATCGAGAAGAAGGTCGCCTTCGTCATCGGCGCCCCCTTCTTCGCCAACGGCGGCGGGGAGCACAACGCGAGGATCAACTACACCTACTCCACGCCAGATACCATTGAAGAGGGGGTCAAACGCCTCGGGGAAGCCATGAGGGAAATGCTCGGGAAAGCCTGACCATGGGCGAGGGGTCCTGTTCCTTGCGGAAGGATATCATCGCCGCTATTTCCACCGCCTGGGGCGAGTCCGGCATAGCCATCGTGCGCCTTTCAGGCAGTGGCTCCAGGGACCTCGTAGATCCGATCTTCAGGGGCGGGGAGGGGCTGGGTCCCTCCCCGCCCCGCTTAATGAAGCATGGCTTCATTCTCGACGCCGACGGCGAGCCCGTCGACGAAGTGTTGGCGGTCTGGTTCAAGGGACCCTACAGCTACACCGGTGAGGAAGCGGCCGAAATACACTGCCACGGAGGGACGGTGGCAGCGAGGAAATGTCTTGAACTCTGCCTTCGCGGGGGCGCCAGGATGGCCCGCCCGGGGGAGTTCACCAGGAGAGCCTTCCTGAACGGCAGGATCGACCTGGCCGAGGCCGAATCAGTGCTAGGTGTGATAAGAGCCCGCTCCGACGGGGCCCTGAAAGCCGCGGCCAAGTGCCTCCAGGGTCGGCTTTCCGACCGGCTCAGGAGCATCCTCGAAGAACTGACCGACCTCTCCGCGGCGGCCGAGGCCTCCATGGACCATCCTGATGAGAACATACCCGAGGTAAGCACCCAGATCTATCTTCAGAGACTCTCAGAGGTGGCTCGGAGGATGAGGGATTTACTCTCGGCGGCACGGTCCGGCCGTTTCTTGAGGGAGGGGATCGGGGTCGCGATCTCCGGCCGCCCCAACGTGGGGAAATCCTCCCTCATGAACGCCTTCCTCGAGGAGTCCCGTTCTATCGTCACCTCCATGCCCGGGACGACCAGGGATGTGATTGAAGAGGTGATCTCCCATAAGGGGGTGCCCCTCAGGCTGACGGACACGGCCGGGATAAGGGACCCCAGGGACCTGGCCGAGGAGGAGGGGGTAAGACGTTCCCTGGAAGCCATGAAGGAAGCCGACATCAGGATCTGGGTGATCGACGGCAGCGAACCCATCACCGCCGACGACAGGAGGATAGCAGCTTCACTCCAGGATAGTTGCTGTGTCATCGCCGTCAACAAGTCGGACCTGCCCCTGTCGGTCGACCCGGGGGAGGCCAAGGAGCTCCTTCCGGGCCGCGAGGTCAGGGTCGTCTCGGCCGTCACCGGCCAGGGGCTGGATGAGCTCAAGGACCTGATCGTCCTTTCCGTCTCCGGGAGCACCACCGTCGATGAGGACGTCAACTCCACCGAACGGCAGCTGGAGGAAATAAGGGAAGCCCTGGCCCTGCTGGAAGAAGCCGAAGGAGCGTTCGCCTCCGGCGTCGGCCTTGACGCGGCCCTGGACTTGCTGGCCGGTTCCCGGGGATGCCTCTCCAGGATACTGGGCCTATCGGCTGATGAAGACCTCCTGGACAGAATATTCTCAAATTTCTGCATAGGAAAGTAAAATGGGGGACAAACCGTAAAAGGGGGTGAAACCATGCCGATAGTCCAGGTACACCTGCTCGAGGGCCGGTCAAGCGAACAGAAAAAGAAGCTGGTCGCCGAGATGACGGCGTCGATCTGCTCGGCCCTCGGGGTCAAGCCCGAACAGGTCAGGATAATCCTCTCGGAGATGGCCCGGGGCGACTTCGCCGTCGGGGGGGTACTCTCTTCCGAAAAGAACCATTAAGCCCCGACAGCTCGATCAGCTCGATCAGTCGCGCCAGCGCCGGTGCATCCATAGCCATTGCTCCGGCGCTTTCCTTATCAACCCTTCGATCCACCGGTTCGCCTCCCTTGTCATGGCCACTACCCTGGTCTCCCTGCTCCCCTCCGGCGGTTGCTCGATGGGGGGGCCGATGTCGATCCTGTATTTGAAGGGGCCAAGCCTGGTGGCCGCCACGGGCACCAGGGGCACTCCGGCCATGATGGCGAAAGACGCCGGCCCGCCGGCGGTGCCGCACTCCTTGCCGAAAAAGGGGAGGCGCAAAGCCCCCTTCCCCCCCCAGTTCTGGTCACCGGCGAGAACCACCATCGCCCCCTCGCGGAGGCGCCTGACGGGTTCCGTCAGCATGGACCGTTTGGGGATGGGTTTCCCACCGATGTTCCTGCGGTACTTTTCTATAAGTTCGGCGAGGTCAATATCTTCCGGCTCCTGTATGACCCCGTAAAGATCGAACCCCCGCCTGCCCAACCAGGCGGCCATGAGCTCCCAGCTACCGAAGTGGGCCATGAGCAGGACGGCGCCTTTCCCCACGGAGGCCTGCCCCGATAACCATTCGAGACCGCTCGAAGCGACGAACCAGCCATCGACCAGGGCCGGGTCGTTCTGGACGACCAGGTATTCCGTCAGGGAAGCGGCGAAATGGCGGTAAACCCTTGAAAGGTTTTTCTTCCTCCAGGCGGGGGTGGACCCGGGGAAAGCGATCGCCATGTTCGAGAGAGCCATCCGCCTTCGTGGCGCCAGGAGTCGGAGAGCCCCGTAAAGCACACCGGTGAGCAGGCCGGCTCTCCAGCCGGGGCGAACCCATTTCCTTGCAGCCTCGAGGAGCCCGGACTGTAGCGACATCCTTCCGGCTTATCCCTTGCTGGCGACGAAAAAGCGTTTCTTGCCCAACCGGAAAAAAAGGTGCTTCCCCTCTATCAGGTCTTGCCGATCTACCTCGTCGGCGGGGTTCAGCCGCCTTCCATTGAGGTAGACCCCTCCTCCCTGGATGAGCCTCCTGGCTTCGCTCTTGCTCGCGCAGGCCCCGGACGCCGCGAGTACGTCCACCGGCGATGGGGCGGCATCACCGGGGAATACGCCCCCCGGCACCTCCGACATGAGTATCTTGATCATCCCCGGTGTGAGTTCCGACGGTTCAAAGCTGTCCCCGAAAAGGATGGTGCTGGCCCGCTCGGCCATCTTGAAAGGCTCCTCGCCGTGGAGCCGTGCGGTCACCTCCCTGGCCAGCCTTTTCTGGGCATCCCTTCGTTCGGGCCTCGCCCTATGGGAATCCATTATGTCTTCGATCTCTTCGAGGGGCAGGAAGGTGAAAAGTTTGAGCAGCTTCTCCACGTCCCTGTCATCGGAGTTGATCCAGAACTGGTAGAACCGATAGGGCGATGTCCTTTCGGCGGAAAGCCAAACGGTCCCGCCCTCGGTCTTCCCGAACTTGCCACCGGAGGCATTCAAGAGGAGCGGGTAGGTGATGCCGTAAGCCTGACCGCCTACCTTTTTCCTGATCAGGTCTATCCCGGCGATGATGTTCCCCTGCTGGTCGTTACCGCCCATCTGGAGTTTGCAGCTGAAGTTCTCGAAGAGGTGGCAGAAATCGAAGGCCTGGAGCAACATATAGGAGAACTCGGTGTAGGAGATGGACTTTTCAGGGTCATCGAGGCGGCTTTTCACATATTCCCGCCCTATCATGTAGTTCACGGTGAAGTATTTCCCGGTATCCCTCAAAAACCCGAGCAGGGTTTGCTTCCCGAGCCAGTCATGGTTGTTCACGATGAGAGCGGAGTTGGGTCCGCAATCGAAGTCCAGAAACTGGCCCAGTTGTTCCTTGACGGTCACCAGGTTTTTCTCGACCTGTTCCAGGGTGAGGAGGTTCCTCTCCTTGCTCTTGCCCGACGGATCCCCGATAAGGCCCGTCCCCATTCCGGCGATAGCGATGGGCCTGTGACCACACCGCTGCATCCAGGCCAGCCCCATCATCGGGATCAAGTGACCCACATGAAGACTGTCCGCCGTCGGGTCAAACCCGATATAGCCGGTGACCATCTCGCTGTCGAAAAGGGAGGACAGTTCCTCCGGGTGGCTGCACCACTCGACGCAACCCCGCTCCAACATTATGGCCATGGGATTCCCCTGCATGGCTACCCCTCCTTGATCTGTTCCCTCCGCTTTTCCCTTCGTCACCCTCACTCCGCTGCAGGGGCTGTCGCCTTCCAGCCGCCCCTCCCGGAACCCAGGTCATGGATCACCAGGGTCACCTGCCCAAGGGACCGAAGTTGACCGACCAGCCTGGCCAGCTCCTGCGCGTCAGGCGCTTCATCTACACCGAAATGCTCCACCAGGCCTGCCATACGGGAAAGGTTCTCCAAGGCGTCGGCGGCCTTCGGCAAGTCGGCGTAAAACCAGAGGATGGATCTCTCCCCACCCATGGGGATGATCTTGTTGACAGGGGTCATACTACCCAGTGAAGGTTCGTTGATCAGGCCCGCGAAGGCCATCTCCTCATTGGCGGCCGCCATGATAGTAAAGGGCAACGTGAGCTTGCCTCCCGCCGGGAAGCCTGGGAGAGGCTGGGGAGAGAAGGCGAACCGGGCCCACTTGTTACCCCACAATCCCCGGATCCAACGGACCCCTTCGGCGCCCCTCGAAGGGAGCTGGAGGATGACCCCGGGGAGGTTGAAAAGGAGCAGCCTGCTCTGTCCTCCGATGACGCCGACCAGGGGCCCTTCGATCAGGCCGGCCAGGGAGGCCCGATCAAAACCGGCTTCCTCCATCCATTCAGGGATCGACAACTCATTTTCTAACAGGCTTCCGAATCCTTCGGGCACCGAAACGCCAAAGGCGGAGATAAGGGGTTCCGGTAAAAAGGCCGGGCCGTCCCAGGTCATGGGGGTTATTTTCTCGCGCGTCTCCGTTGGAAACCATTCTTCGAGCCCTTCGATCTTCCAAGCCGCTTCACCGCTTCCCGGCCGGCTGTTCCAGGCCAGTTCAAGCGTGATGGCCTTGTCCGGGGCGGTAAACCCTCTCAATGAGGCCGCCTGGGCGATCAACTTACCGTCAAAGACTTCAATATGGGCGGGCCAGGTCGGTTCCACGTTGAAGAGGGGCCGGAACCTCTCGATCGAACCATCGAGGGCTTTCCTCATTTTTCCCAGCCCTTCCAGGGAATGGGAGACCAGGAGGAACTCCCCGTCGGCACGCAGGAAGAGGGTTACCTCGCCCTTGGCCAAGGTAAGGCGAAGTATGCCTTCACTTTCGGAGGGACCCAAGGCCAGGCCGGAAGCTCGCTCAAGCCAGAGAGCGGGCAATTTCCCCTCCTGCAGTTCCTTCATTTGCGAGGGTTCCAAGAGGAAAGCCCCATAGAGAGCGGGTTCGTTGGCATCCCATGCCCCGAGGACCGACGACCTCTCCGCCATGTCGACCAGGGGCGACAGGTCCGACAAGGCCAGGATCACGGAACGGACATGGTCATCAACCTTTTCCGGCGTTTCATAAGGGTAACCCGGCCCCAACTGCCCCGACAGGGTTTCGAGGTAAAACCGTGGGGAATCCGGGTCCACCGATGGAATGGCTTCTGCCGGAACGGGGACTCTTTCCGGCACGGGGACCCTCCCGAAGAAATAGACCGCCCCGGCGATGACGCCAACAGCGACGAATATGGAGAACCAGAAGGATAAAACCCTACGCATTTTCATCCCTCCCCTGGAATCGGTTCTTGATGTCCCAAATGACCTTGTAGACGGGAGGTATGAGGAACAGGGCCATGGTACCTCCCGCCAGCAGGCCCCCTATCAGCACGATGGCCAGGGGGGCCCTGTACTGCCCACCCTCACCGAGGCCCAGGGCGAGGGGGATCATGGCGATCAGGGTAGTGACGTCGGCCATGATGATGGGCCGGAAGCGCACCCTGCAGGCTTCTATCATAGCGCCGGCCGCTTCATGCCCCTTCTTACGGACCACCTCGGCATAGTCCACGATCACTATGGCGTTGTTGACCACTAGACCCACGATCATCACCAGGCCGAGGAGACCGTACATCGAAAGGGACGTTCCCGTCAAAAGAAGCGTCGGGATGACACCGATCACCGACAGGGGGATCGTAAGCATGATCGCCAGGGAGAACAGGTATGACTCCAGTATGCCGGCGATCATGAGGAATGTCAGCACGACGGCCATCGCGAAGGCGATGACCATCCTTCGGAAGTTTTCCTGGATGTTCTGGATCTCCCCCCCGATAATGAATCTGTACCCTGTCGGCAGTTGGATCTCGTCCATTCGCGGCGTGATGTCCCTGAAGACCTCCCCGACGGTGCGACCTGCTACATCGGCCTGGACGCTTATTTTGCGCTGCCGGTCCAGCCGGTAGATGGCCGTGGGGGAAGGCTCGTAGACGACGGCGGCCAACTCGTTGACCGGGACGAACCCATGGGGTGTCCACATGGGAAGCAGGGGAACCGCCTCGGGGGAGTCGACCCACCGTGACGCCAGTTTGACCAGGATGTCGTATTCATAGCCCTGTTCCCGGTAGACCCCGGCTTTAATACCGCTCAGGTAACCCCTGAGTTCATCGGAAACATCGGAAAGGGTCACCCCCATGGAGGTGAGTTTGAGGTCTTCAGGAATAAGGTTAAGGTCGAACCTCCCCACCTTCCAGTCCGTATCCAGGTCGGCCAGCCCCGGGATGTCCCGGATCTTCTCCATGAGTTCCACCGCTATGCCGTTGAGTACATCGAGGTCGGGCCCGCTTATGGTTATCTGTACGGGTTTTCTGCTTCCGCCGCCTTGACCGGAAGCGACATTGATCGTCACGTTCGTGTCGGGAAGACCGGCAAATTTTTTCCTCAGGTCCGAGGCGATGGCGAAGGCGCTCTTCCTTTCATCGGCATCGACCAGGTAGACCCTTAGGACCCCGCTGTTGACGCTGGAAAGCCTCCTGCCTCCCACGGTGGAGCTCATGGACTTCACATAGGGTTGCTCACGTAAAAAGGCCTCCACTTTCCTTACCTGCTCATCGGTAGCCTCCAGCGATGCCGTGCTCGATAGTTCCAGGTTGATCCTGATGACCCCTTCATCGACCCTGGGGAAGAGTTCAAACCCCACCCTGGGTATCAAGAGGAGCGATCCGGCGAAGAGCAGGCCGAAGAAACCGATGGTCACCCAGGGATGCCTCATGGCTTTACCGACGTACACCTCCTGGAAAACCTCGAGTTCACGGTAGATCCAATACCACCAGGCGGTGACCTTTTTGGCGAAGGGAGAAACGTGTACCGAGCCGCCCAGCCTGGCGGCGGCCATCGGGGTGACCGTGAAGGCCCCCCAGAGAGAGAAGAGTGTCGAGAAGACCACCGTCAGGGCAAATTGGTTGAAGAACTGGCCCACGATCCCGCCCATAAAGGCTATGGGTATGAAAACGCCCAGGTTGGTGGCCGTGGTCGAGAGAACCGCCAGGGATATCTCCCTGGTCCCCTCCTCCGCCGCGGTGAGAGGGTCCATGCCCAGCTCACGGTACCGGTAGATGTTCTCCAGGACGAGGATGGCGTTGTTGACCAGGACCCCTACCGAGATGGCCAACCCCATGGTACTCATGACATTCAGGGTGTACTTGTAGAAGTACATGGGGATGAAGGTGGCGATTATTGAGGTGGGCATGGCGATCGCCACGGCAAGGGTCGATCCGAACTGCCTCAGGAAGAGGTACAGGAAGAGGGCCGTCAGGAGAGTCCCTATTATCATGTCCCTGATGACGTTCCTGACCGACTTCTCCACGAATTCGCTGGAATCGTAGACGACTTCCAGTTCCAGGCTTTTGCCCAGGGTAGGTGCGATCTTATCAAGCTCCGCCCTGACTTCGCCGGAGACCTTGACGATATTGGCGTTGGGCCTGGCGATCAGTTCCAGCAGTATGGAATCCCTGCCGTCAAACCTGGCGCGGTTCCTCTCATCGGCGAGGGCATCGACGACGGTCACAACGTTCCCCAGCTTTATGACCCTGCCGTCGCCCACGGGGATGCCCAGGTCCTCGAACTTGCTCGACTGGTCCGGCTCACCGACGATGCGGACCGAGGTCTCCTTCCCCCCAAGGGTGATGTTCCCTGAGGGAGAGTTGAAGTTCGAAGCCTTGACCAGCGATGCCAGTCTCCTGAGACTCAGGTTGTGCGCGATAAGGCTGGAGGGGTCGGCGTCGAGGTGGATCTCCCTCACCCTCCCGCCGCTGATGTCTACGCTTGCCATACCGATGATCTGGGTCAGCCTCTTGGCGACCTGGTCCTCCACGATATCCCTGGCCTGGTATGAAGGGAGGGCTGTTTTGGCGACCACCATCATGAAGGGCTGGGCATTGATGTCCATCTTGTCCACCACGGGTTCGTCGGCCTCATCAGGCAGGTCGGAGGTGATGGCCTTCACCCTGGTCGAGATGTCGAGAGTTGCCTGGGTGACGTCGACTTCGTACTCCAGGATGGCCACCACGAAGCCCATGCCCTCGAGGGCGTAACCGTTTATCTCCTTGACTCCCTCGACTGAGGCTATGGCGTCTTCCACGGGCTGAACGATAAGCCTCTCTATCTCCATTGGCCCCGCGCCCTTGTAGGGCACCCTCACAAGTACGACGGGGATGTCCATCTTGGGCAGGAGAGCCATACCGAGCTGGTGAAAGGAGTAAAAACCCAGAAGGACCAGTATCGTCATGATGACCGTCGTCAGGACCGGTCTTCTGACGGAGTTGCCGATAAGGTTCATTACTTATCCTCCTGCACCCAGACCCTGGCGTTGGGGAACATCCTGTCGGAGCCCTTGACAACGACCCTTTCGCCCGGCTCAACCCCCGAGAGGACCCGGACCGCTCCACCGTAGGAACCGCCGGTGATCACATCCCTCTCCTCAGCGACTCCCTCCGCCACGACGTAGACTACGGTCCTTTCTCCCCCGATCTGCTTGAGTGCTTCATAGGGGATCACGATGGCGTCGGCAATGTCCTCATCCTGGACCTGGGCTTCCAGTGCCTGCCCCGGGCTCAGTCCGGAACCGGCAGGTACGGAAAGCACCACGGAAAAAAGCCCTGTCAACGGGTCCGCCGTGGGCTCAATCCTCTTGATCGCTGCCTTGACCCAGCCGTTCGGGGTCTGGACCCTGGCCGGCATACCCTTGACCATCTTGAAGATATCCTTGGGGGAGACATCGAGGACGGCTTCGATCGCGTCCAGGTCCGAGACGGTGAAAAGGATCCGCCCCGGCGAAACCAAGTCGCCCGTCTCGACGAAACGTCCCGTGACCACTCCGCCGAGCGGGGCTGTGATGGTCATTCGCGACAGGGACATCTGGGCGTCCGTCAGGGCCGCCAGGGCGGATTCCGCGTCGGAGAGGGCCGCTTCCACCTCCTGCGCGCTGGCTCCCCCGGCCGCTTGCAGTGCCAGGAGCCGCCTGTACCTGCCCTGTTTTTCGGTGACCGAGGCCTTCTGCGCCGCCAGTCTCTGTCTGGCGACGCGCGTGTCCAGCGTCGCTAGGGCCTGCCCCGTTTTCACGGAGTCACCCACGTCGACAGCAACGGAAGAGACATATTCCTGGCGCTCGGCAGCTACCTGGGCCTCGGAGACCGCCTTGGTCTTGCCGAAGAAGGTGATCCAGTGCTCCCATCGGGAGGGGGCGACGTCATGCACCGTAACCGGGACGCCCTCCCGGGAACGGATCTCCGCAACGCTCACCGGCGGCTGGGAGGCGGGTCTGAAGAAGATCCTCCAGGTACCGAGAGCGACGAGCAATATGAGGAGCAGCCACCAGATCCACCGATAAGAACGTTTTTCCCTGTCCACTTCTATTCCTCCATTGGCAGCTTCCCCTCGGCGGAAGCAAGGGCCGCTTCCGCGACGAGGAGTCCCCGCCTTGCGTCGATGAGTGTCGCCTGGGAGCCAGCGAAACGGGTCTGCGCGTCAAGGACCTCGATCTGGTTCGCCAGTCCCTCTCTGTAACGGAGGAGGACGATCTCCCTTTCCCTTGACACCGTATCGAACCTGGCCCTCTCGGCTTCGTATCCCTCCATGGCGGCGCTGTAATCCTCCCAGGCCGACATGAGGTCCATCATTACTTCGGCGGTGGCGGATCCAACAGCCGCCTCGGTCGAGGCGAGGGCGGCCCTTGCCCTCTCCGCGGACCAACGGGCGTACCCGCCGTCCACCACGGGTATCGTCAGGGTGGCCCTCCACCACCATTCATCCTCGTTATACTGGAGTGACGCCGCACCGTCGGTGACGAGGGTCATCGTCGCTGACAACCCCAGGGTTGGTTGGGATGCCATACCGGCCACCTTGAGGAGGTGTTCGGCCCTCCGGACGGCCCACTTTGCCTTGAGGACCGAGGGGTGATCGCGTGCGACGGACTCGAAGTCCGGCCGCTCACGCCCCGCCCCAACGGAGGAACCCGTGTCGAAAAGGCCCTCGACGGGTTGAATATCCATCCAGCCCGCCAGGCCTTTCAGCATAGCTTCGTACCCCGACCTGGAGGCCTGCCGCAAGGCCAGAGAATGGCGGGATTCCGCCAGGGCGCTCTCGGCCCTCATTACATCCAGCTCCGGGACCATGCCCTGGTCGTATCGGAGCCGGGCATCTCTTAGGAAGGCTTCCCTCTTGAGGATCTCCTCCTCGGCCGCCTTGACCGAAGCCTCACCCGCGGCGGCGCCCCAAAAGGCCAGGGCGGAATTCCTGTACAACTTCAGGACAGCGGCCCTGTAGGCGATCTCGGCCTCTCTGAGCCCCGCCGTTTCAGCCTCAATGGTTTCCTTCTCCCTGCCCTGGAGTCCGGTGTTGAAGGAGAGGGTGAGACCTGCGCTTGAAGACGATTCCACCCCTTCATACTTCGTAGTCGTCCCTGAAAGGCCCGCGGTGACCTTCGTCGGGACAGCCGCCAGCTTCAATGCGGCATGGGCCGCGGATATGCTCTGTCTGGCCGCCTTCAGCCCGGGGTTGTTCTCCAGTATGAGTCCCCAGGCCTGTTCCCAGGTCACCGGCCCCGCCAGGGCCTTGCCGGGGGATGAAAATAAAAGAAAGGCAATGCCCGCCGCGAAAAGGATCGAGGCGGGGG
>MWDE01000020.1 GCA_002070395.1 Synergistetes bacterium ADurb.Bin155
TCAGAGGAGGTGCAATAAATGAGCAAGGTTTACGAATACGTTACCGAGCGGATATTGAAAGAGTTGGAGAAGGGTGAAGTCCCTTGGAGGAAACCTTGGGACGGGCTGCCGCCAATGAACTGGAAGTCGGAGAAGCACTACAGGGGCATCAACCCCTTCCTGCTCCCCGCCGGCGAGTACGTCACCTTCAAACAGGCAAAGGACGCAGGTGGATCCGTCAAAAAGGGGGAAAAAGGGCACATGGTCGTCTTTTACAAGACGCTCGAAGTCAACGACCGGGAGGGTGTCGGTGAAAAGACGAACCTCCCCTATCTGCGGTATTACACCGTCTTCGAAATCTCCCAGTGCGAGGGCATTGAGCGCAAGCGGGTGAAGAATCCCAACGCCAACCCGATCGCCAGCTCGGAGGAGATTGTCGCGGGATACAAAAACGCTCCGGTGATTCTCCAAGAAGGCGACCGCGCCAGCTACAGCCCTGCAAAGGATATTGTTAAAATGCCATATACCGAGACATTCGAAGGCATGGAAGAATACTACAGAACCCTGTTCCATGAACTCGCCCACTCCACCGGGCATGAAAAGCGCCTTGCGAGAAAAGGTATTGTCGAAAGTGCTGGGTTTGGTTCAGACCCCTACGCCACCGAGGAGCTGATCGCCGAAATGACGGCGGCGATGCTCTGCGGAGTCGCCGGCATCGGCAGCACGATAGAGAACAGCGCCGCCTACATCGCAGGTTGGAGAAAGCGCCTCTCCGAAGATCCCCGGCTCATCGTCAAAGCGGCATCAATGGCCCAGAAGGCATCAGACCACATTCTCGGAGTCGTTACCCCCTTGGAGGAAGCGGAATCGTGACAACCTCTATTGCGCTATCGCCCCTCGAATGCAATCGGGAGGGGCTTCGGCTCCTCCCGTTGAAACATAAAAAAAGGGAGGTAATAAAAATGGCAACACGGAATTTTTGGATCAATGCGGAAATCGACGGAAAGAAAACCCCGCTGGCCGGAGGGCCCCGCAGCAAGGATGGCGGCATGGACGTCCTTTTGACCGTCCGTGAGGACGGCGGAATGTCGGACGGGGTGTGGATTACCTGTCGGTCGGACGGCGAGAAAAACACCATCAGGGTATGGGGCCCTGACGGGAAAAAGCTTTATGAGCGGGAATATCGTAGATAGGGAGCCGCAAGGGAGAGCCCCGAGAATCCCGGGGCGGCGGGGCGGAACAC
Source organism: Synergistetes bacterium ADurb.Bin155 (assembly GCA_002070395.1). GTDB lineage: Bacteria > Synergistota > Synergistia > Synergistales > Thermovirgaceae > 58-81. The sequence goes on from MWDE01000020.1 coordinate 1,223, forward strand.
TGCCCCGCTTCCGCTAAAGGCTGTAGCGTTTGCCTAAAATTCAAGGGGGTGTTAGTTGTGGCAAGAAATATCAGGAAGGAATTCGTTTCTCATGCGGTGAAGGTGTTTAAGCCAAGGATCAAGAGTTATGACAGTTTCGGGCTTGCAGTCTCCGCCGACGGCGAAGGGCGTGTAGCCCTGACCGAAGGGCACGCGATCATTTTTTGTGCCGAGGACCTGGCTATGGAGATTTTTTCCGGCCTGAAAATGCAGTACCAGGGGCCGGGGAAAAGGTACTACTCTGACTCCTCCCCGTCAGAGGGCGCGCCCGACGTGGCAAAGATCAAGGCTGATATGGCGGAACATTTAGTGTCGGCCGAAAGGACTCCGTTCACAATGGAAATAGAGACACGGCATGTGTCAGCCCCGCTCCGCGTCCAGTGTAGGGTCTATGTCGTTGCGGGAAAGATCGGCCTGTGCAATGATGAGCTTTTCCGGCTTGTGTCCCTGACGTCGGAATATCCGGACGTCAAGGCGAAGGATGAAAAGTGGATGCTTGTTTCAGCCGGTGCGTTTGCTAGTGTTGGGGTCATGCCGATCACAATGAGCGCCGATAGTGCGGAGGCAATACGAAATCTCCAGGCGTATGACGTCAGGGAAACGGTATAGGCGGCGGGGCAGAACACTGCCCCGCCTACGCTCAAGTCTGCTTTTTGTGTGCGCAAGGAGAACTGTATGGTTGGCTAGTTGACCATATAGTGATATATCAGTATTTGGGTGTTGACTGTTTTTTGTGTCTGTGATATACTTGTCTTGTCGATAAGACAACCCGTACAAGGTACGGGGGAAGGGGGAAAAATAAAATGAAGACGGAAATTAAAAAAACCTATGATGGCTATTACGAAATGGTTTCGTTTTTTGTGGATGCTACGGGGAAGGTCAATAAATATAAATGGGGGGGGAAGTTCCCCACGGAGACGAAATGCGAGGTGGTCATAAAGAGAGGGTTCACAAAGCCAGTTCCAGGAGAAGGTGCCCGCTACGAGGTCGAAGCTCCTCGGTATTGGGATGAGAAGACAAAACGAATGGAAAACGTAATAATAAGAGGATAACCATTCAGGGGAAACAAGGGAAGGGCGAAAATCCCTTCCCTTGTCGTTTTGAAAATTTAATCCATGAAAAAGGGGAGAGGAGTGTGTCGGCGATGAATTATGAGGAGATGCGGGGGCGCCATGACGAGGCGGCGGAGCTGTGCTTGACGCTCCAGCAACTGGGGGCGAAAGCGGTCCGGGGGCTCCGGATTCAGGAGTGCGAGGAGTGCGGTCTCCTGGTGGAGATGGTGCGGCGGGGGGAAATGAAACCCGAGAAGCTTCGGGAAAAAATCCAGAGCTACTACCGAGAGCATCGAGCGGATCTGGAGCGTTGGCGGGAGCAGCGGGAGCGCGAGGCTCGCCACGTGGAGTGGATGAGGCGGCGTGATGAGGAGGCGCGCAAGGCCGCGGAGGAAAAGCAACGGCGCTATGAAGAGCTTGTCCGTGCCCGTGCGAGCGTGGCGCGGTAGAGGAGGGGGAGAAGCAGCCATGACGAACGTGGAGAGAGAAGTGGCGGAGGAGTTTTGCCGTGTTCAGCGCCTTGGAGCCAAAGCTGTTCGGGGGCTCCGGATCGATAGGTGTGCAGCGTGCGGTCTTGTGGTCGAGGCCGTACAGCAGGGGGTTCTGGAGCCCCATGTGCTGCGGGAATGGATCGAACGGTACCGGGCGGCGGGATACATCGATTTTGAGGGATGGCTGGAGCGGCGGAGGGTGGCAGCAGCACGGAACGCCCTTGACCTTCCCTGGGCGGTGCAGTGATGGCGCAGTTCCTGCTAAGCGGCGGGTTTCATAACTCGCCCGGTGTAATCATTTTCATAAAGGGCTCTCGCCCCCCGACTGAGCCTATCTCTGGCTTCCTGGCCAGGAAAATGTCCGAGGGGCAGCAGAAGAAGTTGGAGGAACACTTCTGCGGAATCGCGAGCTGTTCCTGTGGTTCCTGGACAAGGGCAGCGATGGAAGAGCTTTAGTCGCGCAATCCAGGGGGCACGCCGTGCTGGAGGCGCGGGGGATGCTCACACAGAACTCGCGCCTCCTCGCGGAGTGCCGTGGCGCCATCGCTGATTCTTGGTCGCCGATGGCTATAGGGGAAGAGGAGGAAGGCAAATGATCTGTGGGCTTCCGGATGATGTGTTCTCTGAGAGACTGACGTTCTGTTATCTGGCGGGGATGCCAGATGGGACCCCTAGGCGAGTGGTCGAGTGGTTGGTCCACCAGAACGACACGCGCATGTTTGCTGCGTCTGTCCTTCTGGCCGTGGATGATCCAGACGTTCATCCCCGGGGAGCATCGGGGTTCTACAGAAAACTTAACGCGGAGCTTCTGAGGTTTGCGGAAGACGAGAGGCTCCGTGAGCCGAAAATTTCCGTTCGACAATGGGCCGCCGTGGAGACTGGAGTAGAGGGATATGTCGAGGCGGTGCGGCGAGAGGTGGAGAAGATGATGAAGAGCGATGGAAGGGAAGGGACGAGTGATGAGTAGCACGGATCGGAGCGTGGGAAACACGATTATCTCCCAGCTTGGCGGGAATGAATTCCTTTTCATCACGGGAGCGCAGGTCGTTTACTTCGACGATGGCGTGTCGTTCCTGTTCCCCATGGTGGCCCGTGGCCGCTGGAACCACATCCACATCAAGCTGGGGGCGGATGATCTTTATCACTGCACGCTTCGGAGGTTCACCAGAAACCATGCGCTGAAGCGTAAGGAGGAAGTGCGGGATGGCATTTACTGCGAGTATTTGAGGAAGCGTGTGGAGGAGTGGACTGGGCTTGCGACAACGATGTCTCGCGTCGTTGGCATCAACATCGGCTCGGCAATTTAGCAAAAGGGAAGGGGGAGAGCGAGGAAGTGACTACACGAGAAGCGGAAAATTTGGCTTGGGCAATATTCAACAAGGAGGGCAACATGGCAAAGAGCAATGGCATCGAAATGCGATTTTGGTACGGCGTTACTGAGGAGTATCGGAAGGAGGAGCTGTTGTCTGGGCAGGTCCTGTACCCGCTGAAGCGGTGCGTGACGGGAGTTTTCCCGCTTGACCCCCGCAAGCTTCCCCTGTCGTGTCTGGAGGAGCGCCAGTGCGACGTCTCTATCATCCGGCGGCCAGAGCAGAAGATCATCCGAGAAGGGCGTAGGGGCAGGACCTTCTCTGCCACGGTGGACCATTCCCAACGGCCCTACGCTCTCCTTGTGGGGATTGCCAAGGACACAGATCTCTGGCAATTCGACAGGCTCCTCTCCAGGGAGGAAGCAGAGAACACGGTGAGGGACATTGACTTTTGGGAGCGGGACGCCCTCCCGTCTCTCATGGATGCAGCAGAGAAATCGATAAACGACCAGATGCGCGAGGATGAATCGTCTTTTCTGGCCCGGGAGCAGAAGCGCCAGAAAATGGCAGCATGGATTGAAGAGAACGGCTCTTCCCGTTTGAAGAAGTGCGTAAGCCTCGGATATCCGTGCAGCGCAGCGTTTGCTGAGGAGCTTGTGGCGAGGGAATATTGGCCATGGATTGTGGCGCCGCGAGGGGATAGCCACCGAGAGTGGCAGGAGCGTTTGTCTCCCACGGAGAAGGCGCTGGACATCCTGGCGAAACGGCAGAAAGACAAGCGGCTTTCCGACGTGAGAATCCGGTGGCAGGGGAATAGAGAGGTCATCACGGCGACCATAACGGAATGGGGAGTGCGCGTGTATCATACGGTGGAATACCCCGTGTGATAGCGGCGACTCCAGTAGTGATGTAGCGGAAGGCCAATGGTCTTCCGCTTTTGCTATGATGCATGTTGAGCGCGGCTCTTCTGCGGAATAGACCGTGTAGTTGGCATGTTGCCTATATGGTGATGTATCAGTATTTGGGTGTTGACTGTTTTTTGTGTCTGTGATACAATACTATTGTCGTTAACATACCTTCCCTTTCCTTTCTCGGGAAATTAAAAAACGGGAAATGGGAAGGTGTGTGTCGGCTTCCGTACTGGGTACGGGAATCTTCCCTGGAGGGGAAAATGGAGGGAAAGAGATGAGGACGAGCTTCGATCTTATGCGCGAAGGAGAAGGCATTGGGGTTCTGTGGGACCAAGGCATCGTGAGCCGTAAGGCTTTCATTGACGGCATCATCACGGTGGAATTCTACATGGAGCGGGGGGAGCAGTTCTATCATGTAATTGTGAAGCTTCGCGACCGCTGGGAAAATTTCGTGGGCACCATTGAGGAGTGGACAGATGGAGGGCTTCCTCCGGAGGAAATCCTCCGCGATGGCTTCCCAAAGCATGAAGACGCTTATGCACGGACCATTGTCCGGATAGCTCCACAGCTTGAGCGCTTCATCTACCGGGCGATTGATGACAAGAGCTTCTATTACATGAACCCTTCTGGCCACGTCATCGTCAACAGGGAACAGCGTGACCAGAGAGCGGAGAAGCGGCGGAAGCCATGAAGGGGTGCAGCTGGAGGGAGCTTTGTCTCTCCCCCCGCTAGAGGCAGGAGGAATGGGGAGGGGCTTCGGCCCCTCCCTTTTTTTGTGTGCGCAGAGGAAATTATAGGGTTAGCGGATTGATCGAATAGTGATATATCAGTATTTGGGTGTTGACTGTTTTTTGTGTCTGTGATATACTTGTCTTGTCGATAAGACAACCCGTACAAGGTACGGGGGAAGGGGGAAGATAAAATGAAGATTCGAGTTGAAGAGCTAGCGAAGAAGATCATTGTCGTTAGTTTTAACGAGAGCGATAAGCTCTTCACCATTACCACGGATGAAGGCGGAGGGAACTACACGGAGTACTGGGGGACGCGGGAGGAATGGGAAGAGCGCGGGTTTCCCATGGAGTTTGTTTTTCACTTCGGCTTCACAGAGCACAGCTGGAGATACTCAGAAATGATCGTCTCTCTGGCTCCCCAGGACGGGAGCTTCACTTACCGCAAGCTCCCGGGAAGAAAATACGAATACCACTGCGGCTCCGAGATGGTGGGGGCAGTGGTGGATATCGAGGAGAGGAACGGAACGCAAACAGAGGGAGACTGGTGGTAGAGGCAGCAACAGGGGGGGGCTTCGGCCCCTCCCCTTCTTTTAACCAAGAGCGAAGGGAGAGCGAAGGGAATGGAAACGATCACGGCAACAATTGGCGAGAACGTGGAACATTGGGGTGAGCTCTACGCTCGATACCGGGCGAAGAGGCTCCAGGGGGTGCGGGTTGTTTACGAGGTGGCGGATTCTTCGTTGACCGAGGTAGCGCGCGCCCAAGTGTACGGAAACCCTGGTGGCAGCACCTACGCTCTGGTGTGGGTAAACTACGGCGCCTGTGAGGGAAGGGTGGGTGCGGGATCTGCCAGAGGGTACGGATACCACAAACCCTCGGCAGCGATCGCGGGAGCCCTGAAGGACGCAGGGTTCGAGCTTAACGTCAATATCGCGGCGGCGGGAGATCGAGCGATTGACGATGCGCTCCTCGCCGTTGCGAAGGCGGTGGGGGCCACGGGGAACCTCGTGGTCAAGAGCTTCGAGTAGAGGAAGGGAAATGACGGCAGAGCTGACCGCTCTGGTGGAACCCTTCGCCCCAGAGGGGCACAAGGATGAGTTCCTGGAAGTAGCGGTCCCTTTCGCGAGGGTGGCGTGGGGGAGAGGGACCGCCTTTATGGCGCTTTCTCCCCAGAAGGAAGAGGCGGAGCGGGAGTGGTGGGGGAGGACAATCAGAGCATTCTCCCTCACGTTCCCTCCGGCGGTTGTGCCTTTCGCGAGCTCATTGGTCGCTGCCATGGTGGCAGTGGAGAAAACGGTCGCAGGGCGGCCGTAGTTCTGAGAGGAGGGGCAGAGATGTTAGTTGAGGAGTTGGCTCACGAGAAAATGGTCACGGCGGAAAATGTGGAGGATTTTTACGAGATCCTCGGCGTTGGCGCTGAATGCGCCCTAGAGTTGAGGGCGGGCGACGTGGTGTCGGTTTTCCGTTCGGCGGGAGACGTGTTCACTCTTTTCCACGGAGACAAAAGATGCTGTTGGGGCACCAACGGGGATTCCCTGTGGGGAGACTGGGAAGCAGACGGTCGTTGGGAGCGCTTGTTGTACCTGGATGAGCCCCCGGAAAGCATCGGGGGTATGTGGCACATCAACATAGATCGCGGTGTGTGGGAGTGCTCGGAGACGGGCGCTGAGTTCTCATTAAACCCTATCGAGGCGCGCGAGGAGGCGGAACTCGCTGGAGCTGTGTGGGCGGAGGACAATCTGGAGAGAGGAGACTACACGCAAGAGAAATTTTCGCAAATCGTTGCAAATGCGAATGACCCCTGCTTTCCTGGATTCCCCTACGAGGAGCTCTACAACGCTGCGTACGATGCAGCGTTTGAGGCGGCGAATGGGGAGGAGGAATAGCGGTGGGCGCGAAACTGGTGCACACAAGTAAGGGCACGAACGTCTTCATTCTGTTTTACGGGAGCAATCGGTTCTGCTGGGTGTCCGACGAAGACGCCAAATGTGGCAACTGGTTGGTTGGAGACAACGGGGAGCTTATGCTGTTCCTCGACAAGCCTCCGAAAGGCAACGGAGGCTTCTGGTACATTTGTCCAGAGCGCGATGCGTGGGTGTGTGTGGAGACGATGGAGGAGTGCCCTCTGGACCACGAAGAGGCGATAAAGGCGGCCGAGGCGCTGGGCACGGCATGGGCGGAGGAGAACTTGGAGAAGGGATGCTACGCTTTGAGGGATGTTTTTGCCCTGTCCAGGGCAGCATATCTCCCTCCCTTCCCAGTGTTCCCTCGCGAGGAGCTCTACGATGCTGCGGTGAACGCAGCATGGAGGAAGTGCCAACCCGAGTAGGCGCAAACCCCGAACGGCGCCCAGTGCGCCGTCTGCTGGTATGTCCAGCACTGACGAGGGGATGACCATCGCCATGTGGTGACGGTGAGGGTGAGGGGTGGGGCATAGGATATGGGCCCTTCCCCTCTTCCTTTCCCTCTTCCTTTCCCTCTTCCTGCCCCTCTTCCTGCCCCTCCCCATTCTCCCCAAACTCATCTTGAGCGTTCATTGTCGTTATCTCCGTCGTGCCCCATGCTAAAATCCCATTGTGGCAAAAATGAAATAGGTGGTGTGGCCGTGTACGACTTCAATGGGGAGCCAGCGAAACTCTACGGAATTTTCCCGAACACGCCGTTTCCTATTGAAGTAAGCATTTATGGGCTTTGTTCGAATGCGTGCTTCTACTGCTTCGCCAACCTTAATCGTATCGCCCACAATGGGCGGGACAAAAACCCCCACATGACCCCCACGCACCTTAAAGCGATTCAGTCCCTTGAGCGTGCCTATCAGAACGAAAAATCCCCCCTGGGCTTCTTCCTTCGGGAAAAATACCCTATCTGCTTCTCTAACACCACAGATCCTTTTATGCGCGAAGAGAAAATCCATCGCGCGTCTGAGGCGTTCCTGAAGTGGGCGCGAGGGCGGGCCCTTCCCCTGTATGTGCAGACCAAGGGCACGATCCTCGTGGAAAACGAGGAGTTCGCGCGATACTCTGAACTTCTTGACCCCTCGCGACATGTCATCTATATCACAATCCCTGGCTTGGACGATGATCTCATAAAACACATCGAGCCAGGCGCCCCCCTGGTCTCCGAACGGATAAAGCTGGTCGAGAAGCTGACGTCCAAGGGATTCCACGTCGTGGTGGCGCCAAACCCCTATCTCCCCGAGTGGCTCCCCAATATCCGCGAGTATGTGCAGACACTGCACGCTGCTGGAGCCGAGGGGATCTGGATGGCATTCCTGCACTTCTCGGAATCTCAAAAGACCGCAATCCCTGCTGCGTATCGGAAATACATCAACTCGGCAAACGTCCCTCCTGGAGTCTGGAAGTCAAGAGCCAGGGAATGGTTGAGCGAAGCCAGGGCGGTTGGGATGGATTTCTTCACGGCCACGAGCGTCAACGATGCTCTTGGCTGGCCAGCGGAACATCCAGAGGCGGCAAACCCTGAGTGGTTTGGCAAAGATAGCAAGGTGTTCAGTCTCGTTTTCGACATCCAACGGGCACTGCGCAAACAGTGGGAGCGGGATCGCCGCCCGATCATTGTCCGATGGGCAGACATTGTCAGCTTCATGCAAAAACAAAAAATAAAAAATCCCGTGCTGAAGGTTGACCAATTCTGGATACCGTACAATGCGCGAGTTAATAGCGACTACCGAAGGTGGCGTTATTCGCTGGGCAGCGAGGCCCGCTTCTATGAGATCCTGCGCTACTTCTGGAATCACTTCTGGGAGAACAGCCTCATGCTCTGGGAGTCTCGGTTCCTCCGAGCCGTGTCAGACGAATACAGCGCGTGCTACATCGAAGACGTCGAGCGCAACGTTGTAGGAGTCTACGATCCATCCCGCCTTTGGAACGAGAAGGAGTATGACGTTTCACTATTCACAACGGCGAAGGACTATGCGAGGTTCGCCGCGTAGGAGCAACAAAGCCCCTTTAGGGCTTTTTTGGAAAAAACCGGAAACTCGGTTACTACGCAAAGGAGGTGATTTTAATGCCGTTTGGAAGTCAAGCATCGTTGGCAGCCTTTTCCCAGACCATGGCAGTCCGAAAGGATTTCGTAGACAAGAACATCGCCTCTAGGACTGAAGAATATCGGGCCGCCCATAATGGGGAAGATCCTCCCCGGGAGACCCTTGTGACTTGGGGGAAGGAAGAGCGTCGCGCGTTCGGTGCGCAGCGTACCCGTGGCGGAGCAGCTGCGATGGATCGGAACAACGAGCGGCGCGCAATGCAGAAACGTGGCGCGAAGATGGCGGAGGGGCTGCCCGGACGTTCTGAGGAAGATCTTGCGATCATTAGGCAGAACGCTCAGCGTCGGCAGTCAAAGGAGTACAAGAAATACGCGGCCAAGGCTAACCGCTTCGTGAAGGAGCATGGCATCTTGTCTCGCGCGGAAGAGGCAGCGGGTGTGGTCAAGACGCCCACGCCCACGGTCAAAAAGCCCAGGGCCTCTAGGAAAAAGGCTACAGAGGGTGGCGCCGAGACGCCGAAGACGCCGAAGACGCCGAGAGCTCCTCGCAAGAGAAAGGGTGAAGCTTCGGCATAGTGTGGCTATCGTCTATTCCAAGAAACACCAAGCCGTGGGGGCCTTCGCTCCCACGGCTTTTTTAGGCATCTATAACAGAGAGGACGGTGTCTGCCATGGGACTGCTCCAAGAAACGGCAGGAAGGGCTCCTGACGTACGGATACTGCCGCTTGAAAAACTGATCCCAAACGCCAGTAATCCCAAGAAGCCGCTTCCCAAGAAACACGAGAAGGGGCTTCAGGCGTCTTTGGAGACCTTCGGGTTTGTCGGCGTGCTCCTCGTTTCCGCACCCGACGAGGCGGGGAATTTCGCGATCCTGGATGGGAACACGCGATACGACGAACTTGTTGAGCGGGGAATCGACCAGGCCCCATGTCTCGTGGCAGACTGGATCGATACAAAAGAGAAGCGCATGGAGTTTGTCCTTGCCTATGACCGCCATCTGAAAATGTTCGATCCGGATATGGTCATGGCGCAGGTCAAAGAGCTGATTGACGCTGGGGAAGATCGAGATCTTCTTGAGGTGCTTACCGCCGTTGAGGAAGCGGCGAGCATCGTCACGGAGTCCGTCAATAGCGCCATTGAAGATGCGGAGGACGAGGCAGAGGAAGAAGAGTCCATGGCGGATGAGGGGCACGACAGTATCGTCATCGTTGGCCCAGCAAGAGCCATTGCGAATACCATTAGCGCCCTGGGCGGTCTTGCGGGAAGGATGCAGCCCCTCGATCGGTTGCAGAAGGCCATCGTGAGCGCAGAGATGTTGGACTTTGACGCCCCGAGGATGGCTCTGGTCGTTGGCAACATTTTGGCTCACGTGGGAGAAACCCCCTTTTGGTCTGGCTTCGCGTGCGAGAGTGCCGACCAGGAAGAGCGCCTTTACGAGCTCATGGATCAGTTGGCGGCGATTAGAGATGTCGAGCTCAACAGCCCCTTGGACTATGCGGCACTGCTGGAGGAGGTTCTCGAACAGGCCGTCTTTGGACAACCCTCCGGTGGCGCTGCGGCCGACGACGAGAGCGAGGATTCAGAGGAGTAACACGTGGCAAGGTCAGGACTCAAGCCCACGCCGGAGATCACCAAAAAGTTCCACGCTCTCCTGGTGGCGCGAAATTTCTTTGATACATGCTGCAACTTTTGCGGGATCACCACGTACGCGGCGTATCGGTGGCTCTCCAAGGGTGAGCAGGCGAAAACACGATTTGAGGAACTTGGAATTCCTCCCGCCTCCAGAGATGAGCCTTACGTGCGCTTTTTTGAGGAGGTGCGGAAGGGCGAAGCTCTTGCCGAAATGGATGCCCTGGGCGACATCCGCGCGGCAGCGAAGGGGGATGCTCCGAAGGGGGCGCTCTGGACTGCTTCGGCCTGGTGGCTGGAACGTCGGTTCCCAACGAGATACGGCAGAAAGGACAGCCTAGAGCTCAAGGCGGAGGATGGGCCAGGGTCCGCACTTGGTGGTCTTTGTGCTGCCATCGCCGCCATGAGAAAGGCGCAATCGCAGCCAGGTGTCAAGATTTCCAAGACATCGCAGGCTCGGGTTGCCCAGACTCTAGCGGCGAAACCCAATGACGAAGATTGAGCTCAGCGACAAGCAGACAGACTTTCTTCTCAACAGCTTGAACAGAATCAACGTGGCCGAAGGGGCTGTCCGGAGCGGAAAGAGCTTCATCCAGATGGTGCGCTGGATGGAGTTCGTTGCAACGCACAGAGGTCCCTTTCTGATATCGGGAAAGACGCGGGATACCATATCGAGAAACGTCATCTCCCCGCTGGTCGATCTGTTCGGTCCCAAGCTGGTCCAGTTCAAGATCTCTCGCGGAGAAGCAATACTCTTCGGGAAAACGTGTTACTGCGTGGGGGCCACCGACGATGGAGCGGAAACGCGCATCCGAGGAATCACGGCAAACGGATGGCTTGCAGACGAAGTGACAATCCAACCGCGATCCTTCATCCACCAGGCCCTGGCGCGTTGCTCCATGGAAGACTCGAAGTGCTTCTGGACGTGCAACCCCGATAGCCCCTATCACTACATATATCAGGACTACCTGCAAGGGAATCCAGTGGTTTCCCGATGGCACTTCACCCTAGACGACAATCCAGCGCTTGACCCCGAGTATGTTGCCTCTCTGGAGGCCATGTACGCGGGGCTTTTTTATCGCCGGTTCATCCTTGGGGAATGGGTTCTCGCCGAGGGCACGGTCTACTCCATGTTCGACGAGGGGAAGCACGTTGTCCAGGAGAACGACATTCCCGAATGCGATGAGTACTGGGTCGGAGTGGACTACGGCATCACCAACCCATGCGTCTTCCTCTTGCTGGGACGCAGGGATGATCAGTACTACGTGGTGCGCGAATACTACCACTCCGGAGGCGGAGGGGTACAGAAGACCGACAGCGAGTACGGCAAGGACATGTGGGACTTCCTGTTCGGCATTGCTCCGGAGCGGATTTACGTTGACCCCTCGGCACTGTCATACATCACGGAGCTGAAGAGGCGGTCTCTTCGGGTTGCTGGAGCAGATAACTCTGTTCTCCCAGGAATCCAGGCGGTCTCCTCCCTCCTGGTCTCTGGCCAGCTCCTCGTGAGTGCCTCGTGTCGATACACCATTCGGGAGTTCGCATCCTATATCTGGGACGAGAAAGCGTCGAAAAACGGGAGAGATGTACCACGGAAAGAGCACGACCACTGCATGGACGCGCTACGCTACGCCATTTTTTCCCACGGGAAGCGCGGCGGGCGCATCATGACTCTGGGCTCTCGTGTGGGGCATCGCCTATGGTGAGGGAGATCAATGGCAAAGAAAACTGTTGCTAAGAAGAACAACGCAGCTCTTCCCGAGAAGCCATCGGCGGACGTGCTTGGAAAACACATCGGCTGCGTCTATTCCGGGTTGGGCGGAGCGGTCCTTGCGTCAGGATTTGCCATCCAGAATCCAGATCTGCTGGTGGCGGACTATGGAAAAATGCTTGCCGAGGATGACGCGGTATCTCCCGGATTGGAATTCCTGGCGTACAGCGTGGTCTCCCGTTTGGGAGAGTATCGGCACGAGAACGATGAGATCACGCAGTACGTGAAGCTCTGCCTGGAGCGCATCCATGGGACACTCCATCGCGCTATCCGTGATGCCCTTTCCTACTCTATCGCCTTCGGATACTCCGTGACGGAATTCACGCTGACCCAGGAGGACGGCCGGTGGCTCCTCTCCTCCCTGTCTCCGTACTGGCCCGAGGGCTGTAAGTTCAAGGTGGGGAAGAAGGAGGACAACAGCATCGACGTGTTGTCCATCGAACAGAGCACGGATGGCATCACCGTGGACATTCCACGCTACAAGGCCATCGTCCTTCGTCATGGGTCAAGCATCTCCCCCTACGGGAAGTCTCGACTCAAGCTGTGCCATCGGTGGTGGAGGATCAAGGAACACGCTGCCCGGTGGTTTGCCATTGCCCTTGAGAAGTACACGCTCCCTCTCCTTTTGGGAAAGACCGAATCGCCAGACGAAATGGAGGAAGCCCTCGAAAACCTCGCGGCAAAGAGTTCCCTCGTGGTGAGCCCAGCTGACTCTGTGGAAACCCTGGATAGGGGCGCTGGGACTGCTGCCTTCGAGGCTGCCATCGCCTTCCTGAACCGTTCCATATACCGCTCCATGTTCCTGCCTCCTCTCCTGATTGAGGGCGAGGCCGGGGGGTCCTACAGTCTCGGGCGCGTGCACTACGGGATTTTCTCAGACGCCTGTACGTGGATGGCTGCCGAGCTGGCGGAGGAGTTGGTGGAACAGCTCTGGCGCCCCTTGATTGTGTGGAATTTCGGGGAGCAGAATTCCTATGGGGTAATCCCTCTCGTGGACAACCGCACCCCTGACGAACGTTCTGCCATGGCAAGCGTCTTTGCCTCTGCCATTTCCTCTGGTGTGCTCTTCCCAGAGGAGGACGGGGAATGGATGCGCGAGCAGTTGGGTTTCCCCAAAGCGAGCGGAGAAACAGGCCCTGGGTTTCGCGTGAATCTGCTCCCGTCGCGACTCGGAAGAGAGAGCAAGGGCAAGGAGGAGGGGGGAGTAGAGCTGGATGGAAAACTTGAGCCTACTGGCACGCCACATAAGAAAACCGATGGAGGAGGCGATGCTGGAAAAACGTCTGAACCACGTGATGCACGGGGAACAGATAATCCAGCGCCTGGCCCGGAAGGTTTACCGGCATAAGGGAATTGTCGATGAATGGGAGCTCGCAGCAAAGAGATCGTTGACGACCTCGCGCGGAGCCCCCTTCGTGTTTCCCGAGATCTTCTTGCAGGCGCTTCGACAACTCCTGCGGGAGAGCGTGGCCCAGGGGCTTTGGGCTCTCTGTCGCGAGGCGGTAGACCTTTCTGCTGGGGCCGCCCTTCCATCTCGGATCTCGCGCATCAAGCGCCTAGGCGAAGGGGAAACGGAAGAGGACCTTGGCGCCTTGGGGGAGGCCCTTGTGGCGTACATCGACGGAGCGGAGATCCTGGCAATTCCCCTTGGAATTGGGACCATCGCCGCCAATGCGTTAAGGGAGATCCGTGCGCGGACAGAAAAACGGCTTTCGACCAACGATGCGATCGCAGAGGAAGAGGACGAGGAGGAGAGGGCGGCACCCCGGAAAGACTCCTCCACGAAGCTCCTGCCAGCCATGATCGCCATCAACGAGGCGCGTAGGTTTTTCCAGTACGGGCGAATCCTCGGGGCTGCTCGCTCCGCAAGAAACGGATATGGAGACGCTGTTCGCTTTGAGGCCATCATCGACGAGAGGACCACCGAGACATGCATGTCTTTGGATGGAGTAACTCTCCGCATTGACGATCCGCGGGTTGCCGATATCACTCCGCCACTGCACGTTAACTGCCGATCCACGCTGGCCATTGTCCCAGGGTACGAAGCGGATGCCTCCGCGATGGACAACGATTACGTGGACTCCTGCATCCGAAGCATCGACCAGGGGAGGGCTTCCTACGTAGAAGCCGCGCGCGCAGTGCATCGCGATGCGTTGTCTCTATATATGTAGCAAAGATTGAGGGAGGGTGTGATTCGGTTGCAGCAACACGCAAATTTGGTAGAAGCCTCTGTGTCTGTCCACAAGTGGGCAGACCTTTTGCTTCGTGGGGAGCTGATCTTGGAAGACGAGATCCGTGAGTTAGGGGCTCCGGAGGAGGTGTGCCAGGAGCTGAACGAAAAGGCCGCCAGCCTGTACACGCAGTATGGAATCGTCGGAGTTTTCGCAACGGAAGAGGACGACGACGAAGAGGAGGGATAGCGCATGAAATACTCGCTTCAAGGAGAGTTGCGCGGAGAAGGTGGGTTTGAGTTCTCTGAGGGGCCAGACCCCCAGATCTCCTACTGCATCCTACCCCACGCAGCGTTCTTTGATCGGAGATATGGCCACGTGGCCATTACTCCGGAAAAAACAAAAATGATGGCGGATAACTTCGACAAAGGTTATCCCCAGGGGTATAGGCCCCCGGTGAAGTTCGGACACGGCGGGGATGCTCCCTCTCCTGGCGTGATTAGCAAGGCGCAAAGTCGCGGAGACGGGCTGTGGATCACGTTCTCCCTTGACGACGAGGCATTGGAGAGCGTCAAGAAGGGCCGCTTCCGGCACATGAGCGCCGAGTTCGTGGACGAGTACATGGACAAGGCAACGGGACAGGAAGTCGGAGCAGTTCTTGTAGGAGCCGCGCTAACGAACGCCCCAGCCCACCCGAGGGCCGGGGCGTTTCGCTTCTCCGATGAGGAGGGTGCTTGGCGGTACTTGGATGACCAAGAGGATGCTTCGGCACCTCAGGCATCTCAGGAAGGGGTAATGAATAGCATGGATGTTAAGAAATTTGAGGAGCTTCAGGCTCGGATCGAGGAGCTTGAGCGCGTTTCGAAGGACAAGGACAAGGCGCTTTCCGACGTGACGGCGGAAGCCCAGGCGCAGGCGGAGAAGGTCCGTCTTCTGTCTGACGAGGCCGCCCAGCTGCGTTCTGCCGTGGATGCTCGAACGATGGCCATTGAGGCCCTGAAGCGCGAGCAGCGACGTGGGGAGATCCGCGCCTTTTCGGAGGAGTGGAAGGGTAAGGGCATCCCCCCCGTGGTCGTGGATCGGCTCGTGGCCTTCGTCGAACTGAACGACATGGCCGAGGTGAAGGCTCTGAGCGATGACGGTGGCACCGTCAGTGTGGATGTGCTGAAGGCCCTGAGCGATGTGTTTGCCGTTTTCCCGAAGGTCCCCATGGGCGCGCAGGGAAAACAGCCCTCGACGCAGAAGCTCTCCGAGGACGAAGACGCGCTGGTCGCCGGGATCGTTGCCCTGGCGAACGGCACTAGTGGGAAGTAGAGGTGGTAGGCATGGGAATTCCGCGAGTAGTGAAGGTTGGGCAGTCCGCGGTTCTTGATCCTCTCGTGCTGAGTGGTCCTCAAGGGACCTTCGAGCGAGTGGTCTCGATTGATAACAGCGGCGGCGGGGCGGATCTTTCGGTCTTGCGCGGAGAGATCTTGGTACAACAGGCGGATGGAGACTTCATCCCTCTGACGTTGGCGACGCTGGCTGATGCCATCACGAACGCCACCACGCTCCCCGTGGTGGTCTTCTCCGAAGACGCCAATCTGACTGTGACTGCTGCGACCAAGGGCTCCGGCGTTGCTGTCTTCAAGGGCGTGGTGGACGCTTCCAAGCTCGTGCTGGGGGGGGTACCCCTCTCCGATTCCTCGATTACCGCCACCCAGCGTCTTCAGATTACCGCCCTGCTCCACGCCGGGGGCATCGATGCTACCGTGTCCGTGGGCTAGGCCCTAGTGTCTGTTTTGGAGGAGATATAGCATGAATGAACTTGATATGTTTACCCCGCGAGTACTCACGTCTGCCGTTGAGCTGATCAAGCCTGATCCTCGATATCTGACGGAGCTCTTCGCCAACGCGAACTCCCCTGTCCTGTCGCCTACGGAAGAGGTCCTCTTCGACGTCGTGACGGGGCGGTATGATCTCGCCCCTATGGGTTTCCCTGGAGACCCCGCTTCGGTGGCCAACTACTCTGAGAGCATCGAAACGAAGACCGTGGTGCCTCCGCAGATCCTCCTGGATCAGCCTATCAGCGCCCGAGACGTGAATCGTGCTCGCTCTGCTGGGCAGGCCACGATGGTCACCGGCAACGCTGCCGGAGCCTCCCTCGTGGTCCGCGCCTTCCAGGACATGGTCCAGCGGAAGCAGAAGAACTTGGTGAACTCCATTGAGCGCCGCGTGGAGTGGATGATCTCCAAGGTGCTGTCCACGGGGAAAATCGAGTACACCAACCCGCACACGGGGCGCAGAGTCGATATCGACTTCAGCGTGCCGGACGGGAACAAATTCACGGCGGCAGAGCTGTGGTCGGCCGACACCACGGACGTCTTCACGCAGCTCTACCAGTGGAGTCAGATGTTCGTGCGGCTGAATGGGATTTCTCCGACGACGTTCATCTGCGGCAGTAACGCAGCCACGGCCCTGCTGAAGAACAAGAGCATCCGCGACTGGCTGAAGACCACCCAGGGCTCCGTGATCAACTTCTCCCCGACCGTGGGCAACAACGGAGTGAATCGTCTTCTGACGGTGAGCAACGTGGGGACCATCGTGTCCTACGGGGCGGAGTACACGGATGGAGGATCGACGGGCAAGTACATTCCTGACGACTACTTGATCATCACGGTTCCCTCGGCGTACCGGTTCTACTACGGGGCCATCTCGGACTTCGATCTTGGAGACAACCCGCTCTTTATGGGCCGGTTTTTCTCGAAGCAGAAAACCTCCGAGGACGGCAAGACCCGTCATCTCTATGTCCAGAGCAACCCGCTTCCTGTTCTGGAAAAGAGTGCGGCGTTGATGATCATTAAGGTGGTATAGCCACCGATTGACTTCGAGGGGGTGCTTCGGCATCCCCTCATTTTTGCATATTGAGGTGGAGCCATGTATTGCTCCGTGTCAGACGTGGAGTCCGAGCTGTACCTTCCCGTGTTGAAACAGATGCAAACAGCGTGGGGTGCTGGGTACGAAACGGCGGTCCTTGCCCAAATCGAAACGGCGGAGTGCTACATCGATTCAATGCTGGCTGGGTCGTTCGAAACTCCCTTCAAGTTCCAGAGGCCAGAGGACGTTCCTAAGGCTCTGCGCGTGTGCTGCCAGAAATTCGCCGCCTTCGGAATCGTGGCGCGGTTCTCCGAGAAGGAGGATATCGTGGCAGACAGGCGGACGGATGCCGAAAGCATGTTGATGGCGTTCCTTTCGTCTGGGCGAATCCCTGGAATGCCTGATGACGGGAAGGGCGGGGATGCGAAGGGGAAGATCCGATGGAAGTCTTCGCAGGAGGTTTTCACAGATAAGGAGTTTGAGAAATGGTGACCTCATCTAGCGGGATCAAAGAAACGATAGACCGCCTGCGAGGCTTGACGCGCAGGGAGCTCCTTGAGGCTGCCTGGCGCGAATGGGGGAACTACAAGGGCAAGAAGATCCAAGAGTATTTCGATACCGAGGCGGACCCGCGGGGGAACCGGTGGCACGACCTTTCCCCGTACACGTGGGCAAGGAAGAAGAGCTCAAAAATCCTCACGGAGACCGGGGCGCTTCGGAAGTCGATTCGCTTCGAGCCCAAGGGCGGAGTTGTGTTCATCAAATCCGACATTGCCTACGCCAGGACACACAACTTCGGCAGCGCGGCGAAACACATTCCCCAGCGCGAGTTTGTGGGGTTCACCGAAGAGGATCGCAAGGTGGCGGAAGAGATCTTCCGGCGTGTCCTTCGGGAATCCTTCAGCGCGGGGAGCTTTGCTGTGAGGGAAAACAGATGAGCGCCGTCCCCTTCGAAAGCGCTGCCATGTTCCTCCTAGACGCGCTGGACAGCTCTTCAGCATCCAGCATGTCCATGGACCTCTTCGGGCTCCCACTGAAATTCTCCCTGTCCATCCAGGACGCCAGTGTCCCCGGAGGGACCATTTCCCTGAGTTCCGGCGTTGTCGAAGAGCGAGTCACCCTTCACGGCGACGTGTCCTTTTCGGTGGACATTGGGCTCCCCGTGGTGGGAGAAAATGCCATGCTTGTTTGCGCGAGGTTTGCAGGCACGGTCATCGAAGAGCTCCTGAGAGCTCCTCGCGCAAGGTCACATTATGTGAGGAATGCGAGCCTCGGCGGCATCCTTGAAAGAGGCACACCAACAGGAGCTGTCCCATTATGGGAAATCCGTTTAGGCGTGTCAGTATCCATGTGAGGAGAGTGCGCAATGGGAACGAACGTACGCAACCCGAATAGCATCCTGATGGGCACCGGCATTCTGTACGTCGGTGGAATGAACGTGGGGCAGCTGACCGGGGATGTGGTAGTGGACCTGGGCACCGAGGAATACAAGATCGAAGCTGGGTTCCCTCGGGCCACGATTAAGAAGTACATCATCAAGGAGCCCTCTACCATCTCTGCCGCCATGTTGGAGGTGGACCCTGCCGTTCTGGCAGTCCTCTTCCCTCGTTTCACGGCAGCATCTGAGGCATCTGGAACGGTTGTCGTGCCTACGGAACACGTGGGTGCGATCAGTTCTACGGCTTGGCGTGGGCTCACGCACCGGAACGTCCTGACGGCGGGCTTCTCGTTGTCCAAGGGAAGCGTCATCTCTGTGGCGGCGAATCCTGGGGATACCGTGGTAAACGTGGCGAACTCCTCGGGATTTACGGCGGGAGACTCGGTGACACTGGCCGGTGGTGGCAAAACCGAAACGAAGACAGTGGCCTCCGTCCAGGTTTCTGCCAAGACCATCACGATCAGCGCCGGGCTCACCAATGGGTATTCCCTTGGCGCCACGGTGTCAAATGGGACCGATGCGCTGACCATCACGACAGATTATCTGGTGAACCCCCTTGATGGGCAGGTTCTTCGCGTTGAGGGGAGTTCCGCCCTTCTTGAGGGTGACACCGTGGTGGCGTCGTATTCGTATACACAGCAGGCCAGCCGGTCTCTGTCTTTCGGTGGCAAGATCTCCTCGGAGAAATTCCCCATTGTCTTCGAACATGAGCGGGATGACGGGGTAAAGGTAGTCGTTGAGCTTTACAGCGGACAGCTCGCGGGGAATCTGGCAATTCCTTTCTCCGACGGCAAGGAAACGGTTGTGGGTGTTGTCATCGAAGGGACCGCCGATTCGAGTCGTGCCAAGGGCGACCAGATCGGTCGGATCTCGTGGGTAGGGTAGTTTAACAGAGGGGAGGCGCCGCAACATGCTCAAAATCATGAGACCCTCGCGCGTGGCCGTGGAGATCTTCGGGAAGGAATACGACCTCCGACGGCTTTCGTTGGGGGATGTCATGGATATGGCGGACACGTTTGCTCCTGTCATTTCCGCAGCAGGGGAGACGTTAGCTGCCTTTCTCCAGCTAAAGGCAAACCCTGGGAGCACGAAGGGGCTGGATCCCACGGTTCTCAGTAATGCCATTCTCACCGCTATTCATGGATGCAATGACGGGTTCAGGGAGGTGTTGCGGCGGTCCTTCCCGGATTTTTCCGACTGGGGCGCTGTGGACTTCTCCTCCAGTGTGGAGCTCCTCAATGTCGTGTGGGAAACGAACGACGTCAGGGGCATCTGGGAAAATTTTTTCACGAAGGTGCGGGAAGCGATAGCAAAGGGGGCGGCTCTCGCTCCCGAGAAGACGACTCCCGCACGGAGGACCAAAGGTACGCAGCGATAGCTCTTTCCATGAGGCACAACTTCGGAGTCCCCGAGGACGTGCTCTTCGACAAGTGGTCCTACTGGCAGGCCAGGACCTTCCTTGACGAGGCGGCCAAGCTCCTGTCCTCCCCGGAGGACGCCGGCACTCCCGAGGGATACAAGCGCTTGCCTGATGGAACCTTGGCGCTAGACGCCACGCGATGCTCCCTGGCAGAGCTCCAGCAACGTTTTCCGAGAGGTGAATAGGATGGGCAAGGGGTTCTCCGACATTCTTCTTGCAATTGGCGTTGACACCGCCCAATTGGAAAAGGGAATTGCGCAGGCAAAAAGATCCCTTGATGGCCTGGAGGCTGCGGCCGATCGAGCTGGCAAGAGAATAAAGGGCTCTCTCTCGGGAACTGGTGGAGTAGGTGGATCAGGTGCGGCCGGGGGCATTGGCGGTTTCGCTGATAGCCTCCGGAGCATTGATACCAGCGCGATTGACGCTCTCTTCGGTGTTATCGTTCGAAGCGCTCTGTCTGCCAAGCTCACCATCGAGGGGATGATCGGCGTCACCCTCTCCGTGGGTGGAGCCTTCGAAGCCCAGATGACCGCCGTGGCGTCTGTCTCCGGAGCCATGGGCGATGATCTTCAGAAACTGACCGACAAGGCGCGGGAGCTGGGGGAACAGCTCCCCATTACGGCGACCAACGCGGGGCAGGCGATGTATCAGCTTGCCTCCGCTGGGCTCCGTGTGGACGAGATCACCAAGGCGGTTGAATCCGTTGCCTCCCTGTCCATTGGGCAGGGATATTCCATGGACCAGACCGCCGACCTCATGGTGACGGCGCTGCGTTCTTTTGAGCTTGAGGCGTCTGACTCTGCCAGGGTTGCCGATGTTTTCACAAACGCCGTCAACATGTCCATGCTTACCATGGAGAAGATCTCCATGGCGTTCCCCTATGCTGCAACACAAGCAAAAATGCTGGGCGTGTCCCTGGAGGACACTGTGGCTGCCATGGAGGCCCTTTCCGAGCGCGGCCTGCGTGGTTCCCAGATAGGAACGTGGTTGGGCCAGGTGTTCAATGGTCTATCGACGAACTCCAAGGGCGTCCAGGAGCTTTCGAAAAAATACGGAGTCTCGTTCTTTGACGCCAACGGGAAGGCGAAGGACCTCCTCGGCACCTTCGTGGAGCTGGGGAAGCGCGGAGCCACCATGAGTGACTTCCTCGCGGCGTTCAATGATCGAGGTGGGAAAGCGGCGGCCATCCTGGCGGAAACGGGAGACCGCCTGCTCTATTTCCGAGATGGCCTTAACGCTTCCGGGAAAGCTGCTGGAATGTTGGACGAACGCATGAAGACGTTCCCCAACAGGATGCAAGAGCTCAAAAGCTCCATTGAGGAATCTTACCTCGTGGGCTTTGACCAGATCAGGGATCAGAGCAAGGGCGTCGTGGATGCCCTGACACAGATTGTCCGGGCGGCGAATGCCTGGATGAAAGACGGGAACATCTTCGGCACCGCCGTGGAGAGCTTCATGACTGGCATGGGGCTGGCCATTCCCTCTGCCGAGAAGTTCTCCAGCATCCTCGGCACCATTACGGCGGACGACGTGGGATCGTGGTTCGGCTCCGTGGGAAACACTGTGGGAGCTCTTGGCAACGCCTTCATAACGCTCGCCAGTGCCGTGCCGTGGAAGCTTTTAGCCGACCACATGACTGCCTTCGCGAACGTTGTCATCTTGTTGTGGGCTGGGAAGAAGATCCTCAGCCTCGGACTTATGGTCGAGGCTCTTGCACAGAACTTTATCTTCTTTGCCACGGCTCTCGCGGCGAATCCCATAGCGGCAACCATCCTTGGCATTGCCGTTGCGGTCGGTGGCGCGGTTATCGCCTACAAAACGCTCAGCGACTCCATGGAGGAAGCGGCGAAAAAGGCGCGAGAGACTGCCGTGGCATCTGGCGCTGCGGAGAATGCCTTGAACCCCGGGCTCTCCGAAGAGGAGATCTCCCGACGTTCTCTCGCGGCGGAGAAAGCCATTTCCCGCCTTAATGCCCAGCGAGAAGATGCGAAAAACCGGGGGGACTCGGGCGAAGTTTCCCGGTTGGACAAACTGATCGCATCCATGGGGATTGAAATCGATACGCTGAACACGTCCCTGTCGCTCAAGCAAAAGCTGGCTGTGACGGAGACAGCCATGGCGACGTCTATAGACATGGTGACGGACGCCACCAACCGGAGGATAGAAGCGGAGAAGCGTTTCCAGGAGCTAGAACAAACATCAAAAATGCTCCAGGCGCAATACGGAGTTTCACTGCCCCTTGAGGAGGGGGAGCTCCTCGTCGAAAAGGCCAAAGAAGCTGAAGGGCAGGCCCTCGCACGTGCGAAAGCCGAAGCGGCCATCCGGGGCGGGAGCCTCCAGAGGGACGTCGGGACAGATGGCAAGACCTCGTTCTCCTTCGTGGACGAGCTCCAGGTGGACAAGGAACGGCTTGCCAACCTGGACGAACAGCTGGCGGGGGCGAAGAACGCCTATACCGCGGTCTTTTCGGAAGGGACCAAAGAGCAGATCGACTCTGCTCGGAAGAGCCTTGACGCTCTCCAAACAACGCGGGACGCACTCTTTGAAAAGGTTGAGGCAATCAGGCTGGCCACGTCCCAAGGGTTTGACTCGAAGGCTGAGGAGCAGAGGATAGGGGAGCTTTCGGGGAAAGAGCAAGCCCAGCAGAAAAAAATCCTTGAGATGGCGATGGGCGCGAGGGACCTCTACAAAGGCGCCACCGGTGGAGAATTTGCCCCATCAGCAGAGGCTTCTTTTTACGAAAAGACGCTCCAAGAGACAAAGGCCAAAGCCGACAAGGCGTGGCAGGATGTCCTCGACACGAGAGACGAGGACGCCATCAGAGAGGGACTCTTCCGCCTTGCGGCCAAGGCCCAGGAACATGGAGAGGTAGCGCTGAGAACGGTTGCCGAGTCTTTCGCGGCCAAGCTCCCGGATGAGCTCAAATACATTGGGGCGCAGGTAGACTCTGTCATCCAGGATGCCCTCAGCAAGGGAACGTCGGTGAGTGCCGAAGCGGAGCTCTTCGAGAAGGGAAAAGAGAAGGCCCAGGCCATCGTCGATGGCATAGTGGAGGGGCTTTCCTCTGGGGGCCAAGACGTGATGCGTGACTCCCAGTTCCTCAATGGTATGGCGGATGCTGCCACGGGAGCCATTCTTGAGGCGGCGCAAGAGATGGGGAAGGGCTTTGCTCCTGCCATGCAGGCGGCCATCGCTTCTGACGTTGGGGGCAATGGAGTCCGACTTCGGGAGGTGCTCTCGCGCATCTCAGAGGAAGAGCTCTCCAAGGCCCTTGCGGCGGGAGGAGTCTCTGACGAAGGGGCAGCGGCCTCGTTCCTGGATTCCATGACCATCGGAGCGCACAAGTCCCTGACCGACGAGGAAGCTGGAAGCGCCGTCGATGAAGGGATTGCGCGGGCGCGAGAAGCTTACGACACTCTCATGAGCCGCATGGCCTCTGCGGAGGATTCAGCCTATGCCCTTGGCACATCGCTCGATGCGGCCCTGGGGGCAGTGGTTTCGGGGTTTGACGAGGAGTTCGGAGAGCGGTTAGCGGCCATTCTGGAGTCTCCTGGCGGGCAGGAAGTTTCGGCCGTATTCCTGGAGGAGTTCTATCGGCTGGGGTCCCAGAGCGGAGACTCCATGGTCCAGGGGCTGGCGGAGAAGTTGACTAACGTCCCCGACGTGGTGGCATCTCGACTCAACTCTCTGACGTCCAGCGTGGGCTCCGTCTTGGGAGCCGTAGGGACGTCTGGGAACGCAGAGACGGACATGGCCCTACTGGACATGGCATATGAAAAAGTTGAAGACGTGGTGGCGGCCGTGCACGAGCTCGTTTCCGTCAAGTTCAGCACCGTGGGGGAGGACGTCAGGGAGGCCATTGAGCAGTCCCTGATCATCGAATCCATGGAGAAAATCGGAGCCACGTGGGAGAGTGTCTGGAACCGTATCATGGCGAGGACACGGGAGATGCCAGAGGCGTCCTCCCTGATTGTGGATGCCATCAACCAGGGCGCCATCACGGGGAGAGACCTTGAGCGCATCAAAAAAGACACCGCTGAAGAGGCAAGGGCACAACTTCCCGTCATTGGCGAGGCGCTCTTCCAAGACGAAGGATTCCGGAAGCTGACCCCTGAGAACCAGAGGGCCGTGGCGGTCCTCAAGGGGGGGGAGTTCCTCAAATCGTACCCTGTGCAGTCCGATGCCCTGGCCAAAATGAGCGAAGACGAGATTTATGCTGCAATGCGTCGAGGGTTCCCTACCACCAAGACACCCAAGGGCAATGGTGGATATATCGAGATTGACGGGAAACGGAGCTATTTCGGCGAAGGTGACGACTCGCCCAGGCGGAGGCAAGATCGCCCTTCCAAGGGTGGCAGTGGGTACATCGAATCCGACGGGAAGCGGAGCTATCTCGGCGAAGGAGAGGGCCGCTCAGGCGCCTTGCGCGAAGGTCTCAAGGATGCCGAGGGTAAGGGCTCCTCTCTGGAGAAGGTGCTTGCGAATTTTTCCAGCAAGTGCGCCGAACTCCTGTCTGGGCTCAAGACCATGGCAACGAGTGTCCTTCGGAACGCCGGGGCCGTCGAAATGAACACCGTTGCCACAAAGGAGAACACCGCTGCAATCCAGAAGTTGACGGGCGTTTTTGGCGCGGGGAGCCCGGCTCCGGTTGCTCCGATTGCTCCGCCGACGCTGGGGCCATCATATTAGGAGGGCCGCACTATGGGTCAAACTTTTTTCATTGAGCAGGGAAAATCCCTTCGAGACGAAGGGATAGTCCGCGTAGAGAAGACCAAAGGGACCACGCAGGTGATCAACCTTCTGGGAGCGGGGAAAAGCAAGGTCACCGCCAACATTTCCCTGTACCAGGAGGAAGAGCCTGTGGTTCCACAGTTCGAGTCAACGCTGACCATCGCGGGAATCACAGGGAAGTGCGTGGGGTTCTCTTCCTCTCGGATTGCCATGGAGGGGGAAGGGAACGCGGTGGTGGAACTCTGGAAACTCTCGTATTCGCTGGAGATTACGGTGTCGTAGCATGGCCGAATTCTACCCGATTCAGGAGAGTCTCCAGCAGTCGCTGAACGGATCGGTGGAGAGAGACATCCATGGCGAGGCCGTCATCCTCACCCCCTCGGGGAGCTCTCCCATTCAACAAAAGAGCCTTTCTCTGACCACGGAGACTTCGACTCCGCCTGCGGCAGTGGGGGCCACCTACGAAGGGGGCACGGTCTTGAATGTCTCTTCGGCGCGCATTCCCTTTTTGGTTGACGACACCGTGAAGGAACTCTGGCGTCACGATTTGGATATTCTGATCCAGTAGCTGGGGGGGAGGGGGAGGACAAGTAATTATGTCCGAGGCCGGAGTCCTTGCGAACATCGTATCCATCGGCCAGCCAGTCATTAGGGCAGCCGCAGTGGCAGCCTCCGGGGACGTCACCCGCCGGGACTATGACCCTCTGGACGCCCCAGACCGGAGATTGAGAACATCGTTCCAACAGGGCACCACCAAGCTCCGACGTCTTCCAAAAAGCCCGCTCCCCCCTTCGTTCTCGGAGGGGGGCTTGCTGTGTGACGGGGGATGTGTTGACGGCTCTTGGTGGGAACTGGGGGTCGATGTCAAGCAGCACATCACCAGGATAGACGCCTTCCAGTTGTGGAAGATCGACAGCGGCAAAATGTCGGTGGTGTCGCCGTTCCTCCTACTGAAGGAGACCAGCGGCTCTCTGTCTATGGTGTCGCCGTTCCTCCTACTGAAGGAGACCAGCGGCTCTCTGTCTATGGTGTCGCCGTTCCTCCTGCTGAAGGAGCGGGATGCCGCCGTCACGTTCGTTTCCCCCTTCGTGCTGTGGGATTTTGAGGGGAACGCCACAACCTTCCCTGTCTTTAAGATCTTCTGGCTCGACAACGAGTTGAGAATCTCCGCTTTCGCGTCTCCCGAGTGGACCGAGTCCTTCGGGGCGAAGAAAACTGCCGGAAGGGACGTCACCGCCGTGGGGATCATGGGTGGGGCCGCCCCCGAGTGGGTGGAGACCCTCGAGGCGGAGATCGTCCGGGACCAGTCCGCCATGGAGTCCAGTGGATGGGTGGCATGGGGGGCGGCCATTCCCACGGACGGGAGCGCGTCGTTCCGTCCCATTCCTACGGATGGGGCGGTGGCATGGGGAGACGACGTCATTGCCGAGACCCACGCCGGAAGCGGAGGATGGGCATGGTTCGAGGCCGTGTCCGTTCCCGTGGCCCAGGCTGGCATACCCGTCTCTGGCCGGAGCTCTTCCGCTTGTGGGACCGTTCCCACGGAAGGGAGCATCCGGAACGTTTGCGATGAGGGGCTTGAAGTGTCTTTCGTGGGACAGGGGGCTTGGGTGTGAAGAAAATAACCATTCCGGTGCCATCGAAAATCTCCGTGGGTGGAGCCGAGTATCGGCTGCTCTCTCTGAACGTCGGCATCCAGGCCCGGGCACTCTCCGGGAGCTTCAGCGCCTCATTTGCCGGAGACGGGACGCCGCTCATTGGAGACGAGGTCTCCGTGGCGGACTTCCTCTCCGGTGGGATCGTGACGCAGACTCAGTACAACGGCGGCGCGTGGAGCATTTCCGGAGAGGGGGCGGGGCATCGGTTGTCCCGCTCCACTCCGGGGGCCGGGGCCATCAAGGCCACGTCCATCGGGGGGATCATCGCGGAGCTTGCGGAGTTCTGCGGGCTCACCGCTGACGTTTCCCTGCGGAACGACCCGCTCCCCGGAGGAGTTGACGCCCGCAGTTTGCTCCCCGAGGGAACGTGTGCCGACGCCATCCTTCACCTTGCCGGGCTCTGCGGCGCTATTGCCGTGGTCCCTCTGGATCGCACCGAGGTAGTGGTGCGGGCTGCCAGGCCATCGAAACTCAAGCCGCCCACGGTCCTCTCCAAGAGCGGGGAATCCTTGGACACCGACGGGTACGCAACAGGGGTGGCCGTGTCCCTCTCCCGCAAGGGCTCTCCCCCAGAGGGCGGCGGCGAGGACGACGAAGGGGAGAACCCGGAAGGGCTCCGGAGGGAGACCCGATCCGGGACCGCTCCCATCGACGGGGGAACCGTTCGGTGGCGCGTCACCATGATTCTCCCCCTAGGCGTAGTGGAGGACACCACAACCGAGGTGGAGCTCCCCGAACAGGGGATCATCAAACGGACGTCCAGCACCTACGACTACAGAATTGACGAAACCCAGGCCATCCGGGAGGGGCGACAGTACCGCTGCTGGCGGTATGGACTCCGGGGTGCGCGGGACGTGGAAGAAGAGGAATGGAAGTCGCTAGGAGATGCGGGCCCGGGATGGGCGAGGAACATCCGGGAGATCACGCGCTCCTTCGATGCGGGATTCTCCCGCGTGGACCGAGAGGAAGAGCTGGAGCGCCGGGAGACGTCCCCCACGGGGACGCCCCTTCCCCCGATTCCCTTTTCCCGCCGGGTGGTTCGGTCGTTCTCTTGGGACGACGAGCGCCGGGGGATTCAGGAACGGGAGGAACGCTACGAGGAGACCGACACCGGGCGCGTGGACTACGTGCTCCGGGAGGATGGGACCCCAGCAGCCTATGAGGGTGGAGGGTTCGTGGTCCTTCCGCAGTTCCAGCGAACGGGACTGGTCCGGCACGTGCGAACCCGGACCACCGACGAGGTGTACTCCGATGCTGGAGAGTGCGTGCTGTCCGTCTCCCGAGAGACCGACGACCGGGGCATGGCCGACCTTCTCTCCCGTGGGCTGGTTGTGGGGGAAGCGGAGATTCGTGCCGCGAAGGAGTTTCTTCTTGCTCTCCCCCGCCAAGGGGAGTTCAACGTCAACACTTCGCCGGGAGGGTCTGCCCTCCCCCAGGGCGTGTCGTTTTTCTCCCTCCCTGGGAAGCGTGTGGGCGGTCCTCCCCAGGGGGGCTCCTCTCGCATGGATGCCCCTTCCGGGATGCACTGCCCCTTCATTATGGAAACGCTTGGTTGCGGGGTAAGGGGGGGCGCGTGCTCTTACTTCGACCCCCAGAAAGGCACGCCGGGGTTCCTGCTGTGCGGGACCTACCGCGATGCCTCCGAGGCGTCGGAGGACGCCGCCGCAGTGGATGCTCCTCCGGTGTTCGCCCTGGCGGGAGGAGGAACCATCTGGCATGAGGCGTCGGTCTACCTGGACGCCGAGTTGACGGACTCCGAAGCCCAGGCCATCGCTAGAACCATTGCCGAGAACATCCTTCATGTGAAGCAGTGCTCTCGGGGAATCGTCACGTCCGCCACGATCCCTCTCCAGAAGAATCTTCTCCCCGACGGGGGAATCATCGCGGTATCCCACGATCTGAAGAGCTTGACCACGTCGGTGACGTGGGCTCCCTGCGACAGAACCCCTCCGGAGGCACTTTTAATCACTCGGATGTCCTCCCTGGCGGCAGCAGTTTTCGGACGGGAGTCTGTCGGCAAGGGGCGGGAGGCTCCGGGGCGCGTGGCAGCCATTTCCGGGGGAGAGGCAACCGTTCTGGTGGCGGCTCACCCGGTGCAGTGCCGAAGTTTCCGGGGGTTGGAGGTAGGGCAGTCCGTTCTGGTCTATCTTCCCCCAGGCAGCACCACCAGAGGACGGATACGACGATGAACCGCCGGAAGATATTCTTGGGCGAAACGCCCATGACCCGATCCGGTGCCATATCGCCGACAATGGCGATTCCTGAAACGCTCTCGGTGATCCTTCGTCGGGAGCGTTTTCTTTTGCCCATTGGGGAGATCGCCGCTCTGTCGGGGAGAGGAAACGCCCTCGCCGCCGACACGGGGTTATGGGCGCTCTCCCAGGAGGGGAAGTACATCCTCGCCGCCCCTGCCTCCCCCGTACTGGCCGCCGGAGGAAACTGGCTTCTGGCGGAGAACGCCCTGGTGGTCGGGGAGACCCCCATACTGGCCGCCATGCCAACGTTCCCCGTGATGGTGGCGGGGAAGGCGGTCCTGTTGGACTCCGGGCTCTTCGATGCGACGGGGATGGCTCCGTGGGCTGCTGGAGTGATTCCCTCTCCCAAGGCGTTCAGCTTGGGAAGAGTCCTGATCTACAGCGGGGAGCTCCTTTTCGACCTTTCCCAGTTCCGCCGGGCGGAGCTCTCTCTGCTCATGGAGCTGTGGGGAAAGGATTCCCCGGTGTTCCGCTACCTGAAGAAAGAGAACGACGAGCTCCCGCCCCCTGTGAACGTGGGACGAGATGAGCGGCAGTATGGCATCCAGCCTTACGACTGCACCGACGAAGGGCTGGTCCCTGCGAACGTTGGAGGCTTCTGGCGCGACGGGGAGGACCTGTGCGCCAGCGGAGCCCTTTCTGCGGGGCGTGGGTACCTGGTGGGGACCATGTTCGACGCGGAGGGACGATGTGTGGCCTTCGCGTCGGTCCAAGGAGGGGAAGTCCGGAGCAAAGCCCTCCTGGTCATTGCCCCCGCTCCCGGAGGGGTGCTCTACGGGACGGCACGCTCCGAGAATCCCATGGGGCGGCTGCTCCCTGTCTCGTCGGTGTCGTTGCGCCGATGGGAAGAGGAGGAGTCCGTGGTTGCCGCCCCTACGGGGTGGA
This sequence comes from Synergistetes bacterium ADurb.Bin155, assembly GCA_002070395.1. Taxonomy (GTDB): domain Bacteria; phylum Synergistota; class Synergistia; order Synergistales; family Thermovirgaceae; genus 58-81. The sequence goes on from MWDE01000020.1 coordinate 30,574, forward strand.
TCGACCCCACGGCGGGATTCGGAGGCCCTCCGTTGGCACTGACCGAGTGGACTCCCGGGAAGGCGGCGTGCGTCTCGTTCGAGAAATGGGTTCCGCCGTGGGATGGCTCATCCCCCGGCGTGCATGGCTGGATTGCCCCAGGAGCCCCCGCTCCTGTTGGGGCGTTGGGGAAGATGCTGATGGCAGCAGCCCCCGGAGGAAACGTCACCACCGCCACGGAGATTCCTTTGCTCCGGCGCTACGTCGTGCCGGGAGTCTCCCCCGCAGTCTCCTTCGAGAACGGGAGAATGACGCTCATCGGCTGCACGGCAGGAATGGAAACGCTGGAGCGGACCACGATCCAGACGGCGCTTCCAGTTCCCAAGAGCCTCACCCAAGAGCTTCGCGCAGGGGACATTTCCCTTCCGCTGGCGGTTCACGTGGGAGAGGCGTTCCAGCTTGGGTGGTGGAACTGGCCCGAGAGAGGGATTATCGGGTCCATCCCCCGCCCGGAAAACTTCGGTGACAACCGGAGCGGCAACGACTGGAACAATTACAGCGACGATGGGCGACGTTGCACCGTGGCAGAGCCGAGAAAAAGCATCTCCGCCACCTCCGACGGATACCTTTACCTTGCGTGGGATCAGTATGGCCCAACCGGCCGTGTGGATTACGGCTTTGGCCTGAGTGCCCTGCGGTACAGCGGGAACGAGTGGGAGCGCCATGACAACGTTTTCCCTGCGGATGGCTCCACAGGCGTCCAGACCGGAGGCCGGGGGAGCTACTCCGTCTATCACTACCCAGGGGCGGACTGGTCATTGTTCCATGCCCCCGCGTGCGACATAGAGTATTTTTCGCCATGGTTCTCCATCGACTGGTCGTGGCTCTCGGGGTTGTCCCCGTTTCTCGGCGGGATAGCCTCTGCCCTCATCGCGGCGGAACAGATTGCTCAGGAGACGTATGGGAACCTGCAATGGATTACCCATCACCCGCGAAACGTGGTTTACGTGGGCGATCCCCTCTTTGGAGACCCAGAGCGGGTCAAGCTCCCGTCGAATACCCATTGGCGCTTCATCGACTGGTGGGTGCATGAGGAAACCCTGTACGCCGCTCTGGCGGGGTGGAAAAGCTCAAACACCACCCCGGAGATGTGGCTTGTCAACAGGAAGAAAGCCTTCCAGGCAAGCGCGGCATCCATGGAAGAGCTCTACCAGAGGGCCATAGACCACCCTCCGGGGGTGCTGTTTCCCCGGCTGGTCCAGAAGTTTAAGGCCGAAGACCCCTTTTCTCTAGCCTACGAATCCTCCATGTATGGGAGTGGGCTTTGGGGAACGGAGCTCAACTGGGGGCTCATTGACGAGAGCCAAACAAAGGTCAAGGAGGTTTACGCGGCCCTCAAAGAGTTCTATGACAACGCCGAAAAACCGTTGGCTCCTGCGTGGGGCAGCGTGTCGAACCACAATCTCTTCTCCTACATGGCCGTGGACGGGGAGCTTCCCCCGTTGCGCGACACCACTGCCGTAGAGGACTGGCTTCTTGTCCGGGAGCTCTCCGGCGTCTGGTTCGGGGCTCAAAACGCCGCAGCCCGGGGGCTCCCTCCCTCCGTCACGGCTCAGGACACCGCATGGTGGCCCGTGTCCATGGGGTGGCGGGGGAGACAAATATCCCTCCTGTTAGCGCGGGGAAAATGTGACCAAGCCATCGGCGACATGGACGATTTTATGATCAAGCTCGCCGCACTGACAGGGGAAAGGGGACACCCCTCGCACCGATACGACCTCTGGTACTGGCCGGATCAGTTCCTCCCCGTGCTTATCGACGTAGACGCGGAGCAGTTGGCCCGTCTCCGACAACTGGCGACAACGAAAGGATGACAAAATGCTAATCCAACTGAGACTGGGCGACGACAGCAACCCCATTGAAAGACTTATGTTCGGCACTGTGGATGCGGGAACCATCTCGGCCCCGATGCAATTTTTGACGTGGAACAACCGTCCGGCACAGATCACGGGGGAGCTCCTTGGCGAGGGGGACGGCACGAAGGTGGCCTTCCCCACGGCTCGCGCCCCTCTGGTGAACCACGCCAACGCTCCGGTGTCCGTGTTCCTGAACGGTTCCCCCGCCTCCGGGGTGGCCGTGGACTATGAGAACGGGCAGATCGTTTTCTCCCAGGCCCCCGCTTCCGGGGTGGCCGTCACCGCGACTTACTGGTACGGGGGAGTGTCCAACGACGCCCAGTGCGTGGCTATCACGGCGCGACAGATGGCCCAGTGGGCGGGCGACAACACAACGAAAAAGTTCACCCTCCCCACGCGGTGCAGCGTCATGATCTCCGTGCGCGTCGGAGGAGCCATGCTTGCGCCGGGGGAGTACGAGTTGCAGGACGGCAACACGTCCCTCTACATTCCTTCGGCTCCGGCAGCGAACGTGGCGGTGAGCGCGTGGTACGTGGACTCCCTGGTGCAAGCGGGATATTTCGAGTGCCGCTCCTCGGGACTCATGAACCCTCTCAACGTGTCTGGCGTCTCCGACGATGCGGAAACGGCATATTACCCCATCGGGGGGATGCTCACCCGCGCGAACCATCTGGTGGGGACGGGCAACGGCACCAACAAGGATTTCAACACGGGAACGCCCCTGATCTTTGAAGTGACCGGCGTCACCGTGGGAGGAAGCCCTGTCGCCGACTACACGGTGAACACGGTGAGTGGCGTGATTCAGTTCGTGTCGCCCCCTGCGAACAACGCGGAGGTGAGGGCGTCGTATCGGTACGAACGCGCCCACAGAGTGGGGAACATCAAACAGTGGACCGCCCGGAAGGCTTTCGTGCGGGTAAACGTGCCATTCGACGGACCGAACGAGTCGCTGGCGGCGCAGATTCGCGTCGTGGCGCAGTAGGAGGACGACGACATGCCTCAGTTTATGTGGCAGAACAACAACAGTTACGACGAGTGGCGGGAGGTGTCGGAGCTCCTCAAGGGAGGGCTGGCGGCCTCGGGAGTGCAGACGACAAAGAGCGAGGACGCGGCAAAGACCGTCGGGAACGTGACGTGGTCTGACCTTTGTCGGCGCGTGGTAAAGATCGAAGACGGGTTTTACGCGGAGTTTTACAACCTCCGTGGCGGGCTGATCAAAGAAGGGATTGGCTTTAACGATGGCTTGAGCACATCGAATAACCGCTCTCTTTTCATGACGGCGGAGGGGGTCGCTGGTGGCGGGATGACAATAGGGAACGAAGGATTGTGGGTTGGGGTCGCCACAAGCACATTAGGGGGCGTTACCTCTCTGCTAGTAGGCCCAAACACATCAACCCCTTCAGACACGGCAGAGTATGCCCTTGCAAAAGACTCTTATGCGGTGCGAGCTTTCCGGGGGGAGAATCCAGAGTTTGGCGGGAGGCTGGAGATGTATTTCGCCGCAGCGATCCAGGCCACCGAGGGGGCAAGCATCAACGGCACAATGGACGCGGTGCACGCGACAAGCACCTGGACGTCTCCTGTCGGGACCGCAGCACACCAGAATATTGTCTTGGGAGGCAAGACGAGCCAGGTTACGTACCCGAATGAATACTACCCCACTGTTGTGAATGCCGCCGGGAGCATGTATCAGGCAAGTTATACCGGGTACTCTCCTACGTTCTGCAATGGCCTTTGGTTTCTGCCAAGAGCCAACCGTGATTCGTATGCAAAGCAAGTCTACCGCACCCTTCTCTCCACCACCTATCTCCGCGTGGCCCCCTCGGTGGACGAGGACGGGGAGCTGGTGGCCCCCACCCAGTTCGTGGCGCTGCCCCTGGTCTCGTCGCTCATTGTGGGGGATGGGATTCTCGCGGCCACGTGTGTCCCCTATGATGGCGTCCCCGGTTCGGGGTGCTTCGTGGTGGCGGGGAAAGTTTCTCCTCTCAACCCCTACGCGGAGGCGTCCCCCCTCACGATCCTTCGCAAGTCCCCCATCGTCTGGGGAGAGGCCACCTCGCGGAATCGTCGGTTCACCGGGCACGCCGTTGGCAATCATGCGGGCTCGCAGTCGTTGGCAACACTGGACATGTGGCATGGGGTCCCCCCCGTGGCCACGGACGCAAAGCTCGGGGGGATCGTGGCGGCAGTCCCGTACCTCTATGCGAGTGGGGCCGCCTCCGAGTTCCGGGGGTTTTGCGACGCCGTGGGGTTCTGCTCTGATTCTATCTCTCGCGGGGCCTCTGCATGGAATGGCAACAAGCGCTACCTCTGCGTGGACAAGGGGCTCCTGTTGAGGACCATCTGATATGCCACGCTACAAGAACGACGAGGGACAGACTCCCGTGCGCTGGCGGGGGATAACGTGGGAATCGGGGCAGGAGAGGGATGTTCCCCTCTTCTGCCCTTCGCATTTGGGGCTCACGAAGGTTTCCGACGCCCCTCTGGTTCCCGGAGTGGTGCTGCTGGCGGAGGACGTGGTGGTTCCTGCGGGGGGCAGCGTGCGGAAGACCATTCCCCCTTCGCTCTCCGGGTGGATGTGGCTCGCCGTCTACCCCCTCTCGGGCTCTGGCTCGTTCTCTCTCGGGGATGGGGCCGCCGCCATTCCCGTGTCCACCTCCTCCTGGTGGGCGGGGGACGTGTGTTGGGGGAGAGCGGAGAGCATCTGCATCCTGTCCGATGACGGCGGGGTTTTCCGGGTGGTGGCGGAGGAGCGTCCCTCTCGTCCCATGGCGGGCCTCCCGGACATTGCGGCAAAGCCTCTCTCCAGGTACCTGGTGACTGCTGACGCACAAGCCCTGTGGACCATCACATCGGGCTCCGTGACCTGGGATGCGAACGGCGTGTGGGGCGCGGGGTACGGATCGGGGAGTTCCTGGCATGGGGTGGAGATGAGCGGAACCCTCCCAAATCCCCTGGTGATCGACCAAGCCAGCGACGTCAACATATTTTTGGAGTGCAGTTTCGTCTCCAGCAACCCCACGTGGGCGCTGTTCTACATTATGGTCCGGGGGTTATCTGCGGAAGGTGGGGAGCGGTTTGTCGTGTACTTTACGGATGAGTCGGCTAACTCCCCTTCCGTCTCCGGCTACGTGGTGGTTGGGGGCACCACGTGGTGGACGTCTGCCTCCCAGAGCTATTGCGCCTCTGGAGGCCGCAAGATTGTGGGGCTCTCCAAGCGGGGGAACACGTGGACCATCTCCATAGACGGCCCCGTAGTGACGACAAAAACCCTGGCAGTGGACGCATGGGACATAGCGAAGTTCACCATCAGTATGCAGCAGTTCCGGACCTACGCGGTCCCCACCCTGGCGGTGCATCGGTTGGAAGTAGAGTACGTGTGAAAGGAGCGCCCCATGCCAAGATACAAAAACGAAACGGCAAGCGCCATTCAGTGGAACGGCATCTCGTGGGCTCCGGGGTTTGAGGGTGACGCCCTGATCTTCTGTCCTCCCGACGTGGAGCTCACGAAAGTTTCCGACTCCCCCGCCGTGCCAGCGGTGATCCTGGCGGCGCAGACCGAAACCCTGGCGGCGGGGGGGAGCAAGGTTCTCGACCTTCCGTACCCCGCGTCGGGGATGTTGTGGATTTCCCTCATTGCCGTGTCCGGGGCGGGAACCCTTGCCCTGGGCGACGGGGCGGCGGCGATCCCCATTGACGGGGCCACGGGGTGGAGTGGGGAAATCGAGTGGACGCGGGTGGCGAAAATCACCCTCGCGTCTGCCTCCGGTTGCACCATGCGCCTGATCGTGGAGGAGGTGGGCTGATGCCTCTGGTGAGGAACTTTGCCCCGGCCACAACATCCACCGATGGCCTCATGTCCGCCACAGACAAGACAAAGTTGGATGGGGTGGCTACAGGTGCCAACAACTATACACACCCAGCGACCCACAGTCCATCTGAGATTGCGCAGGACGCGAACAACCGATTCGTCTCCGACGCAAAGAAGGCAGAATGGGATGCCAAGGCCACCACTGCTGCCGCCACGACGAGTGCGGCGGGGCTTGTGGAGCTCGCCACCACCGCAGAAACCCAAGCAGGCACGGACACCGAGCGAGCTATAGTCCCTGCGTCCTTGCACAAGAAACAGTGGAAAACATATCTCGCGCAACATTTTCAGCGCCTCGGCTCTGAAACG
>MWDE01000021.1 GCA_002070395.1 Synergistetes bacterium ADurb.Bin155
TGTGGCAAAACGCACGGCCCACCGCGACCTGGCTGAGCTTGTGGAAAAGGGAGTTTTGGAAATGGTTGGAACCACAGGAAAAGGGACAGTATACGAAGTACGGAAAGGGGCCACAAAGGGGCCATCTGACTCCTCCGGCACCAATGGGGCCACAAAGGGGCCAAAGGGGTCATGACTGAAAGGTCTCATAAAAGACTCAAAGGGCTCATGGAAAAGATGGCCGAATAGGCTGCAAGTAAGCAATTAGGGGATGCCGGGAAACAGGACACAAACCGGACATGTTCCCATTTAGGCTGGTTAATTTTGAGATGAGGGGCGATAAAATGAAGAATGTTGCAAATACTGGGATTGTCTGCGATAGCCTATGTCTCAGGCCGGGCATGGTACGGGAAGGGCTTTGGCGGGCAGGATAGCCGGGACAAGGTTAAGATGGGGGGTGCGCAATGACCTACACTATCTGCGTTTTGGCCGGTCTAGTAATTGGTGGCCTTGCGGCCTGGCTGATCGCGTCTGCGCGCATCACGAAATCCTTCACGTTCAAGATTGAGGAGTCCGAGCGCCGGGCAAACCTGGCCGAGGGCCGCGCCTCTGGGCTGGAAGCCACCGTTACCGAACTTCGTGGGCAGAATCAGAAGGCCTTTGAGGATTTCACGAAACTGCGGGACCAGTTTGGCAACGAGAACTGCGCGCGGGTAAAGGCCGAGACTCGATTGGCAGAAACCGTACAGCGTCTTGAGGAGGAAAGGATACTTCTAGATGACGCAAAGGCCAAGCTCACGGACACATTCAAGGCGCTCGCTGGGGACACGCTCAATAACAACACGGACGCATTTCTGAAGCTGGCCAAGGAGACGCTCGACAAGGTTCTCACGGACGCCAAGGGAGACCTCGGCAAACGCCAGGAAGCCATTCAGGGCATGGTCAAACCACTTGCGGAGTCTATTACGAAATTCGAGGAACATGTCCGCACGATTGAGAAGAATCGGCAGGAGGCGTACTCCGGCCTGACCGAGCACATGAAACTTGTGTCCACAGGCCAGCAGCAGCTTCAGAAAGAGACCGCGAATCTAGTCACGGCCCTGCGCAAGCCGCAGGTACGCGGCCGCTGGGGTGAGATGACCCTGCGCCGCGTGGTGGAGTTGGCCGGAATGTCCGAGCACTGCGACTTTGCAGAACAGGTCACCATCAATACCGAGGAAGGCCAACAGCGCCCCGACCTCGTAGTGCAACTGCCGGCCGAACGCGAAATCGTAGTGGATGCGAAGGTCCCCCTGGAAGCGTACCTCGACGCCGTAGCCAGCGAGTCGGAAGACACGCGCAAGAAGGCTATGGCGCGGCACGCGGATCAAGTACGAACTCACATGAACATCCTTGCGTCCAAAGCCTACTGGAGCCAGTTCTCCAAAGCCCCCGAGTTTGTCGTGATGTTCATCCCTGGCGAGTCCTTCTTCGGCGCAGCAGTAGATGCTGACCACACCCTCATCGAGGACGGACTCGAACAGGGCGTGATTCTGGCGACCCCTACGACGCTTATTGCGCTCCTGCGGGCCGTAGCATACGGTTGGCGGCAGGAACTGGTGGCCAAGAATGCACAAGAAATAAGCGATCTCGGGAAACAACTGTATGAACGCATGAGGATTCTGGCTGAGCACATCGGCGACATCGGCAAGGGGCTTGAGAAAGCCAATTCGTCCTACAACAGCGCCGTAGGATCTATGGAAGCCAGGGTTCTGCCCGCCGCGCGGCGGTTCAAGGATCTGGGGGCCGCTTCCGGTGCCGAGGTCCCGCTTGTGCAACCAGTCGAAACCACACCGCGCGTGCTGACGGCACCGGAGCTTTCGGGGAATTTGGATGATATCCAAGGGACACCAAAGACCGGATCTGGGTATGCGACCCCACCTGCTGATGATGGAGGACTAGCAAATGAATAGAACACCTGTCCACCCCAGCAATATCCGGTCCATCGGCTATGACGCGGAAACGAGAATACTGGAGGTGGAGTTCCACAGTGGTGGGATCTGCCAATACTCCGGTGTACCTGAGACCGTCCTCCAGGAATTCATGCGCGATGCGTCGAAAAGATCCTATACCCGCGCCAACACCAGGGATCGATATCCAGACAGGAGGGTACAGTCATGATCGTCAAAACTCTTCATGTCACGAATTTCCGCTCGATCCTGGACGAAAGGATCGACTGCGAAAACCTTACAGTCATCGTGGGACGCAACGGAACCGGAAAATCGTCTTTCTTGGCGGCGATGAATTTGTTCTACGATCCGAAGGCAACCGTTACGGTCGAGGATTTCTATGCGGAAGACACAGACAAGGAAATCGAAATCGCCGTGACTTTCACTGACCTTAGTGCTGACGAAAGAACTTTGTTTGATCCATATATTGACGGCAGCGATCTTACCGTGGCCAGGGTGTTTTCTTTGTCGGCTAAGAAAACAGGCACCTACCACGGCATGCGCCTGCTGAACCCCGATTTCGTAGAGGTTCGCAAAGCAGGTGGAAAAACAGACATCAGGAACAAATACGACGAGATCAGGCAAATGCCGCAGTATTCCTCTCTGCCCAACGTACGGAAAGCTGACCAAGTTGAGGAAGAACTCAAGAAGTGGGAGACCGCCAACGCTGCCTCGTGTAACAGAATGCGCGACGATGGCCAGTTCTTCGGCTTCACAGAGGTCGGCAACGGTTACCTTGGCCGCCACACGCGCTTCATCCACATTCCCGCAGTCCGGGACGCATCGGATGACGCTATCGAAGGCAAGGGGTCGTGTGTCACCGAAATCATGGATCTCGTAGTGCGGCGGACTCTCGCTAACCGCAAGGAATTCATCAAGCTGAAGGACGACACCCAGAAGCAATACCGTGAGATCATGGACCCATCGAAGCTCACGGAACTCTCCGGTCTTCAGGCGCAGTTGTCCGCAACCCTGCGGCACTATGCACCGGAAGCGAATGTTTCGATGGAGTGGGCCAAACTCGTTGACATTGATTTCCCCCTGCCGAAGGCTGAGGTCAAACTCCAGGAGGACGGTTACAAGTCATCGGTACAACGGACCGGCCATGGCCTCCAACGCGCATTTATTCTGACCATGCTGCAGCATTTGGTGGCAGCAAAGAGCATTGAAAGCTCGACGGAGGAGGGCTTCTCATCGGAATCAGGAATCCCAGAGCAGGAAGAGCCGCAACTTCCTGGTCTAGTTCTTGCCATTGAGGAGCCCGAACTCTATCAGCATCCGAGCCGTCAACGACACATGGCGGCCGTCCTTCTGAAACTCTCGCAAGGCGCGATCCCCGGCGTGGCAAAAAAGACGCAGGTCCTCTACTCCACGCACTCCCCGCTCTTTGTCGGCCTTGACCGCTTCGAGCAAATCCGCCTCTTGCGGAAAACCGACCATGCTGCCGGAAAACCCCGGGTGACGAAAGCCGTCAAGGCTGAACTTGACGCCGTGGCCGAGGAAATCTGGACGGCTGGGGGCAAACAGAGAAGCAAGTTCACCGCCGACACACTCCGACCTCGGCTTCAGGCAGTCATGACGCCCTGGGTCAATGAAGGGTTCTTCGCCGATGTCGCGGTACTGGTCGAGGGCGAAGACGACCGCGCTGCAATTTTGGGCATTGCGGTATCGATGGGACACAACTTCGACAGTGACGGCATCTCGGTCATTCCCTGCATGGGTAAAAACAATCTGGACCGGCCACTGGTCATCTTCCGGCGTCTCGGTATTCCGGTCTACGTCATCTGGGATGGCGACAGTGGTGAAACAGATGCAAAGCCAGAGGACAACCACAGGCTTCTACGGCTTGTCGGCCAATCGGACGAAGACTGGCCCTGTGGCGTGAAAGACAGTCATGCCTGCTTCAAAGTCAAACTCGAAGCCTCGCTTGAAGAGGAAATCGGGAAGGATTTGTTTGACCGCCTGCTTGAGGACACCCAAGAGCAATTGGGCATCCCGAAGAAGAAGGATGCGTTGAAGAACCCGGTCGTGCTCCAGCGCATTGTTGAGAAGGCATCCGCCGACGGGAAGACAAGCGCAACGCTGAAGGGCATAGTCGAGAAAATCATTGCCCTGAAACCCCAACGAGGAGGTGGGCAATGATTCCGAAAGAATGTAAACGCCTGGCTGAAGTGGATTTTCCGATTGCTGTGGTTTCTAAGCACTCGGCGCGGGAGAAATCCATCCGGCACGGCCACCCCTCGACGCTTCATCTCTGGTGGGCTCGACGTCCACTTGCGTCTTGCCGGGCGATGCTCATGGCGCTCCTTCTGCCCGACCCCTGCGATCCACTTTGTCCTGAGAAGTTCAAAACAAGAGCGAAAGAATTGTTACTTCACATGCCCGGCTGGAACACCCCTCGCATGATCGAACAGGTTAAATCCGAAAAGGGGCTGCGCAAAGCGCTTCTTTCTTTTATCGGGGATTTTGCCGATTGGGATAACTCGGCGAACGACTTTTTTTTGAACACTGCCCGCAATCTGGTAAAGGCCGCCCATCCCGAGGAGACGCCTCTGGTGGTGGATCCCTTTGCCGGGGGCGGATCGATCCCGTTGGAGGCTTTGCGGCTCGGCTGCGAAGCTTTTGCCAGCGACCTCAACCCAGTGGCCTGTCTCATTCTCAAGGTGATGCTGGAGGATATCCCGCGCCACGGCCCGGAGCTTGCCGAAGAACTGCGGCGGGTCGGAGGAAAAATCAAGAAACAGGCCGAAAAGGAACTGGCTGAGTTTTACCCAAAAGATGAGGACGGGGCCACCCCCATAGCCTATCTTTGGGCACGAACGGTGAGATGTGAATCACCTAATTGTGGAGCTGAGATTCCGCTGATGCGGTCATTCTGGCTCTGTAAAAAACCGAACCGGAAAAAAGCACTCCGATTAAGAGTTGTAAAGGCGGAGGGAACGCCGCCAAGCGTCGAATTCGAGATATTCGAACCGAAATCAGATAGCGATGTACGCGGAGGGACAGTAACCCAGGCCAGGGCCACCTGCCCGTGCTGCAATACGGTTTTGCCGCCGGAACGTGTGCGGGCGCAACTTTCCAACCAGCGAGGCGGGGCTGACGTCATATTTGATAACGACGGTAAGCGTGTCGGCGGTGCTCGTATGCTGGCCGTTGTAACGCTGTCTCCCGGTATCCAGGGACGCAACTATCGGCTGCCCACGGTGCGCGATTATGAGGCGGTCTGGAAAGCGCAAAAGCGGCTTGAAGCGATTCTGGACGTGTGGGAGAAGGGTGGCAGAAAAGGGCTTTGCCCCGTGCCGGATGAACCGCTTCCACCAATTGGAACCCTTGGCTTTCGCGTTCAGCGTTACGGCATGCTTCAGTGGGGCGATCTATTCACGGCAAGGCAGAAATTGGCACTCCTCGGGCTTCCACGATTCATGGATGCAGTTTCCGAAAATGACTGCGCAAACGCTGGCCGAGAATCGCTCAGTATGGCAGTAAGTCGGTGCTCATCATTCTGGTCAAGCCTCAACATGTGGGTAAGTACAGGCGAGTTCGTCGCAAATGTATTTGGACGACAGGCTCTTCCTATCGTGTGGGATTTCTGTGAGCCCTTTCCGATGACGACAGAATCGGGTGGGTTTGGTGGCGCAGTCGACTGGGTCGCTCGAGTTATCGAAGCGTGGCCCCCCTCAAATTCAGTCGGCCAAGTGCAGTCTGCTGACGCTACAATGCATCCCCTGCCCGATGATACTGTCGATGCGTGGTTCACCGACCCCCCATATTATGATGCAATCCCGTACTCGGATCTTTCTGATTTCTTCTTGGTGTGGCTGAAGCGCGCTTTACAAGATCATCCCTTGCTGGGTGACCAGTTTGATCCAGCTAATCAATTGTCTCCAAAAACTCGTGAGGCAGTCCAGGATGAAACCAAGAAGGTTGACGGGCAGCCGAAGGACAAAACGTTTTTCGAGAAAACAATGGGCAAATCCTTTGCTGAAGGTCGCCGACTCCTCAAGGAAGATGGCATTGGCTCTGTCGTTTTCGCACACAAAACTACTGAAGGCTGGGAAGCACTCCTTTCTGGCATGATTCGGGGAGGTTGGACAATCACCGGCTCTTGGCCAATCGCTACCGAGAGACCTGGTAGGTTACGCTCTCAAGATTCAGCCGCTCTAGCTACCAGCGTCCACCTAGTCTGTCGTCCGCGTCCCGAAGACGCACCCGTTGGCGACTGGGGTGATGTTCTGCGGGAATTGCCCAAACGCGTCGGCGACTGGATGGAACGCCTCCAAGGCGAAGGTATTCGCGGCGCAGATCTGGTCTTTGCCTGCATTGGCCCTGCATTGGAGATATTCAGTCGTTACAGCAGGGTTGAAAACGCCGACGGCAGCGAAGTTAAGCTGGCCGAATACCTGGAAAAGGTCTGGGAGGTTGTTGGGCGAACGGCCCTTGAGCAAATCCTTGGAACCGATGAGGCCCGTGCTCGAAATGGGATGGCGGGAGTCCTGGAAGAGGATGCACGTTTAACTGCCCTTTTCCTCTGGACGCTTCAAAGTACCAATGGCCAAAACGGCACGGGCTCCAGTGTCGCACACGATGTTGATCCCGAAGAGAATTCGGAAGTTGATGATGATGAAGAAGAGACCCCGAAGGGTAAGGCCAAAGGCTACAGCCTGGTCTTCGATGTGGTCCGCCGTTTTGCCCAGCCTTTGGGCATTGCCCTTCCCAAGTGGGAGGGCCGGATCATAGAGACCAAAAAAGGCGTAGTTCGGCTCATGGCGGTCTCAGAACGGTCCAGGCAGCTTTTCGGTGATGATGGCACCGAAGCTGTCGTGGATTTGATCGAGCATTATACCCATGAGAAGGATCAACAACTGCTCCTCCCTGAATTCGAAAAGAAACAGGCTCCCAGGATTCGTGACCGTCGTAAAGCAACCCTGGGTGCCTCGGCCCTTGAGGGTGGTGTGATGCAGGAAGCCACCACACTCGACCGGGTTCATGCAGCAATGCTGCTTCAGGCGGGCGGGCAGGCAAATGCCTTGCGTATTCTCATCAAGGCTGAGCAAGAACGCGGTCCCGATTTTCTTCGACTGGCCAATGCATTGTCGGCCCTTTATCCCACAGGAAGTGAAGAAAAACGATTACTGGACGCGATGCTTCTGGCTGCGCCGAGGTAAACATGCACCACGGAAACATAAATTACACAAAGAGGTTTTTATGATTTCTCTTTGTTCTCCGCCCCTCTTTGCTGATAGGGAGGCTTTTTGATGGAACCATGGTACAGAATTGCAACGCCGCGTAAGGAAGTTCGTGAGGGCCGCTCCTTCAACCCGGATGAATTTGCCATCCACCTTGAGCAGGTCATTGCCGGAACCGCCCCTGAAGATTACCGGGAACCGGAAAAATTCTTCAGCCGCACCTGCTTTACACGGGCACTCCGAGAACACGCCGGCATGGCGCTGCGCCGGCTCGCCGGTGAGACGGTGAACACCGCACCGGTCATGACCCTGATCACTCAATTTGGCGGCGGTAAAACCCACACACTCACGGCACTTTATCACCTGGCAACCAATGGGAAGAAAGCAGAGGAATACCCCGGAGTAAGGGCTCTGCTTTCGGAAGTGGGCCTCAAAATCGTGCCGGAGGCGCGTGTCGCCGTCTTTGTAGGCAACGCCTGGGACCCCCAGGATGGTCGTGAAACACCCTGGATCGATGTGGCCCGGCAACTTGCCGGGAATGAGGGGATCCGGGAACTGGGGGACATGGCCAAAACGACGGCGCCCGGAACAGATGCCCTTACCCGCGTTTTTAAAGCGGCGGGCAGACCTGTGCTCCTTCTTTTCGACGAGGTTTTGAACTTTTTAAATCGACATCGAAGCATGGCGGATCAGTTCCATGCCTTCATTCAGAACCTGACAGTGGCAACCACCGGCACCACACAGGGCACAGCGGTGATCAGCCTGCCGCGCAGCCAGGTCGAGATGACCGACTGGGATATGCAGTGGCAGGATAAGATAACAAAGGTTGTCCGCCGGGTGGCGAAGGACCTCATCGCCAACGATGAAACCGAGATCAGCGAAGTGGTTCGCCGTCGACTATTTGAGGAGATCGGTAGCGAACGTGTAAGGAAATCGGTTTGCAAAACATACGCAGACTGGTGTTTTGAACGCCGCGCACAACTACCGCCGGAATGGACGGCCGTGGATAGCGCTACAACAGAAGTCAAAGCGAGAGAATATCTGCGCAGTCGTTTTGAGGTTTGCTACCCCTTCCATCCGGCAACCCTTTCGGTTTTCCAGCGCAAATGGCAGGCTCTTCCGCAGTATCAGCAAACCCGCGGGACTCTCGCAATGTTTGCGCAATGGATCTCTTGGGCATATCGTACCGGGTTCACTGAAGCCCGGCGAGAACCGCTGATAACCCTGGGGTCAGCGCCCCTGGAAGTCCCCGAGTTCCGAAGCGTTGTGCTCGGACAATTGGGCGAATCCCGGCTCGTGGCTGCCATCGATTCTGACATTTCGGGAGCACAATCTCACGCCAGGGCTCTGGATGCGGATACAAAGGGTGCTTTACGGAACATTCATCGGCGCGTGGCAACTACCATTCTGTTTGAATCTTCCGGTGGGCAGATTGATAAGGTGGCGTATCTGCCGGAACTGAGGTTCGCCCTGGGGGAGCCGGAAGTCGATACGACATCAGTGGACATGGCAGCCTTCAGTCTTGAAGACAAATCTTACTTTTTCCGTCGGGTCGGTTCGGACGGCTTCAAGATCAGCCACCAAGCCACCATGAAAAAGGTGGTGAACGATCGCAGGGCCTCGTTGGACGAAGAAACTGAAATCAAGCCTGCCATGCGGCTGCTAGTTCAAAAAGAGTTTGACCGGGGGGCTGGCCTTCCGATTGTGCCCTTCCCGGCCGATGGAGCCTCCGTACAGGACACGCCGAAACTCACACTTGTTGTGGTCGAACCGGAATCTGAATGGTCGGGTGCCGGCCCACTGCAATTGAAGATTTCGGAATGGAACCGGCAGCGCGGGAAGTCACCGAGGCTCTACCCGGGATCACTCGTATGGTGCGTAAAGAAGCCTGGGGGTGATCTCAGGGAAAAAGTGGAGTTGTGGCTCGCCTGGAAGCGGGTAGCCAAGGAAATCGCAGAGGGAACCCTCGGCAGCGACTTCGACCGCAGTGATCGGGCCGAACTTCAGGCCAAGGTGTCTGATGCTGAAGAGGCCGCCAAGGACGAAGTCTGGGGAGGATACCGGTTTGTGGTTATTGCTGATCAGCAGGAAGCGGATGGTCTTAAGGTCATCGATCTTGGAGCAGGGCATTCAAGCAGTAGTGAAACCCTTTGCGGGCGCGTGATCACAGCACTGAAATCTCAAGCCTTGCTAAATGAATCCGTCGGTGCCGGCTACATCGAGAGGAACTGGCCTCCAGCATTAAGGGAATCAGGTGCCTGGCCACTCTCAAGCCTCAGGCAAAGCTTCCTGAATGGATCGCTAACTCGCCTGCTTGATCCAGATGCGATCCTTAAAAGCAGAATTGTCGAGTTCGTTACAAGGGGTGACTTCGGGTTAGCTTCTGGCCTGAAATCTGACGGTACCTATGAACGTGTGCTTTTTAAAGAGTTCACCGATCCAGCGGATGTCACTTTCGAATCCGAGGTCTTCTTGCTCTTAAAAAACAAGGCAATTGAATTGAAGACCCCTTCAGGACCTGTCCCACCGGGTGACACTGAACCGAGTCCAACGCCAGTGCCAGTGTCGGAGCCTGGGCCCGGACCAGAGCCAGAACCTGTACCAGGTCCTGGCACAAAGACATTGCGGATCCATGGGGATGTCCCGCCGGAAATCTGGAATCGCCTTGGGACCAAGATCTTGCCTAAGCTACGGAGTGGCAAAGACCTTAGAATTGGTATCGATTTTACGGTAACCATCGACGGGCAGTTCGAAAGAACATTTGAAGCTGACCTCAAGCAGATACTTGAAGACCTCGGCCTATCTGGGCGCTTGTATCTTGAATAGAACACCGAGGCCAAGTGAAGGAAACGCAGTTTTTGCCAATAAAGTCAAGGCCCAAAAACTGGGCAAAGAATACTGATGGCTAACTCGACGAGGCTGGTAAAACGTGTTCAGGCCCCATTACAGTTGGCGAAGCTGCGTTTTAAGCACCGACACAGGGTAGGGATGGACTAATCGGGTGGTCATTGCCTCATGGTGACCTGGGACGAGAGGACCAGGGTCCCCAAAGAGACCGAGGATGAACCAACCCACTGCGCTACTGGTTCTCTGGAGAGGGCTGATCTTTGCGACACGTTCACGACAATGTTTCTTCCCAACTTGCGACAAACTCGCGACAGGACTTGCGACACCTTTCAGGTCTCATGGACTGGAAATGGACAAAAGTCATCCAGAGAGAATGGTAGGCCGGCAGGAGGAAACCTCGAACCAGTAAACCCCGGGGGATGACCAAGTGGGACGTGCGGAAGATCAAGTACCGCTCTGGTTATTCAAAGCGCCGCGGTGGCCCTGGAATGGCTTTGAGCCGGTAAAGGAGGCCTGACATGAACCCGGAAGAAGAAAAGGCGCAAGGTATTGAACGGTCCAGCAACGATCCTCTCCAGCGAGGACGCTCCAGTGATAGTACCGCTGATGAGCCCCTATTCAAATGGACCCGCTTTTATGAGGCCTTTGCCGACAAACTCCTTACTTATCGGGACAGGAGGAAAGAGCTAGTCGCCGGGATTTACGGTATTGCCCCAAAGTTGAAAGGCTTCAGCCACCTGCAAGACAAAACCTCCGACGGTTCCTTTAAGCCCCTGAGTGACATCTGCCCCTTCACCACTATAGGCCTGTTCAACCGTGGGCTCACCGAAGACAACCATAAAGCTATTGCGAGGGAACTGGCAACCCTGCTTGGGGTGTCTGAGCCAGTCCCGACTACTTTTGAGGGGATCCCGTTTCTGAATAAAAAGATGTCTAAATTTTTCGGGTACGAGTATCAACGGCAACCAGATGACATCGATGTTCTCTGGGAGGTATTCGCCCGGGGGATCGCTTTCGCGGGGTCGGAGGACCCCGCGGCACGGACTGCATTTGCAACAGCCTTTGACGACGCAACATCCCGTTTTCTCGTGAAGTGGAACCTAACCATGGGGCTGTACTGGATCCGACCCTGGGATTATCTGACCCTTGATTCTTGCTCCCAGGATTACATGAAGGAGAAACTCAACATCCGAATCACCCAAAAAAGTCCCAAGGGGTGCTGTACCGCCTCTGATTATCTCCAGTTGCGAGACACCCTTAAGGACCGATTCCAGGAAGAAGCTTACCCTGTCCATTCATTTCCCGAACTATCCCACGCCGCCTGGAATTTCAAAGGAAAAAGGAAACCAGCCACACGGGATGTCATCGAACGGGACGCCCCGGATAAGGAAGCAATGGTTTTGCCGGAAGAGGCGTCCGCTGCGCCCCCTATCAAGTCTTTCTCTATCGAAGACATCCTCGCCGACGGGTGCTTCATCGACGGGGATAAACTTACGAAAATAATCGAGCGCCTAGAGACCAAGAAAAACCTGATCCTCCAGGGGCCTCCCGGCACTGGGAAGACCTGGCTGGCCAAACGGCTGGCCTTCGCCTTGGTGGGACAGCGTGACGATGGCAAGGTCCGGGCAGTGCAGTTCCACCCGAACCTTTCTTACGAGGATTTCGTTCGCGGCTGGCGGCCGGCGGGAGACGGCAGACTTACACTGGTGGATGGACCCTTCCTGGAGATGATTGAAGCGGCCAGGAAAGACCCGGATTCAGGCTATGTCATCGTCATCGAGGAGATCAACCGCGGGAACCCGGCGCAGATCTTCGGCGAGATGCTGACCCTGCTCGAGGCGGACAAGAGGACACCCACGGACGCCCTGGAGCTTACTTACAAACGGACTGAAGACGAGCGCGTTTTTATCCCGGACAACCTCTACGTGATCGGCACAATGAACCTTGCCGACCGCTCCATCGCTTTGGTCGACCTGGCGTTGCGCCGCCGCTTCGCCTTCGTCGACCTGGAGCCCGTTTTCGGTGAACCCTGGCACGAATACGTCCGAACCGTATGCGGTGTTGAGCGGGAGATCCTCCTGGAGATCGAGAAACGCCTCAACGCTCTAAACGGGTCCATTTCAGCCGATCCCGGCCTTGGCCCCCAATTCCGGGTGGGGCACAGCTACGTCACACCGCCCTTTGGGAAGCCCATCGACGACGGCTGGGAATGGTTCCGCCAGGTGGTCAATAGCGAAATAGGACCGCTACTCGATGAATACTGGTTTGACAACCCTGAGAAGTCCCGGGAGATGAAAGAACTCTTGCTGAAAGAATTATGACCGTGACGATCGCAGCGGCCGACCCGATGAAAGGCACCCGCGAAGAGATCGGCCTTATCGGCCGCATCCCCGTGCGCAACCTTTGGCTTCTCATGCTTTATGCCTCGAATCTGTTCAGGGACCTCGAAATAGCGAGGGTCGCCGTGGAAGAAAACCCTGATGACATCCCTGACCTGGTTGCGGAAATGCTTTGCCATCGCGTCGAGCGACGCATCAAGCGCAACCTGAGTTATGGCTACCAGTGGAGGGAAGCGGTGCTTGGCCGCGTGCGAGGGCGCATCGACCTACTGCACACTGAAAGCCATCGGCTGCTGGAACGCGCAAAGGTCGCTTGCCGGTTCGACGAACTGACCATCAATACAGCCCGGAACCGCTATGTCAGGGCGGCCCTGGAAGAGATATCCAAGGTCCTTTGCACAAGGCCCCTGGCTCGACGTTGCCAGACGCTGGCTATGAGCTTGAGAAACATGGGCGTGACCGGAGAACGCCCGAGCCGAAGCGAGGTCTCCATCGACCGCTTCGGCAGGCACGACGCGGGTGACCGGCCCATGGTCGCCGCGGCCCACCTGGCCCTGAACCTTGCCCTGCCGACAGAAGCGGCGGGCACTAAACACCTGTCGTCGCCGGAGAGGGAAATAACCTGGGTTCGGAGGCTCTTTGAAAAAGGGATCGCCGGCTTCTACGATGTGGTGCTTTCCAAAAAGGGGTGGCGCGTCGAGGCGGGACGAAAGATCCGCTGGCAGATCGAAAGCCAGAGTGAGGGCATAGACAGGATCCTCCCCTCGATGCAGACCGACATCACCCTCGAACACCGCGGTGAGGAACGGCGCATCGTCATCGATACGAAGTTCAACTCCCTGCTCACCAGCGGCTGGCATAAGGAAGAAACGCTGCGCAGCGGGTACATCTACCAGGTCTACACCTATCTGAGGTCCCAGGAAGGCAGCGGCGACCCCCTGTGGGATGATGCCTCGGGCCTGCTCCTCCACCCCTCGGTGGACGAAAATGTGAATGAATTCGTCGTCATCCAGAATCACGAGATCCGGTTCGCCACCGTGGACCTCGGTGCGACGGCGAGGGAGATCCGAGAGCAGCTCCTGCAGGCCGTGGGGGTGACTTATGCAGATTGATCGAGCCCAGGGATGCCTTCTTGGCCAGCTTGCTGGAGATGCCCTAGGCAGTCTCGTGGAGTTCCGGACACCCGAGGATATCCGGCGGGAATACCCGGGAGGCGTCCGTGAACTGGCCGACGGAGGCTCTTGGGGCACTATCGCTGGGCAGCCGACCGACGATTCCGAGATGGCCCTTTCGCTGGCCCGCATGCTGGCGGAGCAAGCGGAACAAACCCAACTTCTTAAAAAGGATTCGAAGCGACCGAGGGAAAGTACGTATCTTGCCACAGCGTGTTTGACTTAGGACACCTTTTTTACTTCATATTCCTTTATGCTGTCGAACGTTGAGTGCCTTCCACTCAAGCAGTGGCTGTGATTTTATGCGTCGCTGAAGAGATTCGTCGGCTGTCAAGAGCGTAGGGTCGATCACTCCCCGGTCCAGCAACAGATCCAAAAAGTGGTGCTCAGAGTCCGTGAAGGGCAGCAAGGCCGTCAGGCTTTCCCGACATTCCCTCACAAGGCGTGCCCCGTATTCTGCTGATCCCGATGGGGTCTTTGCTGGATTGGTACGGAGCGTGGGAACCAACTGCCTGACCAATTCCATGGCTTCGAAATCCACATCGTCCAGGGATATGGTCCTCCAATCCTTCCTGATCATAGCTCCATAGACCACAAATCCTACGCGAAGACGAGGCAGATCGAGGTTGCCCATTCGGAGGATCCGGTGGCTGTCGAACAGGTCTCGAGCCTGTCTGCGAGCAAATAACGCAGCGAGTTTCCCTGCAGCCAGTTCATGTTGATCCAGCAAGGGTATCCCCGTAGCCTGCCGGGTGCCGATGGGGTGAGAATCGCAGGTCGTAACAGGCCAAAGGGGTAAACGGAACATGTAATTGATATCCACTTCCAGGTTACCGCTCCTGCCGAGAGCGCTTTCATACCGCAATGACCACTTGCCCCCGGCGTGCTCAACAGGCATCCGCCTGACGATGAAGCCCTCCCGGGCGAAGACTGCATGGACAGCCTGCTCGACCTTGGGCCGTTCGGCAAGCATGCCGTCACGTTCTTCAATTCCTACGTAGTTCAGATCAATGTCGACGGAGAGCCGGGGCACTTCAAAGACGAAAAGGTTCAAGGCTGTGCCGCCTTTGAGAACCAACTTATCTTTGAGAAATGGGTGGCTTCGCAAGGACTCCAGTAATCCAAGCAGGTGGGCGACCTTTTCAAGCATTCCCGGCCTGAAACCGGTCTCTTCAGCCTCTATGGCGAGCGTTTCCGGGGATATCTTCATAGAACTGCCTCCCACGCCCGTTCAAGCACTTCTCTGGGGACCACCAGGTTCCATGCCGACAGGAGGAGGCCGGATGTCCGCCGGGATCGGTCCAGGTAATGCGGTTGCCGGGGCCGCAGAACCTGGAGCTCCTTGAGGTGACGGTCCTCCACCATCAATGTTTCGCGGTGCTGTTCCAGAAAAAAGCCCACCTTCGCGGCGGTGGTAGCGTTCCCTAGGAGGAGCGCGTACTCAACGACCTTGTCGAGATCGAAGAATTCGACGGACTCCAGCGACCGCCAGATCTCTTCCCAACTTCCCGAAAGGCCGGGGCGATCCAGAACGTCCACCAATGTCCGCTCGAAGTTTGTGACCCGCAGCCTCATGCCGGCGCGATCCGCGATCGAAACATTGATAAACCCTTTCCTTTCGCGGAGGAGGGCTCGGGGAAACCGGGTCCCTTTGAAAACATGGGAGCGGAACGTCAGGGGCTCCGGCGGCTGGGATGTCGAGTACGTGAGGTGGGTATGGACAGAATAGGCCTTTCCATGGAACTCCAGCGCCGTATGGTGGGATAACACCGAATCCGGCGTCAGCTTAGAGGCGATGAGAAACGGATCGACCGGGTACGAACCGGCATCGGCCCCCGCCGGGACGACGGCATACAGCCCGCGCCGTATCCGAACGACCCGCCCAGCCTTCCGGTAGTACGCCAGTAGCGCCTCCCGCGCTCGGCCACCGGCTACGCCGCGGGAAAGCAAGTGCTCTGCCAGATCTTGCCCGTTGAAGACAGGGTGCTTTCGAAAAAACTCATCATGCTTCATCTTCAGCTTCCTTGACTTTTTATAGGTCAACCCATAGAAATACTATGGGTTCCTTTGATAAATGTCAAGTTAAGCTTGCTTGAGTTGACAATAATAAGCGGAACCCACCTCATGCTATGGGTTCCGCCCTTTCCTGTCAGGAACTCCGCCGGGACAAGCCCTACTGCTCCGACAGGCTGCCGAGGTGCTTGGAGAAGAAGCGCTCCATCGCGCGGTAGAAGTCGAAGCGGTTTTCCTCGTTGAGGAAGCCGTGGCCCTCGTTGTCCTTGACCATGTATTCCACGTCCACTCCTCTTTTCCGCAGGGCCTCTACGATCTGGTCCGATTCGGCCTTTTTCACCCTGGGGTCGTTGGCCCCCTGGGCGACGAAGAGGGGCGCCTTGATCCTGTCGGCGTGGAAGACCGGCGAGGCCGCCTCGAGGAGGTCCTTATCCTTTTCGGGGTCGCCGATCTGCACGTACATCATTTTGCGGCCCAGTTCCCAGTAAGGGGGGATCGTCTCGAGGAGGGTGAAGATGTTGGAGACCCCCACGTAGTCCACTCCGCAGGCGTAGAGGTCAGGCGTGAAGGCAAGGCCCGCCAGGACGGCGTACCCGCCGTAGGAGCCGCCGTAGATGCCCACCCTCTTCGGGTCGGCTATGCCCTGGTCAATGAGCCACTGGACCCCGTCGGTGATATCGTCCTGCATCGCCCTCCCCCACTGTTTGAAACCGGCCTCCCAGAAGGCCCGCCCATAGCCGGTGGAGCCGCGGAAGTTCATCTGGAGCACCGCCAGTCCCCGGCTTGCCAGGAACTGGACCTCGCTGTCGTACCCCCAGGAGTCCCGCGCCCAGGGGCCGCCGTGGGGGTTGATCACCACAGGGAGGTTCTTCCCGTCGCTGTGGGCCGGCAGGGTCAGGTAGCCGTGGATGACCAGGCCATCCCGGGCGGTGTACTGCACGGGCTTCATGGGGGCCAGTTCATCCTCGTTGAGCCAGGGGCTCAGCTGGGCCAGTTCGCGGAAGTCCCCCGTCGTCCGGTCGTAAAAGTAGTAGGCCCCCTGGGTCCGGTCGCCCCCGGCGTGCACGAGGACCCTCTCCTCGTCCTTGCTCATGGAGGTCACCGTGACCTCCCTCCCGGGGAGGCGGGACTCCAGTTCATCCTGGAGGTCGGCCCGTTCCCGGTCGAAGAAATGGTACCTCGCCCGGTCGGTGACGTAGGCCACGCCGGTGATGACCTTCCGCTTTTTCGACTGCATGAGACCGTAGACGTCCACCTCGGGGTGCTCGAAGACCAGTTCCTCGTTGGCCGCCTTGGCGGGGTCGAAGACGTAGATGGCCGACTTGTCCCTGCCGAGGTTGGAGGAGACGTAGAGTTTTTTGTCGTCGAAGGTGAAGAAGAGGGGGTCGACAGTCTCCCTGAAGTCGGTGGTGAGGAGGGTCCTGAACTCGTCCTCTTCCCGGTCCCTGTAGAGGAGGGACTGGTTCACGCCGTCGGTTCTGATGGCGGCCCGCAGTTTGCCCTCGTGGTCGGTCACCCAGCCTTCGATGTCCCCGGGGTTCTCCTGGACGAGGGTCAGTTCACCGGTGTCGATGTTCAGGCGGAAGACGTCGAAGACCCTCGGGTCCCGGCGGTTCATCCCGATGAGGACCTCGTCGTCGATCTCCTCCAGGGGGTCCACGATGGTGACCCGGACGCCCTCGAAGGGGGTGAGGTCCTTCGCCCCGGAGCCGCCGGCGTCGACGGCGAAGAGGTGGTAATTCTCATCCCCGCCGGAGTCCTGAAGGTAAAGGATGCGGTCGTTGCCGGACCAGAAGTAGCCCAGGATGTCCCTCTCCGTCGCCGAGGTGACCCGCGTGGCCTCCTCCTCGCCGATCTTCTGGACGAAGATGTTGAGCCGCCGCTCCCAGGGCGCCCGCCAGGAGATCCGCGTCCCGTCGGGGGAGATCCGGAAGCCGCTTTTTTCCGGGTTCCTGAAGAAGTCCTCCATCGGGATGAGGCTCCCCTCACCTGCGAAGGACGGGCGGGAAAGAAGAAGAACAGCCAGCAGGACCGTCGTCACGATAACCGTCAGTTTGATCATACCTTCATACCCCCATGACCTTGACGACCACGCGCTTCCTGCGGCGGCCGTCGAATTCCGCGTAAAAGCACTGCTCCCAGGGCCCAAGGTCAAGTTTGCCGCCCGTCACGGGCAGTATCGCCTGGTGGTGTACCAGGATGCGCTTGAGGTGGGCGTCGGCGTTGTCCTCCCCCGTGCGGTGGTGGGCGTAGGACGGGTCCTCGGGGGCGGTCTTCTCCAGCCACTCGAGGATGTCCCGGTGGAGCCCCGGCTCGTCGTCGTTCACGATGATGCCCGAGGTGATGTGCATGGCCGAAAGGAGCATCATCCCGTCGGTCACGCCGCTCCTCTCCAGGATGGCTTCCAGGTCCCCGGTGATCCGGACCAGTTCCTTCCTCTTCCTGGTCTCGAACCATAGGTATTCCGTGTGGGTCTTCATTGAACGTCCCCTTTCGTCGGGCCTTGAAACGGGAATAGGATAACAGGAACGGGGGAAGAGAAAAAGCCGCCGAGGGGCTCCGGCGGACGGTGAAACACAACCGGCGGAGACGGCATCAGCGGGCGAAGGACGAACCTTAACCCAAGCCGGAGAAGGAGCGCGCCTTTTCGAGCAGGGCCAGGGCGTTGCCCCCCCTGATCCTTGACAGGGCCTCCTCGTCGAGGCCGGAAGCAAGGAACATCTTCTCGTACCGGTCGGCGCAGAGCAGGGGGAAGTCGCTCCCGTAGATGATCTTGCCGCCCGCCCCGGCCGCGACGGCGGCGCGGAAGACCTCCGGGCCGAAGAGAAAGGGCGCGGCGGCGGTGTCGTACCAGGCGTTCTCCAGGACCAGCTTCATGCACCGCATGGTCTCGTAGGCCCAGAGGCCACCTCCCATGTGGGCGAAGAGGACCTGCACCTCGGGGTGGTTCTCGCAGAAGGCGGCGGCCTCCCGGGGTCCCATGCCGCCCTTGCCGGGGTAATCCCTCCCCACGGGCTCGGCCACGTGGAGCAGCAGGAAGAGGCCATTCTCCTGGCAGGCCGCGGCCAGCCGCCAGGTCTCGCGGCTGTCGGAGATGTCAAAGACCTGGCCGTAGGGCAGGAGTTCGCCCACGCCGATGAAGCCCGCCTCGCGGCAGCGGACTATCTCCTTTTCGAAGTCCCGGGTGAGGGGGTTCACCACCGCCAGGCCCCGGATCTTTCCCGGGTACTTCTTCAGGGCCTCCATAACGTAGTCGTTGCAAAGACGGCAAAGGCCCGGGTCGCGGAAGGCAACTCCCATGACCCAGGCCTGGTCCAGCCCGTCGATCTCCATTTGGGCGACGACGGCCTCGACGGTCCCCCACTTGTGGGCCTTGCCGGCACAAAGAGTGCCGAAGTGAGGCTCCGTCTCGGCGATCTTTTTCCAGTTCTTCTCTATCTCAGGCGGATATACGTGTACGTGCGCGTCGATATGCATGGTGCTATTTTACAGGCTTTTCCAATAAATGGCCGTTACACCGCTACTTCCTGTCGAACCAGCCCCCGTTCCAGTTTCGTCGAAGTTAAGAACATCCTCCAGTACTTTGACCACATTGCCTTCCTCGTCCAGGATGACCAGGTTCCCCTCAGAGTCGACGAACATCGCGGTAAAAGCATTATCAGGATCGTCAAGATACGCGTCGTCTGGGAGGCTGACGTTACCCTTTTTTCTCGTCAAGCCTGCAATATAAGCCATATCGAGAGTGTAAAGGCGGCTCAGTGTAGCATCAGTACTGTAAAGGGCCTGGAAGAGGCGGTAGTCCACGAAAATCGGGGAAGCTGCCAGTTGTTCAAAGTCATAGGCATGAGCGCCGTGCCCCGTCTGCAGTTGTATCATGGCGACCCCTGTTTCCAATAGACGGAGCTTCGTATCCCCCGATTGCCCCTGCGCCCCCTGGGTGTTCAGTTCGGTTATTCCTTCCCTTTGGATCCTGGATAGGTTAATGATCAGGAGACCGTAAGTATCGTGTGACTGGCCGTAACCCGGATAGGTAAGCGGGGCCGTGGCCGCGAGGAAAGTGTCGCCTCCTATGTAGGCGATGTCAAAGTCCGTTATTGGAGGGGCGGGGATCTGATGACTGGGATTGGTATAAACATTGAAGATCTTTGAAGGTTTGGGAGCGGTGGAACCCACGTACCTCCAGTCGTACCCGTTCAGGTCCCATGAATAGAAGGTCCCGTTTGACAGGTAAATGTACACGTCGCTCAGGACAGGCAACCCGCCTTCGCCCGGATAGGCTGCAAGTATCCTGGAGGGATACCAGTTCTCGTGGTTGAACCCGGACGGTATCCTCCGTGTGTCTTCACCGGGTAAACATTCCAGGGGCTCACCTTGAAAACCGACAAAATTCCCACTGGTTAGAACCTCTCCAGTCAACGGGTCGGCATTTATCCACAAGTATTGACCTTCCTTGTCGATAGTAACAAGAAGCAAATGCCAGGTTCTGGACCCTTCAGAAGTTTCAGTAAAGCCGATCAGGGGTTTGGAAGTCATGAAGTTGACGTCTTCGTAAGCGGCGAAATCGGCTGACCCTGTATCCACACGGGGAGAAACAATGTCGAGTCTTTTGACGGTTGCGCCGCCGGAACGGATGCAGTTTATGTTTGTTACCGACCAAAGAGGTTGAGGGTCAAGGGGATCAGTAACATCAATAGCGTAGATCCCAAACACCTGGCTATCTCCTGTGATACCGGGGGATGCTCCGGGTGCCGGGGCTCCCTCCGCTATCCAGGCGGTTCCCAACTTGTTGACCTGTTCCGTCCCCAACCCTGTCGAACCCACCAGTATCCGCTTCCATTTCCCATTTTTATCCTGGAGGTCATGGACATAGACAGGGCCGTCGAGAAGAGTCAGTCTTGAAAATTTCCCATTGCTTTGATGGGGATAAACTTGGTTGTAGACAGTCTGCTGGAAGGCAGGAAAGGGTGTCAGCGACCAGACTCGGTCGGCGCCGGCGTTATCCGGGTCGTCGGATATTTCGAAGCAGTTCAAAACCCCCTGGTTCGTCGGAAGAAAAACGAAGACCTTACCTTTGCCGTTTTCGTCGATCCAGGCGGAAGGCACCGAATTTCTATCCACAAAAAAGGAGAGCCAACTGTCCTCGGCCCACATCGTCAAGGGAGGCGCATGGCCGGAGTCCTCAAGTTTGAAACCCGCATCGCCCCTGAGGAAATCCATCCAATCGTTGAAGGAGAACCACGAATCGCTGAAATCCTGGTTGGGGAAGACCTGAGGAACGTCATTTTCGGTAAAGGTCATCCAGTTTGACTCAAAAGAGGGAATTACCGCGTATTCTCTGAGGTCATCTTGGATATCCTCAAGTGAGGAAGGGAAACTTCTCAAGTCATCCCCAGCGATATATTTGTATTGCTGTGAGATCCTGTCGAAACCCGGCCTGACGCTCGCATACTGTAGTTCACCTGTCCTTATGACAAACCTCAGGTCCGAAAGCCAGAAGAAGGGGTTGTTCAGCATCGGTTCGAAAGTAACCCAGGAGACGACATCACGGCCTATGCTCGTAAAAGAGTAAGGTTCCCAGACATTCGCGTTCGAGGATGTTCTAGGCCACAACGGCCACTTAGATTTACCATGAATTACTATCCCCGGAACTTCCTCCAATTGTTCATAGGTCGATTTGGACCGATCATCCCCCGGCCATGAAATATCCCTGTTTTTGACCGTAATTACATCATCTTTCGGCGCCTTCCATCCCGGGACCTGGGTAAAGGAAATGGGGTAATTTGTACTGCTCTCCACTGAAGCCGTAGAACCCGATCTGTATTCCTGTCCTTGGATTATGAATCTTGCGTAGTCTCTTACTTCTTCAGGGTAAATGGTGACTGTTATTCCAACAGTTTTCGCAAAGGCTGGAGAAACCAGGAAAAAAGACACGGCTACTAGAAGGGCGGTTGGTAGGATCAATCGACCGAGCAGGGCACCAATTCTATCGAAAGGAATTATTCTCTTTCTCATTTCTTCACCACCACCATCGACTCGATCTCAAAATCTTTGCCATCCTTTGAGGCGCTGGAACGAATGACAAACCTTCTCTCCCCCGCCCCGCCGCCAAAAGGCAGGAATCTGCCGGGGTCGATTATGGCGGATGTCCCTCCGGGAAGACCCGATGTCCCCCCTGTCCCCTCACCGGTTCCTCCGGGGAAACGCGGGGGGAGGAGTTTCCTCTCCTCATCGGAAAGACCGCTGAAAGAACCAGTAGAGAGCTCATAATTACAGTCAAAGATAAGGACTTCGA
The DNA here is from genome assembly GCA_002070395.1 of Synergistetes bacterium ADurb.Bin155. Taxonomy (GTDB): domain Bacteria; phylum Synergistota; class Synergistia; order Synergistales; family Thermovirgaceae; genus 58-81. Next base: position 21,817 of record MWDE01000021.1, read on the forward strand.
CGGAAATACCAGGATCGACAGTAAGCTCTATCGGACCCAAGGATGTGCCGTTGCTTTTCTGCGCGTAAACCGCTGTAATGTTCCCGCTGTACATCAATGGGCCGGTCTTGAGGTCGTTCCTGTTTTCCCAGAGGGCTACCTTCCCTCTTTCCAATCCCGCTTGGGCCGCATTGTAGAGTTGGGCCTCCGTGACCACGCACCTGGAGGAGCAGTGAATGTTCTCCACGACGTAAAGGGCCGTCCCAACCAGCACGGCCCCGACGAGCAGGAAGATCAGCGTCAAGGGCAGGGCCATGGCTTTCCTTTTCCGCAAGGGGATCATTCCGGCCTCCAATTCCTGATCCTCCATCCCCTGGTCAAGGCGACCAGGTGGTATTTTCTCCATTCGCCCTTAACCGTGCCCCAGTAGCGAGGCACCTCCTCGGGCGTTACAAACCCCGTGTATTTCTTGTTGCCCCGGGCGAGAACCGACACGGCGAGCAGGCCATTATTGTCGAGCGTGAACCTGCAGTCAAGGACCCCCTCGACTATGGGCTGCAGCCCGCTTTTCTTATTGATGAGTGCGAGGTCCCTCGCCTTGAACGTCCCATCCTCGACTTTGGCTTCCATGAACCTTACATAGTGAAGATTATCGTTTTCAATGACAGACCAGTTCTTTTGTCCGTTCACCGATAATTCAATTATTTTGGGATCAGAAAAATTGTTCCATGCCTTAACCTTGAACGGCCATTCCCTCGAGGGGAATACTACCCATCCTTTTGTTTGATCAGGCCGATCTTCAGCCAACTTGTCTTCATCCAGGCCCGTAACTTCTATTGGGGTCGGGTTCCCGTCGTCGTTGTTTATATCCCCGGAAGAGATGGAAAAAATTGTAGTGGGTACGGCATAAGCGACCAGGAGAACCTCGCTTTCGCTGTATGGCTCGCCGAATGAGGGAGGTTCCGGCTCCTGGACGGGTCTTTGCCATTGCTCGCCCTGAAAATCCTGGTGGTTCCAAAGGCCTTCAAAGGCAGCCTCGAACTCCTCGGCCTTGAGAGGCATCCCCAGCCCAGCGTGGAGGATCCTTTTTTCAAGATAGGTGAGGACCATCGTGGCCCGGTCCTTGGCCACGGTGATCTCGTTGGCCTGCTCGAAGTGCTTGATGTAGGTGTGGCCGAGCATCAGGACGCTCCCGCCGACGATCCCCAGGATCAGGACGGCAATGAGGATCTCGGTGAGAGTGAAACCCTTCAGTTTTTTAAAAAAGGGCATATTTTTCAAGGCCATTCCTCTGGTCTCCGTAAAAAAAGGATCATTTCATTTTCGGGTCAGCGATAAACCGCTCCAGGGTGACCTCCCTGCTTCCCAGCACCCCGTCCCACTGGACAACAACGGTGATCGTTCGGGTGGTTTTATCGAAGTCCGACAGGCAGTTGAATTTCCTGTCGTCTTCACCCGGTTGGCCGGGGACTTCACCCTCAGGGTCGCAGCCGCAATAGTGAGCCTCCAGGAAGTCCAGGGTCTCGACCCCCAGGCTCACGGCTTTCTCCTTGTCGATCGTGTGGGCCATGACCATCGTCGTTGAGACGACGACCCCCGCCAGGGCCAGGAGGGCGATCATGAGGACCAGGAGCGCGATGAGAACCTCGACGAGGGAGAACCCCCTTATCCTTTTTGACCAGGTAATGGGTGTTTTTCGCATGAAATGATTGTAATACCTTTAAGAATTTTATGCCATAGCCAGAACATTAATGCTTTCAAATTCATTTTGAAAAAGGTTCATAAAGGTTCATGCACGAAAAAGGGGGCCTGCCATGCAGGCCCCCTTTTTGATAAACACTCCGGTCGAAGGGCGGGGTTACTTGAGTTCCACGTCGGCGCCGGCTTCCTCGATCTTTTTCTTGATCTCCTCGGCCTCTTCCTTGGAGACGCCTTCCTTGACGGGCTTGGGGGCGCCGTCGACGAGGTCCTTGGCCTCCTTGAGGCCGAGGCCGGTCAGTTCGCGTACGACCTTGATGGTGGCGATCTTGTTCGTGCCGGTGTTCTTCAGGATGACGTCGAACTCGGTCTTCTCCTCCTCAGCGGGGGCGGCGGCGCCGGGCATCATGCCCATCATGGGCATGGCCATGGCCGGGGCCGCGGCGGACACGCCGAACTTGTCCTCCAGCGCCTTCACCAGTTCGGAGAGTTCGAGCACGGTCATCTCCTCGATGGCGGCGAGGATGTCTTCCTTGGAGAGGGCCTTGGCTGCGGCCTTCTTCGCGGGTTTCTTCTCTTCCTTCACTTCGGTGGCTTCGGTGGTTCCGGTGACTTCTTCTTCGCCTTCTGCTGCCTTTTTGGCTGCGGTCATTTCCTGTTCCTCCTTTTTCATCTACACCTGTCGGTTTTTCAGGCGGCTTTTTCTTCCTTCTGTTCCTTTATCCTTTCCAGGCACGTCACGAGCCCGCGGGTGGTGCCGGAGAGCACCGTGACGAGGCCTCTCACGGGGCCGATCATGGTCCCCGCCAGCTGCGCCAGCAGTACCTCCCTCGAAGGCAGGTCCGCGAGGGCACTGACCTGTTCCATGGAGAGGATGTCGTCCCCCAGGACTGCTCCCTTGATGACGAGGGCTTCGTTACCCTTCTCTCTGGAGAAGTCCCTGATGACCTTGGCCACCGCCGCCGCGTCGGAATAGGCGATGGTGAAGGAGTTGGGGCCGGTCATGATCGCGTCGGGGACGGGCATGGACTCCTCCCGGAGTGCTATCCCCATGAGGGTGTTCTTGGCCACGTTCATCTCTCCGCCGGCGCCGCGGATGGAGGCCCTGAGGGCCGTGATCTTGGCTACGTTGAGCCCCCTGTACTCGCATATGAAAACGGCCTCGGCTTCCTGCAACTTTTCCCGGAGCGATTCAACCTGCTCGATCTTCAATTGCGAAGGCATTTATTCACCTCCTCGCATAAAAAAACTCCCGGACCCTCCGGGCCCGGGAGACCTCGACACATGGCTGTGACATGGGTCAGGTTCTTCCAGACCTCGGCGGGCAAGTCATTAAGCGCGTCGGTGCGCACCCGCTGTCTGCGGTCGATGGAACGGCAGAATTATAACAGTTTTTCCCGGAAAAAACCCGGGGGCGCCTATTCGGCGGAGAGTTCCTTCACCGCGGCGTTGGGGTCCACTCTGAAGGAGGTCCCCATGGTCGATGTCACGGCCAGGCTCTTGATGTACTGCCCCTTGGCCGCGGCCGGCTTCGCCCTGACGATGGCCCTCAGGAGGGCCTTGCCGTTCTCGTAGAGGTTCTCGACGGGGAAACCCGCCTTGCCGAAGGCGTTGTGGATGATGCCGAACTTGTCGACCCTGAACTCGACCTTCCCGGCCTTGATCTCGCTGACGGCATTGCCCACGCCGAAGGTGACGGTGCCCGTCTTGGCGCTGGGCATGAGCCCGCGGGGGCCGAGGATCTTGCCCAGTTTGCCTACGGACTTCATCATGTCCGGCGTGGCGATGACGGCGTCGAAGTCGAGCCAGCCGCCCTCGATCTTCTGGACCATGTCCTCTCCACCGACGAGGTCGGCGCCGGCCTCCTGGGCCTCCTTGACCTTCTCTCCGCCGGCGATGACCAGGACCCGCTTCACCACGCCTATCCCGTGGGGGAGCACGATGGTGCTGCGGACCTGCTGGTCGGCGTGCCGGGGGTCGACGCCCAGGCGGACGTGCATCTCCATGCTCTCGTCGAACTTCGCCGTGGCGTTCTCCCTGGCCTGCTCGATGGCCTCCTTCAGACTGCCAAGCAGTTCCCTGGGCGCCTTCTCGGCGATGGCGCGGTACCTCTTGCTTCTCTTTTTCATGATACTTTTTCCCTCCCCGTGGTATTGGCGAACCCCTCAACAGGGGCTCTCCCACCGGATACGCCGGTCAAAGCCGCCGGCGCTAGACTACCTCGATGCCCATCGATACGGCGGTGCCCTTGATCATCTCCATGGCGGCCTCCACGTCGTTGGCGTTGAGGTCGACCTTCTTCAGTTCGGCGATCTCCCTGACCTGGTCGAGGGTGACCTTGCCCACCTTGACCTTGTTGGGCTCGCCGGAGCCCTTTTCGAGCGATGCGGCCTTCTTGAGAAGGACGCTTGCCGGGGGCGTCTTGAGGATGAAGGTGAAGCTCCTGTCGGCGTAGACCGTCAGGACCGCCGGGATGATCATCCCCGGCTGGTCGGCCGTCTTGGCGTTGAACTGCTTGCAGAACTCCATGATGTTAACGCCATGCTGGCCCAGGGCCGGCCCTACGGGCGGAGCCGGTGTCGCCTTCCCCGCGGGCAGCTGCAGTTTGATCTGTGCTATTACTTTCTTTGCCATTAGCTGATTATCCCTCCTACTTGGGCCCGGCAGCGGCCGGGCGATAAAAAGGGCGTCTTGCCCTAGATCTTTTCAAGGTCGGTGTAGTCGGCCTCCACGAGGGTGTCGCGGCCGAAGACCACGACGGAGAACTTGACCTTGCCCTTGTCCTCCAGGACCTCGGTGACGGGGCCCACCTGGCCTTCGAAGGGACCCGCCTTGACCCGCACCACGTCGCCGGGTTTCAGGTCGATCTCGATCTTCGGCTTGATCTGCTCCTTGCCGATCTTGCTCATGATCTCGCTCACTTCGCGCTCGGTGAGCGGTATGGGGTAGCTCCCGGCCCCCACGAAACCCGTGACGCCAGGCGTGTGACGAACGACGTACCAGGACTGGTCGTCGAGGACCATGTCCACCAGGACGTAGCTGGGGAAGACCTTCCTCTTGGTGCGCTTGCTCTTGCCGTCCTTGACGGTGACCCTTTCCTCGATGGGCACGAGGACATGGAAGATCTTCTCGTCCATGCCCATCGTGGCGATGCGCTGCTGGAGGTTGGCCTTGACCCTGTTCTCGTACCCGGAATAGGTCTGGATTATGTACCAGTGCCTCTCTGTCTTGTCGATCATCACCTAAAAGGGGGCCCTACCCGGCCCCCTGTCCTCCCGAGGAAGTGTCTCCTGTACGTTTATTCCAACCCACAGGCCAGGGATCCCCTACCGGATCACCCTGGAGAAAACCGCCGTCAGAAGCACGTCGACGATCCCGAGGTAGGCCGCTACCAGAAGGGATACCGCGACGACGACCAGGGTCGAATACCATACCTGCTGGCGGCTGGGCCAGGTGACCCTTTTCAGTTCTGCTCTCGCCTCGCGGATGAAACTCTTCCACTTCATAAAGAATTCGGCCTCCCGGGTGTGAATATAATGGCAGGCCCGGCAGGACTCGAACCTGCAACCCCCGGTTTTGGAGACCGGTGCTCTGCCAATTGAGCCACGGACCTGCGCGCGAAAGGTATTCTACACTACTTCGTTTCCTTGTGCAAGGTATGGGCCTTGCACCACTTGCAGTACTTCATTTTCTCCAGCTTCTTCTGCTGCTTTTTCTTGTTGACGGTGGTCACGTAGTTGCGCCGCTTGCACTGGGTGCACTGGAGCCCTATCTGGTCTGCCATAAAATGTCGAACCTCTTCTCCCTGGTTGGATTGGATCAGCTGCCGAGTATCTCGGTGACGACGCCGGCACCGACGGTCCTGCCGCCTTCGCGGACGGCGAAACGAAGTCCCTGGTCCATGGCGATGGGCTGGATCAGCTTGACCTCAAAGGTCGCGTTGTCACCGGGCATTACCATCTCTACGCCCTCGGGCAGCTTGATGTCTCCCGTCACGTCGGTCGTCCTGAAGTAGAACTGCGGCTTGTAACCGCTGAAGAACGGCGTGTGACGGCCGCCCTCTTCCTTCTTCAGTACGTAGACTTCAGACTTGAAGTGCTTGTGGGGCGTGATGCTCCCCGGCTTCGCCAGGACCTGGCCACGCTCCACGTCTTCCTTGCCTACGCCCCGAAGGAGTACGCCCACGTTGTCGCCCGCACGGGCGTCGTCGAGGATCTTCCGGAACATTTCAAGGGACGTGGCCACGGTCTTCTTGATGTCTTCCTGCATGCCTATGATGGCTACTTCGTCGCCGGCCTTGATGATGCCCCGCTCTACCCTGCCCGTGACCACGGTGCCGCGGCCCGTTATGGTGAAGACGTCCTCGATGGGCATCAGGAAGGGCCTGTCCACTTCACGAACAGGCTCGGGGATGAAGCTGTCGCAGGCGTCCATCAGTTCCCAGATAGCTCCCGCCCACTGGCTGTCGCGGCCAAGGTCGTCGCTTTCAAGGGCCTTCAGCGCCGATCCCCGGATGATGGGCGTGTCG
>MWDE01000022.1 GCA_002070395.1 Synergistetes bacterium ADurb.Bin155
TTCCCGACCTTTGGCCAGGTCATTCTTTCAAGGATGATCTCTTTCGGCATGTTTTATTCCTCCGTTACAGGGATGGGCAGTTCATTGAAAATGGATCAGTTCTTCCTGGCGACAAGGCCTATGGTGTTGAAGTATTGCCCGTTCTCGGCTTTCATCATTTCGATGTCTTCCTTCGCGTAGGGGTTGTCACATTCAAGCCATTCCTCCCATGCCTGTTTATGACAAGTGTGGGAGAAACATTCCTCAAGGGTGATATTTGAAGAACGTTCCCAAAGACGGGTCCACCATTCAGCTGTGTAGATGTTCATTTCTCCCTGCAGTTCCTTTTCCCACTTTTCCCAGAAAGGTTTAAGCACAGCAGGCACACCGTCGGTGAAGTCCCTTATAAGGCCGGGGATCGAAACGGCAATAGTGCCCCCCCTTTTCAGCAGGGGGACGAGATGGGTGTCGAGATAGTCAGGGGTGTTCCCGAAGTAGTGGTAAGAGTCTATGCTGACAACCGCGTCAAAGTAACCGTGGGCGAAGGGCAGAGCCCTTGCATCGGCATGTAAGGGTATGATCTCCTCTTCGAGACCGAGGTCCTTGAAGCGACCGTAGTTCTCCGTCGCTTCTATCCAGAGGTCAGTGGCAAATACCTGGACGTCGAACTCTCTTGCCAGGAATATGGAGGTAAGGCCCTTTCCGCAGCCCAGGTCAAGGACCCGCATGTCTGGTTTCAGGGATACTTTTTGCAAAATTTCAGCTGCTAACCTGACACAGTTGGGTCCCATCATGTTCTCCATCAGGAAGTTCCTGTCGAAGTCCGTTCTTTTTCCGAATCTCATTGTATGTACTGCACCCCCTAATTTACAGTCGCTATTATATCCTTTTAAGAAAATGGTGTCAGACCTACACAATTGACGGACCGGGTTTTTCGATCCAGAATGGGGTAAATGAACCCCGCCGGGGACGGAGGTTTGACGATGGGCAGACCCTTGAGGATCGAATACCCTGGAGCTTTCTATCATGTCACTTCAAGGGGTAACGAGCAAAAGGATATCTTCAAAAGCGAAGGCGACAGGGAGAAATTCCTGACCTACCTGGAGTCGGCGGCGGAGAGGTACGGGGCCATATTCCACGCCTACTGCCTCATGAGCAATCACTACCACCTGATGATCGAAACCCCCGAGGGCAACCTTTCCCGGATCATGAAGCATATCAACAACTCCTACACGAACTATTTCAACGTGAAACGAAAGAGGGCGGGCCATCTCCTGCAGGGCCGCTACAAGGCCGTCCTTGTCGAGGCGGATGCCTACGCCGCGGAACTGTCCCGCTATATACACCTTAACCCCGTGAGGGCTAAGATGGTGGCCTTGCCGGAAGAGTACAAGTGGAGCAGTTACCGGTTCTACCTGGAGAACCCGGCGCCCCCGTGGCTTTCCACCGGTTTTGTCCTGGGGTATTTCGGGGCGGACCCGGGCAAGCAAAGGGTACATTACAGGGACTATATCCTGGAGGCCGTCGGGAAAAAGAGCCCTGACCTTCTTTCCGGCTCGATCGCCTCCACCATTCTCGGCAGCGATGATTTTGTCAGGTACATCAAGGAGACCTACCTTGAGGGGCTGGCGCCCGACAGGGATATCCCCGCCTTGCGGGAGCTGCAGGGGAGGCCCGACATAGGAAAGATCAAGGCGGCGGCAGGAGAGGCGTTTCCCGACAGCGGCAGGCTGGCCAGGGCGGCGGGGATCTACCTTTGCCATCGTTTCAGCGGGGCGAGGCTGCAGGAGATCGGGGACCTTTTCGGCCTCTCGCCCTCGGGGGTGACCCAGGCGGGGAAGCGGTTCGACGAGGCCCTGAAAAAGGACAAGGTTTTGGAAAAGAAGGTCCTTGAAGTGGCTCCTCGTAAGCTGGACCTGCCATTGGCGCAAAGGCGAACACATTGATAAAGGCACTATCACCCGAAGTTGCACATTATCAGAACATGTTATAAAATACACTGCATAAATACCATTTTTTAGTATTTTCGTAGTGATTTTTATAATGGAGTTTCCGTTATGAGCAGATCGATGCAAAAAGGCCGGGGGGAAAATTACAGGATAAGGTTTCTTAAGTCAGTCTCTGAAGAAGGCCTGACTGTCTTTTCCGCTTCCGATGCAAGACGGATTGCGGAAGAGAGCGGGATACCCGGATCATATATAAATAAATTTCTGTCCTTTCTGACCCGGGATGGATGGATAACCCGCTTGAAGCGCGGCCTGTATGCCCGTATCGGGGTGTTATCAGGAGATGTACAGTTACACTCCTTCGCCATTGCCGCAAATTTGGTAGTCCCTTCCGCGATAAGCCATTGGTCAGCCCTGCACCATTACGGGTTAACAGGGCAAGTCCCGGGAATTGTCACTTCAATAACCCCAAAGAATGTCGTCACACCGAGCATGCGGCGGGATAGTCCCAAGGGAAAGGACTTCCGGCGTCATGGATGGTTAGTTGAGGGCATGCGATTTCAATACAAAAGGGTTAGTAAAGAACATTTTTTCGGTATAGAAAGGATCTGGATCGACCAATACTCCAGAATACCCATTACGGATCGTGAACGGACGGTGCTGGAGCTTTTCGTATCGCCAAAAAGTTTTGGAGGAATGGGCGAGGTGTTTGGAATAATGGAGGAACACCTTTTTTCGCTGGACATTGAAAAACTTGCCGGTTACGCCCTCAGATACGGAAAGATAGCCCCGGCCAAGAGATTGGGGTGGCTGCTTGAGCGCCTTTCTGTCACCGAGAGAGTCCTTGACCCCCTCCTGGCGATACCTGCCACGGGATATCATTTACTGGACCCCGCAGGGCGACAGGAAGGAGTTTTCGATAGGCGATGGAATATTCGAGTGAATCTTGCGGGGCGCAAGGCCCCATGAAGCCCCTGCGAGTCCGGGTTCGACAGACTTCCCAAGCACTGGGAATTCCGCAAGAAGTGGTCGAAAAGGACTATGCCTTAAGTTACATTCTCGCGGGAGTATCAAGCCACCCGATTCTGAAGGATACACTGGTCTTCAAGGGTGGGACAGCCCTTAAAAAGGTGTTTTTCGGGGAATACAGGTTTTCCGAGGACCTGGATTTTTCGGGAATGGACGCACCAAAAGGCGATGAGTTGGAGAGGCGCATAGCAGAGGCAATTGAACTTTCACGAAGCCTCCTCCTGGAACAGGGTCTTTTTTCTCTTCTTCTGGAAAGATATCAGGAGCGTGATCCTCATCCCCATGGCCAGGAAGCGTTCATCATCAGGGTCCAGTTTCCGTGGCATCCCGGGCCTTTATGCCGTGTAAAAATGGAGATCAGCCATGATGAACCCATTCTTCTTGCGCCGGAAAAGCGTCCTCTTTTGCACGGATATTACGAAGAGAACCTTCAGAGAGAAGTGACCTGTTATCGCCTTGAGGAGATCATCGCTGAAAAACTGAGAACCTTACTTCAAACACATGAAAAGCTGATCACCAGGGGATGGAACCGTCCCCGCTCCAGGGATTACTACGACTTGTGGCAGATCCTTACGAAACTAGGGCATGCTTTCAAACCCGAAAAAGTGATGGAGATACTGTATCTCAAGAATGAGCATAGAAATGTGTCCTTTAGCAGCCTCGATGATTTTTTTAGTCAAGAGCTTGTTTCGGAGGCGTATCGAAACTGGGATAATAGCCTTAGTGCTTTTGTCATGGACCTTCCCGGATTTGACCAGGTACTAAAGGAGTTAAAGCCTTTGGTTCAAACGCTTCTCGGTGGGCCTTATCCCGGTTGATTCGTCAATTGTGTAGGTCTGACACCTAAAGAGGACCCAAAAATGAGGTGGGCGGCCCCTGGGGCACGCCCACCCTGCCAGCGTTGCTCGAAACCGGGCCGTGTCTCTAGACCCGGGTGGACTCGCCGCTCCTTCTGGCCCTTGCCACCTCCAGAAGGTAGGTGTCCGGTATATCCTCGTGATCCGGGTGGAAGCAGTTTTTCGCCCCCGCCTCGTCCGGATCGTCGCCGAATATGATCCGCCTGTTTTTCGCGGCCTGGGCCAGGATGCGCCTCGCCGACTGCTGGGGCGTCTGGGCGGTCGGCGGCGGGGCCTTATCGCCCCAGATAGCCGTGGCCGTCGTGCCGGGCGTGGCGGAGTTGAACTTGATGTTGTCGTCCCAGTACTCGTAGCGCAGGGAAAGGGTCAGGCCGTTCAGGGCCGACTTGGTGGCCGCGTACATCGTCTGGTAGGCCATGGGGTAGAAGGCTATGCCGGAGATCACGTTGATCACCTGCCCGCCCCCGTTCTTCTGCATTATGGGTATAACCTCGCGGCATCCGTACAGCGCCCCGTAGAAGTTGAGGGCGAAGGCCTTCTCCCAGTCCTTGTTCGTCTGGACGTTCAATCCGAGTGGGTCTTCCTTGGGCACGGGAGAGTACGACTCGGCGAACCTCCCCATAAGTCCCGCCCCGGCGTTGTTGATCAGCAGGTCTATCCTCCCGCCGAGGAACTCCGCGGCCTCGGCGATCATGTCCGCGACCTCGTTCTCCTTCGTCACGTCGCAGAGGATGCCCTTTACTTTCCCGGGATATTCGGCCGAAAGACGGTCGGTATGCTTTTTCAAATTCTCGGCGTTGAAGTCCGCGAGAACGACCTTATCCGCTCCGTAGGCCAGCAGCTCCTCAATGAGGGCCAGCCCTATGCCCGAAGCCGCCCCGGTGACGACGGCGGTCTTGCCTTTGTAGTAGCCTTTATCAAATTCCATCGGTGCATCCCGCCTTTCTTGTCTATTCGTAGGACTGGTGGTCCCTCAGGAAAGTACAGCGGTCGTAACGGCCAGGCAACAGCAGGCTCATCGCCTGGTTCAACTCTTTTTCGTCGGTGTATTCGTATATCTTCTCCTGGCTTATGACCCAGTTGTCGCTGACCATCCAGCCGGCGCCGATCACGTTGGTCACGGGCAGCTCCCCCCACCTGTCGTTGATCGAGGAGGCCAGCGATACCTCGGCTTCGGCGGGATCCCAAGAGTAGTAGCGGGTCGGGCTGTTGTAGAAGTTCACCCTCAGGTTGGTGAACGCCCCCTGCTCCACGTGGTAGACGTGGTTGAGGCACCCTCCGCCTGTGGTCGCCGGCTTCTCCCGCGAGCACCCCTCCTGCTCCACCCTGTGACTTTTCAGGTTGTAGGAGCCCATTTTTAACTTCACGTCCAAGAGGTCCACGCCGTCACGCCTGATGAGGCACCTTCCCACGTCGCCCGTCCTCTCGACGAGGATCCTTTCGCACAGCTTCTTGGCTAGCCCCGACGTCTCGCGTCCGGAGAACACCCCCATCAGGGCGCCCGGTCCGCTCAGCATCAGGCCTAGGAAGTAGACGCCCTCGTAATCTCCCAGGCGCGCCATTATCCCGAGGCCGCCCTCCATGTACCACGGGGAGAAGGTGGGCTGGCGGATGTTCACGATGTAGGCGAAGCCCATCGGATTGACCGGGTCGGCCGGCACCAGGGGCGGCGGCAGCAGCTCCTTCGCCCTTTTCGGGTCCGTGTTGAAGAAGAGCTGGATGCCGTACTGGTCGTTCATGGCACCGCCTTTCATGAAGTTCCCTAGTTCTTCTTCCGGGATCTTGTATCCCCTATCCATGCTGAACCTCTCCTCTCCTTTGGGCTCGCGGTTGGAACGTGAAAGCCCTTCCGCGGGCGTCCTGCGAGGCCTCGAGTATGCGCCCGCAGCACCTGGCGTCGCCTATGACCACGGCGTCGGGAAAGGCGGCCTTGAAGGGCTCCGTCACGCCCTTTCGCGGGGCGACACCTACAGCCAGCACAACGCTGTCCGCCTGTACCGCTACCTTCTCTCCGTCCGACAGCCGTGAAAGCTCCACGCCGCCGGGGACGATCCGCTCCAGCCTGTGACCGGTCAATACCACGGGGTCGTGGGGCCCGATGCGGCTCATCACGTCCAACACCACGAGGTAGTACATGCCCGGGCCGACCTCGCCGAGCATCTCCACCATGGTGACCCCGCACCCCTTGAGGGCCAGCGTCTCAGCCGTCTCAAGCCCTGTCATGCCCGATCCTACTACTACGATCCTCCCCTCCGGACAGGCACGCCCCAGCAACACATCCTCCGCGGTGCAGACGAAGTCAAGATCCGTTCCGGGGACCGGCGGGATGCAGGGTTCCCCGCCACACGCCAGGAAGACGCCGCAGGGGTCCAGCCCTCCGACGTCCTTGGGGGTGACCTCCCGCCCCAGCCGGACCTCTATCCCGGCACTATCGACCTGGGCGACCAGGGAGTCGACGTATTTTGTGATCTTGTCCTTGCCGTAACCCCTGTCGGCGGTGTTCAGGGTCCCGCCCAGCCGCTCCCCGCCGTCGAATATGACCGGGGCGAATCCGCGCTCCTTGAGGACCAGGGCGGCCTCGATACCCGCTGGGCCGCCGCCGATCACGGCAACGGCGCGCCCCTCGCCGTCGCGGACCGGGTCCAGGTACTCGCGCTCGCGACCGGTCTTCGGGTTCACCGCGCACCGCACCTGCCTGAGGTTGGCTATCTCAGCGAAGCAGCTGAGGCAGCCTATACACCTTCGAATGACGCTCTCACCGCCGGAGAAGGTCTTGGCGGCCCATTCCGGGTCCGCCAGCAGGCCGCGGCCGACTCCCACGAAGTCGCAGACCCCCTCTTCGAGCAGGGTTTCGGCGACGGAGGGGTCCTTGATGTTGCTCACGGCTATCACGGGGATGGAGACGGCCTTCTTGACCGCCGCCGCCATATACTTCTTCCACCCCTGCTCGTAAGACCCGGGCTCGATGCAGCCGAGGCTGTAGCAGCTCACGTTGACCGCGTCCGCGCCCGCCCTCTCCAAAGCGGCGGCGATCCGGGCGGCCTCTTCGGGGTCGATCCCCCCCGGGAGGCTCTCCTCGGCGTTGATGCGGACCGAGACGGGGAAGTGCTTCCCGCAGCCGCTCTTTATCCCTGCGAGGATCTCCTCGACGAACCTCATGCGGTTCTCGAAGGACCCCCCGTACCGGTCGGTGCGGAAGTTCATGGCAGGGGAGAGGAACTCGTTGATCAGGTAGCCGTGGGCGCCGTGAAGCTCCACTCCATCCGCTCCCGCGGACTTCGCCACATAGGCGGCGAAGACGAACTTGCCGATCATCTCGGCGCACTCGTCCTCGGTCAATTCGCGCGGCACGTTGTCTGGGGTCGATGGGTCGGCCACCGGGGAGGGGGCCACCGGGGACTCGCCCGCCACCAAGGGGGAGGCCATGCGGCCGGGGTGCTGAAGCTGGATGAAGATCCTCGTGCCGTACTTCTGAACGGCGCCGGTCAGCCGCTGGAGGTCAGCGATATCGGAGTACCGGTAAGCAGCGAGCTGGCACGGGTCGCTGATGCCCCGGCCCCCTTCGATCCTGGTCACCTCGGTGATGATGAGACCGACGCCACCCTTTGCCCTCGCCTCGTAGAAGGCGATGATGTCATCGGTCACGCCGCCTCCCGTGGCCGACAGGTTTGTCCCCATCGCGGGCATTACCACGCGGTTGGGGATGGTCAAGCGCCCTATCTTGCCCTCGCTCCTCAGTCTTCCGTACAAAAGCACCCCTCCCTAAGCGGACCGCAAGATGTTTTAAGTGATAGCACATCCTTCCCGATAAAGCAATGAAGAGATGAGGTCCCGTCTTCGCTTTTGATCACCCGACCTTAGCGAGAGCGGAAGGGCGATCTGCGATGTCCGGCTTACTCCCAATTTGGACGCTAATTGAGTAAATTTATAGCTTGTCGGTCCCTTTGTAGTCAGTTACAAAAATGAAAGAGCACGACATGATCGTGGGATAATCAGCGAGAAATCGTATTGAGTGAAATCACGAACTCGAACCAGCGACGTCTCAAGGAAAGGGAGGACCGTATATGGTTCTTAAAGGATCGGTCTTGTTCCGTGACCCGGCGAAAAAGAGAGGGCACTGCCGGAGGCGGGGAAGGCGGTCAACCTTGAGGGAAGTCATAAAGAAGAGCTATGAGCTCATCGAGGTGGGGGCAAAGAATACCCCCTGTGGGAGATAATCCGGGAGGGGCAAGCTCTACCGCCGAGAGGTCGCTATCATGACGGAGATCAACGGGGGAAAATCCATGCCACCCTGAAATCCAACGACTGGATGCGCGCCGGGAGGCTCAGGCAGAAGGGCGACTAGGGGTCGCTTAGGGAACTGGAAAAAAAGGAGGGCCCCCTTTTCACCTTTACCGAGATCGAAGAGGCCGACGAGGCCTGAAGGCAGGCCTGAGGAACTGGGGATCCCCTGGCAGTGATCAGCCGAGGTCGGGTCACACCCCTCTGGAGGAAAGAGGGGCGTTTCATCAATTGTGTAGGTCTGACACCTATCAGGGAGGAATTCGTGGTATTGTTCGCACAGAGCAGCCCATACCGCCACTTAACTTTATTACGATAAAGCGGAGTTGCGCGCATCAACCGATCACTTCGCACACGAAAGGGAATGAGACTATGAGAAGAACGGGTATCAAGGGCATCCTGCTGTTGTTTTTACTGTTGTTCACCGCGCCCCTCTGCTTCGCGTCGGACTATGCCTTCACTCTCGATGAGAGCGGCGTTCCAGCACTCGGCGGCGAACGCTCCGTCATCGTCGTCATCAGCGACATACATCTGGGAATGGACGACCGGTACGCGGAGATCCAGCGGAACCGCGCTCCCCTTGCCGACTTTCTTCGGAAGGTCCGGTGCGCTCCAAACATAAAGGAACTAGTCGTCGCGGGCGACCTCGTCGACGAGTGGTTCATCCCCGCCGGCACGGACACGTACGCCGGAAAGACCCAGAAAGAGTTCGTGCAGCGCGTCGCCGCGAACAACAAGGACGTGGTCGACGCGTTCAACGACATCATCCGGGACGGAAAGATCAAGGTGGTCTACGTGCCGGGGAATCACGACCTGCTGATCTCCTCCGAGAGCATCCAGACCATCTTCCCCGGAATGGCGGAAGCGCGCGATGTCCGGGGGCTCGGAACCTATTCTCCGGACGGCCATCCCGAGATCGCCATCGAGCACGGGCACCGCTACAACTTCTTTTGCGCGCCGGATCCCATCTCGAACAAAGAGATCGCTCCAGGTTCAATCCTGCCTCCCGGGTACTTCTTCACCCGTATCGCGGCGCTCTCCGTCGTCGAAGGCAAGCCCAAGCCAGGCAAGATCAGACCGGTCGTCATTCCGAATTCCCTTGGCGAAAGCCAGGATCTCGAATTTCTCTACTGGCAGGTATGGGAAGCACTGATGGACGAGCTGCCCATAAAAGAAGACTTCGAGGAGAAGATCATCAGGACCAACATCGACGGCTTCACCAAAACCTATGCGATGAGCGACCTCATACCCCGTCAGGCGGGGGAGGGCGGCGTCATCGACGTGAATTTGTTCAAAGGGATACAGGACACGTGGGACGAACGGCAGGCACTCAACAGGGTTGCCGTCAAAATTACCGCCAGGGAGGCGCTCGCCAAGGCGGCTTCTTCGGCTGAAACGGACAATCAGGCCGTTGTGCAGTACTTCCGAAACCCAGCGTCCGAAAAGCGTATCGTGGTCTTCGGCCACACCCACGAATCCAGGATCATTCCCTCGGAGACGCACGACGGGAAGAGCGCCGTATATGTTAACTCCGGAACATGGATCGACAAGAACGCGACACCGACGATGACGTTCGTCGCGATCGCCCCGAAAGGTTCCGCACGGTACGCCGGGCTCTACCAATACTCGCACGAAGGTGCCGTGACGACGCTGGACAATCTTGAGCTAGAAGGCTTTTAAGCCCAGCGGGGCCTATCCTTGAATTCTTGAGTTAGACGGGCCCCATGAGTTTGTAAACAATGCTGTTGACGGAGGAGTGGCTCCTGGGGTCCGTAGGCCGGTTATCCGGTCTTACTTGGATCTGAAATGCCCCCTCCGTCATTTTTTATGTCGTCCGCTGGCGCAAGCTGGAATGGAGCCTGCCATTCCAGGACGGTGGCTTAAGTGGTAGACAAGGCCCGGAGCGACAATCCGTGTAGATCTGACACCCTTCAGGAGAGCAGCCTGGCGGCGGTAAGTGCGTAAATCTCGACAGCGGCGAGGTATTCTTCGATACTTAATTTCTCGCCAACCGAAGTAGCTTCATCCTCATCCCCCGGACCGAGGATGGGCATTGGCATGCCGGTAGCTTTCACAATGTCGGCGGCATCGGAGCCGAAGCGCGCTTTCATTCTTTCCAGCGGCTTGCCCTGGAGGTCCTCGAAGCCCTTCTCAATCACTTTCACGATGGTCGAATCGGACGGGATCTTCAGCGCCGGCCGGTCGGAGATGATCTCACGGACGAAGCGCAGGTCCGGGTCTTTTTTCCTCTGCTCTTCAAGGACAGCCATTATTTCCGCTTCCGCCTCGTCATGGCTCTCCCCCGGGACCAGCCTTCGGTCAATGGAAAAGGTGCTTCGATCGGCAATGACATTTGTCGCCGTCCCCGCATGGAGGGTGGTCACGTTCAAGGTAGGGCTTCCCCAGCCGGGGATAGATCGTTTTTCCAGCCGCTTGCCCAGTTTGTAAAGCCCCTGGATGACCCTGACTGATTTTTCAAGGGCGTCGATCCCTTCGCTGGGGTTGCTCGCGTGGGCGCCCTTTCCCTCAATGGTAAAACGAGCCCTGAAAATGCCGCTGTGGTCAAGGAGAAGTTTCAGCGACGTTGGTTCCATGTTCAATCCGAAGTCGCCCTTTATCAACCCTTTCCCCAAGAGGTGTTTCACTCCGAGCCAGCCGCCGTTCTCTTCATCGCAGGTACAGGTCAGCAGGACGCTCCCCTTCGGCACGAACCCCATTTCCTTTAGAACACGGACAGCCATGATCGACCCGCAGAGACCGGCTTTCATGTCGTTGGCACCGCTTCCGAAGATCCAGCCGCCTTCCACCCGCCCCGACCAGGGTCCGCCGTATTCCTCTTCTGAACCTGCCGGCGGGGGGAATACATCCATGTGGCCGTTAAAGACAAACCGCGGCCCCGGCGGGCCTTCCCATTCCGCCAAAACGTTGGGCCTGCCTTTTTCGGCTTCTTCGATCCGCGGCCTGAGACCTATCACTTCAATCTCCCGGGCGATCACTTCCGCCACAGCAGCTTCGTCGCCCGTCACGCTTGGAGTTTGAAGGACCTTGGAAAGGAAACGGACGATCTCCCGTTCCCGGGCTTTTACTGCTTTTTTGACGTCCCCCGCGTTCACCGCGATCCCTCCATGGTGGTCACCGCTCATAGGCCATCACCCCCGCGTAAAATTTTAACCCTTCGACAAAGGGGCAGGGTCCCTGGACAATTCCTTCCGGGCCAGCCACATGCCGGGAAGCATGGGCAGCCAAAGGGTCAAGCCCCGAAGGAGGAGTGTGGCGGCCAGGGCCGCTTCGAAAGGGATCTTGAGGCTCCTCAGCAGGACGACGCAGGTGGTCTCGAAGGTCCCCAGGCCGAGGGGGACCACGCCGATGGTCGCCACCATCGAGGCTACGACGAAGCTGGGCAGGGCCTCCAGGAAGGCGGCTTTCTGCCCCACCGCCAGGAGCATGGCCCAGAGAGTGGCCGCGTCGAGCAGGAACACCGCGCCCTGGAGTAAGGTCACCTGGGCCAGCACCAGGGGGTCGAATATGACCCGGGCGGAGACCTTCCCCAGGGCGTCCTCCATGACGGGGATGGGGAAGCGGCGCTTGAGGACGTCCGGTATCCTTTCCCCCCCGTAAAGGCTGGCCAGGATCACCACGGCGGGTACGGCGAGGGCGACGACGAAGAACAGCACCGACGCCGTGAGGATCCAGGGGTGGATGTCGTGGCGGAAAGCCAGCAGGGCGAGGCTAGCCACCGCCATGATCATGTAGGAGGCGTAGTAACCGGTGAGGCTGGCCACGAGGGCCACGAGTCCGTCCAGGACGGCTACCCCCCGGTGCTTGAGGGCCACGGTGAAAAAAGCGGAACCGCTGAGGCCTCCGCTGGGGAGGACCTGGTCGGAGAATAGCTTGGCCACGCTCAGCGGGACCAGTTGGGAAAGGGGAAAGTGGATGCCGATGTTCACCATGGCCGCCTTCCAGACCAGGGCCGCGCAGAGGTAGGTCAGGGCCTGGAAGGCGAGGCCGGCGGCCACCCAGGCCGGTTTCGCCTCCCGAAGGATCCCCAGGAAGCGGCCTATCTCGCCGAGGTGGGCAACGGCGGTGACGAGCCCCAGCAGCAGCAGGGCGCCCAAGATGCCCCGCTTAATGCCCTTTTTGTTCCTTTTCCACCAGGGCACCGTATCATTCGCCTCCGTTACGGGTACTCGGTCTTGGGGGGCGGGCGGCGACGTCATAATCGCAGGAAGCGGAAAAAGGCCCTCTTGGTCGATTCCGAGACGACCAGGTAGAGGAGGGTAATGGCCAGGACGGCCGCCAGGACGGGCCAAGGGAGGGGGACGAAGCCGAAGACACGGCCCGCCGGGAGGTAGGGGAGCGCCACGGCGAGGAGCCCCAGCAAGGCGGAGGAAGCGAGGATGAAGGTGCCGGGGCGGCTACGGTAGAAGGGCCTGTAGGTCCTCACCACGAACAGCACCAGCAGTTCCGTCAGCAGGGATTCGATGAACCACCCGGTCCGGAACGCGCTTGCCGCGCTGCCCGCCAGCCTGATGAGGGCGTAGAAGGTCAGCAGGTCGAAGGCGGTGCTCACTAGCCCGAAGATGACCATGAAGTCCCTGATTATCCTGATGTTCCACCGGTGGGGTTCCCTCTCCCACTCGGGGTCCACCCTGTCGCCGGCGATCCCCACGGAGGGGATGTCCGACATGAAGTTGTTGAGGAGCACCTGCTTGGCCAGGAGGGGAAGGAAGGGGAGGAAGAGCGACCCCGCCGCCATGCTGATCATGTTCCCGAAGTTGGCGCTGGTGGTGATGAAGATGTATTTTATCGTGTTGGCGAAGGTCCGGCGGCCGATCTGTATCCCCTGGCGGACCATGGCCAGGCTGTGTTCCATCAGGACGAAGTCGGCCGCCTCCTTGGCGACGTCGACGGCCTTGTCCACCGAGATGCCCACGTCAGCGGCGTGGAGCGCTGGGGCGTCGTTGATGCCGTCGCCCAGGAAGCCCACGACGGAACCCATCCTCTGCAGAGCCCGGATGATCCGTTCCTTCTGGTTGGGATCTACCTCGGCGAAGATGTCGACGTGGCCCACGAGGTGCCACAGGGCCTCGTCCCTCATGACCGCCAGTTCCGGGCCGGTGAGGATCCGGGCGGCCTTGATCCCCACCGAGGCGGCGACATGGCGGGCCACGTAGCGGTTGTCCCCCGTGATCAGCTTGAGGCGGACCCCGAGGGAGCGGAGTTCCTCCAGTTCCTTCGAGACCCCTTCCGATGGCGGGTCGGAAAACCGCAGGAAGCCCAGGAATTCCAGGTCTGACTCATCCTGCCTCTTCCCGGCGTCCTCGACGGCCTTCCGGGCGACGCCTATGACGCGGTACCCCTCGGTGCTCCACGAGGCGAAGCGCTCCAGGATATCACGCTTCGTGGCGTCATCCAGAGCGGCGGAGGTGCCCCCCCTGTTCACGCTGGTGCAGGCGTCGAGAACGTTCCGCAGCGCGCCCTTGGTCACCAGGAAGCGGCCGCCGTCGGGCGAGGCCACAAGGACGCTGAGTCTCTTGCGCACGAAGTCGTAGGGGATCTCGTCGAGTTTTTCGTAACCTTCCGCCGAGGTTCCCTCGGCCGCGGGTGCCGCCAGGACGGCCTCATCGAGGGGGTTGGTGAGCCCCGACTGGAAAAGGGAGTTCAGGAAGGCCCACCGGAAGACCTCCCCCGACGGGTTGCCCTCGGCGTCGAGGGCGCCTTCTACTTTCATGACGCCTTCGGTGAGGGTGCCGGTCTTGTCAGAACAGAGCACGTCCATGCTCCCGAGGTTTTCGATGGCGTTGAGCCTTTTGACGATCACCCCGTGCCCCGCCATGTTCTGGGCCCCCCGGGAAAGGGTGACGCTGAGTATGACGGGGAGCATTTCCGGTGAAAGCCCCACGGCGATGGCGACGGCGAAAAGCATGGTCTCGATGATCGGCCTTTGCCGGACCACGTTGGTGAAGAAGATGGCGAAGACTATGAGGACCATGACCTGAAGGAGCAGGGCTCCGAAGCGCCGGAGCCCCCTCTCGAACTCGGTCTCCAGGAAGGCCTCCTGCAGGCGCCCGGCGATCTCGCCGAAGGTCGTTCCGCTGCCGGTCTTGACAACGAGGAAGGTCCCCGTACCGCTCCTGACGGAGGTGCCCATGAAGAGGCAGTTGGGCCGTTCGGCCGGCGTGGCATCCTCGGGTGACTCGCCGGGCTCCTTCTCGGCGGGGAAGGTCTCACCGGTGAGGATCGCCTGGGAAACGAAAAGGTCGCTTGACTCGAGCAGGACGCCGTCGGCAGGGATGAGGCTGCCGGCCGATACCAGGACCACATCGCCGGGGACGATATCCTCGACAGGGCGGGATAGGGCCTCGCCGTCGCGGAGGACCAGGGCCTTTATCCGCACCTGCTGGCGGAGCTTCTTCACGGCCTGGGAAGCGCGGTATTCCGAGGCGAAGCTCAGGATGGTGCTCCCCAGGATGATGGCGAGGACGATGAGGGACTCCAGCCAGTCGCGTGCGAAGATCGACACGGCGGAGGCGAAGATAAGGATGAGGATAAGGGGGTTGCGGAACTTTTCGAGGAACATCTTCAGTGGGCCCGTCACCGTCGAAGGGGCGGGAAGGTTGGGGCCGTATTTTTCAAGCCGATCCCGGGCCGACTCCGAACTCAGCCCCTTGGGGCTGCTGTCGAGGGCGGACATCAATTCCTGTCGGGTCTTACTCCAGTATTTTTCCGGTGCCTCGCCAAAAGAACGGCCCATGGGTCTTTCACTTCTTTCGGTGCTTTCGCGCCCTTCGAGCTGTGTTCCCTGCGCCCGGGTACATTCTGGTCGACTTTATGAAATCAAGTCAAGGGCGCTTCTTCGCAAACCAGGGGGGAGCGGCGGTTTTAAGAGGCCGGACGGATCCCACCCCGCCCGGCCTCTTGCTTGTCTTTATGGTCCTTTCACTGGACCGGGATCCTGACCGGCGCCTTGCCCCCTTCGACGCCGTCGGGGCCCGTCACGCTCACGTAGTAGAAAAGGTCGCCGCTGCCGGGGGCGACGCGGAGGGTGGCCTTGCAGCTCTCGCCGGAGGCCTTCTTGGTGAAGGTCCCGTCGGCTCGGCGCTCGTACCAGGTTATCTCTCCCTCGCCTTCGCTCAGGCTCGCCTTGAGCTCGACCGTTTTGGATTCCGAACTGGAACCCGTCGGGGCCTTGATCGACTCGACGGGCTCGACCACCAGGTAGTGGTTCGGGTCGAGGATGCGGGTCGGATCATAGAGAGCGATGTACTTCGACACGGTCGGGGCTGCGTGCATGGCGTTGCCGTTGACGCCGGCGTGGTCGAAGAGCCCCGCGAACCAGAGCTCCTCGCCCTTCACGGCGTGGACCACCTCGGAGCCCACCACGTGGGCCTGGCCTTCCCGGAGGAGGCCGCCGCCTACGGGGCTCAACTCACCGGTACGGATATCGAGGATGGCGACGTTGTGCAGCTGGTTCCACTTTTCGTCGTAGATGAAGCTGCCGGTCAACAGGAGGCGCTTCTCGTCGAGCCAGGTCATCTGGACGACATCGCGGGAGACGCCCCCCGAGGTGTCGGCGGGGCCCCAGGTGTCGGTCTTTGCGTCGTACCGGGCCAGCCCGTAGGTCTCCTTTGAGTGGCGCGAAAGGATGTCGGGGTCACGGTCGACGATGCCAAGGGTGCCACCGGCGTAGAGGTTGCCCTCTTTGTCGAGGGCCAAGGCGCGGACCCGAGGGAAGCCTTCCTGCAGGAACCCCGAGTAGTTGTTGAAACCCGGTTCGTGGGTCCTCGCAGGCAGACCCGGAAGGCCTTCCGGGTAGTGGCCAACGTCGAGTTCGCTCAGGTGGGTGAAGTTGCCGTGCCCGACGGGGCGCCAGTCGTCGGCCTCGTAGTCCCAGCGGGCCACGTTGTAGGCCATCCGGGCGTGGGTAGTCGGTACGGGGCCGTAGAAGTTGAAGGTCCCCGCCACGTAAATGCCGACGGGGTCCTTGGCGGTGTCGAGGACGATGCTGTATATCCCCTTGACGGGCTTGTTCATGTCCTCGGCCTTGAGGTCGCGGCCCATGATGTGGTACTCGCCGTCGGCGTCGATGCGGAGGGCCGCGGCGATGTCCAGCGGGTGGTCGACGTCAGGCATTTCCAGGGTCGGCGCCCAGTTGCCCACCAGGTAGAGGTCGCCCGTACGCTCATCGAAGGCGATGTCGTTGACCGCGCCCGTACCGCCGCGGGCCGAGTTGCCCACGACCTCCTGCCCGCGGTAGGTCCCCCGCACCTGGGACCAGCTGCCCTCGGCGGGGTCGTAAAGGGCGATGCCGCTATGGCTGCTGATGGCTCCGTAGGCGTAAAGTTTACCCTGGATGGCTTTTACGCCCTCCGGCGGGCTCTGGATCCCTTCGCCCCCCGACCAGGCCAGCCGCTCGTAGCCGCGCTCGGGGTGGAGGCTCCAGGCGAACCAGCGGGTCCCCTTTTCCGCTTCCCAGCTCCCGCCGAAGTAGAGGGTGTCGCCGATCCACGCTATGCCGGTTATATCAGGCGTGTCGATGCCGTCGTTCATGCCGGTGACCTTGCGGGCGTCGTTGCGCTCGGGGGCCGTGAAGGCTCGAGACCAGTGCTCCGACCCGGCGGGAGCCGCCGTCGTGGGGACATGCTCCACGTACCTGGCGTTGGTCTTCTCTACGGCCGGAGGGTCCGCGGTGAAGTCCACCGTCGGGTTCCACCGGGCGATGTAGTGGGACTGCTGGTCGGCGGGGGCCTTGTCCCCGAAATTTTCGGGGCCGATGTGGTTGAAATCGCCGATGAAATAAATGTCCCGGCCGTTGGAGGCCAGGCGGACCTCGGGCATCACCTTCGAGGAGAGGCCCGGACCGAGGGTGTGCCAGGTGTCGGCCGCCGGGTCGTAGGCCACCACGCAGTGGGCGGGGTCTCCGTTCTTGAAGCCGTCGTAGAACTCGCTTGCCGACTTTCGTCCCCCGAAAGCGCCGGAGAAGTAGATGAGCCCGTCCTCGGCCTTTTCTATGCTGAAGACGTCCCTACCCACCCCTCCGCGGCCGGTGGGGTCGGTCCAGGCGTTCTTCTCGCGGTCCCAACGGGCTATGCCGCGGAGGGGCTCCTGGTCCTTCCCTTCGGAGAAGCTCCCCACTATCCAGATATCATCGCCGTCGACCAAGAAGTCGCGGACGACGACGGAATCAAAGGCGATGAAATCACCGGCCCGCTGGAGGATCCCGTCGGCCTTACCGGCGCCGTCCCTTGGGAAGTCGGCGGGGTAGGGCATCCAGCCCACGTCCTCGCGCCACGCGGCGAAGCCGGTGGAGTAACTGGCCGTGGAGAGCGTGCTGCCCGGCTCAATACCGTTACCGCTGAGATAGTGCCAGGTCCCGCCGATGTATATCGTGGACGGGTCGGTGGAGGTGTCGACGAATATCCTTTGAACCCGGGGGTGGGCGCCGCCCGGCCCGGAGGGGATGATCTCGTAGGTGCCCGTTTTGAAGTTGAAGCGGTGAAAAGCGTTGCTCCTCATGGGCAGTTCAAGGGGCGCGCCCGCGAAGGAGCCGCCGATGTACAGGCAGTCGCCCCGCGGGTCGTAGTCGAGGGACTGAATGGAACCGCCGGGGCTTATGGTCCCGTTGTACTGGACCCGCCCCAGGGGACGCCACCGGTCAGGGCCGGGCTCGCCGGGGTCGAAGACGGCCAGGGCGTTGACCCCGTGGTAGCGGTTGCCGCCGGGGTTGTCGAGCCGCATGAATTCGCCGCCCACAACGATGCGCCCGTCGGGGAGGAAGACGAAGTCATCGATGACGCCGTCGGGGCCGACGCCGCCGTGGGAGGTGTGGAAGAAGGCCACCACTTCGTAGCCCCTTTCCGGCGACCATGTCCAGAGATGCCACGACTGGTTCGTTAGTTTCTTGCTGAAATCCCGGGCATCGACGCCCGCCTCCCATACGCCGGCGAACCACAGTTTGCCGTCGTGCCATTTGACCCGCCGCACCGACGGAGCGCCCGTCCCGTCGGACATTCCCGTAGCCGCCGACATCTGGGTTGTCTGGGCAGGCTTGGGAAACTGCCTGGACCAGTGTTCATCCCCCTCAGCGGCGAAAACGGCGGGGGCCGACAGGGTGACCGCGACCAGTATCGCCAGGGATGTCATGATGAACCCTTTACAGCGGGAAGAGCGAAGCCTCGACCGGACCATGAGCGGAGATCTCAAGACAGACCCCTCCTTCTCTCTTTTGTGTCCTTAGGGTTTTTCACGGTTGGTTTTGGCAAGGCCATATTTGCATAAATCGACCCTTTCCACAACTCGAAAGGGTTCTAAAAAACGCGGGATCGCCGACACCCGGCCTTTTGACAAAACCCCTGGGCCGGAAAATAGAGCCTGGTCATGGCGTATCGCGGCTTCGGTCCTTGCGGTAGGCGCCCTTGAAGTACATGTCAAGGATGACGGCACCGATGAAGACCATTCCCTTTATAACCTGCTGCAGGTAGCTGGAGACCCCCAGGATCCTCAGGCCGTTGTCCAGGAAGCCCATGATGAGCACGCCCGTCAGCGTCCCCCGTATGGTGCCTACCCCGCCGAAGAGGCTGGTGCCCCCGAGGACGACCGAGGCGATCACGTCCAGTTCGAGGCCCATGCCGATGCCGGGCTGGGCGCTCCAGAGGCGGCCCACCATCATGAGCCCGGCGAGGCCTGCCGTGGACCCGCTCAGGGCGTAGACGGACACGGTGACCCGCCCCGTGGGTATCCCGGCGAAGCGGGCGGCCTCGGGGTTATCGCCCAGGGCGTAGACGCCGGTGCCGAAGGGAGTGAAGCGAAGCAGCACCCATGCCGCCGTGGCGCAGGCCAAAAGGATCATCCCCGAGACGGGGAACCCCGAAAGGGAGGCCCAGCCGGCGTAGTTGAAGGCCGGCGAGGTGCCCGAGATGGGGCTCCCCTGGGTCAGGAGGAGCGTCAGGCCCCTGGCGGCGGCCATGACGGCCAGGGTCGCCATGAAGGGCGGTACGCGCCCCCAATGGACCAGCAGCCCAGAGACCAGGCCGCAGGCGGTGCCGGCCAGTATCGCCGAGGCCCAGGCTGCCTGCCAGGGGAGGCCGGCGTGGACGTTGAGCCATGCCCCCAGGGCGCCCGAAAGCGCCACGATGCTCCCCACCGAGAGGTCTATGCCGCCGGTGAGGATAACGAAGGTCATCCCCACGGCGCAGATGCCCATGACGGCCGCCTGGCCGATGACGTTAGTAATGTTGGACGTCGACAAGACCCCGGGGTCCCGGGACGCCAGCACGGCCAGGAGCGCGGCCAGCACCGCCAGATTGCCGTGTCTTCTCCAGTTAAGGCGCGCCAACTTCGACCCCTCCCGCGGCGGCCAACATGATCTTTTCGCTTGTCGCCTCTTCCTTATCGAAAAATGCTGCTATGCGGCCTTCCCTCATCACGGCCACGCGGTCGCTCATGCCGAGTACCTCCGGCAGTTCCGAGGAGACCATGATCACCGCCATCCCCTCGTGGGTCAGGCGGTTCATCAGGTGGTGGATCTCCGCCTTGGCGCCCACGTCGATGCCCCTGGTAGGTTCGTCGAGGATGAGGATCTCGGGCGTGACGCTGAGGCCCTTGGCGATGACGGTCTTCTGCTGGTTGCCGCCCGAGAGGTTCTGGACTTCCTGGTCGAGGCCGGCGAACCGGACGTTGAGTTCTTTCAGGAGGCGCAGGGCTTCCCTGCGCCTCAGGGCGCCGTTGACGAGGAAAAGCCCGTAAAGGCGGCGCAGCAGTTGGAGGACCGTCACGTTCCTCTCGACGGAGCGGTTGAGAAAAAGCCCTTGCAGCTTGCGGTCCTCGGGGACCAGGAAGAGCCCCTCTTCCAGGGCCTCCGAGGGCCGCCTGACCCGGGCCGTTCGCCCCTTTATTCGGACCGTCCCCTTTTGATAGGGCTCAAGGCCGAAGAGGCAGCGGACGAGGTCGCTCCGACCGCTCCCGACGAGGCCCGAAAAGCCGAGTATCTCACCCTTCCTGACCTTGAAGCTTATGTCCTTCAGCACCCCGTCGCGGGATAGGCCTTCCACTTCAAGTACGGAATCGCCGAGGGCGGGCCTTTCCCTGGGGAAAAGGGTGTCGACGCTGCGGCCGACCATGAGGCGCACGACACCCTCCTGGTCGAAGCCGCCCATGGGGCCACCGCCGGCGTTTGCGCCGTCCCGGAGCACGGTGATGGTGTCGGCTATGCGGAATACTTCCTCGAGGCGGTGGGAGATGTAGATCATCCCCACGCCCTGACGGCGGAGTTCCCCCATGAGCCCGAAAAGGTTCTCCGTCTCCCTGTCGGAAAGGCTCGACGTGGGCTCGTCCATGGCCAGGACCTTCACGTTGAGGGAAAGAGCCTTGGCGATCTCCACCAGTTGCCGCTCCCCGGGGATGAGGGTCCGCACCTCGCGGTCTACGTCAAAGGCGGCGTGAACCCGGGCGAGTATCCCCCGCGCCTCATTGCGAAGGGCCGCCCGGTCCAGGAAGGGGCCCTTCCGCGGCTCCCGCCCCAGGAAGATGTTTTCCGCCACCGAAAGGTGCGGGGCCAGGCTCAGTTCCTGGTGTATCACGGCGATACCCGCTTTGAGTGCATCCCTGGGGCCCTTCCAGTCCACCCGCCGACCTTCGAAGAGTATTTCGCCGGAATCGGGGGTGTGGATGCCTGAGAGGATCTTCACCAGCGTGGACTTCCCGGCGCCGTTCTCGCCGACCAGGGCGTGGATCTCGCCGGCCCCGACGTTGAAGGTCACGTCGTCGAGGGCGTGCACGCCGGGAAAGTATTTATGGATCCCCCTGGCACTGATCAGTTCACCCAAAAAGAAGCCCCCTTCCCTCCCCGAGCGGCGGTGAACCATGTCATTCTGATAAAAAGGCTTATAATAGACATAGTAAAGTATAACCTTTCGTGAAGCCTGAAGGGGCGCCCCTTCAAAAAGGAGGTAGGGGACCTGGTCAGGGTAGTGGTCGTGGGCTCGGTGAACATGGACTTGGTCGTCGAGGCCGAAAGGCCGGCCCGCCCCGGGGAGACGCTCCTGGGGGGGCGCTTTAGCATGGCTGGCGGCGGGAAGGGCGCCAACCAGGCGGTGGCGGCCGCCCGGCTGGGGGCTTCGGTGGCCATGGTGGGGGCCGTGGGAGGCGACCGGTTCGGAGAGATCATGCTGTCGGCCCTGGAGGAAGAGGGCGTCGACTGCCGCCATGTCGCCACGAGGAACGGTGAAGCCACCGGTGTCGCCATGATCACCGTCTTCCCGGGGGGTGAGAACTCCATAATCGTGGCCCCCGGGGCGAACGCCACCGTCACGGGCGGGGATCTTCTGGAGGGCGGGTCCCTTTTCGAGGGGGCCGACGCTCTCCTCGTCCAACTGGAACTCCCTCCGGAGACCGCCGTCGAGGCCCTGAAGCTCGGGAAGACTTCGCGGGCACTGACGGTCTTCGACCCCGCCCCCTACACAGCGCTGCCCGATGAGGCCTGGGGTTTCGTGGACATCGCCGTCCCCAACAGGTTGGAACTGGCCGGGTTCACCGGCACGGGAGACCTGGAGGAGGGCGCCGGGAGGCTGCTCGAAAAAGGGGCGGGGGCCGTGGTGGTCACCCTCGGCCCCGAGGGGGCGATGATCCGCCGCGGGCGGGAGGTGAAGCGGGTTGGAGCCTTCGCCGTAGAGGCCGTTGACGCCACCGGCGCGGGCGACGCTTTCTCGGCAGCCTTGGCCGTTTCGCTGGCCGAGGGGAAGCCCCTTTACGAGGCGGCCCTTTTCGCCTCGGCGGCGGGAGCGTTGGCCTGTACCGTGGTCGGGGCCCAACCGGGCCTGCCCGTGAGGGAGCAGGTGGAGGGGCTGCTGCGGGGCCCTTCGGGTGGGCCGCCCGGGAAGTTCCAAGGGGAGGTGTGAGGCCGTGAAAAGAGGAGGGTTGCTGCACCCGGACCTGAACTATTACGTGTCCATGCTGGGCCATACGGACAGGTTTTGCGTGGCTGATGCGGGGCTGCCGATACCGGAAGAGGTCCCGAGGGTCGACCTCGCCTTCGTCCCCGGCAAACCTTCGTTCCAGGATGTGCTCGAGGCCGTTCTGGAGGCCGTCGTGGTGGAACGGGCCTTCTGCGCCGCCGAGGCCTCGATGAAACTCAAGGGTTTGCTCAAGCAGAACCTCGGGCCGGGCTGTGTGCTGGAAGAGGTCACCCACGAGGAGTTGAAGTCGATGCTGCGAACCGTCCGGTTCGTGGTGCGCACGGGGGAATGCACGCCCTACGCGAACGTGATACTCCAGTCGGGGGTCTTCTTTTGAAGGCAGGGAAGGGCGGTGTTCTCACGAGGAAGGTCCTTTTCAGCCCCTACGTGGTCCTGGGGTCGGTCCTGGCCGCCCTCTGCGCGGCCCTCGCCCTGATGGAGCCCCGGTTCCTGACGGTGAGCAACCTCGTGAACATCCTGCGCCAGTCGTCGATACTGGGGATCATCGCCCTGGGCATGACCTGCGTGATCCTGGTCAGGGGGATAGACCTTTCGGTGGGCAGCGTGGTGGCCCTGTCCTCCCTGGTGGGGGCGGCCCTGGTGAAGGGAGGCGTACCTTTTTACGCGGCCTGGGGCGCGGCCCTCCTGGCGGGAGGGGCCTGCGGGGCCCTGAACGGGTTCACCGTAGCATGGATGAGGGTGCCCCCCTTCATCGTGACCCTGGGGATGATGGGGGCGGCCAGGGGGGCGGCGCTGCTTTTCACGGGGGGAGCCCCCATCAGCGGCTTCCCCGAGGTCTTCCGGTTGCCCGGGACGGGCTGGTTCGCCGGTGTCCCCCTGCCGGTGCTGGTCTTTGCCGGCGTTTTCGCGGCCCTTTTCGTCTTGCTCGAACTATCGTCCTGGGGCGAACAGGTCCGCTCCATAGGCTCCAACCCCGTGGCCGCCTGGGGGTCCGCTATACCGGTCCCGGCGATCACGGCGTCGGTCTTCGTCCTCAGCGGGGTCCTCGCCGGCTTGGCGGGCCTGGTGCTGGCGGGGCGCCTCGACGCCGCCCAGCCCACGGCGGGGCTGGGTTACGAGTTCGGGGCCATCGCCGCCGCCGTCCTGGGAGGGAGCCAGTTCTCCGGCGGGAAGGGGACCCTCTTCGGGACCTTGATGGGGGTCCTGATAATGGGGGTCATCGGGAACGGCATCAATGTCCTGAACGTAAACCCTTTCTACGAGCAGGTTGTAAGGGGCCTTGTAATAGCGGCGGCCCTCGTCTTTTACGGCCGGGTGTCGGCCGGGAACCCGGCCTAGTCGAACTATGACAGGCCGGGAATGGACAAAATCAATGGAGGTGGAAAGCGATGAAAGGAAGGCGCTTGTTGTCAGTGGCCATGGCGGTTCTGCTGGTCCTTTCCTTCCCCCTTGCGGCTGCGGCCTCTCAAACCCTGGGTGTGGTCATCTCCACGCTCAACAACCCCTTTTTCGTGACCCTCAAGGACGGGGCCGAGGAGAAGGCCAAGGAACTCGGAGTGGAACTGGTCATCTACGACGCGCAGGACGACTCGGCCAAGATGACCTCTTCCATGGAGGACCTGATCCAGAAGAAGGTGGGGGGCATACTGGTGAACCCCACTGACGCCGATGCGGTGGTGCCGTCGATCCTGAAGGCCAACGCGGCGGGCATACCGGTATTCACCATCGACCGCGGGGCGACCTCGGGTGAGGTGGTCACCCATATCGCCAGCGACAACGTCGCCGGGGGCAAGATGGCGGGAGAGTTCCTGGCGGAAAAGATCGGCGGCAAGGGCAAGGTGGTGGAGCTGGTGGGCATCCCCGGCACGTCGGCCGCCCGTGACAGGGGCAAGGGATTCCACGAGGCGATGGAGGGGTATCCCGACATAGAGATCGTGGCCTCCCAGGCGGCGGACTTCAACCGCGACAGGGGACTCGCCGTTTTCGAGAACATCCTCCAGGCGCAACCCGAGATCGACGGGGTCTTCGCCCACAATGACGAGATGGTGCTCGGGGCCATCGCCGCCGCCGAGGCGGCCGGACGGAAGGGCATCGTGTTCGTCGGTTTCGACGCCGTGGGCGACGCCGTAAAAGCCGTGAAGGACGGCAGGCTGGCCGCCACCGTGGCCCAGCAGCCGAAGGAGATGGGGCTCCTGGGCGTCGAGTACGCCGTCAAGTACCTTGGGGGTGAGACCATCCCCGATAACGTCCCCGTCCCCCTCATGCTCGTAACGGAATAGCTCCGCCCCCAGGGAGCGGGGTCAGGTCTACACTTTTGACTAAATCCAGGTTTTTCCCGCTCCCTGGGGGCCCCTGTCAACGGACAGGGAAAATGTCATGGGTTAGGTACCAAAAATGGACAGGGAAAATGTCATCCCCCCTAGGGTATCTGCTCAAGACAATGCTCACGGATCCTCTTTCTGCTAACCCTCTTTTCGTACTCCCTTTTCCATGGATGGTCAGGTCCGGGGGTCCAGGGCTTTCTCATTCCTTCTTCCGTGGATGATGCTGTCGTGTTCTCTTTCGCCAGGGTCTTCTTCGTCTCCTCTTCCTCGACCCTAACCATTTCGTAGAAGGTCCCCTGGCGGTGCAAAACCGTCCTCCTGTCCAGGAGGTCCAGGACCTCCACCTCAACCCCTTTGCGGAATAGGACCTTTCTGCCCTGGGAGTCCAGGGCGGACCACTTCCGGCCCTTCCACGAGACCGTGGAGTCGCCGGTCATCTTCCGGAAGACCCTGCGGCACAGTATGAGGGCGAGGTCCTCCTTTGAAGGCGCCGGCATGAAGGCCGTCGCTTCATCCTTAGGCAGGACGGCAAAGAGATCGTTATGCCTGGTCCTGTAGGAAGCGAGGAAGGCATTGGCCTCCTCCAGGGTAGATACCCCCGCCACCCTCAGGTCGACCACCAGGCG
>MWDE01000023.1 GCA_002070395.1 Synergistetes bacterium ADurb.Bin155
CTTGCCGTGGTCAATGTGACCGATCGTACCTATGTTCAGGTGCGGCTTCGTCCTGTCAAAATGCTCCTTCGCCATCTCGTAAACCTCCTGTTCCTGTGATTTCCCGTCGAAATGGGCGCCCTGGGGCACACCAAAAGAGACCCGAAACCGGCGATCCCCGAGTCCGGATCTCTTGAGTTCTGGAGCCGACTTCCGGACTCGAACCGGAGACCCCATCCTTACCATGGATGTGCTCTACCTGCTGAGCTAAGTCGGCCAAAGGTGTGAACGAGTGGTGGGGGGAGGAGGATTCGAACCTCCGTAGACGGAGTCGGCAGATTTACAGTCTGCAGCCTTTGACCGCTCGGCCATCCCCCCACGATTTCGCTATTCGCTGGAGCCGGCGATCCGACTTGAACGGACGACCTGCTGATTACAAGTCAGCTGCTCTACCAACTGAGCTACGCCGGCGGAATGCTCATGTATTATATCCCGCGAGATGGTGTTGTCAACTTGCCCGGGGCGACCATGACACCGGCCTAGCCCACTTCCTCGGCGTCGTGGATGAAGGCCTTTATTCCCGCGTTCCTGACGTGGGGTTCTTCCTTGAAGGCCTTGTAGCGCTCGATGACGCCATCGATCATGGCTTCGGAACCGAAGATCATGAAGACCCAGTTCAGCCCGGGGAAGACGGCATCGCCCCAGTGGGTCTTGTTCCCCACGTTGTCCTTGCCCAGCACGTCGCGCCACACGGTGTAGCCCTCCACGCCGTCGCTGTCGAGCACCCTTTCCATGAGGTCCTCCCCCACGCTTTCGTTGCACATTATCCAGAGCATCCTCATGACCGCGCGGCCTCCTTTGCCTCGGCGAACCGGGGTTTTTTCCTGAACTTCTCCTCGACGACGGTGTAGACCACCGGGACCAGGAGCATCGTCACCAGCATGGAGACCATGAGCCCGCCCATGACGGAGACCGCCAGGGGCCGCCAGATCTCGGAGCCCTGCCCCCTGCTCAGGGCCATGGGTAGCATGCCGAAGAAGGTGGTGAGGGTCGTCATGAGGGCGGGCCTGAGGCGCCGGCGCCCCGCCTCGATGACGGCGTCCCTGAGCAGGGACCCGCGGGCCCTGACCAGGTTTATGTAGTCCACCAGGACGATGGCTATGTTGACGACGATGCCCACGAGCATGATGATCCCCAGCAGGGCCTGCAGGGAGATGTAGAGCCCCGTCACGAGGAAGGCGAAGACCACCCCCGTGAGGGCGAAGGGGATGCTGAAGAGTATGACGAAGGGGTCGAGGTACGCCTCGTACTGGCCCGCCATGACCATGTAGACGAGCAATATGCCCAGCAGGACCAGGAGCCCCATCTGCCGGAAGGCGTCCTGCTGCTCCTTTATCTGGCCCCCGAAGGTAACCCTCACGCCCTCGGGGATCTCCATGGACTGGACCATCTTGACGGCGTCGGCGGTGACCTCCCCCAGGGAGCGCCCGTGGACGTTGGCCCCCACGGTCAGGTAGCGCTGCCGGTTTTTCCGCTCTATCTGGGGCGGCCCGACCTCGTCCTTCATCGTGGCCACCGACGACAGCCGGACGAGTCCTCCCGAGGCGGAGGGGACGGTCAGTCTGCCGAGGGCGTCCCTGTCGTTCCGCTGCTCCTCTCTGAGCCTCACCCTGATGGGGTAGTCCTCCTCGCCCTCCCAGAAGGAGCCCTCCGTCTCGTAGCCGGCGAAGTAGATCCTGGCCGTGCGGGAGATCGCGGCGGTGCTGACGCCCAGGTAGGCCGCCTTCTCCCGGTCCGGTTCGATCCAGAGTTCGGGGCGATCCTCCCGGCGGCTGACCGATATGTCGGCCGTGCCCGGAATATCGGCGAGGCCCGAGGCTATCATGGACGACGCCTTCGTCACCTGCCTGAGGTCATCGCCGTAGATCTCTATGTCCAGGGGCTTGGAGCCCAGGAACATGGCCTTTATGGGCGAACTCACGAAGACCGTCATGTCCTCTATGCCGGGCTTGGCCCGTATCCAGTCGCGGATGACGCCGGCAACCTCGAAGGCGGAGCGGTCCCGCTCGTTCTTGTCCACGAGCCTGATGCCTATCGTGCCGGTGTTGGGACCCGCTTTCTGGCCGACGGCCACGGAGAGGCCCCCCTCCTCCATCCCATCCATCCCGAAGACGAGTTTGGCCTCGGGGATGGTCCGCCGGCAGTAGTCCATGATCTCCCGGACCAGTTCGTCGGTCACCTCGAGCCTGGTGCCCTCTGGGAGGGAGAAGGTGATGGAGATGTCGCCCGTGTCGGGGTCGGGGGTCAGTTCGGTGCCGATGGTCCGGAAACCGAGGAAGGTGAGCACCAGCAGCAGGAGAGCCGAGGCGATGACCTTTTTGCGGTTGTCCAGCCCCCAGGCCAGCATGGCCGAGTACCGGTCCTCAAGCCAGAGGAAGAATTTTTCCGTCACCTGGTGTATCTTCAGTTTTCCCGGCTCCCGGCCGAAGAACTTGCTCCCCATCATGGGTATGAAGGTGAGGGCCACGAAGAGCGAAGCCGAGACCGCCAGGACCATGACCACCGTGAGGGCCGAGAAGAAGACGCCCACGAGGCCGGAAAGGAAGGCCAGCGGGAGGAGGACGACGATGGTGGTGAGCGTCGAGGCCAGCAGGGCCGAGCCTATCTCCCCGGCGCCGAGGATGGCCGCGACGCGCCGCCGGCTACCCTGTTCAATGTGGTAGATGATCTGGTCGGTGGCGACGATGGCGTTGTCCACCACCATGCCGCTGGCCATGGCCAGGGCCGAGAGGGTGAAGATGTTTATGGTGTAGTCGAGGCGCCCCATGGCTATGAAGGTAAGGATCAGCGAAAAGGGTATGGCCCCCGCCACGATCAGGGAGGCGCGGAACCTCCTCAGGAAGGCCCAGGTCACGAGGAAGACCAGGATTATCCCCACCACGAGGGAGACGCTGAGGTTGGTGATGGAGTTCATGATGAAGTCGGCGGTGTCCAGGACCACGTCATACTTCACGTCGGAGGGGAAGCTCTCCTCCTTGAGGCGGGATAGCCTGTCCAGGACCGCCCGGGAGACCTCGATGGTGTTGGCGTCGCTGTTCTTCATCACGATCATCACGACGGCGGCCTGGTCGTCCTTCCACCCGTTCATGGTCAGTTCCTTGTAGCCGTCCCTGACCTCGGCGACGTCGCCCACCCTGACGGCGTTGCCCTTCACGACGCCCACGACGGTGTTCCTGATCTCTTCCACCGAGGTGAACCGGCCGGGCACCCTGATGAAGTATTCCGTGCGCCCCTCCTTCATGGAGCCCGAGGGGATGTTGAGGTTCTCCCTCTCGAGCACGCCCGCGATGGCGTCGGGAGACAGCCCGTAGGCCTCAAGCCTGTCGGCGTCGAGGAGGACCTGGATCTCCCTGGCGACGCCCCCGAAGATCAGGACCTGACCCACTCCCGGAACCCTGGAGAGTTCCTCGACGACGTTCTTGTCGACGAAGTGGTAGAGCCCCTGGTAGGACCTCTCGGCCGTCAGGGCGACCTCCACAACGGGGACCGTCCCGGAGGTTATCCTGAGCACCACCGATTCCTCGGCATCGGAGGGGAGCTCCCTCTTGGCGAAGTTGACGGCGTCCCTCACGTCCCCGGCCCGGACGTCGAGGTCCACGCCCCATTTGAACTTGACCGAGACGACGGAGATGTTGTCCAGCGACCGGGAGATGAGGTCGTCCACACCTTCGAGCATGGAGAGGCTGTTCTCCATGACCTTGGTTATCCTCTGCTCCACGTCGCTGGCGGAGGCCCC
This sequence comes from Synergistetes bacterium ADurb.Bin155, assembly GCA_002070395.1. Taxonomy (GTDB): domain Bacteria; phylum Synergistota; class Synergistia; order Synergistales; family Thermovirgaceae; genus 58-81. Next base: position 3,776 of record MWDE01000023.1, read on the forward strand.
CGGCCACGGTGTGATCACCGTTATGACGGGGGGTTCGATCCTGGGCAGGAGGTCCAGTTTCAGGCTGCGGAAGGATATGGAACCGATGACCAGGACGGCGAGGAAGACCATCAGGGTCATCACGGGGCGCTTGACGGAGATCTCGGGCAGTTTCACCGGCGGTACACCTCTATCCTGGTGCCGTCCCTGACGGTACCCGCCCTGGTGGTGATCACTTCGTCGCCGGGGGTGAGCCCTTCGGTGATCTCCACGAAGCCCTCGTGCTCGATGCCCGTTCCTATGACGCGAAGGATGGCCTTGCCCCCCTCAGCCACGTAGCACACCGTTTCGCCCGTGCCGGCGAGGCGGCTGACGGCCTCCCTGGGGAGGGCCATGACCCGTCTCTCACCGGCGGTCATCCTGGCCCGGACGAACATCCCGGGGAGGATCACCCCCTCCGAGGGGAGGGAGACCTCGATCTTCCCGGTGCGGGTGGCTGGGTCGATGACGGGGGAGAGGTTCGTCACCTCGGCCTCGAATTCCCTGTCCGGGACGGCGTCCACCAGCAGGGTGACCTTGGCACCGAGGCGGATCCCGGTGAAGGCCCTTTCGGGGACGGCCCCCACGGCCTTGACGTTGTCCTGCCTGAAGATGAGGAAGGCGGGCCCCTGGGGGGCGGTGTCGCCGGGGTCTATGAAGCGCCTGGCCACGACGCCCCCGGCCGGGGCTGTTATGGTGTGGTAACCGCTCATGATCCCGGCCTGTTCGTAGGCCGACTTGGCCTGGGCGAAGCGGGCCCTCGCCTGGTCGACGGCCTGGCGACTGACCACTTCCTCATCGTAGAGGGACCGGTAGCGCTCGTAGTCGGCGGCGGCGGTCTCGTAAAAGGCGCGGGCTTCCTCGAGCTGGCGCCGGATGAGGCTGGAGTCGAGGGATGCCAGGGGCTGGCCCTTTTTCACCCTGTCGCCTTCACTGACGAAGACCTCCAGGACGGTCCTCCCCGGGACTTTGGGCACTACGGCGGACTGCTCCTCGGGCTCTACGGTGGCGGTAAACTCCACCACCTCGGCGAGGTCCATCTCACGCAGGCGGACCGTCTCGACCCTGGCGATCTCTTCCTCGGGGGTGGCGGTTTTCAACTGCTTCTGCTGGTGCCCCCTGAAAAGGATGAGCCCCGCAAAGAGCGCTACGATCACTACAAGAACGAATGTCTTTTTCATGCCCATCACCTTTCGTCCCCGGGGATACGGACTTCCTCGCCCATGGCCAGTTCCATGTCGGACTGGGCCTTCAAGGCGTCGTAGACGGCATCGACCAGCTGGGTCCTCGACAGGGTGAGGGCCACCCTGGCCTGGTGCACGTCGATGTTGGTGCCCACCTGGGCCGCGTACCTGGCCACGGCCATGCGGTGGTCCTCCTCGGCCAGGGCCACCTGGGACCGGGCCACCTCGAGCCGCTGGAGGGCCGAACGGAGGTCCAGCGTCGCGACGGAGACTTCGAGCCCCACGCTTTTCTTCAGGTCCTCCACTCGCTGCAGCAGTTCGCCGGCCAGCGCCAGGGCTTCGTCCCGGCGGGCCTTGGCCTTGCCGCCATCGTAGAGGGTCCACTGGGCTACCACCGATACCTTCCAGTCATCGGCGGCGTCGGGGTAGAAGGTCTGTCCTACGGAAAAGGCCTCCCCCTGGAGGAAGACCGAGGGGCCCTTCTCCCCCTGGGCCGCGGCGGCCATGGCCTTCGCCGAGCGCACCGACGACTCGAGGGCCCTGAACTCGGGGCGCCCCGCCAGGGCCGCTCCGAGGGGGTCGCCGGGCATTTCCACCGGCGAGGGCTCCTCCTGGGGTTCGGGGAGGGAGTACTTATCCTTGACGGCCGTCCCGACGGCCCTCTCGAGGGCGCTGAAGGCGACCTCGATGCCGCTTTCGGCCCGGATGAGGTTCAGCTTCGCGTCGGAGACCGCCACCTCAGCCCTGAGCAGTTCGTTCTTGGCCACCACGCCGTTTCTGTAAAGGGCTTCGACGTTCGCCAGGTGATCCAGGGCAAGCCGCCTCGCCCCTTCAGCCACGACGGCCCGAGCCCGGGCTCTCTGCAATTCGAAAAAGGCGCTTTTCGCGCCGTGGGCCACGGCCTGGGCGGTCCTCTGGGCCTCGGCCCCGGCGGCCTCAGCGGCGAACCCGGCGGCCTTGATGCCGCTTTCGACGGCCCCGCCGCTGTAGACGAGCCAGGAGAGGGAGAGGGCCGTCTTCCAGGTCTCGCGGAAACCGGCGTTGGCGTAGCCCACGAGGGACGGGTCATTCGTCACCAGTGGGTATTGCGGTTCATGGAAGGTCTTTTGATAGAGCGCCGAGGCCGAAAGAACGGGCGCTTTCCCAGAGGAAGCCTCCCTGACCCTGGCCTCGGCCTGCTCGACCCTCTTTTCGGCTATGCCTATCTGGGGGTTGTTCTCCAGGGCGAGGACCACGGCGAGGCCCTCGTCCAGCACGGGCTTCCCGTCGGCCCAGGCCCTCCTGCCCAGGAATATCACGAAGAGGGAGAGCGCGATGAACGTGATGGCTATGATCCTTCTCTGCTGCATCATTTGAACCCCTCGCTTTGAAATTCGAAACGCCCGATGGCGAAGCGCCAATACTCCCTGGCCGAGTCCAGGTCCAGGCTGAACCCCAGTTCCATGATTATCCCGTTCATCAGGAAACGGAGGGTGGTCAGCATTTTCTGGTAAGCCTCGCGGTGTCTGAAGGCGGGAAAGACTTCCCGGGCCACGGGCCAGAGCTTCTCCTGGATGACCTCCAGGAGGTCGCCCGCCACTTGGGACAGTTCCCTGCCCTCCTGCCCCCCCCGAAGCCTCTCGATGAAGAGCGTGAAGAAGAGGAGGCGCATTTCCCGGTCTTCCCAGAGCATCTCTATGGTCCGCTCCCCCCGGAGGGTGACGAAGGCGCGGACATCCTGCCCCTCGCCGCGGGATGCCTCGACGTGGCTGTGGATCATCCTGTCGACCTCACGGGCAAGGACGGCGGCGAAGAGGTCGCTCTTGCCTTCGAAGTGCCAATAGAGGGCCCCCTTGCTGAGGCCGATCTCCTTGACGATGGCGTCCATGCTGGTGCCGTGATAACCGTTTTGGGCGAATTGACTCCTGGCCACCGCCAGGATCCTGTCCCTCGTCCCGCAGGGGTCGGACATTGTATCGCCTCCAGACCGTACGGTTTGTGCAACAGGCTGCAATCTATCACAGACCGACCGGTCTGTCAAGGAAAAAAACCGTAAATCGTAAATCGTGAATCGTGAGTCGCAAATCGTGAGTCGTAAGTACCCGGTTTGGTACGGGTTGGGTCCATTTCTCACTGGCCCTCATGGTAGTAAAGTTAGCATTTTCATCAGGGCCCTTTGGATACGAAGGCTGCTTTGGTTTTTATCACCTTTTCCAACTGCCTGTGGTAGTTTTCCGCGGCGCTGGTCGTATAGATGACCTTCCGGGTCAAGGGAGGAGTACCTGAACGGGGTAGACAGATCGTTCCAGTTGTTCCTCAATCTTGAGCGATATCAATTTTCACCAGCAATGAAATTTTACACAAATTAATAAGCATTACCGGATCGTAAGAGTAAAACGACCATCCTGCGAATTTGACCTTTCGATTCAAGGAACTTACGATTCACGATTTACGGCTCTTACGATTTACGGCTCTTACGATTTACGGCCCTTCCGATTTCCGACTCACGATTCACGGTACTTACGACTCCCAGAATAAAAAGCGCCCGCTCAGGGATGAGCGGGCGCCTCGATCTATCCGTAGCAGGAGCCGCGCAAGATCAGCGCTTGGAGAACTGCCTCTTGCCGCGGGCGCCTTTCTGACCGAACTTTTTCCTCTCGACCATCCTGGAGTCCCTGGTCAGCAGGCCGGATCTCTTCAGAGCGGGTTTCAGACCGGGGTCCATCTTGAGCAGGGCCCTGGCGAGCCCGAGCCTGACCGCGCCGGACTGTCCCGTGAGCCCGCCTCCGCTGGCGTTGACGAAGACATCGATCTTGCCCTCGAGCCCCGAGGTCCTGAGCGCCTCGAAAGCCTGGGACTGCCAGACACTGCGGGGGAAGTACTCGTCGGCGGGGCGCTCGTTGACCTTGAGCATCCCGCTGCCGGAACGCACTCTCACCCTCGCGAGGGCGGCCTTGCGCCTGCCGGTACCCCAGTAGTATTCAGATCGCTTCACGCTCTTTTTCCCTCCCTTCCTGCCGCGTTACTAGATGTCCAGCGGCTCAGGCTTCTGGGCCGCGTGGGGATGTTCGGGTCCCGCGTAGACCTTCAGTTTCTTCTCGAAGTGCAGGCGGTTTTTGGGGAGCATCCCCTTGACGACCCTCTCGAAGAGGCGGTCGGGATACTTCTCCATGAAGGTGCCGTAGGACGTTGCCTTGAGGCTGCCCTTGTAACTGCTGTGGCGATAGAGGTACTTCTTCTCGAGTTTCTTGCCGGTGATCTTGACCTTGTCGGCGTTGACGACGACGATGAAATCCCCGGTGTCCACGTGGGGCGTGTAGGTCGGCTTGTTCTTGCCCTGGAGTATCATGGCCACCTGGGCGGCGAGCCTGCCGAGGACCTTGTCGGTGGCGTCGATGACGTACCATTTCCTCTCCACCTGTTCCTTTTTTGCCATGTAACTGGAATTAACAGCCATTTCCCGGGTTCCTCTCCTTATGGCCTCGCCGCGAAAAGGCAGCGGACACAATAATTTCCCTTCTCTGCGGGGGTTTCAAAAAAGCAGAGCGGTGCCTATTCTATCCAAGCGCCCCATGGGTGTCAAGGACGGGCGGGGGCGCTTTTTCACTAGAGCGTCTTTTCAAGGGAGGGGTTGACGGTTATGCCGGGGATCCTGCCCCGTTTCGCCACGGGCACACCGTCGACCACCTTGATGTCCATGGTCATGTCCCTGGGGGTCGCGTGGGCGATGTAACTCCCCACGCCGAAGGAGGCGGCGCCCGCCTCCGACAGGAGCCTTATCCTCTCGGGATTGAGCCCCCCCGACACGGTGATGGTCACATGGGAGGCGCCGGCCATATCGAGCCTGCGGCGGACCTCGCGGACCAGTTCGGGCGTGACCCCTCCCCTCTCGGAGGGGGTGTCGAGTCTGACGGCCGACAGCCTCTCGCCCAGGGCGGAGGCGATCCTGAGCGCTTCCTCGGCCTCATCGTGGAAGGTGTCCACCAGGATGATCCTGGGTTCCCCCTCGGGGAGGAAGTCGTCGTAGGTCCTGGCAATCTTCAAGGTGTCCCCGGCGATAAGTATGGCGGCGTGGGGGATGGTGCCCCTGGGTTCTATGCCCGCCAGTTTGGCTCCCAGGATGCAGCTGGCGCCGACGCAGCCCCCCGCCACGACGGCGGCCCTCTCCATCACCGACGAGACGGCGGGGTGGACGTGCCTCGCACCGAAGGAGAGCACGGGCCTGCCCCCGGCGGCCTCGACGCATTCCCTGGCCGCGGTGGCCCACCCGGTGGAACTGGCCAGCATGCCCAGGATGACCGTCTCGTACATGCCGAAGGCCGAGTAGGGACCGCTGATCCTGGCAACCACCTCGTCGGGGGCGAAGGTGTCCCCTTCCCTGAGGGAAAGGATCTCCACGCCCGTGTCCTCCAGGAGCGAGACCACTTCGGGGATGCCGGCGAAGACACCGCCCCGCTTGGCGAAGATCTCGGCCACCACGGGGGCGTCGAGCCTTCCGCAGGCGTCGAGAATGTCCCTGGTCTTGACGAAGTAGATATCGGTGGTCTTCCCGGACAGGATCTCCTCGTGGGTCGCACTGAAGAGCCTGGCCGTCCCCGGCTCAAAGGCGTATACGTCGGAGAGCCTGTCCAGCCTCGGGGAGCCCATCGCCTTCACCTCCGGCTTCAGCGTACTATTACGAGGATCAGTGATGTGGCCAGGAAGACGGCCGTCAGCACTATGGTCGCCTTGGTGAGCAGGGTGAACCGCTGCCACTGGCCGGCGGCATCGGCCTGGGTACCGCCGCCGAAAACGCCGGTGAAGCCGCCCTGCTTTCGCTGCTGCATGAGGATGACGGCCATCACCGCGATGGAGACGATCACATGAACAACGGTGAGGAAAACCTTCACGCCTTGCACCTCCTTGATGATCCTTGACCTGAAACGAAGGCTTATTTTACCACACAACAGCCGGGGAGCATACGCCCGAGCGCCCCGGCCGCCACGGAACGGTGGGAAAGGCGGGACTTCACTTCCGGCCCCAGCACCGCCAGGGTCTCGTCGTAACCGCGGGGGATGAACAGGGGATCGTAGCCGAAGCCGTATCTCCCCGACGAGGCCGGCGCGATACGACCGTAGCAGAAGCCCTCGGCCAGGAACCACCGCCCCCGATCGATATCGTAAAGGGCCAGGGCGGCGACGAAGCGGGCCTCCCTTTCGACGGCCCCCCTCATCCTTTCGAGGAGCCATTCGACCCTTGCCCTGTCATCGGGGGCGACCCGGGCCGACATCACGCCCGGCCCCCAGCCCAGGGCCCTCACCTCGAGCCCGCTGTCATCGGCCAGGGCGGAGCGCCCCAGGGCCATGGCCCACGCCAAGGCCTTCACGATGGCATTGCCGGCATAGGTGTCCCTGTCCTCCTCGACCGCCGGGAGGCCGGCGGAGCCCGCCAGGTCCGGGCCGAAGAGGAGTTCCACCCCCATGGGTGCGAGGAGGGACCTCATCTCGAGGTACTTATCCCTGTTGCCGCTGGCGAATACGATCCCTGGCAAGGGCGACGGCCCTCTCTTCCTCTCCCGAGAGCGAAAGCGCGCTCTTCTGGACCGAGATCATGGAGGCTACGCCCCTTTCGGCCAGACCGATCATATTGAGCAGTTCCGACCGGGAGTAGGGGTCCCCCTCAGCGGTGCCCTGCACCTCGACGAAGTCCCCGAACTCGTTCATGACTATGTTGAAGTCCACCTCGGCGCGGCTGTCCTCGCCATAGGAGAGGTCCGTGACGAGAGAACCGTCGACCTTCCCCACACTGATGGCCGCCACAAAGCACTTCAACGGGATGGTATCGATGACCCCCCTGGCGAAGAGCCACCGCAGGGCGTCGGCGAGGGCGACGAAACCGCCGGTGATGGCGGCGGTCCTGGTCCCCCCGTCGGCCTGGAGGACATCGCAGTCGACCCAGACGGTGCGCTCGCCCAGCAGTTCCAGGAAGGTGCCGGCCCTGAGGGAGCGGCCGATGAGCCTCTGGATCTCGTGGCTCCTGCCGCTGACGCCCCCGCGGACGCTGTCACGGGGGGTCCGGGTCTCGGTGGACCTGGGCAGCATCGAGTACTCGGCCGTCACCCAGCCCTTCCCCCCGCCCCTCATGAAGAGGGGCACCCTCTCCTCGACGGAGGCTGTGCATAGAACCCGGGTATCGCCGAACTCCACCAGGGCCGAGCCCTCGGCGAAACGGCTGTACCCCCTGGTCATGTTCACGGGCCTGTGCTCGCCGGGGTCCCGACCGTCGGCCCTCTTCCAGGGCGTCTCACCCGCCGGCCCCGTCATGAGGTCTTCAGCTGCCACGGCGTGGTGAGGTCCACGGGGGCCTTGAGTTCCGGGTCCTTGCCGTTTATCAGTATGCGGACCCTCGTGACGGGGGAGAAGTTGGCGACGATGGTCCGAACCAGCGACGTCATGATCAGGGTCGCCTTTTCGGCCGTCAGGTTCTGGACAACCTTCACGAAGGGGTCGTTCAGGTCGAGGTAAAGCAGGTCGCCGTTGCGGAAGACGTGGAGGACCCGCACCTGTTCCGTTATGGTGTTCTCGGACCTCATGGTCTCCATCAGCCCCAGTATGACGGTCTTCACGTCCTCCTCGAGGATGCCGGGGACGAGGGAGACCGTCTCGGGCTCAAGGAGGCCGCCCCTGGGGACGAAGACCTCGAAGCCCGACCTCTTCACACTGAGGCCGGAGGGCTCGGAGGTGTCCTCCAGGACCTTTTTCGCCTCGGCCGGGTCGCTCACGACGTTGCGCTGCGTGATGATCTCCTTCCGGTTCAGGTACTTCAGGGTCAGCGACGTGCCCCAGTACCCCACGGCGAAAAGGAGCACCAGGACGGAGACCCAGGCGACGACCCGAAGGGCCGGGTGGACCCTCCCGCCCTCCTCGTCGTCGTAGAGTTCGTCTTCATCGTCATCATCGAAAAGAGGCTTTGGGCCCCTCTTCTCCCAATCCTGGGATTCCAGCATGTTTCTCCCCTCCGATCGCAATTGGTCTTTAAAAGGATGCCGGGCGGCGCCTAATTGAATTCGCTCTGTCCCAGGAATTCCACGATACCAGCGGAAAGGGCCTCGGCGATCCGCTTCTGGTAGCTGGCGTTCTTGAGCATCGCCGCCTCGGCCTTGTTGGTCAGGAAACCCATCTCGACCAGGACCGATGGCATTCCCGCCCCCCGGAGCACGAAGAAGGGGGCCTGGGCGACCCTCCTCATGGTGAGCTTTTTGGCCCCTCCCCTGCGGTAGAGGATCTCCGCGAAGGAGGTGCTCTCCTGGATCTTTACGTTCTGCTGCATGTCGCCGAGGATCTTCAGCAGGGTCCGTGTTCTCCTGTCGACGGCCTCGCTGCTCTCAAGACCGCCGCCGACGAGTTCCCTGTTCTCTATCAGGGCCAGTTCCATGGCGTGCTTGTCGCTGGGCAGGGCCATGAGGTATATCTCCACTCCTTGGGCGGACCTGCCCTTGGGGAGCGCGTTGCAGTGCAGGCTCACAAAGGCGTCGGCGTCCTCCTTGATGGCTATGGCCGTCCTCTGCGACAGCTGGAGGTAGACATCGGTGCTCCTGGTCAGGACCACCCGGAGCCCCTCCTTTTTGAGCATGTCCGCCATGAGCCTTGCCACCCGGAGGTTTATGTCCTTCTCCCTGACCCCGTTGGCGACCGCCCCGGGGTCCTTGCCGCCGTGCCCTGCGTCGATCACCACCGTCCTGGCCCCGCCGGGGGCCTTGACCGGCATGTCCGGTGCGGGGAGGGCCGGGCCCGCCTCCGCGGGGAGCTCTTCTTCAACTTCCACTGCTTCTTCTTCTACGGTAACCTCTTCGGGCGGCCCCGTCCAGGGGGCGTAGGGCGCCGGCGCCATCCCGACGGGCATCGGGTCGTAGAAGTCGATGACCTGCCTGCAGGGGCCCTCGAGGGCGAAGTGCCTCACCGATGTGGCGTTGTGCTTGAAGGACAGGACGACGCGGTCGCCGAACTGGGTCACCGAGAGGCCGACCTCCGAGGGGTAGGGCGAGACCGAACCGGTCGTACCCCTGGCCATCAGGCCGGAGATGGTCACCGTGACCGCCCCGGGCCCGGCCTCGACCTTCGGGGCCGTGGGGTTCGAAAGGTCCAGGACGACCCTGATGCCGAAATCTTGCCGTCCCCACCGGATGGACCTCACCGTGGCCGGCGCGGTGGAAAGAGGATCCTTAGGCGCCTGGGCCGGCGGTGTGGAGCTGCCCGGCGGGGGGCCGGGGAAAGGCTGGGGCCTGGGCTTGTAGCCCTCACCCTTCCAGGCGAGGGAGCCGCCCTCGGGGCCCGCCACGCGGCCGCAAAGGACGAGGGCACAGTCGGGGTCCACCCACCAGTGACCGCCTTCGCGCACCACCTCGTGCATCAGGGGGATGATCTCCCCCTTGTGAATGGCCGCCGCCGCGCCGGGGAAGATCTGCAGCGAGCCCCCGGGGCCTTTAAGGACCAGGGTGTCGCCCTTCGCCTCGGTGGAGAGGCCCATGAGCCCCGCCGCGGAGTCCAGGGCCACCAGCCTGCCGCCCTGGGCGTCCATCACGGAGACCCGCCCGAGGGCCCGGCCGTCACGGAGCAGTTCCCACTCCAACGGGGCGGAGAGGGCGCCCGGTGAAAGGACAGCCAGGAACAGGAGCGCCGCTATGGCGCCGAGAGCCGCCCTAGGCGCCGGCCATCGAGACATTCCGAACCACCATGGTGCACCCCCCTATCTCGCCGAAGAAGCGCAGGTCGTCGCCCACCTCGGAAAGGGCCGAAAGAAGGCTCAAAAGGTTGCCGGCCATGGTCATGCCCGCCACGGGGCTCCCGGGGCGGCCGGAACCGTCGATCAGCGCGCCCTTGACCCCCAGGGAGAGATCACCGCTGATGGGGTCGATAGTGTGGACGCCCATGAGTTCCGTCACGAAGACCCCGCCGGCGCAGTCCTTCAATAACTGCCCCTTCCCCCTCTTCCCGGGGATGGGGAAAAGGTTCGAAAAACCCACGTCCGGGAGGCTCCCGGGGGATCTGGAAGCGTTCCCCGTGGAGGAGGTCCCGAACTTCTTCGCGTACTTGAGGTCGTAGAGGAAGGAGGCCACCGTCCCCTGGTCCAGCAGCACCGTCCGGCCCGGAGGAACCCCCTCCCCATCCCAGGGCGATGTACCGGCCGCCCAGGGGATGGTCCCGTCGTCCACCAGGGTGAGGCACTCGCTTCCGACCTTCTGTCCGACCCGGCCCTTCAGCATCGATCGGTTCTTGAAGACCTCGGGCGCCAGGAAGAGTTCCCCCACGGCTTCCACAAGGGAAGCGGCAGCCTCGGGGTCCAGCACCACGTCGTAGACACCGGTGGGGGCCGGCTTTCCTCCCAGCGTAAGGGCGCCCCTCTCGACAGCCTCCCGCGCCACGGAGCCAGGGTCGATGTCGGAAGCCCGCCTGCTCTCGGCGTAGGCCCCGGACATCTCCTGGGCCTCCCCGTCGGAGAGGACCACCGTCACGGCGCAGGAAGCCCAGGTCTCGTCGTACCACCCCAGGAAGCCCTCGCTGGAGGCATAAAAGGTGCTCTCCGAACCGTCCGACCAGGACGTCTCACGGACGGAGACGACCCTGTTGTCGGCGCGGGACGCCTGGTCGTGCATCAGGCGGCAGCGCTCCTCCCTCTCGGTGTGACCCATGCCGGCGGTGTCGGCATCGAAGACACAGGTCTCCGGGGTATCGGGGGCCTTCCCCTCGTAGAGGGCCACGTCGGCCTCGGGTTCGGAGGCGCGGCAATTCTCGAGGCACAGGTCGACCAACTGCCGGATCGCGTCCCGGGAGAGGTCGCTCGTGTCAGCCACGCCCTGGCGCCCTTCCCTGTCGGCGACGCGGCAGCCTATCCGGATCGCGGACCCCAGGGTGTCCCACTCGGGGTCACCGTCCCTGAGGGAGAGCCTAGAGGACCTCCCTGACCGGTAGAGCACATCGGCCAGGAGCGCCCCCCTGTCAAGGGAGGCCTCCATCATCCAGCGGGCTATTGATTCAACCTCCTGCCGGGAAGGGCCTTGGCTCATCAGGAGGCCTTCAACTCCTCCATTATGGTTTCGGCGGCCCGGTCCACATCGACGGCGGCGACCCCGAAGTGGGTCACCAGCCTGAATCTCCTCTCGGAGACGGCCCCGAAGAGGACGCCCCCGGCAGCGCACCGCCGGGACAGTTCGTTCGCGTCGGGCCCGTCGGCCCCCAGGCTGACGTAGACCATGTTGGTGGGCTTGTCCACCGTTTCCACACCGACGCCGCCGGCAAGGAGCGCCGACGACAGCCTGGCGGCGTTCTCGTGGTCCTCGGCGAGCCTCTTCGTCATCTTCCGCAGGGCTATGAGACCCGCCGCGGCCAGGATCCCGGCCTGCCTCAGGCCGCCGCCGAGCCTCTTGCGCCAGTGCCTCGCCCTGGATATGAACTCGGCGCCGCCGCAGAGCATGGAACCGACGGGGGCGCCCAGCCCCTTCGAAAGGCAGAACTGGACGGAGTCCACGATCCCCGTGAACTCCTTCACATCGACGCCCCAGGCGGTGGAGGCGTTGAAGACCCTGGCGCCGTCAAGGTGCACCGAAAGCCCCCCGCTCCGGGCCGCTTCCACGGTGGCCTTGAAATCCTTCGGCGATACGGCCGTACCCCCCGCCCTGTTGTGGGTGTTCTCCACGCAAAGGAGGCGGGCCGGGGCGAAATGGACGTTGCTCGGCCTGCACCAGGAGAGGACCTTTTGGGGCGGTATGATCCCCCCGGGGTCATCGGCCACGAGGGGCAGGATGCCGCCGAGGGCGGAGAGCCCCCCGCCTTCGTAGATGTAGATATGGCTGTCGGAGCCGAGGATGGCCCCGTCGCCCCGGGAGCAGTGGGTCAGGAGGGCGGCGACGTTGCCCTGGGTTCCGGAGGTCACGAAAAGGGCGGCCTCCTGTCCCGTCATAAGGGCGGATTCCTTTTCCAGTTCGTTTATCGTGGGGTCCTCCCCATAGACGTCGTCCCCCACGTCAGCGGCGGCCATGGCTGCCCTCATTTCATCGGTGGGCTTTGTAACGGTATCGCTGCGAAGATCGATAACCTTCATGGGCTTCAGCCTCCCCGGCCGGGCTTTAGGCGGCGGCCTTTTCTTTGCTTGTTATAATAACATCATTCCGATCCTTCAAAAAAGGTGGGTCCGCAATGGGGGAAGCCGTAACGAGAGTCCCCGTCGTGAGGGTGAGCGGCGCCGGCACGAGGCGCTTCGACGATGAAGCGGCGGTGGAGGGGAATTACCTCCTGGTCATTGACGGCGGCAGAGCCCGGGAGGTCGTCCTTTCGCCCCTGGACATCAGGGAATGGGCCATGGGCCACCTCTTCTGCGCCGGGGTGATCTCAAGCGCCCGGGATATAGCAGCCTTTGATGAAAGGGACGGGAGGATCGAGGTCAGGACCGCCTCCTCGGACCGGCCGCCTGGGCGGGGCGTGGGGACTACGGTCAAGACGTCGCCCGGGGTGATAGAGGACGGAGCCCGGTGGATCGCGGAGGCGCCTCTCTTCGGCAGGACCGGGGGGTTCCACGCCGCGGCCCTGCTGACCTTCGAGGGAAAGAGGCTGGCCCTCTTCGAGGACATCAGCCGCCATAACGCCCTCGACAAGGTCATAGGGTGGGGCCTCATCCAGGGGGTGGACCTGGGGAGGGCCCTGGTGGTCCAGTCCGGCAGGCTCCCCAGGGACATGGTCGCCAAGGCCGTCGCGGCCGGGATACCCCTTCTCGGAAGCGTCTCCGCTTCGACCGACGCCGGGGTCTCGCTGGCCAGGGAGGAGGGCATCACCCTGGTGAGCTTCATCAGGGAGGGCAGGATGAACATCCACACCCACCCCGAGAGGGTGAGGTTCGAAGGAGCCTAGATGCTGACCCCCAGCCGCGCCCAAGGGAGCAGACCCTCGGTCACGGCGACGCCGAGGTCCATCCCAGGGCGGTCGACGCCGTGGAAGTCGGAGCCCGCCGTCGGGAAGAGGCCGAACCGGGAGGCGACCTTCATCCAGTAGTAGATCTCCCCCGAACCGTGGTGGCCCGAAAAGCACTCGAGTCCCCACAGACCATGGTCCCTTAGCCTTTCCAGGAGCGCGAAGAGGTGGTCCTCGTCCAGGCCCATCAGGCCGGGGTGGCCCAGCACGGAGACGCCCCCCGCCTCGTCGATGGCCTCCAGGCATTGCTCTGGGGCGAGCCTGGCACTGGCCACGTAGGCGGGTCCCCCCCTCCCGATGTACCGGTTGAAGGCCGAGGCTATATCGCGAACGTAGCCCTTCTTCACCAGCACCCTCGCTATGTGGGGCCGGGCGACCACCTCGCCGCCCGATTCGGCCTCGACCTCCCCGAGGTTTATCGCCAGACCCAGGGAGGCCAGCTTCTCGACCATGAGGGCGTTCCTCTCCCGGCGGTTCTCGCGGAGGGTCCCCAACTTCTTCTGGAACCCGGGGCAGGAGCTGTCGATACGGTAACCCATGATGTGAAGGGTGAAGGAAGCCTCGGCTGACAGTTCCACCCCGGTAATGCCCTGGATCCCCTTCTTGCCGCAGGCCGCCAGGAACCTGTCGAGGCCGGCGGTCGTGTCGTGGTCGGTGAGGCTCAGGATCGACACGTGCCTTTTAGCGGCCCTCCCTACCAGGGCTTCCGGGGAAAAGGTGCCGTCACTGAAGGTGCTGTGGGTGTGAAGGTCCACGATCAGCATCCCCGACCCCCCTTTCTCGAGCAGGCGACCTCGATGAGGTCCCTCAGCAGGGAAAAGGCCGTGTGCCTCGGGCCGATGCCGCCGCCGGCGACGAAGATCTCCCCCAGCGTGTCCGTCAGGAAGAGCACCCCGTTGGTGGCCCCATGGACCCGCGAGAGGGGGTTGGAGGGCGAAAGCACCTCGGGCCTGACCGTGATGGCGACCCCGTCCTTGCCCTTCTCCACCCTGGAGACGAGGCGGAGGGCTCCGCCCGAATGGGCCGCCTCCAGGAGCAGCCTGGTCTTGATCTGGTTTATCCCCTGGACCTCGATGTCCTCCAAGGGGACGGGGGGCGCGCCCATGAGGACCTGGGCGATGATCGAGGCTTTGACGGCGCTGTCCCAACCTTCGAGGTCGAAGGTGGGGTCCGCCTCGGCGTAACCCTTCCTCCTTGCGTCGAGGAGGGCGTCGTCGAAGGAGGCCCCGGCGATCATGAGGTCGAGGATGTAATTGGAGGTGGTGTTCATGACGCCTTCGCAGGAGAGGACTTCCGACCCGGTCAGGCAGTGCCTCGCAAAGGAGAAGAAGGGGGTGCCGCCCATGACGGCCGCCTCGAACAGGAAGAGGGCCCCATTGGCAGCGGCGAAGTCCCGTATCTCCCGGTACCCCAGGAAGAGAGGACCCTTGTTGGAGGTGATCACGTCCTTGCCCCGCTGAAGCCCCCCGCAGATGAAGCTTTTCGGCTCTTCCGGGGACTGGATGGTGGTGGAGGTGCAGACGACGAGGAGGTCGTAATCCATCTCCTGGACCATCTCTACCGCCGAGGGAGCGTCCCGCCCCCCCCGGGAGGGAGCCGGGCCGAGCCTGCCCGTGGAGGATTCCTTTTTCAGGAGGGCACCGATGTCTATCCCTCCGGGGTCGCTCACGCAACCTCTCGAACGGGTCGCTATACCCACGAAACGGCCCTCGACGCCGAACAGATCCCTCAGAAGAGGGGCTTTCTCCTCGACGATCTCGCAGAAGGCCCTCCCGACGTTGCCGAAACCAAGAAGAAGGATCCTCAAGGCTGTCGTCACCTCCCGACGGACGGTCATCAAAGCCATCGGGGTCTATGATATCATTGCGTCTGGTCTTCCAGAGAGGAATGCCCGAAGCGACCCGAAAAAGGCATCTTCCCCTGGGAGAAAAGAACAGGATGGGGGGCCGACGGCAAATGACCGATCCAAAGGGTGATCACGAAAGGGTCTTCAGCGAGAACTACGCCAGGGCGGCGGCCCGTGTGCTGGAGGCCGTCTCGAGGACGGCCCAGCTTTCATCGCTGGCTACGCCGGAAGTCCAGGACCTCTTCGAGAACTGGCTCGAGATACTGGGCCGCCAGATCCTGCGGGACCAGGATGTGCCCGGCCGGATGGACATCACCTCGAGGGCGGCCGAGATAGGCGTATCGCCTTCCTCCCTGCTGGGGTTGCTCCTTTACCTACAGAGGCAGGGCAGGGTCAGTATAACCGAGGTCCTCCTCGCGCCGGGGTGCGGCCGCGACGAGGATATCTGCGACTGCATAAGGCAGGGGTGATAGCCGTGACCGACATTGAACTGCTCTCCAAGCGGGCCAGGATAAAGGCTGCCAAGGCCGAGGCCGGGCTCTTCGAACGCCCTTCGCCGGAGAGGGTCCGGGGCTCCATAGACCATACCCTCCTCGCCGCCGGGGCCTCCGTGGAGGACGTGGCAGCCCTGTGCGACGAGGCGGTCCGCTTCGGGTTCGCCTCGGTCTGCGTCCCCTTGAGCTGCGTGCCCGATGCCCGGCGGTTCCTCTCAGGGTCCGCGGTCAAGGTGAGTTCCGTGGCGGCCTTCCCCCTGGGGGCCACCCCGATACCGGTGAAGACCGCCGAGGTCCGCTGGGCCCTGGACAACGGGGCCGACGAGGTGGATGCCGTGGTGGATATCAGGGCCGCCAGGGCCCTCGACAGGAGAGCCCTCCGGGACGACCTTTCAGCGCTGAGGGAAGCCTCCCGGGGGGCCATCCTCAAGGTGATCCTCGAGATGCCCCTGCTGAACGACGTCCAGGCGGTCACGGCGGTGATGCTGGCCGAACAGGCCGGCGTGGATTTCGTAAAAACCTGCACGGGCTTTGCGGGGGGCGTCACCTTTTACCACGTGGCCCTTTTGAGGACCGCTGCCTCCGACAGAGTAAGGATAAAGGCTTCCGGCGGGATCAGGACCTACGCGGCGGCGGAGATCCTCGTGGCCCTGGGGGCCGACAGGCTGGGGACATCGAAGGCGACGCAGTTTTTGGGACCGTTGGATAGGAACCGTGAATCAGAAGAACCGTAAATCGTGAATCGAAAACCGTGAGTCGTGAGTCGTAAGGGCAGATCGTAAAAGCAAAACAATTTGCCCGCGAATTTGACCTTTCGATTCACGGTTCACGATTCACGGTTCACGGCACTTAGGATTCATGGCACCATACAAAAGGGCCGGAGGCATACGCCTCCGGCCCTGGGTTATCGAATCGATGGTTTTTCCGTTCCCTATGACCCTTCACCGGTCTCTAAATAAAAAAAGAAAAAAAGGTTTCCGGCGGCGTCCTACTCTCCCACCCCTCGAAGAGGCAGTACCATCGGCGCTGGAGGGCTTAACTGCCGGGTTCGGCATGGGTCCGGGTGTGTCACCTCCGCCATGGCCACCGAAAACCTTTTAATACCGTGAGTCGTGAGTCGTAAATCGTGAGTCGTAAGTACCGTGAATCGTGAGTCGTGAGTCGTGAGTCGTGAGTCGCAAGGTCAAATTCATAGGCTGATCGTTTTGCTTTTACGTTTTGCTCTTACGTTTTGCTCTTACGATTTACGATTAACGGTTCACGATTTACGGCCCTTATATGGATGAAGCAGATCAAAGAGGTTAAGGCCTCGGTCAATTAGTACCAGTCAGCTCAAGGCCTCGCAGCCCTTACACCTCTGGCCTATCAATCACGTAGTCTCCGTGATACCTTACCCGCTTTAGTCGCGGCGAGTGGTCTCATCTCGGGGCCGGCTTCCCACTTAGATGCTTTCAGCGGTTATCCGTTCCGCACATAGCTACCCGGCGTATGCGCCTGGCGGCACAACCGGTACACCAGAGGTGCGTCCACTCCGGTCCTCTCGTACTAGGAGCAGCTCCCCTCAAACCACTTGCGCCCATGGTGGATAGGGACCGAACTGTCTCACGACGTTCTAAACCCAGCTCACGTACCGCTTTAATGGGCGAACAGACCAACCCTTGGGACCTGCTTCAGCCCCAGGACGCGACGAGCCGACATCGAGGTGCCAAACCTTGCCGTCGATGGGAACTCTCGGGCAAGATCAGCCTGTTATCCCCGGGGTAGCTTTTATCCGTTGAGCGACGGCCCTTCCACTCGGTACCGCCGGATCACTAGGACCCTCTTTCGAGACTGTTCGACCCGTCGGTCTCACAGTAAGGCCACCTTATACCCTTGCACTCTAAAAGACGATTTCCATTCGCCTCGAGGTGACCTTCGCGCGCCTCCGTTACTCTTTAGGAGGCGACCGCCCCAGTCAAACTGCCCACCTGACAATGTCCCGCGGTCCGTTCCAGAACTCGCGGTTAGAACCCCAGTACATCAAGGGTGGTATCCCAACGACGGCTCCAGCACAGCTGACGCCGCACCTTCTACGCCTCCCACCTATTCTGTACATGACATACCGAGACCCAATATCAGGATACAGTAAAGCTCCACGGGGTCTTCCCGTCCCACCACGGGTAACCGGCGTCTTTACCGGTACCACAATTTCACCGAGCCCCCCACCGAGACAGCGCCCAGATCGTTACACCATTCGTGCAGGTCAGAACTTACCTGACAAGGAATTTCGCTACCTTAGGACCGTTATAGTTACGGCCGCCGTTTACTGGGGCTTCGGTTCAAAGCTTCTCCGGCACTCAGCAAATGCCGTTAAGAGCTTCTTCCATGCTACTGGCTATCCGCTCCCTCAGCCATCTCCTGGCCTGGTGGGATCTCTTGAGCCTGCGTTCGCGCATCGTGGCATCTTTTTTCGAGAAATAGGCTTCGTAGTACACCAGAGTCCATCGCTTACCCCTGGTGCTCTTCGTATCTCCATTCTCGTGCCTCTTCATGCGTTCACGAAGGTCCCGCGTATAACCCGTGTACGTGCCTCCCTCTTCGTTCTCAAGTACATACACGTAATACATGGCTTCAACTCCTGACAACATCAGCTGAGTGCCGGATAACCTCTCCCCTTAACCTTCCAGCACCGGGCAGGTGTCAGACCCTATACGTCGGCTTCACGCCTTCAGCAGAGTCCTGTGTTTTTACTAAACAGTCGCCTGGGCCTGGTTTCTGCGACCGCAAGCAGCTCCATATGTACACACTTCACCGCCGCGGCACCCCTTCTCCCTAAGTTACGGGGTCAACTTGCAGAGTTCCTTGGTGAGGGTTATCTCGTCCGCCTTAGCCTGCTCAGCCAGCCCACCTGTGTCGGTTTGAGGTACGGGCGCCCCATACCCTCCCTAGAGGCTTTTCTCGGCAATAGGGCCTCAATGACTTCTCCACCATTACGGCGGATCCACGTCAGGTCTCAGGGTTAATAACAGTCCGGGTTTGCCTGGACCGTCCCCCTACTCCTTTGTACCGGGTTTTCCATCACCCGGAGCACCTAGCCTCTTGCGTCACCCCATCGGTAGTAACGGTTACGGGGCGGGGCAGGATTGTCTACCTGCTGTCCATCGGCTACGCCCTTCGGCCTCACCTTAGGTCCCGCCTAACCCTGGGAGGATTAACCTTCCCCAGGAATCCTCGGGCATTCGGCGAACGCGTTTCCCACGCGTTTCTCGCTACTTATGCCGGCATTCTCACTTCCGTACAGTCCACCGCGCCTCACGACACGACTTCTCCCCGTACAGAACGCTCCCCTACCAACTACGCACACACCTAAGTATGCATGTTCCGAAGCTTCGGCGCCGCGCTTAGCCCCCTACATTATCGGCGCAGGGGCGCTCGACCAGTGAGCTGTTACGCACTCTTTCAAGGGTGGCTGCTTCTAAG
Organism: Synergistetes bacterium ADurb.Bin155; assembly: GCA_002070395.1. Lineage (GTDB taxonomy): Bacteria > Synergistota > Synergistia > Synergistales > Thermovirgaceae > 58-81. The sequence goes on from MWDE01000023.1 coordinate 22,695, forward strand.
CCAACCTCCTGGCTGTCCAGGCTCCCCCACATCCTTGTCACACTCAGCGCGGGCTTAGGGACCTTAGCTGTCGGTCTGGGCTGTTTCCCTTTAGACCACGAACCTTCTCACCCGTAGTCTCACTCCCGTATCTACAAGTAACGGTATTCGGAGTTTGGTTGAAATCGGTAGGACCCCAGTCCCCCTCATCCATCCAGTAGCTCTACCCCCGCCACTCTTTTTATACGAGGCTGCACCTAAATGCATTTCGGGGAGAACCAGCTATCACCGTACTCGATTAGCTTTTCACTCCTATCCACAGGTCATCCAAGGCTTTTTCAACAGCCGGTGGTGCGGTCCTCCACCTCGTTTCACCGAGGCTTCAACCTGCCCATGGATAGATCGTACGGCTTCGGGTCTACAGCATGCGACTAGTTCGCCCTATTAAGACTCGGTTTCCCTGCGGCTCCAGGCCTCAAAGCCCTTAACCTCGCCACATACCGTAACTCGCCGGCTCATTCTTCAATAGGCACACCGCCATCCGACACCCAGCGCAAGGTATTAGTTATCCCCTCAATGCCGCCTTCACAACCCACCGCCACCCATGTCAGATCCATGGGGGCAAGGGCCGATCCAGGCCAAGCCAGGGGCTCTGATACCCCGGGCTGGGTGCCGGACTACGATTGCTTGTAAGCGCACGGTTTCAGGTCTTTTCACTCCCCGCCAGGGGTGCTTTTCACCTTTCCCTCTCGGTACTGCTTCACTATCGGTCACCAACGGTATTTAGCCTTGGACGGTGGTCCGCCCTGATTCAACCGGAATTCCACGTGCTCCGGCCTACTCGGGGTATGTCCGGTGAAGTCCCGTCTCTTTCGCCTACGTGGCTTTCACATTCTATGGCCCGCTTTCCCAACACGGTTCGGCTAGATACAGGTTTTGTAACTTCACGCGGCCACTGCGGCAGCCGCCTCGACATCCCCTCAACCCCACGGACGCAACGGCCGCAGCCTTGCACGCCCGTGGTTTAGGCTACTTCCCCTTTCGCTCACCACTACTCAGGGAATCTCAAAGTTCGATTTCTCTTCCTCCGGCTACTGAGATGTTTCACTTCGCCGGGTTCCCCCCGCATTTGCGGGTGACTGGTCTTTACACCAGCCAGGTTGCCCCATTCGGGTATCTCCGGGTCAAAGGCCGCTTGCGCCTCACCGAAGCTTTTCGCAGCTTGCCACGCCCTTCATCGGCCGTCGGTGCCTAGGCATCCCCCGTGCGCCCTTAGTACCTTAACCTCTTTGATCTTCTCCATCCATATTCGGCTGTCAAGGTCCAGTTCCCCTCTCAACCCACGCATACGGCAGGAGGAGGGTTCTATATACAGGCAGGACGGAAGCGGCGGGAGCCCCCCACTTGGATGTGAGGGGTAAGTCTCCCTAGAAAGGAGGTGATCCAGCCGCACCTTCCGGTACGGCTACCTTGTTACGACTTCACCCCCCTTACCAGG
>MWDE01000024.1 GCA_002070395.1 Synergistetes bacterium ADurb.Bin155
GGCTCCCGCCCCAGGCGGAACCGGCCATGGAAGCCCAGGGGTCGCCGAGGTTGGCCATGACCGTGACGGCGGGCCCGATCCCTCCGGGAGCGAGGGACGCCAGGGCGGCGCCCCAAAAGTACGTGGAAAGTCCGGAGAACCCCTTTTCCTCCCCCTCTTTGGCGATGGGCGAGGCGAGGCGGGCCAGCAGGGAACCGCCCCCGCCCCCGCGAAGCCTGGCGGCCTCGAGGAGGGCCAGAGCCCCCGCCGCGGCGAAGTTGCAGGCCCTGTACGCCCCCGGCCCCCACAGGGGGAAGACGACCAGGGGCAGTGCGAGCCCCGCCAGCCTGAGGGTTTTACGGGCCAGCGGCCTGGCGCCCCGGACCAAAAAGAGGGTCCCGGCGCCGGTGGCGGCTATCACCAGCAGCATCGGGCAGAACCACCCCGTCATCGTCAAGGCCTCCTTGCCCGGTCGGTGCGTTTAATGGTACAAGAGAACCCCAAGGCTGTGATGGTAACCACAAAAAGAAACGGTAGCCTTCGGAGGTGGCCATGGCTTTTCTGGAACTCGCCAGGAAGAGAAAGAGCGTCCGCTCCTACAGGGGCGACCCGGTGCCCAGGGAGGTCATCGACCGCTGCCTGGAGGCGGCCCGGCTCGCCCCGTCGGCCTGCAACTCCCAGCCCTGGAGCTTCGTCGTGGTCGACACCCCCCAGAGGCGGCGGGAGTTCGTCGAAGCGGCCTACTCGGGGCTCCACTTCATCAACTCCTTCGCCAAGGAGGCCCCCGTCCACATCGCCGTCATCAGGGAGAGGGCCAAGGCGACCGCCCGTTGGGGGGGCCTGGCCAAGGGCGTCGACTTCACCCTGATCGATATCGGCATGGCCTGCGAACACCTCGTCCTCCAGGCCGCCGAGGAAGGGGTCGGCAGCTGCATCATGGGGTGGTTCGATCAGGGCGCCGTCAAAAAAATCCTGGGGCTCTCCAGGGGCGCCAGGGTGGATATCCTGGTATGCCTCGGCTACCCGAAGCAGCAGGGCCCCGCCGTGAAGCAGAGGAAGACCCTGGAGGAGATCCGTCGTTACGCCTGAAGGGCCTCACACGCCCCCGGCCTTCAGCGCCCTCGCCGAGGGACAGGTCGAAAGCCCCCCCAGGGTGGTGCAGCGGAGTTCCCTGGGGAGCATCCTGCCCACCGACAGGACGGCGTCGACCGTCTCATCCAGGGGTACGGGATTGACGTACCCCCCCAGGATCAGGTCGGCACAAACAAAGGCCTCGGAAGAAGCGACGGCGTTCCTGGTGTGGCACGGGATCTCCACGAAACCCTGGACAGGGTCGCAGACGGAACCCATCCAGTTCTGGAGGAATATGGCGGCGGCGTCACAGGCCTGGGCGGCGCTTCCCCCGGCGTACTCCACCACCCCGGCGGCGGCCATCGCCCCGGCGGCGCCGATCTCCACCTGGCACCCGGCCACCTCGGCGGCGAAGGTGGCCCTGTTCGATATCACCAGCCCTATGCAGGAGGCCGCGAAGAGCACCTTGGCGACCTCCTCCTCCCCGAGGCCCATCTCCTGCCTCAATGTCACCGCCACGCCCGGTATCGTGCCGGCGGAACCCGCCGTCGGGGCGGCCACGACGAGCCCCCCCGAGGCATTCACGTGCATGGCGGCCAGGGCCCTTGCCGCTGCCCTGGTGTGAAGCCCCCCGAGGGCCAGGCCGCCCCGGGATTCGGCCTCCATGATGCCCTCGGCGACGGGGTCCATCAGCCTCATGGACAGGCCTTCGCCGGAAAGCCCCGCTCTCACGGATTCTTCCATTACCCGGTAACGCCTCTTCATTTCGTTCATGGCCTCTTCCCGGGAGAGTCCCAGCAGCGCTGCCTCGTAGCGCAACCCCGCCTCGCCGAGGGTCACCCCCTCCCTCCCGGCGTAGGAGACCATCGCCGAGGCATCGCTGAAAAGGGGCTCCCCCTTGGAGGGTAAGAAGACAGGTTCCAGGAGCCACAGCTCCCTCACGCCGCCGGCGAGGCGCAGCCCCTCGATCAGCCCCGCCGGGGGCTTTTCAAGGCAGGGGGCGTGAAAAACGATCAGCTCCTCGTGGCCCCACTCGCGGAGGGAGGAGCCGGCCAGGGTCAGCGCCCCCGCCTCCTCCCTCAGCAAGGGCAAGGCGCCTTCCTCGGCGAGGACCACCAGGTCCCAGGCGTCGCTTCGCAGGGAGAGACCGATGCCGTCCAGGGAGGTGACCTCCACGGCGCCGCCTCCCACGGACCGGGCGCCCAGGATGACCTTCCTGCCCGACGCGCCCTTGAGGAACACCTCCACGGCGTTGGGGTGATCCTTGTCCTTCAAGGATTTTATTGTGAAGGTGAGGTCGACTCCCTCTCCTCGGACGGCCTCAAGGGCATTCTTGTAAACGGGGTCGGTTATACCCCGGCCCATGATGCCCATGGCGAAGGCCCTGTCGCTCCCCTGCTGCCGGTACACCTCCGCGTAGGCTCCGGCAGGATCGAAGGCGATGTCCGCCTCGACGGGGCTCTCTCCCAGGGCGGACCGGGCGATCCTGCCGATATGGAACGACGCCGCCGTGTGGGAGCTCGACGGGCCGTGCATGACGGGACCGAGGACGTGGTTGAACAGGCTTGACGGACCCACGGGGGACCCTCCTTCCGGTACAGGTGCTGCAACACCTGTGGTGACCAGTATAAGGTATCCTTATCGTATAATCCTTGTACAAGACCAAAGAAAGGAGGGGTCATCATGCTGAAGAAGATCCTTGTCTGCGTTGACATGACCAGGATGGCCGATCACCTCATTGAATACGGGCATACCCTGGCCCACCGCCTGGGCGCGGAAGTGACCTTCATCAACGTCCTTCCCAGCTCGCTCATCTGGAAGGGGTACGGTACCTGGGTCAACCCCGACTGGTCCAAGGAGGCGGAGGAGAGCGCCCGCAAGAAGATCCGCTACCTCATCAAGCTGGCCGAGGACAAGCACCCCGACCTGCCGAAGGATGAGCACGAGATCCTGGTCGCCCAGGGCAATTCCGCCGAGGTCATCATCGAGACGGCGAAAAAAAACGACTTCAACCTGATCGTCATAGGCTTCAAGAGCGTCAGCGGCATACCGCAGTTGATGGTGGGGAGCACCACCACGAACGTCGCCCGGTACGCCCATTGCTCGGTGTTGATATACCGGCCCGGTTTCGACCCCTTCGAGGAAACGCCCCGGTGACACCGTGATACGCTGCTCCCGTGTCACCCTCACCCTCGGGGGGCGGAGGGTCTTCGACAGGATGACCCTGGCGGTCCCCCCGGGGGCGCGGGTGGGAGTCGTCGGCGACAACGGGGCCGGCAAGACCACTCTTTTCCGCCTTATCGCCGGTGAGGTCTCCCCCGACGAGGGGGAGATCTCCCTCCCGTCCCGGTGGCGCCTGGGGTACCTCCCCCAGGACCTCGTCGAGGTCGGCGACGGCCCCCTGCTGCAACTCCTCAAGGACAAAGCCGGCATAACCCGCGTCGAGGGGGAGCTCTCCGAGGTGCGCCACAGGCTCTCCGAACCGGGGACCCGCCCCGGGGAGAGGGCGGGCCTCCTGGCAAGGCACGAAAGGCTGGTCCACGCCTACGAAGCCCTGGACGGCTACGGCTTCGAGGCCATGGCGGCCAAGGTCCTGAATGGCCTGGGCTTCCGCCGGGAGGACCTGGGCCGCGAGGCGGGCGAATTCTCGGGGGGGTGGAAGATGCGGGTTTCCCTGGCGTCGATCCTGCTCTCCCGGCCCGATGTCCTCCTCCTGGACGAACCCACCAACCACCTCGACACGGAGAGCATGGAGTGGCTGGAAGGGTACCTGGCCTCCTACCGGGGCACCCTGATGGCCGTTTCCCACGACCGGCGGTTCCTGGACAAGCTCACCACCTCCACCGTGGAGGTCTCCGGCGCCGGTGCGAGGTCCTACCCGGGCAACTTTTCCCAGTACATCCAGAAGCGGTCCCTGGAACTGGAGGCGGCCGAAAAGGCCGCCCGGGAACAACAAAAGGAGATCGCCAGGACGGTCGCCTTCATCGAGCGCTTCCGCTACAAGGCATCGAAGGCCGCCCAGGTCCAGAGCAGGGTCCGTTCGCTGGCGAAGGTCGAGAGGATAGACCCGGGAGACCCCTCACGGAGGGTTTCCATGAGGTTCCCGCCATCGCCCAGGAGCGGCCTCGAGGTGATAAAGGCCGTCGGCGTGGGCCACTCCTACGGCGAAAAAACCGTCCTTTCCGGCGTGGACCTCACCGTCCGGCGGGGCGAGCGGGTGGCCCTGGTGGGGGTTAACGGCGCCGGGAAATCCACCCTGACTAGGCTGCTCAGCGGGCGGGAAAAGCCCACCCGGGGCGGCGTCACCCTGGGACATAACGTGAAAAGCGCCTTCTTCTCCCAGGAGAGCTCCGAAAACCTCGATTACGGCCGGTCCGTCTGGGAGGAGATAAGGAACGCCCCCTCCCCCTGCACGGAGCCCCAGCGGAGGAACCTCCTCGGCTGCTTCCTCTTTTCCGGCGGCGACATCGAAAAACCGGTGCGCGCCCTTTCGGGGGGCGAGAAGTCCAGGCTGGCCCTGCTGAAGATCCTCCTCAGGGAGACGAACCTGCTGATCCTGGACGAGCCCACCAACCACCTGGACATGGCCACGAGGGACCTCTTCCAGGAGGCCCTCCTCGGCTACGGCGGCACCATCGTGATCGTCTCCCACGACAGGGACTTCCTGGACGACCTGGTGACCAGGGTCATCGAGATAAGGGAGGAGAAGGTCCGCGACTACCCGGGCAACTACTCCTACTTCATAGAAAAGAGGGCTGAAAAAGAAGCCCGGGGAAACCTCCCGCCCCGAGACGGCTCCCCCTCTGAAGGTGCCTCCGAGGCCGACCCCCGGGAGAGGAAGAGGCTCGAGGCCGAGCGGAGGAACAGGCTTTACCGGGCCAGGAAGAAGTACCTCGAGGACCTGGGACCCCTCGAAGCGGGGATAGAAAAGGCCGAGGAGAGGATCGCCGCCATTGACCGGTCCCTCTCCGAACCTGAAACCCTGGCCGACCCGGAAAGGATCAGGAACCTGCTGCTGGAACGGGCGGACCTGCAAAAAAAGCTCCCCCCGATGCTGGAACGGTGGGAGGAGCTCATGGGTTCCCTTGAAGAAGCGGCCCGGGAGGCGCGGTGAGTCCGAAGGCAGCCCCTACCTCCCCAGGAGGGGCTCCGGGTTCACCATCATGCCCTGCAGGCAGAGGCCGAAGTGAAGGTGGGGCCCCGTGACCCTGCCGCTCCTGCCGCTGAGCCCGATCACATCCCCCGCTGAAACGACGTCGCCCTCCTCCACCAGCCGTTTCGAGAGGTGAAGGTAGACCGACACCACTCCCCCGCCGTGGTCCAAATAGACGCATCGCCCGGCGAAGTAGTGGTCCGCCGATAGGACCACCGTGCCGTCGGCGGCCGCCTTGACGGGGGTGCCCTCGGCGGCGCGGTAGTCCACGCCCCTGTGGGGGGCCCGGGGCTGGCCGTTCAGGATCCTCCTGAAACCGTAGGGGCTGGTAATGACGCCTCCGACGGGCCGGACCATGGGTATGGCCCACAGCCTGGCCGGTGTCACCGTGGAAAGGGCCCGGGCGGATTCATGCCGTTCCCGACCAATCCGCTCCAGGAGTTCCTTCGGGGGTGTGATCATCGTCTCGGGCAAGGTCAATTTCTCCGAAGGATACTCCACGTCGGCCACCCTGACCTGCCTCGAGACCGAGGCCCTTTCGCCTCCCCGGGAGTAACCTATGTCCAGGGTCTTCACCCCCGGTTTCGAACCGCCCACATCGGTCCCCAGCAGCGCCATGGCCTCGCAGCCCTCACCGACGGCCTCCATCTCCAGGGCCATTTCCTTGCCCTCCCAAAAGAGACGGACCTCCTCGAGGGGTTCCGCCGAGGAGATGTAGACCAGGAAGGGGCTGCCCAGGGTCGTCTCCTTGGGGGCCAGTATGGTCGGGTCCGCCGAAGGGTGGGCCGCCGCGGCCCAGGCGAGCAGGACCGCCGCGGCGACGGCCGGGGCCCAGATCCTCGACGAAGGCCTGCCCGAACCCGTCAATCCTTCGCGCACCCCGGGTCTCCCTCCACGTAGGATACGCTCAGCGAGGGCTTCTCGTTGACAATGAGCCTCAGGACATCGGGGCGGGCGTAGTGCCCCACCACGTCGAAGTCGTAACGGCTTTCGGCGATGAGGCCCATGTCGAGGTCGGCGAAGAGTATCTCCTCGCGGTCGCGGACGGGCCCGGCGAGGTACTGGCCGAGGGGGCCTATGATGGCGCTCCCGCCGGGGCACATGATGTCGGGCTGCCCCTCCAGTTCGGCGTAGCATGCCAGGTCCTCGGGGTACATCGACTTATGGACGTACTGGTTAACCGAAAGGACGAAGCACCGGCCCTCCAGGGCTATGTGCCTCATCGAGGCCTGCCACTCCTCTCTTGAATCGGCCGTCGGGGCGAGGTAGATGGTCGTCCCCTTGCCGTAGATGGCCGCCCTGGCGAGGGGCATGTAGTTCTCCCAGCAGACGAGCCCTCCCATCTTGCCGTAGGGGGTGTCGAGGACGGTGAGGGTGCTGCCGTCGCCTTCGCCCCAGATGAGGCGCTCCGACGCCGTGGGTTTCAACTTGCGGTGCTTGCCGAGGAGCCTGCCGTCGGGCCCGAAGTATAGGATGGTGCAGTAGAGGGTCCCCCCCTCGCGCTCGATGACGCCCATCACCAGGTAGGCCCCGTACTTTTTCGCGGCCTCGCCCAGGGCCAGGGTTGTCTCCGAGGGCACCTCCACGCTGTTCTCGAAGTACCTCCGGAAGTCCTTCCTCCCCTCGGGCGAGCGGCTGCCCACCACGGCCCCGAAGGTGAGCCCCCTGGGGTAGGCCGGGATGAAGGCCTCCGGGAATACAACGATCCTGGCGTGCTCCCTGCCGCAGTCCTCCATGAGGCCCAAGGCCTTTTCCAGCGTCCCCTGCCTGTCCATGATCACCGGGGCCGCCTGCACCACGGCGACCCTGACGGTTTTGTCCTTGCCCTCCATCACCATTCCCCTTTCGTCTATCCGTCGATGACCGCCAGGGCCTCTTCGATGGCCGCCCCGACGTCGTTGGCAAAACCTTCCCCTGAAAGGACGGCCCCCAGGGCCGACAGCAGGAGGACCACGTTCTTCCTGCTGGAGCCGCTGCCCATGAGCCCTATCCTTATGATCTTCCCCTTGAGGTCGCCGAGGCCGGAACCCACCTCGATGGAGTACTCCTCCATGAGCCTCCCTCTGACGACGGCTTCATCCACCCCTACGGGCATCCTCACCGACGTCAAGCTCGGCAGCCTGTAGGCGGGCTCCACCAGAAGTTCCAGGCCCAGGGCCTCCAGCCCCGCCCAGAGGGACTCCGCGTTCTTCCTGTGGCGGGCGAACCGGGCCTCGAGCCCCTCTTCGGCGATGACCCTCAGGCCTTCGTTGAGCCCGTAGATCATGTTGACTGGGGCGGTGTGGTGGTAGAACCTCTCCTGCCCCCAGTAGCGCATGATCATCGTCAGGTCCAGGTACCAGCTCTGGACCTTGGTCTTTCTCCCCTTGATGTGCTCCACCGCCCTGGGTCCCACCGTCACCGGCGCCAGCCCCGGGGGACAGCCGAGGCACTTCTGGCTGCCGCTGTAGACCATGTCAAGGCCGAGTCGGTCCACGGGGACCTCCATGCCGCCGAGGGACGTCACGGCGTCGACGATCATGAACATACCCGCCATGTGGGCCAGGTTGGCGATCTCGTCGAGGGGCTGGAGCACCCCGGTGGAGGTCTCGGCGTGGACTATCCCCAGGAACTTGGCGTCGGGGTTGGCCTTGACGGCCCTTTCGACATCACCGGGGTCAATGGGCCTGCCCATCGGGGCGTTGACCTCGACCACTTCGGCGCCGCATCGGCCGGCCACGTCCTGCATCCGGGAGCCGAAGACGCCGTGAGAGCAGATTATGGCCTTGTCGCCCCGCTCGATCATGTTCACGCAGGCCGTCTCCATGCCGGCGCTGCCGGTGCCCGACATGGCCACCGTCAGGTCGTTGCCCGTCTGGAAGACCATCCTGAGGAGGTCCCTGGTCTCGTCCATGATGGCGACGAAATCCCTGTCCAGGTGGCCGAGGGTCGGCTCGGCCATGGCCCTGAGGATCCTCCCCTCGACGGGCGTGGGACCGGGCCCGAGGAGGATCTTCTCGGGCACCCTTCTCGACTTCTCCGTCAGATCCATTTAAAACCCTCCCGCCATGAAGTATTTTTCAAAAAAACGGGCGCTCTCCTACGCTTCGCCGCCGGGGCCGGCCTCGGACTCGAGCAGGGCCTGCTCCCTCTTCCAGACCGCCAGGTTCCCCCAGGAATAGAGCCCCAGGGCGATCCAGATGCAGACGAAGGTTACCAGCGTGGGGAAGTCCATCGGTTCATGGAACACCCAGACCCCGAGGAAGAATTGAAGCGTTGGGGCAATGTACTGAAGGAAGCCCACGGTTATCAGCTTCAGCCTTCGCGCGCCGTAGGCGAACCAGAGCAGCGGCAGCGATGTCACCACGCCCGTCGAGACCAGGAGAAGGTCCATACCCACGTCGCCGGCCATGAAGGTCCCCGTATAGCGGACATCGCCGAGGACCAGGAAGAGCAGCGCCGGCAGTGATAGGTAGACCGTCTCGGCGAAAAGACCCGGCAGGGAGTCGATGACCACCTTCTTTCTGATGAGGCCGTAGAAGGCGAAGGTCAGCGCCAGTCCCAGGGCCACCCAGGGGACGTTCCCGTGAAGGACGACCTGGTACAGCACCCCCCCTGCCGCGATGGCGATGGCGAGCCACTGGACTCTGCCCACCCTCTCGCGGAAGAAGACGAAACCGAAGAGGATCGTGACCAGGGGGTTGATGTAGTAACCCAGGCTCGTTGCCAGCACCTGGTCTGTGTTGACGGCCCAGATGAATAGCAACCAGTCGCCGGCGATGAAAAGGCTGCTGCAAAAGAGCAGCGCCGCCACGCGGGCGTTCCGGAAGCCCGCCGCCAGTTCCTTCCGGTTGCCCTGGAGGACCATGATCGCCGCCACGAAGACCAGCGACCAGACGATCCTGTGAGCCAGGATGGCCAGGGCCGGCACGTCGCTCAAAAGCTTCCAGTAGATCGGGAGCAGGCCCCAGACCCCGTAGGCCGCAAGGGCGGCCTTGAGCCCTGCGGAAGCGTCCTTTTTCGTGATTATCGATGCCGCCATAACGATCCTTCCTTCTCAGGCCCGACCGCGGCCCTCCGTCATTGGCCGCCGAAGCCGGCGGCAGAGCCTGCCTCCAGGGCCTTCACGAGGTTGTAGAGGGTGGTCGTGAAGGGCGTTTCGAGGCCGGCCGCCGCGCCCCGCCTCATGATCTCACCGCTGATGGCCTCTATCTCGGTCCTGTTCCCCGCCTCGATATCCTGGAGCATCGACGGCTTGTTGCCTGACGTTTGCCTGAGTATCTCCTGGAGGCCGGCCCACTCCTCGTCGGCGTCAAAGTCCAGGCCCGACGCGTTGGCGACGGAGACCGCCTCCCGGCAGAGGGTTTCCGCGACCTTCCTGGCGAAGGGCGAGGCCAGGGTCTGGGCGTTGGAGTACCGCGTCAGCGCCGCCACGGGGTTGATGCCGGCGTTTACGATCACCTTGGCCCATATCGCCCGCCAGGGCTCCTCGTCGAGTTCGACGTTGAACCCGGCCTCCCTGAAGAGCCCGAGCGCCCCCCGGGCGTCCATCCCGGGCGTGACGGGAGCGAAACGGATGAGGCCGTCGCCGCCGCTGAAGACGGCCCCGGGCTCCGGCCTGTAGGCACCGTAGGTTATCGACCCGGCGAGGAACCTCCCCCCCGGTACGTGGTCCCGCAGGGCCTCCACGTTCCCCAGGCCGTTCTGGAGGGTCAGCGCGAAACCATCGTCCTTCAAAAGCCCCGGCAGGTTCCCCGCCACGTCGGCGTTCTGCCACGATTTGACCAGTACCACCAGCAACTCGGCGGGGGGACACTCCGAAGGGTCGTCGTAAACCCGCAAGGGGACCCTCCGCGTCCCGCCGGCGCCGTCCCTGAAAAGGAGCCCCCGGGCCTTGATGCTCTCGAGATGGGCCCCCGGCCGTGACAGGCACTGCACGGGCACCCCCGCCTCGTGGAATTGCACCGCGAGGCGGCCGCCCAGGGCCCCGCACCCGTAGATCGTGATCGTCCCAACCACCTCCGCGGGCGGGCCGTGCTCCATCGCCCGCACCGTGGCTTCATTATATCCCCCAAGAGGCTACGGTGCATACACACTCCGCACCGGTGGAGGTGAAAGGTGCGCTTGACAGGGGCGGCGGCGGCGTGGTATCTTAACGCAAATTTTCCAAAGAGCGGTAAAAGAGGTGCGGCTGATGTCCCTGGTCCTTCGTTCCGTTCGTTCGGTCAGGTATTACGCCTATTGCAGCTATACCTACTACGTAGGTACAGCATGTTGGCGCCTGACTGACAAGGACCCCTGATATTCATCCGTTTTCCCCTTCTTCAAAGCCAGACAACAAAAGGTCCTGCGGTCGACGCCGCGGGACCTTTTTTTATATAAAAATCCCCGGAAGTCTGGAGATGGCGACATGATCGTATTGATAAAGGACGGCGCGAAAGAGGAGCAGGTACGGCAACTGATCGAGAGGCTGGAAAGTTTCGGTTTCCAGGTGCACGTCTCGAAGGGGGTGGTGAAGACCATCCTGGGGCTTGTGGGTAACACGGCCCGGCTGGACATCGACCTGATCCGGTCCATGGAAATTGTGCAGGATGTCAAGCGGGTCCAGGAACCCTACAAAAACGCCAACCGCAAGTTCCATCCGGAAGACACGGTGATCACCGTGGGCGGCGTCACCATCGGCGGCGGGAAGCCGGTCCTCATCGCGGGGCCCTGCTCCGTCGAATCGGAAGACCAGATCCTCCAGGTGGCCCGGGCGGTGAAGCGTTCCGGCGCGGGTATGCTCCGGGGCGGCGCCTTCAAGCCCAGGACCTCGCCCTACTCCTTCCAGGGCCTCGGCGCGGAGGGGATCCGGCTGCTGCTCCTGGCCAAGGAGGAGACGGGGCTGCCCATCGTCACGGAGATCATGGACCAGGGCCAGTTGCCCTTCTTCGACGGGGTGGATGTATTCCAAGTCGGTGCCAGGAACATGCAGAACTACGAGTTGCTGCGCGTCCTGGGAACCTTGAGGAAGCCCGTCCTGCTCAAGCGGGGTTTTTCCAACACCCTGGAGGAACTGCTGATGAGCGCGGAGTACATCATGGCGGGGGGTAACGAGCAGGTGATCCTCTGCGAGCGGGGTATCCGCACCTTTGAGACCGCCACGCGCAACACCCTGGACCTGTCGGCGGTGCCCGTGCTGAAGCAACTGTCCCACCTGCCGGTGGTGATCGACCCCAGCCATTCCACCGGCATGGCGAGCCTCGTCCGGCCCATGTCCCTTTCGGCCATCGCCGCTGGGGCGGACGGCCTAATCATCGAGGTGCACAACGACCCGCCCCACGCCCTGAGCGACGGCCCCCAGTCCCTGACGCCCGAAGCCTTCGACGACCTGGCCAAGGCGGCGGACCTCGTTTTCCAGGCCGTCCTGGCCGGCACGGCGGCGATGACATCATGATCGTCGGAGTGGCAGGCCTGGGCCACATCGGGGGCTCCATGGCCAAGGCGGCGGGGCGTTTCACCCCTCACCGGGTCCTGGGGCTCGACGCGGACCCCTCGACGGAGCGGGCGGCCCTCGAGGAGGGCGCCATCGACGGCGTGCTGGACGAGGAAGGCCTGTCCGCCTGCGACCTCCTGCTGGTGGCCCTTTACCCGTCGGTCTCGGTGAAGTTCATCGCCGACCACGCCCAGGAACTGAAGAAGGGCTGCTGCGTCACCGACCTCTGCGGCATCAAGGCGCCCGTCTGCGACGCCGTCGCCCCCATCGCCCGGCGGCAGGGTTTCCATTTCGTCGGCGGCCACCCCATGGCCGGGAGGGCCGAGTGGGGTTACCGGGCCTCCAGCGAGGACCTCTTCGCCGGCGCCCCGATGATCCTCACTCCCTCCCCGGGCACGCCGGAGGCCGTGATGACCATGCTCACGGAATTCTTCCTCGCCTGCGGCTTCGGCGGCATCCACACCTGCCCAGCGGAGGAACACGACCGGATGGTCGCCTTCACCTCCCAGCTCCCCCACGTCATCGCTAACGCCTACGTCAAGGGCGCCTCCATCGCTCGGCGGGAATTCTTCGGCGGCACCTTCCGGGACATGACCAGGGTGGCGGGCCTGAACGAGGAGATGTGGTCGGAGATCTTCCTGGAGAACCGGCGCAACCTCGCCGGGGAACTGAAGGCCTTGGTCTTGAGGCTTTCACGGTACGTCGATGCCCTGGAAGAAGGCAGCGTCACCGCCCTACTCGACCTCCTCAGGGAGGGCGGCGAGTGCAAGAGGAAGGTCTCCACCACCGGGGGGGCGAAGTGATGGCCGTAATAGAGGTAAGGGTGGAAACGGGACGGCCTTACAAGGTCCTGATAGGCTGGGACCTGTTGAGAGGCATCGGTGAAAACCTTTCCCCGCTCCACGGCCCGTGCTCGGCGGCGCTGGTCACCGACGAGACGGTGGACCTCCTCTACGGCGACACCGCGGCGGCCTCCCTCGCTCGGGCCGGTTTCCGGGTGGTGCGGCACGCCATCCCCCCGGGCGAGGGGTCGAAGACCATGGGCCGACTCAACCTCCTGCTGGAGTCACTGGGGGAAGAGGGCTTCACCAGGACGGACCTCATTGTCGCCCTCGGCGGCGGGGTCGTCGGGGACCTGGCGGGTTTCGCGGCGGCCGTCTACGAGCGGGGCATCCCCTACATCCAGGTACCGACCACCCTGCTGGCGGCGGTGGACTCCTCGGTGGGCGGGAAAACGGGGGTGAACCTCTCGGCCGGGAAAAACCTGGCCGGCGCCTTCCGGCAGCCCGAACTGGTGCTCTGCGACTGCTCCACCTTCCTGAGCCTGCCAAAGGAAGAACTGGCTTCCGGCGGGGCGGAATGCCTCAAGTACGGCATGCTCGGCGACGAGGGCCTTTTCCGTCGCCTGGAGGAAGGGCTTCCCGCGATATGGGAGGATGTTGTGGCCTCCTGCGTGCTGCGGAAGGCCGAGATCGTGGGCCGCGACGAGACCGACCTCGGCCCCCGCCGGCTTCTGAACTTCGGACACACCGTGGGGCACGCCGCCGAGAGGCTGAGCGGCTACACCCTCCGCCACGGGGAGGCCGTGGGGCTGGGCATGCTGGTCATCACCAGGGCCGCCGAGGCGATGGGACTCTGCGCCCCCGGTACGGCGCCGAGGATCGCGTCGGCCCTCGGGGCCATGGGCCTCCCCACGGCCTGCCCCTACTCAGCGGAGCGCCTGGCCGAGGCCGCCCTGGCCGACAAGAAGCGCCGGGGCGACGAGATCACCCTGGTGATGCCCCGGAGGGTGGGAGAGTGCTTCCTCCACCCAGTCGGGGTGGGAGAACTGCCGAAGATACTCTCCCTCGGAGTGGAGGGGGCGCCATGCGGGTAGTCTGCCGCCCGGGCCGGCTGAAGGGCCTCATCGATGCCATACCCTCCAAGTCCCACGCCCATCGGGCGATGATCGCCTCGGCCTTCTCCGACGGGCCCACCCGCCTGGTGATGCGGGACCGGGCCGGCGAGGACGTCCTGGCCACCCAGCGCTGCCTCGAGGCCCTGGGGGCGTCCTTTTCCCGGGAAGACGGCGCCTTCGTGGTGACCC
Organism: Synergistetes bacterium ADurb.Bin155; assembly: GCA_002070395.1. Lineage (GTDB taxonomy): Bacteria > Synergistota > Synergistia > Synergistales > Thermovirgaceae > 58-81. The sequence goes on from MWDE01000024.1 coordinate 13,744, forward strand.
CGGCGCAGGGCCCGCCGGAGGACCCCCTCCTGGACTGCGGTGAAAGCGGGTCGACCCTGCGGTTCCTCTTGCCCGTGGCGGCGGCCCTGGGTCGGGGCGGGCGCTTCGTCGGCGCCGGCCGCCTGCCGGAGCGGCCCATCGGGCCGCTGGTCGCGTCGCTACGGGAAGGGGGTGTGGCGGCCGACCGGGACAGCCTGCCCCTGGCGCTGAAGGGACGGCTGCGTTCGGGCGAATACTCCTTGCCGGGGAACGTCAGTTCCCAGTTCGTCTCGGGGATGCTCCTCGCCCTGCCCCTCCTGCCCGGGGGCGGCTCGGTCCGCCTCCTAGGGCCGCTCGAATCCTCGGGCTACGTCGATATGACCCTGGAGACCCTGCGGGACTTCTCGGTGCCGGCGGCCGCCGCGGCCGGGGATTTTCTCGTCCCTCCGGGTGAGGGTTACCGGTCGCCGGGAGAAGTGACTATAGAAGGGGACTGGTCCAACATGGCCTTCTTCCTGGCCGGGGGCGCCCTGGGCGGCGAGGTGCGCTGCTTGGGGCTTTCGCCCTCGTCGGCCCAGAAGGACAAGGCCGTGGCCGGGCTTCTCCGCCGGTTCGGGTCGTCCGTCCGGTGGGAGGGCGGCGCCCTCGGTGTCACCGGCGGACCCCTCGAAGGGGCCGGGGCCATCGACGCCAGGGAGATCCCCGACCTCATCCCCGTCCTGGCCGTGACGGCCTCCTTCGCCCGGGGGAAGACCCTCTTCGAGGGGGCGGCGCGCCTCAGGCTCAAGGAAAGCGACCGGCTCGAGAGCACCGCTTCGATGATAAGAGCCCTGGGCGGCGACGCCCGGGAGGGATCCGACCGCCTCGAGGTGACGGGGGGCGCCCCTCTGGAGGGAGGCGTCGTGGATTGCCGGGGCGACCACCGCATCGCCATGGCAGGGGCCGTCGCGGCCCTGGGCTGCCGCAACGAGACGGTCCTCCTGGGTGCGGAAGCGGTGAACAAGTCCTACCCTTCCTTTTTCCAGGATTACCGAAGTTTGGGGGGAGATTGCGATGTCATCGATGATCGGTGAGAAGCTCCGGGTTTCCCTGTTCGGTCAGTCCCACGGGCCGGCCGTCGGGGTCGTGATGGACGGCCTGCCCGCGGGCGAGGAGGTCGACCTCGATGAACTACGGTCCTTCTTAAGGCGGCGCGCCCCCGGCGGAGGACCCCTTTCGACGCCCCGCGTCGAAAAGGACGAGCCCCGCTTCCTCTCCGGGCTCGCGGGGGGCCGCACCTGCGGCGCCCCCCTTTGCGCGGTCATTGAGAACACCGACGCCAGGCCGGAGGACTACCGCGAGGTTGCAACGGCACCCCGCCCCTCCCACTGCGACTACCCGGCCCGCCTCCGGTACGGGGGGTACGAGGACGCCCGGGGAGGCGGGCATTTTTCCGGCCGGTTGACGGCCCCCCTCTGCGTCGCCGGGGGGGTGGCGATACAGATCCTGAAGCGCCGTGGCGTCCACCTGGGGGCCCATGCCGAACAGGTGGGCTCCGCCAGGGACAGGCGTTTCCACCCGACGGGCGTGACCGCGGGCGACCTCGCCCTGCCCGCGACCCGCCGGATCCCCGTCCTCGACGAGGCCAGGGCGGAGGCCATGGAAAGGGAGATCTTCGCGGCAGCCGCCGAGGGCGACAGCGTGGGCGGCGTCGTGGAGTGCGCCGCCCTCGGCGTGCCGGCGGGGATAGGCGACCCCATATTCGGCGGCATGGAGAATCGGCTCGCCGCGGCGCTCTTCGGCATCCCCGGCCTGCGAGGGGTCGAGTTCGGCACGGGGTTCGCCGCGGCGGGGATAAGGGGCTCCCGGCACAACGACCCCTACCGCCTGAAGGACGGGCGGGTGGTCACCGGGACAAACCACCACGGGGGGATCCTGGGCGGGATCACCACCGGCATGCCCCTGGTCTTCCGCGTGGCCGTGAAACCGACTTCATCCATAGCCATGGAGCAGAAGACCGTCGACCTCGCCGCCATGAAGGAAAGGACGATCCACGTGCCCGGAAGGCACGATCCCTGCATCGTTTTGCGGGTCGTCCCCTGCGTGGAGGCCGTCGCGGGCATCGTTCTGCTGGACAGCATACTGTAACGGACTAAGGGGGAAAGGACCATGGGAATGACTGAACTGAGGGCTGAGATCGACCGGCTGGACGAGGAGATCACCGACCTGGTCTGCCTGAGAATGGACCTTTGCGGCCGGATCGGCGGAGAAAAACAGAGACAGGGGATCCCCGTCCTCGACGCGGGCCGGGAACGGGAGATCCTGACCCGCGTGGGCAAGCGCGCCGGGGAGCCCCTGGACGTATACCTCCGGTTGCTCTACTCGGTCATGTTCGACCTGAGCCGCTCCTACCAGGCAGCCCTCGGAGAAGGGGAAACAGAACTGGGGCGGCGCATCAAAAGGGCCGTCGCCGAAACGGCGCCCCGCTTTCCCCGCCGGGCCACCGTCGCCTGCCCCGGGGAGCAGGGGTCCTGTTCCCAGGCCGCCTGCGACCGCTTCTTCTCCATGCCGGAGGTCTTCTACTTCCGCAACTTCGAGGGGGTGCTCCAGGCGGTGGCCCAGGGGCTGTGCGACTTCGGCGTCCTGCCCATCGAGAACGGCACCGGCGGTTCGATGGACGCCGTCTACGAACTCCTGCACCGCCACGGGTTCCACATCGTGCGCAGCACCCGGCTCCACGCCCCCGCCGAGGGGTGCGGCCCTGCGAAGGGCGGGGGGACCGGCGACACCCGCTTCATCTGCGTCGCCAGGGAACTGCAGATCTACCCCGGGTCGGACCGGGTGAGCCTGATGCTCACCCTGCCCCACACGTCGGGATCCCTCTACAGCGTGATCGCCCGGTTCGCCGCGCTGGACCTCAACCTGGTCAAACTGGAAAGCCGCCCCATCGCCGGCAACGACCTGGAGTACCTGTTCTTCATCGACCTGGAGGCCTCGGTTTGGTCCGACGAGGTGGTGCGGGCCCTGGGCGAGTGCGCCTCCTCGGGGCGCCTCTTCGACTTCCTCGGCAGCTACAGGGAGATCTGACGATGCGCTACGGGCTTCTGGGGGAGAAACTGGGCCACAGCCACTCCCCCATGATCTACAGGGAACTGGGCATCGACGACTACCGGCTGTTCGAGGTGCCTCCCGTCGGGGTGGAACCCTTCCTGCGGGGCGGTGGCCTGGCGGGGCTCAACGTGACCATCCCCTACAAGAAAAGGGTGCTCCCCCTTTGCGATACCCTGACGGAGACCGCCCGGCGCCTGGGGAACGTGAACCTCCTCCTCTTCGACGGCGAGGGGAAAATACACGGCGACAACACCGACTACGGCGGCTTCCTCTACCTCCTCCGGCGGGCCGGCATCGACCCGGCGGGCAAAAAGGTCCTGGTGCTGGGCTCCGGCGGCGCCGCCCGGACGGTCACCCTCGCCTGCCTAGACTTGGGGGCGGGGGCGGTGGTCCAGGTCTCCCGCTCCGGGCCTGACAACTATGGCAACATTCACCGCCACGCCGACGCCCGGGTCCTGGTGAACGCCACCCCCGTCGGCATGCACCCCCTGGCCGACGAGGCGCCGCTGGGCCTGGGGGTCTTCACGGCCCTGGAGGCCGTGGTGGACCTCATCTACAACCCCCTGAGGACCGGGCTCCTGCAGGAAGCGCGGCGGCGGGGGATCCCCTGCTCCTGCGGCCTGCCCATGCTCGTCGAGCAGGGGCGGCTCGCGGCGGAAACCTTCCTCGGCAGGGATATCCCCCCGGAGAAGAGCGAAGAGATCCATGCCGCCCTGCTCCGTGCGGTGGAAAACATCGTCCTGGTGGGGATGCCGGGCAGCGGCAAAACCTCGGTAGCCGAGCGGGTCGCCCTTGAAACGGGCCGGAAAAGGCTGGACACCGACGAGATGGTGAGAGAGCTGACGGGGCGGGACCCGGCGGACCTCATCGAGCGCGACGGGGAGGGGGCCTTCCGCCGGATCGAGGAGGAGGTCGTGCGCAAAGTCTCCGGTGAGAGCGGGTCCGTCATCGCCACCGGCGGGGGCGCCGTCCTGAGCGGGGCGAACCGGGCGGCCCTCCGCCGGAACGGCCGGGTCTACTGGCTCGACCGACCCCTGGCGGACCTCCCCCGCGAGGGCCGCCCCCTGTCAAAAGACCTGGGCAGGCTTTACGAGGAGCGCCGACCCCTCTACGGGGAGACCGCCGACGCGAGGATAGACGCCTCCCGGGGGGTGCTGCCGGCCGCCCGGGCGATCCTGGAGGAATTCCATGCGCATACTGGTGCTTAACGGGCCGAACCTGAACCTCCTCGGGACCAGGGAGCCCGGGATCTACGGCGAAAAGAGCTACGGCGAGATCGTGGCCGCCATCGAGGAACACTGCCGGCAGAGGGGCGTCCATGTCGAGGTGCGCCAAAGCAACCACGAGGGGACCCTGGTGGACTACATCCAGGAAACCGCCGACGGCTTCGACGGGATTGTTTTCAACCCGGCGGCCTACACCCACACCAGCGTGGCCCTCCTCGACGCGGTGAGGGCCGTGGGCCTACCCACGGTGGAGGTTCACCTGAGCGACCCCGACAAGAGGGAGGCCTTCCGCCGGGTCTCCTACATCCGCGAGGCCTGCGTCGCGACCTTCAAGGGCCGGGGGTGGACGGGTTACCTAGAAGCCGTGGACTACCTGCTGGACCATACGGCTGGACGTCGGGGCTGGGCGACGTGATATCCTTGCTTATCAGGGGGGGCCGCTCCCCCGCCAATTTAAAGGAGAGGAATGATCCCCATGGGCGCTGAAAAGGGACGCAGCGAGGAGATACTGGTACCCGCCGGTTACGCCCGGGCCTTCGCGGTCCGAAAGGGCGGATTCTTCACCGTCACCGACGTGGAGGGCGGGCAGATCGGCGACCTGGTGGCCTTCAACGCCGACGACCTCTCGGAAAAACTGTCGCCCTCCCACACCAGGCTCGGGCTGCACTCGATAAAGTTCAGGGTGGGCGACGCCCTCAGGACCAACCTCCGCAGGCCCATGATGGAGATCGTCGAGGACACCGTCGGAACCCACGACATGCTCATCCCGGCCTGCGACGAGCAGCGTTACCTCGTCGACTACGGCGTGGAGGACCATAGAAGCTGCGTGGCCAACTTCGAGGAGGTCCTGGCCCCCTGGGGGCTCTCCAGGGCGCAGATACCCGACCCCTTGAACATCTTCGAGAACACCGCCGTCGGCCCTGGCGGTGAACTGGTCCACCTGCCGGTCCTTTCGAAGGCCGGCGACCGCATCACCTTCAGGGCCCTGATGAACCTGGTCTGCGCCGTCTCGGCCTGCCCCATGGACCTGAACATCACCGGCGGCGACAGGATCACCGACTTGGTGGTGACCATCGAACACGGGGATTGACAGGGCCCCGCCGAAAGGTCACGTTATCCACCGCCCGGCGCCCGCCGTGGGGCCCTGCAGCGACAGCGGGGGCTCCAGGGAGCACCTTTCCAGCAGGACCTTGTCGCGGAAGATCTCAACCGTAGGCCCGTCAGCGGCCACCTCTCCCCGGTGCAGCACTATCGTCCGCGGGCAGACGTCCAGGACGAGGTCCAGGTCGTGGGCGGCGATGAGGCGCGTGTGGGGGAAACCCGCCAGGAGGTCTATCAGCGCCCTCCGGCTCTTCGGGTCGAGGCCAGAACTGGGTTCGTCCATGAGGAGGATTTCCGGGTCCATGGAGAGGACGGCGGCTATGGCGGCGGACCTCTTCTCACCCCCGGAGAGGCGGTAGCCCGGTCGGTCGGCGAGGTGCCCGGCGCCGACGCTGTCGAGGGCCGAGGCGACCCTGGCGGCCAGGGCTTCACCGGTCACCCCCTGGTTGATGGGTCCGAAGGCGACGTCGTCGAAAACGGTGGGCATGAAGAGCTGGTCCTCGGGGTCCTGGAAGATGAGCCCCAGGCGGCGGCGTATTTCCCGGACCATCCCCTTGGAAAGGACCGTGCCGCCTATATCGATGACCCCCGAAAAAGGCTCTATCAGGCCCGTCAGGGCCAGCAGGAGGGTCGACTTGCCGGCGCCGTTTGCCCCGACGAGGCCCACGGCCTCGCCCTGCCCCACCCCGAAAGAGACACCCCTCAGCGCCGGGGTCCCGTCGGGGTACGAATACTCAAGCTCCCTGACGTCGATGTAAGGGCCCCTCATCCCCCGATCACCCCGAGTAGGGCGCCCGGCAGGTCCACGAAACGCGCCAGGGCGAAGTAGGCCAGCCAGGCACAGACGAACAGGCCATCCCGCCGGGGGGAAAACGGCGAGGGGCGGGCCGTCCTGACGGCCCCATCGAAACCCCGGCTCACCATGGCCCGGTGGATCCTGGAGCCCCTGTCCATGGTCCTCAGCAGGAGGCCGCCCAGCATGGGGCCCGACACCAGCACCGGGATTCCGCCCCCCTTACCGGGGGACCTCAGCGAATGGGCCCGGAGGGTTCTCTCCGCCTCGCCCGCCAAAAGGTCGATATAGCGGTTCATGAACTGGAGCTGCACCACGAGCGCCGAGGGGACTCCCAGGCTCTCCAGGGCCGCGAAGAGATTGTCGGGCCGCGTGGTCATCGCCAGCAGCACCACCGACGATACGATGAGGGTCGACCGGACCAGGATGGAAATGAAGGAGACCCACCCTCCGCTCAGGACCACCGGGCCCAGACCGGCCATGGGCTCCCTGTCGATGAGGGGGTTGAAGACCCCCACCAGCAAGATGAAGGGGAGCGCCGCTGCCGACCTCTTGGCCACAGCTTGGACGGGCAGGCCCGAAAGGGCCGTTAAGACGAAGGGGTAAAGAAAAAGCGGCATCACTCGGGAAATATCGTACTTCCCGAAGGATGTGACCGTGACGGCAAGGGCCAGGGTCACGACCCATTTCGCCCTGGCGTCGACGGAATGGACCGGGCTCCGCGAAAGGGCGAGATCCCGGGTGGAATTGACGTTCCCTATCCCTCTGCCGAAAGGGCTTGACAAAAAGGGCTCCTTACCCCGCGACCGGGAAGCGGCGCAACGACCGTCAGCGGCTCCCGGCCGCAGCCTTTCTCAAGATCAACCCCACCCCGGCGGACAAGAGGAAAACGATCGCCCCGCCGACGAGGCCGGACACGGAGGTCCCGGGGTCCATGACGGACTGTTCCTGGGCGGCGCCTTCGGCTTCGACCTCATCGGTGGCCCCGGGTTCACGGAACCCGTAGTCCGGAAGGAAGGAGAACCTCTCCTGCAGCAATGCCAGGGCCGAATGGATACCGCCCTCGGGGGCCTCCAGCTCCTCGCGGCCCGAGGTCTTCTCTATGGCCCACTCGAGACCGTCGGGGAAGCTCGAGGCGAACCATGAAAGGATCCCCCCCGTGATCACCGCAGCGGCGACGAAAAATACGATAACCTTCTTGAGGGACACAGCTCCGGAAGGGGCGACGCCCTGCACCGCCTCGATCACCTCGGGTCGCGCCTTCCAGACGTAGGACACGACGGCCGCGGTGATGACCCCTTCCACGAGGCCGATGGCGAGGTGAATGGGCTGCATCAGGAGGAGGAAGGTCTTGAAGGGCAGGTCGGTAATGCCCGAGGCCAGTGTCTCCAGCACGACCGAGAAGGCTCCCAGCTGGAGGGCCGCCACGACGGAAACCACCGACCCTGCCAGGATCTTCAGGTTCGAGGGGTTCCTGCCCGCTATAGGCCGGTAGATCAAAGGATACGCCAGGAAGCAGGGGAAAAAGGCGAGGTTGAAAACATTGCACCCCAGGGCGAGAAGGCCCCCGTCGGCGAAGAACAGGGCCTGGACCGAAAGGACCGAGGCAAGGACGATGAAGGCCGCGTAAGGCCCCAGTAATATGGCCAGGATCATCCCCCCTCCTATATGCCCGCTGGAACCGGTCGCCGGGATGCTGATGTTGATCATTTGGGCCGCGAAGATAAAGGCGCCGAGCACGCCCATCAGGGGGACCTTCGGGTCATCGCCGGACTCCTTGAGCTTCTTCGCCGAATAGGCCGTGACCCCGGCGGTCACCGCCCACATAGTCCCACCCACCGCGGGAGACAAAAGAGCATCGGCCATGTGCATGAGGGGAGTCTCCTTTTATTACGTATTTCGGCATTTGTAATACTTAGGGGCTCCCCTGTCAACAGGGAAAATTAAATGGAAAACCGGTGGGAGGGGCGGAAAAACGATGGGCGGGCACAGGCACAAAAGGGCCGTCACCGGCCCGTTCAAGGCTTGGGGCGTCAGCCGTCCCAGCGGCAGCGGCATCATTGGCGGTGGGGTCCGATAAAGGGGCGAAGCCCTAACCCCGCTTCGCCAGCAAGTACTCCTTCAGGGCGACGGCCTGGTTGAACTCCTCGTCGTGGGCCGAAAATAAAAGGGTGACGCGTCCCTTGGCCGCCAGCTCCAGGAGTTGGTCGATCGTTTCGGCGTTGCCGTCCAGTTCCTTGAAGTAACGGGACCTGAACTCCTCCCACTTGGCGCGGTCGTGGTTGAACCACTTCCTCAGCTCCGTGCTCGGCCCCGCCTCCTTGAGCCACAGGTCGGCTTCCATCTTCTCCTTGCTGATGCCCCTGGGCCACAAGCGGTCCACCAGGACGCGGGCGCCGTCATCCTTTGACGCCGGTTCGTAGACCCTCTTCGTCTTGATATCCATCGCGGTCACCATCCTCTCCCCTCTTCAGGGTCGGGTTACCCCTTCTTCCCGGCCGAACGGTAGGGGCTCACGTAGTCGCCTACCTTGGTGCGGAAGGAAATGTTCATCCGGTTCCAGCCGTTGATGGCGATGATCGCCAGGTTCAGGTCGACCAGTTCCTTCTCGCTGAAGTGCTCGCGCGCCTGGGCGAAGACATCGTCGGGCACGCCCTGTACGGCGATCCGGGTGACCGCCTCCGTCCAGGCCAGGGCGGCCCGCTCCCTTTCGGTGTAGCCCGGGGCGTCCCTCCATGCCGACAACAGGTACAGCCGCTGTTCGGTCTCGCCCCTGGCGCGGGCGTCCTTGGTGTGCATGTCCAGGCACCAGGCGCAGCCGTTGATCTGGGAGGAACGGCACTTGACCAGGTCCAGCAGCGACGCTTCCAGGCCGCTCTTGTGGATCACCCTCTCGAGATGGATCAGGGCGTCGAACGCTTCGGGTGAGGCTTCCTTGTAATCCAGGCGTTGGCTCATAATGCACCTCCGATTTGAGTTTAGGATACCGAAAAAGGGAGGGTGAAATTAAGATCGGCGGGGGCGTTTTTCCCTGGGGATGAAGTTGGCCGTGGCAAAAGCGAGTCCTTTCCCTTATCGCTATCCTAACGGGTTACTCCTGAGAATATTATTGCTTAATCCTACAGGTTCGGAACAAATCATACAAGCCGCCGTTACGGCTGTCCCATGATCTGCCGTTTCAGGCCCTGCAGGGAATAAAAAACGGCCGGTTTCCCGGCCGCGATCGTTTTTCATTGGTTCCCGCATGCAACGTTTTTCATAACCGTTCTCCTTCTCCAGAGTTAGCTCAAATCTGGTGTAGGGAGTTGCAATATAAAGCGGCGTTTCCTTTTTATCTCAGGGATTTCTTGATGGACCTGTATCTTGAGTTAGCCTTTTCGTAAAAGTTCTGGAATCTCTGAAAAAGTCCTCTAGAAACGGACCTTGACCTAGTAAAATATGGTTGTGATAGCCTTGGTTTGTCCA
>MWDE01000025.1 GCA_002070395.1 Synergistetes bacterium ADurb.Bin155
CCCCGCCATTTTTTATTGACCTCCCGGCCTCGCTGGTATACCATAAAGGGCACGCAGCATCCGGCTGTAACGAGGGAGATGGAAATGGAAGAGTGTCATAGTACCGGGTTCCAACGTTACGGGACCATGAAAGAGAGGGTGATGGCCGGGGAAAAGTAGGGTACCGACCCTGACTTGGACCTTCCCTCCCGGCAGAGTTCAAACCTTCCCGCCGCCGGAGTTCACCCTCGAAAAGGAAAAACTGGACGTGCAGAGCCAAGTTCGATAGCGTGTGCCTCCCGTGCGCAAGACGGGATCGCCGGGCTCCCTGCATGGCCATGTCGATCGGGGGTGCTCGGACCATGAAAGAGAGACTGGACCGTTTTTACAACCAGATAGAAAGCCTTATGTCGGAACACAGGTTCACCGAGATCAAGGAGACCCTTTCCACCATGGAACCGGCCGACATAGGGGAGATGCTCGTGGAAGCACCCCAGGCAGAAAGGGTACTCATTTTCCGTCTTCTTTCGAAGGATCTCGCGATCGATGTTTTTGAACACATGGAAGGCGCAGAGAGGGAGGAGCTCCTCGATTGCTTTACCGCGAAGGAAGCGGCGGAGATCATCGAGGAGATGTCCGACGATGACCGTACCGCCCTGCTGGACGAACTGCCCGCCAAGACGGTCGAGAAGCTGATGCAGCACCTCTCCCCCGAGGAGAGAAAGATCGCAAACCACCTGTTGAACTACCCGGAGGACTCGGCAGGGAGGATCATGACCGCGGAGTATATCGGCCTGAAGTCATCGATGACGGCGACGGTGGCCCTGCAGCATATCCGGAAGGTGGCCCGGAGCAAGGAGACCATATACACTTGTTTCGTCATGGACGGTGAGCGCCGCCTCCGGGGGGTCGTGGACCTGGAGGATATTATCCTCGCCCAGCCTGAGACGCTCGTTTCTGACCTGATGGATGACGACCCGGTGTTCGTCACGACACTGACGGACCAGGAAAAAGTGGCGCAGGTCATGTCACGTTACGACCTTCACGTTATCCCCGTGGTGGACCTGGAGAACCGCCTTGTGGGGATAGTGACCTTCGACGACGTGCTCGACGTCGTCGAGGAAGAGGCTACCGAGGACTTCGAGCGCATGGCTGGTATACAGCCTTTCGAGGAAAAGTACCTGGAGATCGGGCTGTTCACCCTGGCAAGGAAGAGGCTTACGTGGCTTCTTGTCTGCATTATGACCCAGGCCTTCACGTCTTCTATACTGAAGTACCACGAGTCGGTCATCTCCAGCGTCGTTGCCTTGACCTTTTTCATTCCTTTTCTCATTGACACGGGAGGGAACACGGGGACCCAATCATCGACGCTTATGATAAGGGGTATGACCCTGGGCGAGATCAAGTGGCGCGACATCGGCGGCGTATTGCTGCGGGAAGCTTTTACCGGACTGATCCTGGGAGCCGTCCTCGCGCTCTTCGGGGTTTTCAGGGCAGTCTCGCTTGGCACCGGGATGGATGTCGCCCTGGTGGTGGCCATATCCCTGGTGGCCGTCGTCATGATAGGGAACCTGGTGGGAGTGTTGCTGCCCTTCGCGGCCAGGGCCCTGCGGTTTGACCCGGCCATAGTCTCCGGTCCTTTCATAACCACCGTCGTCGACGTGGTGGGGCTTTTGATCTATTTCCAGATCGCCCGGCAAGTACTCGGGCTAGGGTAGCCCCAAAAGGACAGTTGCTGCGATAGAAGTCGGGGACAAGGACAAGCGGTCACATCCCTGGCGGTAACATTCCTCGTCAACGAACCATGAGATCAGCATATTCTCGGCAGCAATTCCCCGACGGGCCTGTCCACCAGCCGGGTGCCGCCCGAGTGGGTCCTGATGCCCACGAGGCCTGGGTGTTCCTTCGTCACACGGCCGATGACCGAGGCCCTTTCCCCAAGGCTATACCCTTTAAGCAACGTCACTGTCCTTTGAGCTTCCCCTTCTTCCACGGCTACCGCCGCGCAGCCTTCCCCGGCCATGTGCAACGGCTCGAACCCAAGGAGGTCGCAAACCGAAAGGGCCGCCTCGTCCCAGGGTATCAGCGATTCGTCGATCTCGATCCCGAGCCCGGCCCTTTCTGACCACTCGCAGAGCACCGTGGCGAGGCCGCCCCTGGTACAGTCCCGCATGCAGCGGAGCCCGCTCACGGGAAGGATGCTCTCCAGCATGGGCCACAAGGCGGCGCAATCTGAAGACAGGCCCCTGGCCTTCAGTCCGTAGCGGTGGGCCGCGATGGTGGCGCCGTGCAGCCCCGGCGGACAAGTGAGGATGACGGCATCGCCGGGACGCAAGTTGACGGCCCCCAAAGGATCTTCCCGTACCATCCTGCCGAGGCAGCAGGTTGATAGGAAGAGCCCGTCGACCTGGCCCCTGGGGACCACCTTGCTGTCACCCGTCACTAGTTCGATCCCCAGGGAGCGGCAAACGGCGGCGGCGCTTTCCATGTATCCCAACAGCTCCCTTACGGGGAAACCCTCTTCGGCGATGACCCCGAGGGCCAGGTAGAGCGGCTTTGCGCCCCTTACCGACAGGTCGTTGACGCTTCCACAGACGGAGAGTTTCCCTATGTCACCTCCCTCAAAGGAAAGGGGGGACACGGTGTATCCGTCGATGGTCACAGCGAACCCCCCTGGGAGGATCGCGCAGTCCTCTCCGTCGGCCAAGGGGCTGCCATCGAAACGGTCCGTTATTTGGTCGATAAGTTCCTGGGTGAGGCTCCCGCCCGCTCCATGCCCGATGCTCAGTCTTTCCAGTCCAGGTACCCCCTCTTCTGGAAACGATAATAGGCCGCGCAACTCCCCTCCGTTGAGACCATGCAAGGTCCGACAGGATGCGCGGGAGTGCAAGATCTTCCAAAGAGGTCACAGAATGGCGGGTCGATCAACCCTTTGAGAACCTCCCCGCAGCGGCACCCCACTGGGGGCGGGGTCTCTTTCACCGCCACCCCGAGCCTTTCCACGGCGTCGAAGCGAGCGAATTCCTTCCTGAGGAAAAAGCCCGAGGAGGGAATGACTCCGAGCCCCCTCCAGGGGGCGTCGCCCAGGGTGAACACTCTATCCATGACGTTCCTGGCGGCCACATTGCCCTGGGGCCTCACCGCCCGGCTGTAAAGCGATGCCACCCTCGGTCTTTTCATTCGGATCTGCCTCGCCACTTCCACCAGGGCCATCATTATTCCCTCCGCTTCGAAGCCCGCCACGGCACAGGCGATGCCGAATCGTTCCGGCAGGAAGCGGTAGGTTGCGAGCCCCGTGATGACGCTCACGTGGCCGGGGAGGAGAAAAGCATCGAGGTTCACATCGGGGTCGGAGGCGAGCGCTCCCAGGGCCGGCGGTACCGATTTGTGCAGGTCGAGGACCATGAAATTGTCGAGGCCTTCCCGCCAGGCGTCCAGAACTACCGAGGCCGTGGCCGGGGCCGTCGTTTCGAAACCGACCGCCAAGAAAACCACGGAACGGGTCCTGTCATTCATGGCAAGCGAAAGGGCCTCGTCGGCTGAGGTGATCACTCTCACATCGGCGCCCCGGGATCTCTCTTCCGCCAGGGTCGTCCCGGTTCCCGGAACCCTTAGCATATCCCCGTAGGTCGCTATGGTGGTATCCTCGCGGCTGGCCAGGGAGAGGGCGGCATCGATCTCGCCCTGGGATGTAACGCAGACAGGGCACCCCGGCCCCGATACGAGGGAGATCTTTGCCGGCAGCAAGGTTCTCAACCCCTGGCGAAAGATCGAGACGGTGTGAGTGCCGCAGACTTCCATTACCTTTATAGGAGGGTCGGCCAGCTCGCTCAAAGCTTTTGAAAGGAGTTCTACACGCTTTCTCGGGTCACCGGGCCTATGGGCCTGCAAGCTCACGGATCTCCTCCCATAGTTTTTCCAGTTCCCCCGTTTCCTCCTCGAGGAGTCTTTCGATGGCGAAGCCCGCGTGGACAAGCACCATATCCCCCTCCTTGATATGAGGAACGAGGTCGGTCCTTATCTCGACTTCCACCGGACCGGCCAAGGCCAAGGCCCTGTTAGGTCCTTTCAAGGCGATCACCCTGTGAGGGATGGCCAGGCACATCGCCGCTCCACTCCCTTCCCTCGGACCGTTGCCAACGGGCACCGGTCCGACTTTCACCCCAGTTTATCATTGAACTTGCCCCTTCGTATCCCAGAGGGTAGTCTAGCACCGAGGGGACGAGCATGGAACGATTGAGGGTGGGTCTTCTTCAACTTGAAGTGATCCGTGAGGACGCGGCCAGGAACGCGAGGTACGTCCTCGGACAGATCCGCGACGGAGCGAGGAGCGGTTGTGACGTGCTGGTCCTGCCGGAACTGTGGAACGTCGCCTTTCCTCTCCCAGGACCCCATGTTCTCATCGATGAAGACAGCCCCCTTGTGGGGTCCATCGCCGAGGCGGCCTGCCGGAACGAGACCTGGATAATCGGGGGCAGCATGGCCCTGTCAACCGCTGCCGGGCCGAGGAATCGATGCCTTGTCTTCTCTCCCGAGGGAGATATTGCCTTCCGCTACGACAAGGTCCACCTCTATCCCGGCCTGGACGAACCCAATATTCTCTCCCCAGGCGTTTCCCCCGGTTCTTTCGATATGGGAGGGCTTCTCTGCGGCGTCATGATATGTTTTGACGCGGAGTTTCCGGAACTGGCGACGTGTCTTTCATCGGACGGAGCCAAGGTCCTTTTCGTGCCGGCCGCGTGGAAGGCCGAATACGCCCGCCTCTGGAGGGCCCTTCTCATTTCCAGGGCCATCGAGAATCAGGTCTTCGTCGTCGGTGTCAACCGGTGCGACAGGGGAAAAAACTCCTCCTTCGGGGGGCAGAGCCTCGTGGTCAATCCCTTCGGTGACCTGATCCTGCACCTGGACGACACGCCCCGCTTCGAGAGGGTTACCCTTGACCTCTCCAGAGTGAGGGCCGCCAGGAGCGAGCACAAGGTGGTCTCTTCAAGGAGGCCCGAGATCTACCGGCGATGGCGTTAACTGAGACATAATGAACCTTCCCCATTGACTGGCTCGCCCTTTGTTATATAATGCGCTGCAATCATGACCTTGAGGGACTTTAAAACCTTCCCGGGCCAAGGTGCTGTTGCGTTTGCCAAAAGAATGGGTGGGCTTTATAATTCCATCAGGTTTATGAGGTAAAGCGAAGGAGGTGTCCGCGCGGAAGGGAGGCAAAGGGAGTATCCAGTCGAGTGAGCCTTGAGGTCAGTTTTGAGGTAATCCAAGCCTAGTTTCAAGAGGAGGGATATCAGCATGAGCAATGAGACGCAACGCGAACAGTGGGGTACCAGGTGGGGATACATCCTTGCCTGCGCCGGCTCCGCGGTTGGCCTGGGGAACATCTGGCGTTTCCCTTACATCACCGGTCTGCATGGAGGGGCGGCCTTTGTCCTGATCTATGTGATCCTTGTCTTCGTTATCGGGTTCACCGTCATGCTCGCCGAAATGGCAATCGGCCGCAACTCTCAGCTTAACGCCGTCGGAGCCTTCCGAAAGATCAAGGGCGGGGCGTGGCCCATCGTGGGCTGGATGGGAGTAACCGCCGGCTTCATCATTCTCTCTTACTACGGGGTCATCGGCGGCTGGACCATGGCCTACGTGCTCAAATCCTTCACCGGGCTTATGCAGGCTGACGCCGGGGAGGCCTTCGGTTCCTTCGTGACCAACGTACCTATCGTCATTGCCTGGCAGGCCTTTTTCATGTTCGTCACCATCTACATCATCTATAAGGGGATCGGCGAAGGGATTGAGAAGTACTGCAGGATCCTTATGCCCTCCCTCTTTGTTGTGCTGCTCATCCTGATCGTCCGCGCCGTGACGCTCCCCGGTGCCGGCGCCGGCATCGCCTACTACCTGAAGCCCGACTTCAGCAAGCTGACCGGCGGCGCCTTTGGGGCGGCGCTTGGCCAGGCCTTCTTTTCACTCTCCCTGGGCATGGGATGCATGATCACCTACGGCAGTTACGTCGGCAAGAAGGAGACCCTTCCCGGCGCGGCGTTCCAGGTATGCTTCCTTGACACCGCCGTCGCCTTCCTGGCGGGCCTCGTCATCTTTCCCGCCGTCTTCGCCTTCGGTATCGAACCAGGCGCCGGAGCGGGGCTCACCTTCATAACCCTTCCCAATGTCTTCGGGAAGATGCCCGGGGGGATGATCTGGTCGGCCCTGTTCTTCGTTCTCCTCTTTGTCGCCGCCCTCACTTCGGCCATTTCCCTGCTGGAAGTCGTCGCCGCCTACTTCATCGACGAGATGAAGTGGAGCAGGACCAAGGCAGCCTGGGTCATGGGTTTTTGCATCTTCCTGCTGGGGATCCCTTCCGTGCTGGGCGTCGCCGGGAAGCTCCCCACCCTCGCGGGACGGGATTTCCTCGATTCGGCCGACTTCCTGGCTTCCAACATCCTGCTCCCCCTCGGAGGCCTGTTCATAGCCCTGTTCGTGGGCTGGTTCTGGACCGAGGGCGCGAAGCAGGAAGTCACGAACGACGGCACGGTGCCCTTCGGGATCTACACGCTCTGGTTATGGGCATGCCGCGTCGTGGCCCCGATTGCCATAGCCTACATCTTCATCACCGGGCTCAAGTGGTAGGGACCGCCCGTATTTTGTCTTCAACCCGGCGGGGGCTTTAAGCCCCCGCTTTTTTTCACCGCCCTCGTTGACCTTTCGCTTTCATCATGAGAAAATCGACAAGGAGTTTTTGGATGAAGGCCGCAAGAGATACCCCCGTGCTTTTTCAACGAGCGGGGGAGCCGAAGGGGCAAGCGACCGACAGGAGCGCGAAACTCTCAGGCCAAAGGATTGCGGCCGGACAAGTCTCTGGACAGGCGCGGGAGACCCTTGCGGCGTCAGTGTCCTCCCGTGCGGGAATTTCTGGACAGAGAACCCACCTATTCGATGAATAGGGGGTTTTTCGGTGTTCCAGGAGATCGACTGCCTCACAAACAACGCCCGGCTCTGAGACATTTCCCTGAAAGCCACCTTCGTTGAGGGTGGCCCCCTTAACGTACTGACCCTCGCGAGAGACCGAGTCCATGCCGGGTGGCTGCTTTTGACCCATCCCCTTTATGGAAATATCCAGCCCTCCCAGCAACACTTCAGGAGCGTCCTTGTCGGCCTGCCCGACGAACAAAGGGAGGTCGACCTTGGATCGCTTTCTATCCTTGAAAGAGCCATCGGTCTTTACGGGGCGGAGGGGACTCACCCCGTGAGGCCAGCCAGGGTGGACCGCTACCTGGATGACTTTGCCGCCCTGGATGTATACCTGTTGCGGGACAGCATGGAGAGATACGGCTTGCTGAAAGAGTAGCGCCTGTGATGGTTCCTGAAGCGGCTGTAAAACCCCGAAGGGCGGAGAAAGCTGAAGGGAGGTGAAAAGATGATCGAACTGAACAAGGAAAACTTCGAAGAAGAGGTCCTGAAGAGCGACCTTCCTGTGCTGGTTGACCTTTGGGGTCCGCAGTGCGGCCCCTGCCTGGCTTTGATGCCGAAGGTAGAGGAGATATCCCGCAAGTACGAGGGCAAGGTCAAGTTCTGCAAGCTCAACGTCGCCGAGAATCGCAAGCTCGTCATATCCCTCAGAGTCATGGGGGTGCCGACCTTCCTGTTCTACAAGGGAGGGAAGGAGGATGGACCGAGGTTGAGCGGAGCCGAGGCAGTGGCTGAAAAGATCGAGGAGAAGGTTAGGCAATTGGCAGGGTAGCGATGGGTATTTGAAAGGGGGGAAACATAATTGGAACTTAAGCTCAAGAAAGTAGCCGTAAGATCCCTTTTGGACGGAGACAAAACTTCTTTTTCTGACGGGGTCCTAAAGGTGAACCGACGAGAGATCGTCGACATGCTGATGAAGGACAAGAGGTTCTCCAGCGCCATGGTTGAGCTTGCCCTGCCGGGAGAGAGCACGAGGATCCTGCCGGTCAAGGACGTGGTAGAGCCGAGGTGCAAGCTTGAAGGGCCGGGAGAGGTGTTCCCGGGCTTCATCGGCGACGTCGAGACGGTGGGCGAAGGCACCACCCTTGCCCTCGTCGGCGCAGCCGTGGTCACCTGCGGGAAGATCGTGGGTTTCCAGGAAGGCATCATCGACATGTCGGGCCCGGGAGCGGAATACACGCCCTTTTCCAAGACCCTTAACGTGGTGCTCGTCGTCGAACCCGTCGAAGGCCTTGAAAAGCATGAATACGAGTCCGCTTGCAGGCTCGCCGGCCTGAAGACGGCACACTACCTCGCGAGCGCCGCCAAGGGTGCGACCGGGGGAGAAGTCGAAACCTATTGCTTGCCGGATCTCGCCAAGGCCATGACGTCCTTTCCGGGACTCCCGAAGGTGGCCTACCTGTACATGCTGCAGTCCCAGGGGCTTCTACACGACACTTATGTCTACGGTGTCGATGCCAAGAGGATCATCCCGACCCTCATCCACCCCAACGAGGTCATGGACGGGGCGATCGTCTCCGGGAACTGTGTTTCCGCCTGCGACAAGAACAATACCTATTCTCACCAGAACAACCCGATAATCCATCACATGTACAAGAGGCATGGCAAGGATCTCAACTTTGTCGGCTGCGTCATCACAAACGAAAATACCACCCTCGCCGACAAGAAGCGCAGTTCCTCCTATGCCGTGAAACTGGCCAAGATGCTTGGTGTCGAAGGCGTGATCATCAGCGAGGAAGGCTTCGGCAACCCCGATACGGACCTGATCATGAACTGCCGCAAGGCTGAGCAGAGTGGGATCAAGACCGTCTTGGTAACCGACGAATACGCGGGCAGGGACGGGGCCAGCCAATCCCTGGCCGACGCCTGTCCTGAAGCCGATGCCGTCGTGACGGCAGCCAACGCCAACGAGATCATCGTGCTGCCAAGGATGGAGAAGATAATTGGGCTCCCGGACACGGCCAATGTGATCGCCGGGGGTTTCCAGGGTTCCCTGAGGGAGGACGGTTCCATCGAGGTGGAGATCCAGGCGATAACCGGAGCGACCAGCGAGCTCGGCTTCAGCCGGATCGGCGCTTACACTATCTAGGTTTCTGCTTCAAGAATCTTTGACTTTAAAAGGAGGTGCCTGATTTGGGCAAACTCGCTGGCAAGAAGGTGCTCCTTCTGGGCGAGAGGGATGGAGTGGCTGCCCCCGCTATGGAGGAGAGCCTGAAGAATTGCGGTGCGGATATTGTCTTCTCCGTGACGGAGTGCTTCGTCTGAACCGCCGCGGGAGCCATGGACCTGCAAAATCAGCAGCGCGTCAAGGACGCGGCTGAGAAGTTCGGGGCGGAGAACCTGGTAGTGATCCTGGGTTCTTCCGACGCCGAGGGAGCCGAAATATATGCCGAAACGGTGACCAACGGCGATCCCACCTTCGCAGGTCCTCTGGCAGGAGTCCCGTTGGGACTCGCGGTATACCACGTTTTTGAACAGGAGATCCGGGACGAGGCCGACCCATCGGTCTGGGCCGACCAGATCGGCATGATGGAGATGGTGCTCGAGACCGAGAGCCTCGCCAACGCCGTCAAGGGAGTTCGTGAACAGTACGGGAAGTACACCCTCTAGAGGGCAGCCCCGAAGAAAGGGGGGAAATGATCATATGAAGTACAAGGTAGTCCATTATATCAACCAGTTCTTCGCAGGCATCGGCGGTGAAGAGATGGCTGGCCATAAGCCGGAATCCAGGAAGGGTTTCGTAGGACCCGGCCAAGCCTTTAACGCGGCCTTAGCCCCTGACGCGGAGATCGTGGGAACGGTGATCTGCGGGGACACCTACTTCGCCGATAACCTTGAAAAGGCTGAGAAGGAGGTCCTGGACCTGATCGCGTCCTTTTCTCCCGACGCGGTCGTCGCCGGGCCGGCCTTCAACGCCGGCCGTTACGGCACCGCCTGCGGCGCCGTCTGCGAAGCGGTCAGGAAGAACCTCGGTCTACCGACCGTGTCGGGTATGTACGAGGAGAACCCCGGCGTTGACATGTACCGTAAGTCGACCTACATCGCCAGAACAGCTGACAGCGCCAGGGGCATGAAGGATGCGGTTCCTGCCATGGCCCGCCTTCTTCTCAAGCAACTCAAGGGCGAGCCGATAGGCAAGCCCGATGATGAAGGCTACATCGAAAGAGGCGTAAGGGTGAACTTCTTCATGGACAAGATCGGGGCCGAGAGGGCCGTGGATATGTTCGTGAAGAAGCTCAAGGGAGAGCCCTTCACAACGGAATATCCCATGCCGACCTTTGACAGGGTGCCTCCCAACCCGCCGGTGGCTGACATGAAGAGCGCGACCATCGCCCTCGTGACCTCCGGCGGCATCGTACCGAAGGGCAACCCCGACCACATCGAGGCATCGAGCGCGTCGAAGTACGGAGAATACAGCCTGGCCGGCGTCATGACAATAAACTCTTCGACCCATGAGACGGCCCATGGCGGCTACGACCCCACCTACGCGAACGACGATCCCAACAGGGTCCTGCCCGTCGACGTGATGCGGGACCTTGAAAAAGAGGGTGCCTTCAAGAAATTTCACGAGACTTTCTATGCGACCGTCGGCAACGGCACCTCCGTGGGCAACGCCAGGCGTTTTGGGACGGAGATCGCCCAGAAGCTCAAGGACGCCAACGTGGACGCCGTGATAGTGACCTCCACCTGAGGGACCTGCACTCGTTGCGGCGCAACGATCGTCAAAGAGATCGAAAGGGCGGGGCTTCCCGTCGTCCACGTCTGCACCATAGTGCCCATTTCACTCACCGTTGGAGCGAACAGGATCGTGCCTGCGGTGGCCATCCCTCACCCCCTGGGGGACCCGACGAAGACCCCCGAGGAGGAGAAGAAGATCAGGCGTGCCATCGTGGAGAAAGCCCTCAAGGCTCTCCAGACGCCCGTAGAGGACCAGACGGTTTTTAACGATTAAGTACCCAGGGATGGCCCGGATCCTTATCCGGGCCATCCGTCTATAGAAACGGAGGGAGGAGCGGCCCATGGCCCGTGTCGCTATCAGGGGTTATTCCTATTGCCTAAACCATACCCCGGAACTGGGGCTTCACTACGGGGTCACCCCGTACATTGAGAGGATCACCCACGGAGAGACGGAGTACATAAAAAAACTGTGTAAAAGCATGCAGTCCTATGAAGAAGCATGTGCCTACGCCCCCAACCAAGCCTATATAGGGGGGATGGACCTGGATGACCTGAAGGCGCAGCCCGCCCCGATGTACGGTAACAGGATCGATGGCGCCTCGCGGTACGGCAAATTCGGCGAGATCATGCCCGAGAAGGAGTTCCTCGGCTTGATGGATATCTGCGATGTCTTCGATATTATCTGGCTCGAAGAGTCCTTCGCCGGTGAAGTCCGCGAAGTCATGGCCAGGCACCCGCTCATGAACGAGAAGATCCTGACGCGGTTGGAAAAAGGTCATGCCTCTTCAGAGATAGAGAAGGAAACGAAAGAACACGGTGCCCTTCCACTTTATTCCCAAGGCAGGGTGGCCGGTTGTTGCAGGAAGGGGCATGATCTCGACGAATCACTCTCCGCGCACGTTCTTCTTGAAAATATTGCCAGCAAGGCAGGATCGGTGCTGGCTCTTCTCCACCTTTTAAAGACCACCGGCCTTTCCCCGGCCGATATCGACTACATCATCGAATGCTCCGAGGAAGCCGCGGGTGACATGAACCAGCGGGGCGGGGGGAACTTCGCCAAGGCCATTGCGGAGATCGCCGGGTGCGTGAATGCCTCGGGCTTCGACATCAGGAGTTTTTGTGCAGGACCTGTCAACGCGGTGATAGCCGGGGCGACCCAGGTCGCGAGCGGGGCGAGGCCCAACGTGGTGGTCCTGGCGGGGGGAGCCGTTCCAAAACTTTACATGAACAGCCGGGACCATGTCAGGAAGGACATGCCTGCCCTGGAAGACTGTCTCGGGAGCTTCGCCGTCCTCCTGGATGTAGATGACGGCACGTGCCCGGTCATGAGGCTCGATGCCCTCGGGAAACACTCGGTGGGTGCCGGCGCCTCCCCCCAGGCGATCACCTCGGCGCTGGTCTATGAACCTCTGCAGAAGATAGGGCTTTCCTTCGGCGACGTCGATAAGTTCGCCGCCGAACTCCAGATCCCGGAGATCACCGTACCGGCCGGCGCGGGAGACGTGCCGACGGCCAACTTCAAGATGATAGCCGCCCTTGCCGTCATGAAGGGCGAGCTCGGCAAGGATGAGATGTCTTCCTTCGTCGAGAGCAAGGGTATCCCTGGTTTCGCCCATACCCAGGGTCATATCCCCTCGGGGGTCCCTTTCATCGGCCATGCCTGTGAGGCCATCAAGGAAGGAAAATACGGGCGAGTCATGATAATCGGGAAGGGGAGCCTCTTCTTGGCCAGGCTGACCAACCTCTCCGACGGCGCTTCCTTTATCATCGAGCCCTCCTCGGGTAAGCCCGGCGAAACCAGGGGGGTCACTTTGGAGGAGGTCCGAGGAATACTCCTGGAAGTCCTGGAGGACCTTTCGAAGGAATTAACGGGGTGAAGACCATGACCGGGACGGAAACGAGAAGGATCATCGGCGACGCCCTCCGCGAGATAGTGGAGTCCGCCAAAAGCGGGGGGCCGCGGACGAGGGTAGGGCTCATGGCTTCAGGGAGCGAACTCGGCCCCGAGGAACTGGCCCGGGGAGCTGTCGCGGCCCAGGAAGCAAGGCCGGGTCTTGAAGTGGTGATGATCGGGCCAAGGATCGAAGGTTTTGACCGGTTGAGGTGGATCGAAACGCCCGATTGCGAGGAGGACATCTCCCGGGCCATGGAATCGGCCCTTAAGGAAGGGAATATCTGCGCGGCCGTCGCCCTTCATTACCCCTTCCCCTTGGGGGTGACGACCATTGGTAGGGTTATGACGCCGGCACGGGGAAGGCCGATGTTCATAGCCTCCACGACCGGCACCACCGCCACTGACAGGATCGAGGCCATGGTCAGGAACGCGGTTTACGGGATAGCCACCGCCAAGGCCCTTGGCTTGGCCGAACCCACCGTGGGGATCCTGAACATCGACGGGGCTCAGACGGCCTTCAGGGCGCTCCAGAAGCTTCACGACAAGGGGTTCCCGATCTCCTTCGGGAGCAGCGTAAGGAAGGACGGCGGGACGCTTCTAAGGGGCAACGATATCCTGGCCGGCGCTGTCGATGTCTGCGTCACCGATACGTTGACCGGCAACGTGCTCATAAAAATGTTCTCGGCCTTCACGACCGGGGGCGGGTACGAGGCTACGGGGTGGGGTTACGGGCCCTCCGTCGGTAGCGGGTGGCCCTTCATCGTTTCTATCATTTCGAGGGCTTCCGGTGCCCCGGTCATCGCCGGAGCGCTGCTGTTTTCCGCGGCGGCGGCGGCCGGGTCCCTTCCTGAAAGAGTAGCCGAATACCTTGCTTTTGCGGAAAGGTGCGGGCTCTCGGACATCCTCGCGGATCTTCGCCCGTCGAGGCATGAGGGGATCGAAGAGGTGAAGATGCCTCCCAAGGAGCCCACCGAAGATGAGATCCACGGCGTCGACGTCCTCTCCATCGAGGATGCCGTCAAGGCTCTTTGGAAAAGGGGTCTCTACGCCGAATCCGCCATGGGATGCACCGGCCCGGTGGTCAAGGTCCCCTCCAGGATACTCAAGGAAGCCGAAGAAGTACTCAGAAGCGATGGCTACATTTAACCTGGAGGAACAGTAAGTGAAAACAAGAGCAGTCCTTTATGGTATAATTTCACCTGGAGATTTAATCAAACTGCTCCTGTATAACAACTGAGATCAGAGACAGGGGGTGGTAATGACTCGGAGAGGCTGCGCGGCTGAAATGGCACTTTGATCCTGGGTTTTTTGTGCAGCAGGACAGAGAAGAAGGAGGGATTTTTGATATGGAAGGCTTGATGGCTATTAATGGTGTCGTCAACGGCATAGTCTGGGGTCCCCCCATGCTCGCGCTGCTCGTCGGTACAGGCATCTATCTTACTATCATCCTTGGTTTCCCCCAGGTAAGGTATTTCGTGTACATGTTCAAGGAAGTTCTCGGCAAGATAGGCCAGAAGCAGGGAGATGAGGGCACCATCACCCCCTTCGCGGCGCTATCGGTCGCCCTGGCTTCTACTGTGGGTTCCGGTAACATCGCCGGTGTCGCGACGGCCATCCACCTCGGAGGCCCCGGGGCCCTTTTCTGGATGTGGATCACCGCCATCTTTGGCATGACCACCAAGATGACCGAGGCGGCCCTCGCGGTGAGGTACCGCGAAAAGGACGAGGGCGGTAACTGGCGCGGCGGCACCATGCACGTCCTGGAGAAGGCCACGGGGCAGAAGTGGCTGGCCTGGCTCTTCGCCTTCTTCACCACCTTCGCGGCCTTCGGGATCGGCAACGCCACCCAGGCCAACTCCACCGCCCAGGCGCTTGAGCTGGGCTTCGGGGTGCCTTGCTGGATCTCCGGCATCGTCATCGTCGTGCTTGTGGCCCTCGTCATCGTAGGCGGGGTCAAGAGGATCTCCGACGTAACCACCTACCTGGTGCCTTTCATGGCCATCTTCTACATAGTGGGCGGAGGGGCTGTCATCCTTCTGCACGCCAGCCTGATCCCCGATGCGATAGGCCAGGCTGTCTGCTACGCCTTCAATGACCCGATGGCGATACCGGGGGCCATAGCCGGGTGGTCGGTCAAGCAGGCCCTCACCAAGGGCGTCGCCCGCGGGGTCTTCTCCAACGAGGCGGGTCTCGGATCTGCTCCGATGGTCCACGCCACGGCCATCACAGACCACCCCGTGAGACAGGGCACCTACGGCCTCTTCGAAGTATTCGTGGACACCATCGTTGTCTGTTCCATAACGGGCATCAGCGTCATCGCCACGGGCACCCTCACGGGAAGGCCCGACCTGACCGGCGCGCAGCTGACACTGACGGCCTTCCAGTCGGTTCTCGGAACCCCGGGTGTATGGATATTGTCTCTTGGCCTCGCCATGTTCGCCTTCTCGACCATACTCGGATGGTACTGGTACGGTGAGACCGGTGCGGTTTACATTTTCGGCCTGAAGATCACCCCAATCTACAAGTTCCTCTGGATCGCGATATGCCTGGTCGGCGCGATCGGCGGCGGCGGGCAGTTCCTCACCAACCTCTGGGACCTGTCGGACACCATGAACGGCCTCATGGCGGCTCCGAACCTTGTAGCGCTCCTTTGGGTCTCCAACGAGATGCGCAAGATGGTCAAGGATTTCGACGCCAAGCGCAAAAGCGGAGAGCTAAAATAGATCCTTACCTACAAGGCGAATAACCTTTCGCTTCAAAGGGGGCCGGGGTTTCCCCGCCCCCTTCCTTTTTGAAAGGAGGGTATGACCTTGTCCCTCAGACCTACCAGGATGGAGGTCAACCTGGAGAACCTCGCCTTCAATTTCAGGGCCCTTTCAGGATCCGTGGACAGGGGCTGCAGTCTCATGGCGGTCGTAAAAGCCAACGGCTACGGTTTCGGAGCGAGACAGGCCGCCAAGGTTTTCCAGGAGGTCGGTTGTCAGCGTTTTGCCGTGGCCACGCCCGATGAGGCTGTGGAATTAAGGGAAAACGGTATAAGCGAACCCACGCTCGTGATGGGCCCTTCGCCGCTAGAGGCGGCCGAGACCTTCGTGGCCATGGGCATAACCGCCGCGTGTACCGACCTTTCCTTCGCGGAGGCCCTGAGCAGGGCGGCGGTGAACCAGGGCAAGACGGCCCGGCTGCACCTCAAGGTTGACACGGGGATGGGAAGAATCGGTTTTCTCCCGAAGGAAGTCCCCGGGGCGGTCGATAAGATCCTTCACCTCCCCGGGATCGATCTGGAAGGGATCTTCACCCATTTCGCCTGTGCCGACGAAAGAAACCCCGAGTACACCCGTATCCAGTTCGGGAGGTTCGGCGAGGTGCTGGATACCTTGCGCTCCCGGAATGTCAGGTTCAGGTTGAGGCACGTGTGCAACAGCGCAGGAACGGTGAATTTCCCCGAAATGCACCTCGACGCGGTGAGGCCCGGGCTCATCCTGTACGGGATGTGGCCCTCCCAGTACTGCAAGAGGTGCGTCGAGATCAAGCCCGTCTTCGAGGTCAAGACCTCGGTGGCCGTTGTCAGGGAATTGCCGCCCTTCAGCGGCATCGGCTACGGCCTCCGGTACATGACCAGGGGGACGGAGCGGGTAGCCATCCTCCCGATCGGCTATCACGACGGTTACACGAGACCCCTCTCGATGAGAGCCTCGGTCCTCATAAGGGGGCAAAGGGCGCCCATCGTAGGCAGCATCTGTATGGACCAGACCATGGTCGACGTGACCCATATCCCCGGCGTGGCCCCCGGTGATGAGGTCGTCCTCGTGGGAAACCAGGGGCGGGAATCGGTCACCCCCGAGGAGATCGCCTCTCTGCTCGGCACGATCAACTACGAGGTATCCAGCCTTTTCGGTCCAAGAGTCCCGAGGGTTTACATCTAGAGGGCCGCGAAGGCCCGTCATCGGCAACTGAAAGGAATCCCTGCGGCGACCGTAGGTCGCCGTTTTTTATGCCCCTCCGTTAGGGTTATAATCCTTGATGGGACGAGAGGACGACCCTGTCCACTCATTGATATTGCTGGGAGGTTTGCCTGATGAAAGATCTGAAGAGCGCCTTCAGAGGTTTCCCGGAGATGCTCCTCCAGGACGATGATGTCGCCCTGATAAATAAAGCGGCGAGGGAGAGCCGTGCCTGGGCGGTGACCATGACTTCGGCGGCCGGTAGTGGCCACCCCGCCGGCTCACTCTCCAGCATGGAGATGTACCTGCTCGCCTACGGCGCGGCCAACATCACTCCGGAAAACTACGCCGGTCTTGAGCGCGATTTCGTCGTGATAAGCCACGGTCATACCTCTCCGGGAGCCTATGCCGCCCTCGCCATGTACGGTTTTATTCACACCGAGAGCGCCTTGGCTCACTTCCGACAGGCTGGCAGTCCCTTCCAGGGCCATGTCGAAAGGGTCGTGCCGGGGATCGACTGGGGGAGTGGCAACCTTGGGCAAGGACTTTCGGCGGGCGTGGGTTTCGCCCTGGCTATAAGGGCCAGGGGCAGGAATGACCATGTCTACGTGCTGATGAGCGACGGGGAACAGGTCAAGGGTCAAGTGGCCGAGGCCAGGAGGATCGCTTCCCATCATCGATTGACGGGGATAACGGTCCTGGTGGACTTCAACGATATCCAGATCTCCGGCAGGACCGGGGACATCATGAAGGCAGACCTGCCGGGCCTCTGGAAGGTAGACGGGTGGAGTGTAACGGAATGCGACGGCCATGACCCCCGGGCCCTGTACAAGGCCCTGGCCGAGGCGAGGTCCAGCGAAAGGCCCACGGTGGTGATCTGCCATACCGTGATGGGTAAGGGGGTCTCCTTCATGGAAGGTGTTCCCGATTACCACGGCAAGGCTGCCTCGGGAGAGCGCTACCTGCAGGCCATGGCGGAACTCGGCGCGTCACCGGCTATGCTCGAGAAAGCCCTCGGACGAC
Source organism: Synergistetes bacterium ADurb.Bin155 (assembly GCA_002070395.1). Lineage (GTDB taxonomy): Bacteria > Synergistota > Synergistia > Synergistales > Thermovirgaceae > 58-81. Next base: position 17,482 of record MWDE01000025.1, read on the forward strand.
GTTCTTCCTGTTCCTTTGACCGTCCGAAAAAGCCAAGATCGCGGGTCCCTTCCATAGTGACGGGTGAACCCAGGAACTACGGGACCGGGGAAAGAACCGACAACAGGTCGAGTTTCGGCAAAGCCCTCGAAGAGGTAGGCAGGCTCAACTACCGCTCTCCGGGGAGCGATCCCCTGCTCGTTTTCGATTGTGACCTCGCCGGCTCAGTCAAAACTGAGGGTTTCTCGAAAGCCTGCCCGGAGTGGTTCATCGAAACGGGCATCCAGGAGCATTCCACTGCGACCGTCGCCGGTGCGGCCTCCATCGCCGGGACCATAAGCCTTTGGGCCGATTTCGGCGTTTTCGGCCTGGGAGAGGCCTATAATCAGCAAAGGCTGAACGACATAAACCGGACAAACCTGAAACTCGCCCTGACCCACGTCGGGCTTGACGTCGGTGAGGATGGCGAGACCCACCAGTGTATAGATTACATGGGACTTTTGAGAAACCTATTCGGGTGGCGGCTCCTTGTCCCGGCCGATCCCAACCAGGCGGACAGGATGACGCGATGGGCCCTATCCGAACCGGGGAACATCTGCATAGCCATGGGACGGAGCAAGATACCGGTGGTGACCGATGAGAAGGGGGAGCCCTTTTACGCTGGCGGCTACGTTTTCCGATACGGTGCCGTGGACCTGCTCAGAAAGGGCGATGACGGAGCGATCATCACCACGGGCCATATGGCCGCGAGGGCCTTGGAGGCCCATGAACTTTTAAAGGACCAGGGTTTCAACGTATCGGTCTACCATGCCGGGTGCCCGCTGCACATGGACCCTTCCGCCATCGCCCAGGCCGCTCGTACAGGCAGGATAGTGACCTTTGAGGACCACCACGCTTCCACCGGACTGGGTTCCATCGTGGCCTCCATACTGCTTAAAACCGGCAGCTGCTGCCCTATCCGGACCCTCGGCGTCACGAGGTACGGGGATTCCGGGTCTTCTTCCGAGGTGCTTTCCGCCATGGGCCTCGACCCCGAAAACCTCGCCGCCGCCGTAAGAAGCCTGATAGTCCAGTAGGAAAGGTCGGAGCCATGGAATTCATGGACCTGGGCGGACCCGTAATGTGGATAATCCTGGGGCTCTCCGTATTGGGAGGGGCCATCGTGCTTGAGAGATTCTGGTTCATCTCCAGGGCTTCCACCGATGCCCCGTCGCTGGAACTCTCCCTGGGAGACCTGATATACCATGGAAAAAAGGAAGAAGCCTCTAAACTCGTCAGGGCGAAAGACAGCTCTCTCCACCGGCTGTTCAGGGTCGCCGTGGACCATTGGGAAGTGGGCCACGAGGCCATGCAGATCCTGTTGGAGCAGGAAGTAAGGCGCGAGGTGTTCCGATGGGAGCGGGGCCTGGGGTCCCTGGCTACCATCGCCAGGGTAACGCCCCTGCTGGGGCTCCTGGGGACCGTGATAGGCATGATAGATGTCTTCAGAAACCTCCCGGGCCTGTCGGGTTCCAGCGTCGCCGTCCTGGCCGGTGGGATCTGGGAAGCGCTCCTTACCACCGTCGCGGGGCTTTCCGTGGCCGTGCCTCTCATCCTGTTCCATGCCTTCTTCTCCGTGCGCCTTGAAGGGGCCGAGGAGATGCTTTGGCGTGGGGTGGACTTCATGGTCCGCGAGAAAGTGTTGAGATCGGGATTCCGGGATGATGAAGGCCGGCATCCTTAGGATAGGCGCCGCCACTTCCCTGCTGGTTTTCCTCTTCTGTTCCCCCGGACCTGTTTCGGCTGACTCCTCCCGGGGAGCCGACAGGATAGTGTCGCTGGCTCCCTCCATCACCGAGAGCCTCTTCGCTATCGGGGCCGGAGTGAGAGTGGTCGGGGTCACCGACCACGATGTCTCACCGGAAGAGGTCAAGGATCTTCCTTCGGTGGGAGGATACTTCGATCCTTCACTGGAAAGGATCCTTTCCCTTTCCCCGGACCTGGTGATCGGCATCGCCACGTTCCATGGCAAACTGTTGGAAAGGCTTGAGTCCCTCGGCGTGGCTACGTTGCCGCTGACGATCCACAGGGGCCTGGACGGGGTCAAAAGCGGTATCGCGATCCTCGGCGCCAGGCTGGGGATGGAGGAGGGGGCCGGGAAACTCCTGGAGAGCATGGAAGAGGGGCTCAAGACCGTCAGGGACGAGGTAGCCCGGACCTTTCCCGGGGGAGCGCCGTCATTGCTCGTAGTCCTGTGGCACGACCCTCTCACCGTGGCCGGAGGCGTCAACTACATCGACGACATAATGAGGGCCATAGGCATCCCAAACGCCGCGTCGGACATCCGGTACACCTTTCCCCAGATGGACCCTGAAGGTATCGTTTCGAGAGACCCCGCTATAATACTGGTCCCGACTACAAAAAGGGGGATGTCCGTCACGCCGGGATCGCTCCTTGAGACCTTGAAGGATTTTCCCATAGCGGCGATCAGGGAAAGGAAGGTGGTCTCCATTTCGGCGGACCTGCTTTTCCACCCGGGGCCAAGGGTGGTGGAAGCTGCCCGGAGCCTCCTTGAAGCCGCCCGGAACTTCCAGGGAGGCAAACCGTGAGACGCGCGAGGGCGAGGCGAAACCTTCCGGAGATCGAGCTGACCCCCCTCGTGGACGTACTATTCATGCTCATCATTTTCTTCGTTCTGACGGCGGTCTTTTCCGAACCGCTTCTCCCGGTGAACCTCCCCGGCGCCACGGGTGAGCGGGTTTCGGGGAAGTCCTTCACGGTCTCCATCGATAGGGAGGGAGGTCTATTCTCCGGAGACAGGGCCTTGACCAGGGAGCAGGCGATCGAAAGGACCCTGGCCTCTTTCAGGGAAGGGAAGAGGATCATTGTGGCCGCCGACAGGGAGGTTCCCTACGGTTTTGTCGTCTCTTTCCTGGACGCCTTGAGAAGCGCTGGTGTGGATTCGGCGGGGCTTCTCGTGGACCCGGGCGTCGAACGATGAAAAAGTGGGCCACCTTTTTCATCCTCAGCTTTTCCCTCCACGCCCTCCTGCTGGGCTTGCCGCTGACCTTCCCCGAAGGGATGACACCGGAGCCCGTTCCGATCGTCCTCGACCTTGAAGCCGGTGGTCCCCCCAAAGGGATGCCACGGCCTGAAGTCCCTGAAAAAAACGCCGCCCCGACGGCAGCCTCCCCTTCTCATCCAAAGGAAACCCAGGCCTTCAGGAAGCCAAAGCAGGATAATCTTTCTAAAGCCGCCGCCCTTTCTCCCGGTGAGGTGAGTCCGCCGATCCCGCCGCGGGGAACTGAGTCAAACAACGCAGGGGATGCCCCTCAGGGTCCGATGCCGTCACCGCAGGGAGAGGCCGACTACACCCCGAACGGGAACCCCCTGCAGGGAGGGGAACTGGGAGGGCGACAGCCCCGAATGGCGGCCACGGCCGATGTCATAACCAGAGTCCAGCCGGTTTACCCGTTGGCCAGCAGGCGAAGGGGGGAGCAGGGCGAGACACACCTTTTGGTTAGGCTTGGTCCTGGCGGGGTCATCCTTTCCGTGGAAGTGACGGCCTCCAGTGGTTACCCCTCACTGGACGCTTCCGCCCTGGCCGCTGTAAAGAAGTGGGGTTTTTCACCCCACACCCCCAAGGAATTGATCGTGCCGGTGATATTCCGCCTGGAGTGACCGCCGGCCCCGCCAAGAAGAGGGCTCTTTGACTTGTCCCCCAGACTATTGTATCCTTAACCCTGTTGGGAACTAGCGTAATTCCCTTCGGTGACGGGAATCCGGTGAGATGCCGGAGCGGCCCCGCCACTGTGACCGGGACGAAACCGCACGTTCTGCCACTGGCTTTTGCCGGGAAGGCGCGGAAGTAGGATGAACGGAAGCCAGGAGACCAGCCGAAGGGGGAAGACCAGGTGTCATGCGCGGGCGTGGCACGACAGTGGATCGTCCCTCGAGGGCGGCCTGGCGTGTCAGGCCGCCCTAATTTATTCGGGAGGGACGGCTTGATGAGAAAAGTACCGGCAACAGTAGTGGCTTGTATGGCGGTCGTATCAGGGGTGTTCATAGGTCACAGAAGTGCCTGGGCGGATATTGCCTCGGTCGAACCGGAGATCGTCACGGGGAGCAGGATATATACCAAGCTCTCCGAGATACCGGCACCGACATACGTGATAACAGCCGAGGAGATCGACCGAAGCGGCGCCACCGACCTGGGTGCCCTTCTAGATCAAAAGATTCCGGGTGTTTTCCTGAAAAAAAAGACCGGGGTTTCGCAGCAATCGGAGGTGACCATAAGAGGGATTATCACCGAGATACTGGTGCTTGTTGATGGCATCCCCTACAACAGGTCTTCTCATCTCGCCGATGGCGCCGCCGTCGATTTCAGGTCTTTCCCATTGGAGAATATCGAAAGGGTCGAGGTAGTGAAGGGAGGAGGCTCGGCCCTTTACGGCTCCATGGCCGCGGGCGGTGTCATCAACATCATAACGAAGAAGCCGGAAAAGTCGGGCGGAATGATCCTGGCGGAAGCCGGCGCCAATGACTGGCGGAGGTACTATGTTTCAGGCAATGCGGTTGGGTATGATCTGAGTGCCGGAATCTGGTACGAACGGATCGAGGAGGGCCGGAGAAGGCTTCTTTACGATGAAGTGTCAAAAAACCGGTTCGAGTCACTGGAATACAAAGGTGATGGCTTTGGCCTGGTTTTGAGGGGAAGCAGGTGGGTGCTCAGAGCCACTACCGGAGAGAACCGCTACAAATACTTGACCCCCGGTTATCCATACGGAACGGACCTGAATGACGAGAAAAAAGAGTACCGTCGATATTCATTCCGCTATGACGCAGATTCCTGGTACCTTTTGACCGGCTACGATACCCAGAGATACGAGATCCTTCAAAATGAAGGCAATTTTTACGAAGACAGTGCCTTTACTGCGGAACTCGGGGGCAGGAGCACCATGGGCGAAGCCCTTGTCGCCTGGGGTTTGTTCTTCCGTTATGAAGACACGGATTTTTCAGATGGCTGGGGGGCCCCGGTAACTTCAAAAAACAGGAACAATCTGGCTCCCTTTATGGAGGCGTCATACGCGGTCGGTGATTGGGTGGCCAACCTTGGTCTGAGGTACGAGATTTGGAGGCAGGATTCCAACGATCACGATGAGCTGATCCCCAAGATCAGTATACAAAGGCAGTTTGCAAACGGGAATATCTTCTACCTTGCTGCATCAAGAGTTTTTGCGATGCCGAGTTTTTACGAGATGTATGTTGAAAGCGCCTGGTCGATGGGCAATCCTGACCTGAAACCCGAGAAGGGCTGGAGCTACGAGGCGGGGATCAAGGGCCCGGACCAGTATTCCTGGAGTGTGGGGGTTTTTTACACGACTCTTGAAGACAAGATTAAATCGGTCTACGATCCGGGGACCAGCAAATATACCTTTCTTAACCTTGCAGATTTTCGAACCTACGGGGTCGAAATTTCAAAAAGTTGGAAACTCGGTAATGAATGGGTTTTTTCTCTCAAGGGGACCTGGCAGAATCCCGAGGAGAAGCGAGATTTCTGGTCACCCTGGGTAAGGAGCTACGGCGTACCGGAATGGGAGATCGGAGGGGCCTTGAAGTATTGCAGCCGGCCCTGGGAAGTGATCCTTGACGTATCGTGGGCAGGCAACCGCGCAGGGGATGCAGGTTGGTACTCTTGGGATGCCGGGGATTATGTCCTTGTGGATCTCGGGATCTCATGGGATTCGGGAGACAACAGGATATCCCTTTTCTGTAATAATCTTCTGGACGAGAAATACACCTACAACTCGGCCGGCTGGCACTATTACGGCCCCGAGCGGGGTTTCAGACTCAGGTGGGAGAGGAAATTCTAATTATTAAGGAACCTCTGAACAAAAGACCCTGATAGTTGCAACAACAGGACCTTGACAGCCGAATCCGTTTCCTGTGGATA
>MWDE01000026.1 GCA_002070395.1 Synergistetes bacterium ADurb.Bin155
GGAGGCCGGCTTGCCCGTCGTATTGCGGTGCCTTCGAAGCAGTTCTTCCAGCATGTGACCCTCGCTTACGTCACCGGGGGTGACGGCCGTGGCGGTGATGATCTCGTGGGCTTCATCCACCGACCGGTGGACCTGGTAGAAGAGGTCCGGCTTGCCTCTTCCCACTATGGCCGCGTCGGGGTCCGTGCTGGATATGTACCGGCCGTTGATCTTGCGGTATCTGCCGCTGCGGGCGGGCTTTCCCTCGCCTTCGCCACCGCCTCCGCCGCCTCCGAACCCGCCGTCATCCTCGTTCTCTTCGCTCTTTTCATCCTCTTCATTCTCTTCGTTCTCTTCGCTCCCGTAGCTCCTTTGCCGCTCCGCGAGCCGGGCTTCAAGTTCCCTGTAATTCTTCTTGAGCTGGTGCTTCAGGGACTGGGTGTCTATTACGGAGTTGTTCGACGCGTCGGCCTCGACAAGGCTGGCGTCGACAAAGATCTTGCCGCCGTCCACCAACCCCGACTCGACGCATTGGATAACTATCCGCTCGAAGAAGTTCCTGAACACCTCCGCACCCCAGCGCTTACGAGCCTTGGAGAGGACGCTGTGGTCGGGGATCTTCGTGTCGAGGTCGTAACCCAGGAACCAGAGCCAGTCCAGCCTCTCCGGAAGGGTGGCCATGAGCTCGCGCTCGGACCGGACGTTGTAAAAGACCAAAAGAAGCATCAGCTTCAGTATCACCGGGGGAGGAACCGATACGTTGCCCCTCGTCCCATATTTGTCCGCCACTTCGCGGTAGATGAAGTCAAAGTCCACCCTCGCCGCGATCTTCCGGAGCGGGTGGTCCCTGCGGACCCTTTGAGCGATGCTTATGTTGGTGTAAAAGAATTTGCCGCCGTCGGGCCCCTGAATACCCATCATGGAGAGCACCCCCTTGCGCTGCCTACATCTATTTTAAGGGTATTCAGGTGCTTCCTCAGGCACTTCCACCTCAAGAAACGCTATTCGGGCAACAGGCCGTCAAGGTCTGATCCCAATGCCCATCGACCGGAGAGCCCCGGCAGGTTAAAATAACAGGGTCGGGGTCCTTTCGCACCCCGACCCCCCAACACCGAAAGGAAAGGATGATAACCTTGAGAAAGACCCCTCTTTTAGCCCTAGCCCTGCTCTTGTGCCTGGCCCCCGCCGCTTTCGGGGCCGAGGCGGCCCTCTCGAAGACCACCCTCTTCGTGGACGCCCCCTGGGTCAAGGAGAACGCCTCAAAGTTGATCTTCGTCGACGCCAGGGCTTCGTCGCTTTACGCCAAGGGGCACATCCCCGGGGCGGTGAATGCCGAGTGGACCTACTTCGCCAACGTGAAAGGGCAGCCCGGGAACCCCGGTTGGGGTGAGATCTTCCCCCAGGATACCCTCGCTAAGAAGATCGGCGCCCTCGGCATAAACGGAAAACAGCCCATCGTGGTCTACGGCGACTGCGGGGGCTGGGGTCAGGAAGGCTGGGCCGCCTGGGTGTTCCGCCTTTCGGGGATAGATAATGTCCGCATCCTCGACGGCGGGTACCACGCCTGGCTCGCGGCCGGTGGCAAGGTTTCCACCACGGCCGCCAAGCCCAAGGCCGTGGCCTTTTCGATCAAGGCCTTCCAGGGAGGTTACAAGGTCACCACACCCTGGCTCGCTTCCAAACTCGGCGAGGTCAAGGTCGTGGACGCCCGGACCCCCTTCGAGTACGAGGGTGGGAGGATCTTCCAGGAACGCAGGGGAGGGCACATCCCCGGTGCGATCAACATCCCCTGGGACGTGGTCTTCAAGCCCGACATGACCGTCCGGGACATAGCCGACCTCAACGCCCTTTTCTCAAGCCACGGGCTAAGCCCCGATGATGAGATCACCGTCTACGACACGGCTGGCGTACGGGCCGCCTACATGGTGATGGTCATGAGGATGGCCGGTTACGACAAGGCCCGCAACTACGACTCCTCCTTCCACGAGTGGGCCGGCACCCCCGATCTCGAAGTGGTCGAGGGCAAGGCCCCCGGCGGTCCCAGAAAGGGAGAGATCACCGTTGAGGGGCCGCCCTGCCAGGAGGCCACCGCGGAAGGGCAGAACTCCTAGGGAATGACCATTACCGTCGAGGTAGCCGGAGGGGGCGTCTACAGCCTCGATCCCCCGGCCACCGGCCAGGACCTCCTCGAGAGGGTCGGCGCCGGTTGCGACAGGAAGATCGTGGCCTGGCACGTCAACCGCTACCTCAGGCCCCTCGACTGGCCCCTCCGGGAAGATTCCGTCGTCGATTTCGTAGACACCTCCTCCTTCGAGGGGATGTCCGTCTACAGGGACACCCTGACCTTCGTCCTCTCCCTGGCCTGCCGCCGCGCCCTGGGGGAGGACATCTTCGTTCGGCACTCCATCAGCGACGGCTACTACTGCGAACTTCAGTCCGGGCCGGCCCTGGAGGAACGGACCAGCCTGGTCCGCCAGGCCGTGGAGCAGGTCATCCGCAGGGACCTCCCGATAAAAAGCGAGATCCTGAGCATCGACGCCGCGGAGAGGATACTCCACCAACAGAATGAGCCCGATACGGCCGACCTCCTCAAGTACGCCGGCGTGGACCCCGTGACCCTTTACCGGTGCGACGGCATCTACGGTTTCTTCCACGGCCCCTTGGCGCCCTCCACGGGGAGCCTCACCTCCTGGGACCTGGTCCCCTTCCGCGACGGGATGGTGCTTCGGTTTCCCACTGTCGCCTACCCCCTGGTCCTGCCGCCCTTCACCCCCGCCGAGAAGCTCGCCGATGTCTTCAACGAGTACAGCGGCTGGCTGCAGATCCTGGGGGTCCGGACCATGGAGAACCTCCACGGCCAGGTCATCGAGGAGAGGGCCGCCGAGCTGGTGCTGGTCAGCGAGGCCCTTCACAGCCAGAAGTTCAACAGGATGTCGGAGAGGATCAGTACGAGTCGGAAAGTAAGGCTGGTCCGCATCTCCGGCCCCTCGGGGTCGGGCAAGACCACCACGGCGATGAGGCTGGCCATCCACCTCAGGGCCATGGGCGCCAGGCCCATCGTCGTCTCCCTGGACGACTACTTCCTGGAGCGCGACAAGACCCCCCGCGACTCCCGGGGCGAACACGACTTCGAGACCATCGATGCCATGGACCTCGACCTGATAAACGGCAACCTCGAGGACCTGCTCGACGGGAGGGAGGTCACCCTGCCCCGTTTCAACTTCCTCACGGGCAGGCGGGAAGAGGGCCCCAAGGTCACGATGAGGTCTGACGAGGTTCTCATCATCGAGGGGATCCACGGCCTAAACAGCAGGATCTCGAGCTCGATCCCGGCGGAGCTCAAGTTCAGCGTCTACGTCTCGCCCCTTACGGGCATAAGCCTGGACAGGCATAACCGGACCAGCACCACCGACAACAGGCTCTTGAGAAGGCTCGTGAGGGACCGGAGGCTCAGGGGAAAAAGCGCGGGCACGACCCTGGCGCAGTGGCCGTCGGTCATCCGGGGCGCCCACCGGTACATCTTTCCCTACCAGGAACTGGCCGACGAGATGTTCAACTCGGCCCTGGTCTTCGAACTCTCCGTCCTCAAGGGTTACGCCGAGCCGATGCTCAGGACCGTCAGGGAGGACTCGAAGCAGTTCGGGGAGGCTCAGCGCCTGCTCAACATCCTCCGGTTCGTACCCTACATCCCCGCCGACTTCGTCCCCGACAACTCCATCCTCCGCGAATTCATCGGGGGCGGGTGCTTTGAGTAGACCAAAAACCGTCCACCCTTTGCAGTTCACGATTCACGGTCCACGACTTACGATCCACGGTACTTCGCCATGCGCGTGACCATGTCCGATGTCGCCAGGGCCGCCCAGGTCAACAAGGCCACCGTCAGCAGGGTCCTCCGGGGCGACGCCCGCATAAGCCCCGCCACGGTCGAGAAAGTCTGGGCCGCCATAAAGGAGCTGGGCTACCGCCCCGACGCCATCGCCAGGGGCCTTTCAAGCAGCAGGAGTGACACCGTAGGGGTCTTCCTGGAGGATATCTCGCTGCCCTGGGCGGCGGAGTACCTGGCGGGCCTAGAGAGGGTCCTCTCCCGCCACGGCGTGGATATCATCCCCCGGGCGACGGGGGGCGACCCCCAGCAGAGGTACAACGCCCTGTCGGGGCTCCTTTCAAGGAGGGTCGACGGCTTCATCCTCTTCGACAACGGCCCGGCGCCGGAGGCGGACATCCCCTCCGTCATCGTGGGCCCCAAGCGGGAGGGCGGCCACACGGTCTCGGTGGACCTGGGCTCCGCCGCTTCGCAGCTGGCCCGGCTTGCCGACGGACGGGCGGTCGAACTCCACCAGGGGGAAAACCCCTTCTTCCCCGGCATCGGCGCTCTCCTGCCCGATGACGCGCCCAAGAAGAAGGGGACCGTCAGGCTCTTCGACGGCCTCCTCCCTCAAGAAGAGGGGACCTCGCCCGATGATACCGTCGTCATCAGCGCCACCCGGCGCTGCCCCGCGGTCCCCCCAGGGGCTTGGAAACTGTACTGGCCTGCCTTCGAACTGGGCACCCTTTCGGCCCGGCTGCTACTCAATATCATCCAGGGCAAGGGCGTCCGCCCCCAGGTGGTGTCGGTCCTCCCGGCCCTTACGGGTCCCCTCTAGGCTTTCCCGTGCCGCCGGTGAAGGGCGAGCAGGTCCGTGAGCAGGGCCTGGCCCGTCTCCACTCCCCCCGCGCCGGGCCCGACGATGGTGACCTCCCCCAGGTGGTCCGTGTAAAAGGTAAGGGCGTTGGCGGCGCCCATGACGCCCGCCAGCGGGTGGGTCATGGGCACCTCCTCCGGCGTGACCCGGGCGGCCAGCCTCCCGCCGTCCCTTCTCACTTCGGCGATAAGCTTGATCCTGGCGCCCTTCGCCCGGGCTGAGGCGATATCCTCGGGCGTAATGCCCGTTATGCCCACGCGCTCCACCTCCTCGAGGCGCAGCGGCTCCCCCAGGACGACCATGGCGAGCACCTGGGCCTTGACGGCAGCGTCCCAGCCCTCCACGTCCCCCGTGGGGTCCGCCTCGGCGTAGCCCAGCTCCTGGGCCTTTCCCAGGGCCTCGCCGTAACCCATGCCCTCTTCCATACTGGAAAGGATGTAGTTGGTGGTGCCGTTGACGATCCCCCTGGCGCCGTTGATGCCGCAGCCGGCCAGGGCGTCGCGGGCCAGGTTCAGCGCGGGGGTCCCGCTCATCACCACGCCCTCGAACAGGTAGGAGAGCCCCTTGGCCTCGGCCAGGGCCGTCAATTCCGGCAGGGCGACCGACACGGGCCCCTTGTTGGTGGAGACCACGTGCATCCCCCCGTCGAGGGCCGTCCGGATGTGGGTGAGCCCGGGTTCACCCGTCCTGAGGTCCGTCACCGTCGTCTCGGCCAACACCCGGGCGTGACGGCCCCTTATCAGCGAGAGGGCGTCCTTATCCGTGGCGTCGGCGTGCCCCCTTAGGCTCCCCTTTTCACCGACCTCCGCCAGGGCCGACCCCAGGTCGATCCCCGCGGGGTTCAGCAGCGAACCCCGGCTGCCGGTGGCAATGAAGGTCACCCTGAACTCAAAACCGTAGCGCCTCCGCAGGGCGTCCCGCTCCTCGTCGAGGATCTTCGCCAGGCCCTTCCCAACATTCCCGAAACCCACCAAGCCCAAATCCCACATATCTTTAAAGGCACCTCCCGTCATGACCGCGCTTCGATCCCGAGCCTCTTCAGCGTATCGGCCCTGGGCCGCCCGTCGCGGTCCCATCCTCTTAATTCGTAGTACTCGTCGAGCATCCTGTCCAGCTCCCTCCGCCCGAAGGAAACCTTCTCCTCCCCCCTGGGCGGCATGGGGAGCGGGTCCTCCAGCATCCTCGGCGGCAGGGTGTCGTCCTTCCTGGAGACGCCCGCCTCGCGGGCGTTGAAAAGCCTCGTGTGGTTCCAGGTCCTCTCACCGGCGGCCAGGTACTCCTCCTCGGTGATGTCCCAACCCGTGACGTGCCTGAGGCAGGCCAGGGCCCTCTCCTGTTCGTAGGGGGCAAAGTCGCAGACCACGAGCGAGTAGGCCGCGGCCCTCTCGTCCTGGATGGTCTTAACCGTCGCCGCCATGCCCTCCGTGGAGAAGCGGGGCAGGTACCCGTCCAGTTCGCCCAGCACCGTCCAGGCCCTCTGGTGGCAGCCTCCCCGGTCGGAGGTGGCGTAGGCCAGGGCCATCCCCCAGGTCGCCCTGGGTTCGTAGCCTGGCAGCTCCATCCCCTTGACGTGGATGGCGAAATGGTCCGTCCCCTTCCCGACCCTTTCGGCGGCCGCCTTCACCCCGTCGGCCAGGAGCGCCCCCAGGCCTCTCCTGTAGGCCATGTCCTCCAGCAGCGCCGCCTGCCCTCCGGCGTCGCCGAACTCGGGCGCCTCGGGAAGGATCCCCCTCTGCCTGCACTCCATGGCGAAGCCCACGACGTTCCCCGCCGAGATGGTGTCCAGGCCGAGTTGATTGCAGACCCTCACCGACCGCGCCAGCGACGGCATATCGCCCACGCCGTTGTTGCTCCCCAGCAGCGCGATGGATTCGTACTCCATCTTTACGGCGTGACCCTCGTCATCCAGGACCTTGCCGCAGATGATGGGGCAGTTGGAGCAGGCTACGTCCCTCTTCGTGTAGTGCCTCATGTTGGTGGAGACGATCCCGTAGATGGGCACGAAGTAACCCTGCTGGAAATTGTAGGTGGGCAGGATCCCCGTGCGGCTCATGGACTCCACCAGCGAGGAGGTCCCCACGATGCGCCTGGTGTGGACCTGGTCGTTGGTGTTGATGGCCTTGACGATCTCCGCCACCTGCTCCCTGAAAGGGCCCTCCTCGGCGACGGTTATGGCCCCGGCGCCCTTGACGGCTATGGCCTTGAGGTTCTTGCTCCCCATGACCGCCCCGGTGCCGCCCCTGCCCGCCACGCCCGCCCTGGTCTGGTCGCTGTCGCTGTCAATGGTGATGGTGGCCAGGGGCACCAGGTTCTCCCCCGCGGGCCCGATCACAGCCACGCGGGCCTTATCGTCGGTCATCCCCCTGACGGCGGATACCGTCTCGTCCACGGTCTTCCCCCAGAGGCCCGACGCGTCGCGCAGTTCGGCCCTGCCGTCCTCGATCCAGAGGAAGACCGGTCTTTCCGCCTTGCCGGTCACGATGATCCCGTCGTAACCGGCCCGCCGCAGTTCCTTCGCGAAGTGTCCCCCGCTGTGGCTGTCCACGTACATCCCGGTGAGGGGCGACTTGGTCACCACCACGAAACGGCCTGAGGTCGGGAATATCGTCCCCGTGAAGGGCCCGGTCAGGAAGAAAAGGGCGTTCCCCGGGTCCAGCGCTCCCGTTCCCGGGACCGTCATCGAATCCAGCAGGTAGATACCGAGCCCCTTCCCGCCGATGTACTTTCTCACCGCCTCCTCGGGGACGACGTGATCCCCGAAGGCCCCCGTTCCAAGATCGACGTGCAGAAGTTTTCCGAACATCTCTCTCCCCCCTTGCGAGATCGGAAAAGTGAAGCCTTCGCCCCTATTTTACCCGCAACCCCCCACCACCCTCACTTCGCCCTCGTCCCGCCTCTTCACCCTTGCCCTTGCTTTCCGCTCTTCCCGTTTTACGTTTTACGCTCTTTTGCTTTTGTCTTAGTTCTAGGTTTCCCTGAAGCCTGTTGCCTGCAGCCTGTCGCCTTGTTTTCGATCTTTCGCCTTTGCTTTTCCGTCTCACGTCTTACGTCTCACGCTCTTTGGCCTTCTGCTCCTTGCCCCTCCGATTCCCGATTCACGGTTACCGTATCTTGCCCTTTCCGTATACAATTGCTCAAATTCAAGGTCTGACCCCAAAGCCCTGGCTCTGTTATACTTTTTCATGAACAGGGGCGAGGTGAAGGGATACCCATGACTACAGCCTATTTCGACGGGGCCTCCCGGGGAAACCCCGGCGAATCGGCCGCCGGGGCCTGCATAATCGACGACGACGGCCAGGTGGCCTGGCAGTGCTCCCGGGCCCTGGGCATCGGCACCAACAACGAGGCCGAGTACAAGGCCCTGATAATGCTCCTCGAGGAGATCGCCGCGAGGGGCCTCAGGAAGGTCACCGTCCACGGCGACAGCCGGCTGGTCATCTCCCAGGTTAGGGGCCTCTGGAAGGTCCGCGAGGAGCGCCTCCGCCCCCTGGCCGAAAGGGCCCGCGAGCTGACCCGCGCCACCGGCGCCGTCCTCCAGTGGGTCCCCCGGGAGAGGAACGCCGCCGCCGACGCCCTCTCTAACAGGGCCTTCTCCTCACCGGGCCAAGGTTCGTCTTCCTTCCCACGGGGTGATCTGGAGCGCGTATCCCCGACGATCTTCATCGCCCACGGCACCGCCGACTACGCCGTCGACGTGAAGCACCGCTCCTGCAGCTGCCCCGGTTTTCGCAACCGGGGGGACTGCAAGCACCTCAGGACCGCCCTTTCACTGGTCGAAGAGGAGGGTGGGGATTGTTCATCCTGCTGACGGGGGACTCCCAAGCCGGGAGCGCCGCCCCCGGCCGTTTCCCCTCCCACGCCGAGGCCGACTTCACCTGGTGGGGGATCAACGCCCCGGGTATGGTGCCCGCCCTATCCGGCGGCTCTCCGACCCCTCCGGTCCTGGTCACCAGGGCGGCCCGCTTCCTGGCCGATTTTCCCACCCTGGTGGTCCGCTGCGGTTCCATGACCGCGCCGAAGTGCCCCTACATGGAAACGGGGGCCCCGACGGGGAGAGACCCCGCCAAGGGCCCGTCCCTCCCCGGCGCCGGGGTGACCTGGGACAGCGGCTTCAGCCTCGGAAGGCTCCTGGCCGGCCTCGACGACCGTCTCGTCATCGGGAGTTCCTGCCCCGGCGACGAGGTCACCGCCAGGCTCTTCCTCAAGGCCCTGGGGTACAAGGCCGCCGCCATCGACTACTTCCCGGCCTATAGGGAAGGGCCTGACCCCTGGGAGACCGCATCGTCAAGGCTGGGCATTCGCCCCGGTGACCTCATCGGCCACGGCTTCAAGGCCGCCTCGGAGCTGGGCGACCCCGCCATGGTGGTCGCCGCGGCCCTGGCGGCCGGGGCCATGGGGGGAGCGAAGGTCCTCCTTTCGGGGGGCCTTCCCATGTTCGCCGCTGCGGCGCTGCTCAGGGACCTCGGCGAGAAGGGGCGGTTCTCCCTCGCCGTCACGGCTCGGACCGAAAGGGACCTTGGCGGGGCCTTCGGCGACCTTTCGGCGCTCCTTGACCTCGAGACTCAGACCGTCGACCTGGGAGAGATCCTCGACGGGGCGGGGGCCTCGGGCGCTGCCCTCCTGGCGGGTGAGTCGGGCTTCACCCCCGAAAGGGTCCTGGACCGGGCCTTCCGGCTCCGCGAGGAGGTCGAGGGCGGGGCCTATCCTCCGGAGGGAGGCGGGCCATGAGCTCCCGGGGCGGGCTGGCCCTCCCCCTCGTCATCCTTTCGGCCCTCCTGGCCGTCGCGCTCCTTTGGGTCATCACCGTGGGCGAGGTGCCCATACCCGGGGGCGACGTCCTGGGAGTGATCACGGGCCGCGTGCCCGCCTCGGACCCCCGGTCGAAGATCGTCCTCGCCATACGCCTCCCGAGGGCCCTCGCCGCCGCGTCGGCCGGGGCCGTCCTCGCCGGGAGCGGGGTCATCTTCCAGGGGGTGCTCCTCAACCCCCTGGCCGAACCCTACACGCTGGGCGTGGCCGCCGGGGCCGCCCTCGGTGCCTCCGCGGCCATAACGCTGGGGCTGCCCTTCATATCGGCCTTCGCCTTCGCCGGGAGCATCGCCGCCCTCTGGCTCGTGTGGCTCCTGGGGCGGGGCAGCCGCGGCAGGGCCTCGCCCTCGCGCCTCATCCTGGCCGGCGTCATCGTCGGCAGCATCCTCGGATCGGTCATCACCCTGATGGAGGCCCTGGCGGGGGAGCAGGTGGGCGCGATCGTCCTCTGGCTCCTGGGAAGTTTCTCCCTCTCCACCTGGAGCCACGCCGCCCGGAGCACCGCCATGGCGGCGGTGGTCCTGGCCCTGGGGCTCTTCTGGGCCCGCGACCTCGATATCCTCTCCTCCGGCGCCGACGCCGCCTCCCTGGGCGTCGACGAGCGCAGGACCTCCGGTGTGCTCCTCCTGGGCAGCTCCCTGGCGACGGCCATGGTGGTCTCCATGAGCGGCGTCATCGGCTTCGTGGGACTCGTGGTGCCCCACCTGGTGAGGATCGTCGTCGGTCCGGCCCACCGCAGGCTCATGCCGCTGAGCGTCCTCGGCGGAGCCCTTCTCCTGCTCCTTGCGGACACGGCGGCCCGCTCCCTGGGTGAACTTCCCGTGGGGGTCATCACGGCCCTCGTCGGGGGGCCCCTGTTCTGCTTCCTGCTCTGGAGGGAAAGATGAGGCCCCTCCTCTCCCTCGAGGGCGTCAGGGTGACCCTCGGTTCAAGGGAGGTCCTCAAAAAGATCGACCTGGAGGTCGCCGCCGGCCAGGTCGTGGCGCTCCTGGGCCCCAACGGGAGCGGCAAGAGCACCCTTCTGGCGGCTGCGGCGGGCATCGGAAGGAAAGATGCCGGCACGGTCCTGGTGGAGGGCGACGACCTGGACGCCCTCACCAGGAGGGAGGCGGCCAGGAGGATAGCCGTGGTGCCCCAGCAGACGGGCTTCATGACGCCCTTCACGGTCATGGAGACGGTCCTCATGGGGCGCTTCCCATCGGCGGGGAGGTTTTCCAGGCTCACCGCCGGGGACCGCCGTGCGGCGGAAGCCTCCCTGGAGGCGGTGGACCTCTCCTCCTTCGGCGAGAGGCTCGTCACGGACCTCTCGGGTGGCGAGGCCCAGAGGGTGGCCATCGCCAGGGCCCTCGCCCAGCAGACGAAGGTGCTCCTGCTGGATGAACCCGTCAGCGCCCTCGACCCCCGGCACGCCATCGCCGTCTTCCGCCTCCTCGACGGGCTCAGGGGGGAGGGCAAGGGTATCCTCGTGGCCCTCCACGACATAAACTACGCCCTGCGGTTCGCCGACAGGGTCCTTTTCCTGAAGGACGGGCTGCTGCTGGAGCCCCCGTCGCCGAGGGCCGTGGACGATGTGCTCCTGGCCGAGGTCTTTCAGACCCCCTGGAGCCTGGAGGAACTATCGGGGGGGTTCAGGGCCGCCTTTCCACTGGTCTGACGAGGGGCCCGGGGCTCAGGACGCGAGGGCGAAGAGGAAGTTCAGCACCCCGCCGGCCGCCAGGGCCGCCAGGATCATTATGCCGATGGTCTTGAGCATGTCCTTGACCCCCAGTTCTTTCCACAGCACGATGAAGGTGGCTATGCAGGGGAAGGTCATGGCCAGGGTCACGACGGCGACCACCATCTGGCCGGGCTGCAGCCTCATGGGGATGAGCATCCCCACGGCTATGTCCTTTCGCAGGAAGCCCAGCAGTATCGGCCCGGCCGTCTCCGGCGGCAGGCCCAGCACGCCCCTGAAGAGGGGTGAGAGCAGGGCCGAGACCACGTCCATGAAGCCCGAGGTGGAGAGCAGGTTCGCCACGAGGACCCCCGCCAGGACCATGGGGATGGCCTCCATCAGGAAACCCTTTATCCTGAACCACAGCTTCATGCCGATGCCCTTGAAGGCCGGGAGCCTGTAGGGGGGTATCTCCACCACCAGTTCGGGGCTGTACCCCGGGAGGAACTTGTGCATGATCCTGCCCAGGATGACCCAGGCCACGAAGAGGGTCCCGTAGACGGCCAGAACGTAGCGGCCGCCCAGGTCGCCCAGGGCGCCGATGATCATGGCCTGGAGCCCGGCGCAGGGGACGGCCACGGAGATCAGCGTCGACGCTATGAATCGTTCCCGCCGGGACTCGAGGATCCTGGTGGCCATGATCCCCGGGACGTTGCAGCCGAGCCCCAGCAGGTTAGGCACGATGGCGAAGCCGTGGAGCCCCACCTTGTGGAGGAGGGCGTCGAAGAGCACCGCGAAGCGGGGGAGGTAGCCCACGTCCTCCAGGAAGCTCAGGACCCCGTAAAAAGCCACCACGTAGGGGAGCACCATCACTAGGGGGACGTAAAGACCCGTCGTGAGGAGCCCGAAGCTCAGCTCGGGGTCGATGCGGCCGTCGACGAGCATACCCAGGAGGACCCGGAAGGGGAGGGAGCCCTCGCCGCCGAGCAAGGGGCCCAGCCACTGGAAAATTGGCATCAGGATGCCGTTGAAAAGGGGGTCGAGCAGGTAGTCGATGAGCCCCTCGCCGATCACCCGGACGGCGGCGAAACTTCCCAGGATGGCGAAAAGGCCCAGCAGGGCACCCCACCCGGGATGGACCGAAAGGTCCTCGATCCGGTCCCTCACCGTGTGGTGGCGGTGCTCGATGGTCTGCGCCGAGGCGGCGATCTCCCCGATGCGGTTCCAGCGCTCCGCGGCGGGCACGGCGATGCCGGGCCTGGCGTCCTTCAGCCGGGAGATGAGCTCGCTGATCCCTTGCCCCGTCACGGCCACGGTCCCCACCACGGGCACGCCGAGGGCCTTTTCAAGGGCCTCGACGTCGATATTTATCCCTTCGTGGCGCGCCTCGTCGACCATGTTCAGGGCGATGACCGAGGGGAGCCCCATCTCCAGGACCTGCAGCGCCAGGTTGAGGTTCCTCTCCAGGGCGGTGGCGTCGACGGTGATGACCACCACGTCGGCCCCCTCCTCGAGGATCCGCTTCGCCACGTCCTCGGCCTCGTTGGTCGGTTCCAGCGTGTAGGCGCCCGGCACGTCGATGAGGCGGTAGCGGACCCCCTCGAAGCGGAGGTACCCCTCGGTGAAGCCCACCGTGGTGCCGGGGTAATTGGAAGAAAAGGCGTGGACCCCCGTCAAGCGGGTGAAAAGGGCGCTCTTGCCCACGTTGGGGTTCCCCACCAGGAGGACCTTCTTGTTGTCCGTATCGCCGCCGATCTCCAGGGTGGAGAAGGGGCATTTGCCCGGGCATTCCCCCAGGGGACAGCCGGCGCACTTATTGAACAGCATTACTTTTCAGCTTTCCTCTCCGCCAGGGGTTCCACGGAGACCTTGCAGCAGATGCCGTGCCCTATGGCTATCTGCCTTCCGTCGAGGACGATCGTCACGGGGCCGAAAAAGGGCATGCCCGAGACCTTGGTCACCACCTTGCCGGGGCGAAGTCCCAGCGCCTCGAGCCTCCTCCCGCTCATGCCCTGGGGGAGGGCCGTGATCTTGGCGGTCTGTCCATTGGCCAATGTGCAGAGCATCGTCATCGTGAAGAACCTCCCGGCTGATCGTTCCAAAAAGTTAGCATGCCCAAACTTTTTTATAAGTTACCTCGCCTCCGCCCCTTTGTCAACCCCTCCTTGCCTTTCTTTCGACCTTGACCTATATTGTTCCTGTTTTTGATAACAATTCTCACAAGGGAGGACCACCAATGAAGATAGCCCTATCCTCAGAAGGACAGACCCTGGAAAGCCCCGTGGCCGAGCGTTTCGCCCGGTGCCCCTTTTTCCTCATCGTCGACGAGGAGGGATCGCTCCTGGAAGCCATGCCCAACCAGGCCACCCAGGCGGCCCATGGCGCCGGCGGTATGGCAGTGCAGCTCCTGGCGACCAAGGGCGTTACAGACCTGATCGCACCGAGGCTGGGCCCCAACGCCGTAGCGGCCCTGAAGGCGGCCGGCATCCGCGCCTTCGAGGCCTCCGGGATGACCTGCGAAGAAGCCCTGAAGAGGTACAATGAGGGTTCCTTGATGGAGATCCCCCTTTAAAAGAAAGAGGTGTAGTTCGTGAGCGATAACAAGTGCAAGGGGTGCCCCAGCCAGGGCTCCTGCGATCAGGACCCCGCTACCTGTTCCATGCCGGTCCCCACGAGGGGCCGTTTCAAGCATATCGTCGCCGTCGGCAGCGGCAAGGGAGGGGTGGGCAAGAGCAGTGTGGCGGCCCTCCTGGCCATAGGCCTTTCCCGGCTGGGCCATAAGACAGCCATCCTGGACGCCGACATCACTGGACCCTCCATACCATCCATGCTCGGCGTAAAGGGCATGCCCCTGGGCGTCCCCACCGGGCTGGTCCCACCGACGTCGCCCTTACTGGGCATCAAGGTGATGTCCATGACCCTCTTCATGGAGGACACGTCGAAGCCCGTCGTATGGCGGGGCCCCCTGATCGGCAACGTGATAGGCCAGTTCTGGAACAACACGGAGTGGGGCGACGCGGAAATACTCGTCATTGACCTTCCGCCGGGGACCTCCGACGCACCCCTGACGGTCATGCAGACCATAGCCCTCGACGGCGTGATCATGGTCACCACACCCCAGGACCTCTCGGTCCGCATCGTCGAAAAAATGATGCACATGACCAAACTGATGGACGTGCCCCTGCTGGGCATCGTGGAGAACATGAGCTATGCCCTCTGCCCCCACTGCGGCGAGCGCTGGGAACTTTTCGGCCCGAGTCACCTGGAGGAGGTCCGCTCACGGTGGGACATACCCGCCCTGGCCAGCCTCCCCGTGGACAAGGAGATCACGACCCTGGCCGATTCGGGCAGGCTCGAGGAGTACCGTTCCGGGGATGAGCCCGAGGAGATGGCCGCCAGGGTGCTCTCCGCTGCGGCCTCGGCGGTCACAACCCCTTCAGGCGGTCCCAGGTAGGCCCCAGGAACTCCTCCAGTTCCGCCAGGGGGATCCTGGCCTGGGAGACGGCGTGGACCACACCGGGGATAAAAGGAATGGAAGCGAGAAGAGGCAGGCCCTCCTTACGGCATGCCTCTTTTATTCTTTCCGCGCCCTGGGCGCTCAAGTCGGCCTTGTTCAGCACCACCGCCGCCTTGGTCCCGAAGCGCCGGCAGAGCTCGGCGACCCGGAGCAGGTCGTGTTCGCCCGAGATCGTCGGCTCGGTGATGATGAGGGCCGTATCGGCGCCGGTGACGGCCGAAATGGCGGGGCAGGCTATCCCGGGGGGGCCGTCGGTCAGGATGGTCCCAAGCCCCCTGCTTTCGGCGACCCGCCGGGCCTCCTTCCGGACCAGCTGTACCAGCATCCCCGAGTTCTCCCCGCCGGGGTTGAGCCTGGCGTGCACCATGGGGCCGAAGCCCGTCTCGCCGACGAACCAGGTCCCCTGCCTCGTCTCCTCCATGGCGATGCAGCCCACGGGGCAGACCAGGGTGCAGGCGGCGCAGCCCTCGCAGAAGGTCTTGTCCACCCGCGCCTTGCCGCCCTCCATCCTTATGGCGTCGAAGCGGCAGACGTCCCGGCACCTACCGCAGCCGATGCACCTTTGGCTGTCGACGCCGGCGGTGTCCATCCCGATGAAGGCATGCTCCTCCCGGGGTTCGGGGTGGAGGAGTATCTCCAGGTCCGGCGCGTCCACGTCGGCGTCGCAGAGGGCCAGCCCTCCCGGGGCCGACGCCGCCAGGGCCGCCGTTATGGAGGTCTTTCCGGTGCCGCCCTTGCCGCTGACCACGGTTATCTCACGGATCTTCATCTTCCCGCCATCTCCTTCGCCCTCTCCCACAGGGTGACCATGGCGTCCCTCCAGAGGGCGTCGGTCGCCGCGGGGGGGTTGCCGGCGGCGTAGGACTCGGCCACGGCCCTCGAAAAGGGCAGCCTCGCCGCCACGGGGACCCCGTACCTCTCCGTGAGGCCCTCGATATCGGCGTCTCCCAGGTCGCAGCGGTTGACGACCGCCATGGCCGGTTTGCCCAGTTCGCGGATCACCTGCAGCGCCAGGTCGAGGTCGGCGTACCCGAAGGGCGTCGGCTCCGTCACCAGGACCACCACGTCGGCCTCCCTCACGGCCGACACCATGGGGCAGGACGTCCCCGGCGGGGAATCGATGACCAGGTCGCGACCCTCGGCGAGGGCCGCCCTCAGGGCGGCGTCGATCACCGGCACGGGGTTGGGCATCCCCACGTGGAGCCTGCCTTCGTAGAGTCGAAGGTCCCCCCTGCGGCAGAGCCTGACCTCACCCACGGGCCTCCCTACTTCAGTGATGGCCTTCCGGGGGCAGACCATGGAGCAGACGCCGCAGCCGTGGCAGAGGTCGTTGGGCACCGGCGCCCCGCCGCCGAACATCAGCAGGGCGCCGAAGCGGCAATTCTTGACGCACTCCCCGCATCGGTCGCAAAGGGCGTCGTCGATCACAGGCCAGGGGATCTCCACCAGGGAAGAACTTATCGCCTCGGCGCCCAGGAGCAGCGCCAGGTTGGGTTCCTCCACGTCGACATCAGCGCCCAGGAGCCCCGGCACGGTCACCAGGAGCGAAGCGGCCACGCAGCTCTTGCCCGTGCCGCCCTTGCCGCTGGCGACGGCGACGGTCAGCGGTCTTTCAGCCATCAATGATGGTGATGCTCCCCGTGCCCCTCGCCGGTCACGTGGCCGCAGGAGCTGTCCCCGCACTGGAGCGTACCGTCGAGAAAGGCCCTGGCCACTTCCTCGGCCTCGCCCCTGGCCCCTATCACCGGCCTGACGCCAGCTTCCTTGAAAAGTTCCTCGGCCCTGGGGCCCATCCCGCCGGCGATGATCACGTCCACGGCCATACCCGAGAGCCACCGGGGGATCACACCGGGCGCGTGCCCCGGGTTGGGGTGGTCCTGGTGGCCCAGGATCTTATTCCCGTCGGTCTCGAAGACCCTGAAGACCGGGGCATGCCCGAAGTGAAGGCTGACATGTCCGTCTTCCAAAGCTATGGCTATCTTCATTGTTCAGCGAACCTCCTGAAAGGGTTTTGAACCGATTATAGCCGACCCCCATAAAACACGGACCCGGTTCGGGTGAACCGGGTCCGGTGGAAGGGACCGCCCCGCAGGGCGGATCAGGCTTCCTTTTCCATGCTGTCGAGCCTGTCTTTGACGGCCCTCATCTCCGCCTCCAGGGCGCTGAGCTCTTCCTGGAGGGCCTGTCTCTCGTCGGCCGGGTCCATGGCGGGGTAGGGCCGGGCCCAGGGCGCCCCGTAAGACGCGTAACCCCAATGGCCAAACCAGCCTCTCCCGAAACCTCCGAACCCTGCTCCACGGCGGAAACCACGCCCGCGGCGGTAACCGGCGCCACAAGGGCCCATACCCCAGCCCGTGCCGGGTCCGCTGCCGAACCAGGGGCCTCTTCCATCCCATCCGGGCATGACTATCGCCTCCTTCTTATTGATATTGGTTATCAATAGAATATCACCTTCTCCCCCCTTGTCAACCCTTTGGGGTCAGACCTTGAATTTGAGCATTTGTATACATATACAAGGCGTCGGGCGGCAGTCATTAGGCGTCAGGCAAGGCTAAAGGAACAAAAACGCAGGCGCCAGTAAAAGTAATAAGCCTGGTGCATGAAACGCCTTGACTCTTACGGTCCACGCCCCTTGCCTTTCCGCCCCTGCCCCTTCGATTTTCGATTCACCATCGGCGACTCTTGCTTTTGTTCTTCCGTCTCCCGCCCTTCAGGCCTTTCCTGCCGCCTGACGCCTGTCTCCTGTCGCCTTGCCCTTCCGTCTCCCGTCTCCCGCCCTTTTGCTTTTCGCCTTTCGCCCTTGCCCTTACTGCTGCCTGCCGCCTGACGCCTGTCTCCTGTCGCCTGGTTTTCCGATTCACGATTTACGATTAACGATTCACGGCTTTTGTTCTTTATGATGTATATTATCCGCAACACACCGACCAACCTGGGGGTGATCCTCGTGACCGTCCTATGGATCCTTTTGGTAGTAGTGGCTGTCCTGGTACTGTACGTCTGGAGGACCTACAACACCATGGTCCGTTCCCGCAACCTCGTCGACGAGGGCTGGAGCGGAATCGACGTCCAGCTCAAGCGGCGCTCCGACCTGGTGGTCAACCTCGTGGAGACCGTCAAGGGCTATGCCAAGCACGAAAGGGAGCTCTTCGAGAAGGTGACCCAGGCCAGGGCGGCGGCGGTAAGCGCCGGCTCCGTCGGGGAAAGGGCCCAGGCTGAGAACGCCCTCACCGGGACCATCCGCTCCCTCTTCGCCGTGGCCGAGAACTACCCGGAACTGAAGGCCAACACCAACTTCCTGGACCTCCAGAAGAACCTGGGCGAACTCGAGGCCGAGATCCAGATGGCCCGCCGGTACTACAACGGCACCGTGAGGGCCTTCAACTCCCTCATCCAGGTCTTCCCCAACAACATGCTGGCCGGCCCCTTTGGCTTCACGAGCCGCGAATACTTCGAGGCGGCCGAGGAGGACCGCGCCGTCCCGAGGGTGCAGTTCTAGCCCGGCCCCAATCGGGAGGAATCCCTTCATGAGGACCTTCAGGCGCGCTCTGGCGGCTGTCCTGTTGCTCCTTGTCCTCGTCCCGGCGGCGACCGCCGCCGAGAGGATACTGTCCTTCGACAGCTCCATCGGCGTGGGGCGCGACGGCACCCTCACCGTCAGGGAGGACATCACTGTCCTCGTGGAGCACGTCCAGATCCAGAGGGGCCTTCTCCGGGACTTCCCCACCGACTACACTTCGCCCGGCGGGGGCCGGGTTCGGGTCGGCTTCACGGTGCAGACGGTGCTGCTCGACGGCGGGCCCGTCCAGTGGAAGACCGAAAGGATCAGCAACGGCGTGCGGGTCCGCATCGGTGACCCCGGATCCTACGCCCCCCTGGGTGAGCACACCTATACCATCGTCTACACCACCACCGAGCAGGTCGGCTTCTTTGAGGACCACGACGAACTCTACTGGAACGTCACCGGCACCGGCTGGGAATTCCCCATCGACAGGGCTTCCGCCCTGGTCACCCTGCCGGAGGACGTCCAGGTGGAGAAGATCGCCTGGTACACCGGTCCCCAGGGTTCCCGCGCCCAGGACGCCACGGGCAGGACGGCCGGTAACACGGCCTGGTTCCAGACCACGGCCCCCCTCGGGGTCAGGGAAGGCCTTACCATCGTGGCGGGCTTCCCCAAGGGCTTCATCCACCCTTCGAAGGACTACCTCAAGAGGCAGGCCCGGGCGGCCTTCGCCCAGCGCTGGGGCAAGTACCTCCCGCCGCTGGCGGTGGTGCTGGTCCTCATTTACTACATCCTGGTATGGAGCCGCTGGGGCAAGGACCTCCGCCCCGGGACCATCATCCCCCTCTTCTACCCCCCCGAGGGCGTCACCCCGGCCATGGCCTCCTACGTCTACAACCAGAAGCTCCGGGACGACACCTTTACCGCCACCCTGATCGACCTGGGCGTGAGGGGCTACCTGAGGATCGAGGAGCACGACGTCCCCAAGGGCCTCTTCAGCCGGGGGAAGAACCGCTTCACCCTTCACCCCACCGACAAGGACCGCAACGGCCTCCCCCTGGTGGAGAACGCCTTCCTGGCCTCCCTATTCCCCGGTGGGAGGTCCGTCGACGTGGACAAGGAGAACCACGAGATCCTCTCCTCGGCGAAGGGTGCCATCACCGACCACGTGGCCTACCGCGGTAAAGACTACTTCCTGAGGAACTGGAAGTGGGTCGGCCTCGGCGTATTGATTACCCTCGTCCTGATGGGTTACATCACGGCCTTCCTCGGGGTCTGGGGGGCGGGTAAGGAGGACACTATCTTTTCCTCGATCTGGCTCGGCACCTGGACCTTGGGGATCGGCGTCATGGTCTTTTCAGCCCTGGCCTCCCTGGGCGAGGGCTTCCGGAGGAAAAAGGCGGGCTTCTTCATCAGGGGCCTCTTCCTGCTGTTCTTTTCCATACCCTTCATGGGTGTCGAGGCGCTTTTCTTCAGGCTCTTCGCGGTGGGGCTGTCTCTCAACTACACCCTCTCTCTGGCGGCGGCCTTCTTCCTGAACGTCCTCTTCTTCAAACTCATGAAAAATTACACCCCCGAGGGAAGGAAGCTCATGGACCGGCTGGAGGGGCTCCGCATGTACATGTCCGCCGCCGAGAAGGGGCGCATCAAGGCCCTGGCCAAGGTCGACATGCCGGAAGACACGCCCCGTCACTTCGAAAGCCTGCTGCCCTACGCCATAGCCCTGGGGGTGGAGAAGGAGTGGGCCGCCCACTTCGACGAGATCCTCAAGAAAGCGCAGTACGACCCGCAGTGGTACACGGGCACGTACCCCGTCTACACCCTGGGGGCGGGTTCCTTCATGACGGGCCTCAGCGGGGGGCTCGGGACGGCCGTGGCGTCCTCGTCGGTGGCCCCGGGGTCCGGTTCGGGCTTCAGCGGCGGTGGCGGTGGGGGAGGCTTCTCCGGCGGCGGAGGCGGCGGGGGAGGAGGCGGCGGCTGGTAGCCCTGAGTCAAAAATGAACTTTTCAGTTCGAGGCTGCACAGATCAAGGGGGCGCGATCGCGCCCCCTTTCCTTGTCGGTGTGTGTTTGCGTCCCCAAGTGCGAAAAGAATTGTTGTGATACGCCAGTCACTCCCGGTCCCTGCTCATGCCTGTTTGGTTGAGATCAGTTTTCCTTGATCCGCTGCTTGCCACTCTTACAAGGTCTATCTTAACTCTGTTCCCGGTGGCATTTGCGTATCTCTCGATCGATCGAAGGTTTACCGGTTTTCCCGATTCGATCCTGGCGATGGCTGACTGTGAGGTCCTCATCCTTTCCGCCACTTCCTGCTGGGTCATTCCGGCCTCCTTGCGTGCGAGGATCAACATTCTGGCGATCTGGTATTCGCTGGAGAGTTTCTCGTATTCCTCCCTGAATTGGGAGCTTTTAAGAAGTTCTTTTTTGATCTTTTTGAATTCAGTGATCATTGTTTATCCTCCTTGCTCTTTGCCGGGCAACGTCGATGTCAGTTCTTGCCAGTCGGGCGGTTTTCTTGTGTATCACTCTCAATATGTAAATGTTTCTCCCCGTTCTGGTCACATATATTCCTCTTGCGATCCCGCTTTTTGCCTTTGCTCTCAATTCCCAGAGATCATTCTCAATGTGTTTGACAAAGGGCATACCCATAACTGTCAGCCCCAGTTCTTCAACCATTTCTATCAAATGTGTAAGGCTGGCTTGAAGGTCAACGGGGATCGAACGAAATTCGTCAATTACTGCTTTTTCAGAAAAGAACACTTTCCATTTGCTTGAATGGTCAAGATCTTCCGATGTCATCCCTGACCCTCCGAAAATGATTATATCAAAATTGATATATATTTCAACCTGTTTACGGGCTGTTGCTCAATTGAGCCCTCTTAGTTCTGTAAAAAGTAAATCAGGCGGGACAGTTGATCGGTCGTCCCGTGTGAGCAAAGCTGAATTGTTTGAGAATCTTTGAAAAAAGAACAAAGGCCCTGGTATGAGCCATCTTCAGGACTCGGGCTATCATCGCCGGGTCCTTCACGGGCCCTCCGCCCCGCTTCAACAGCACCTGGATGTTCTGTACGGCACAGACCAGGTATTCC
>MWDE01000027.1 GCA_002070395.1 Synergistetes bacterium ADurb.Bin155
CGCCTGGTGGTCGACCTGAGGGTGGCGGGGGTATCTACCCTGGAGGAGGCCAATGCCTTCCTCGCTTCCTACAGGGCCAGACATAACGATCTCTTTGCCGTCCCGCCTAAGGATGAAGCGACGGCCTTCATGCCGGCGCCTTCCAAGGAGGACCTCGCCCTCATACTGTGCCGCAGGGTCTTCCGGAAGATGACCGGCGACTCCACGGTCTCGTGGAAGGGCCGGAAGTGGTCCGCCCTGGACTCCCAGGGCAGAAAGGTCCTATTCCGCAAAGGGGTTGAGGTGGAGGTCCTGGACCTCCTGGACAGGAGGACGGTTTTGCACCGCCAGGGGACCTTCTACGAAATGGTTAGGGTCGAGGAAGAGGAGACGAAGAAGACCCTGGCGAAAGAGAACACGACAGCATCATCCACGGAAGAAGGAATGAGAAAGCCCTGGACTCCGGGACCTGACCATCCATGGAAAAGGGAGTACGAAAGGATGGCTAGCAGAAAGAGGAGCCGTGAGCATTGTCTTGAGCAGATACCCTAGGGGGGATGACATTTTCCCTGTCCCGTTTTGGTACCTAACCCATGACATTTTCCCTGTCCGTTGACACCTTTTTACCGCTTTTCATTTGATACTTTCCCTGGCCAAATTTCTATTCCACACCACGACTTGGCCAGGCGAGGCTCGACGGATCATCCATGGACTGGCACCATCGTCAATCAGGCAGGATCCACCAGTATTGGTCGTCGCTGGGTTCTATCACCCGGTAGACCCTTCCCCGGTCGCGGTCCCAGGCGTAGGGACCCCCCGGGGCCGGTTGGCCGGCCGAGTTGAGGAACTGCATATCCCGCGACTGCGCCTGTGTTTCGGTGATCACGGACCTTACGGGGTGCGCGAAGGGGAGCTTGCCCCGGACCTTTCCCCTCGGCCAGCCCCCCAGGGGGGGCAAACCCGTACCCTTTTCGAGGGCTCCCACTATCCACGGGTATTCCGCAGGGGCCGTCCTCAAAGCCAGGAGTGCCGCCGCCGACGAACTCCTGAGCGCCTGGAGAAGGTCCTGGGCCACCCAGGGAGCCTCCGGGCGGTCCATTTCGAGCAGGGCCATAACGGTGAAGAAGACCGCGTCAAAAGCCGCAAGGGGTTTCGGTATCATCGGCCCCGACCAAAAGCCCGAGACCCTTTCCCATCGGGCAGGGTCGCCATTGGGGAAGAGCACCTCGATCAGTTTGAGGCCGTTGGCGGCTCTCTGTTCAGGGGGAAGACCCGGGTCCTTTATAGAACCCAACAGGGTCGGGCCTCCGGAGTCCCACGCCATCTCCAGGAGCGTTGATCTCAGGGCTTCCGCTTTCGGTCGGTTTTCAAACTTCCTGGAGTACACTTCCAGCAACTCTTCGTAGCTCATGGCGGCCTCAGCCCGTCCAGGGGGGGCCGGCAGTATGACCAGCACGGCCAGGAACAGGATAAGGATCATCTTTTTCATAGGATCCACCTCCAAGTCTTTCAATGATCCCCATACGACTCTATTTTAAACCGCTTTCGCCTCAGGGGAATGTTGCGGCTCCTGTAGTATTATGGGTCCGCCCCTGGAGGTCCTGATCTGAAGACCGAAAGGTACGACGGAGGCCAGCTGGGGGGATTTTCCCCTAACGGGAGAAAAGCATAAGGAGGGTTCGACCAGTGTCAGGTGGAGCTATCGGTTTGAATGGTCTTGCGTTCGACGGTGTCATTGAAAGAAGGGGGACCGACAGCCTCAAATGGGACGGGATGGAGGGGCGTTTCGGCCCTGTCCCCGGGGATGCCCTGCCCCTGTGGGTCGCGGACATGGATTTTCTCTCCCCCCCGGAGGTCATCGAAGCCATCAGGCGGAGGGCTCTCCACGGTGTCTTCGGCTACGTGCAGGCCTCCTCTGGGTCCTACCAGGCCGTGTCCGACTGGCTCCGAATAAACCATGGGTGGGACACGGACCCCTCCTGGGTTGTGTCCTGCTCGGGGGTCATGCCGGCCATCGGCGCCGCCATCAGGGCTTTTTCGGATCCCGGTGACGGCGTGATCATCCAGCCCCCGGTGTACCCGCCTTTTTTCAGGATCGTCAAGGACAACGGCAGGCAAGTGGTGGAAAACCCCCTCATAAACGACGGGGGCCGTTACCGGATGGACATGGAAGGCCTGAGGGTCCTGCTTGAAGAGGGCGAAAACCGTATCCTTCTCCTTTGCAGCCCCCACAATCCCGTGGGGAGGGTGTGGACAAGGGAGGAACTCGACGGGGTCTGCCGCCTCTGCCGGGAAACGGGGACCCTTCTCGTATCCGACGAGATCCACGCCGACCTGGTCTTCAAACCCTTTGCCCATATACCGGCTGCCTCCATCTCACCTGAAAAGGCCGACCGTATCATTACCTGTGTAAGTCCCAGCAAGACCTTCAACATCCCCGGTCTCCAGACGGCCTACACCGTCATCGCCGATCCCGGGCTGCGCGAGGGCTTCCAGACATCCCTGAGGGCCGCCGGTATCGGCGCCTATAACGTTTTCGGCCTTGCCGCCGCCGAAGCGGCTTATCGTCACGGTGCGCCCTGGCTCAGATCGGTGCTTCATTACCTGAAGGAGAATATCGACCGCTCCCTGGCTTTCTTCCAGGAGGAGATGCCCTGGGTTAAGACCCGCGCCCCCGAAGGGACATACCTCCTCTGGCTGGACATGTCCGCCTCGGGGCTGGCCCCCGAGGCCGTCACGGAGAGGCTTATCCAGAAAGGGAAGGTCGTGCTTGACCCCGGTTACTGGTTCGGAAACCAGGGCAGCGGCTGGCAGAGGCTCAACGTTGGCTGCCCCTGGAGACTCCTCGAAGAGGGGCTCAGGAGGATGAAGGTTTCCTTCTAAAACTCCGTGGGCGCGGGGGTAGAGGTCGCCCCGATGTGTCAGGCTTGCTCCCTTGCCCTCTCGACGGCCCTGAAAAAGGTGTCAATATCTTCCTCGACAAGGAGGTCGATCCTCTCGGGGGGTAAGTAGTGGCGGGCGATCTCGCCCTTGTTGACGACCACTATCCTTCCCCCGGACAGCGACGGGAGAAGGGCCGCGGGCGTGACGTTGAGCGATGACCCCACGACAAAGAACAGGTCGGCTCCCCTTGCCAGTTCACGGCTTTCTTCCAGGTGCTTCACCATCTCGCCGAAGAAGACGATATCGGGTTTTATCACGCCGGCGCACGAATCGCACCGCGGCACATCGTTGGCGAAGGCCATCGCAAGGCTTTCCCTGTAACCCCAGGTCTTGCCGCAGGAGGTGCAGAAGCTGGACCAGACCCCTCCGTGGAATTCCAGGACCTTGGAAGAACCGGCCCTTTGATGAAGGGAATCGATGTTCTGGGTTATGATCCCCGAGAGTTTACCCTCCTTTTCCAGGGAAGCGAAAAAACGGTGAGCGAAGGTCGGCTCGATCTTCTCCAGTGACCCCAGGAATTCCCGGTGGAACCGGTAGAAGAAGGAGGGATCCCTCCTGAACCAATCGATATCAAAGATCTTCTCAGGGTCGACCCCCAGTTTTCTCCGGTATATCCCGTCGGGGCCCCGAAAATCCGGCAACCCCGCGCTCGTGGACATCCCCGCCCCGCTGAGAAGGACGATCCGGCTTGACCTCTCGATCATGGCCGAACAATGAGAAGCGGCGTTCTCAAGGTTATTCATCGGGCCAGCCTCCTTTTTTCTTTCGTCGTCCCTAACAGGATAACCCTTTCCGATTTTTTTGTGCAACCGGTTACATAAAATGCTACAATGCACGCCGGAGTCTTGGACATTATCAGGGAGGTGTTCCGTATTATGGCCAGGAAGAGCATTGTGTACGGAGTGAATGACAAGCCCCCGGCACCGATCATGGTCCTCGCCGGTCTGCAGCACGTTCTTACTCTCTTCGGGGCGACCACCCTTGTACCCCTGATCTTTGGCCCCGCCATGGGTATGACGACGTCCCAGATCGCATTTTTCATCTCCTGCGTCTACTTCGCCATGGGTATAGCGACACTGATCCAGACCCACCCCAAGTTAGGTTCGGGGCTGCCCATCGTCCAGGGTTCCAGCTTCAGCTTCATACCCCCGATAATGACTATTATCGGGGCCTACAGCGGGTTCGGTCCCAACGTGGTCATGCAATACATAGGCGGGGCGCTCATATCGGGCGGGCTCATCCTGGCGGGGCTAGGTTACAGCCGCCTGGTGGGCTATATCCGCAAGATCATCACCCCTGTTGTCATCGGCCCCACGATCATGGCTATCGGATTTTCCCTGGCGTCCACGGCGGTCCAGTCCAACGCCGCCAACTACTGGCCCGTTTCCCTGATCGTCGTCGCCTGTGTCTTCATCTTCAGCCTCCTGAGCCGGAACAGGTTCATGAACATTTTCGCTGTTCTTGCCTCAATAGTGATAGCCTACCTCGTCTGCCTCTTCGGCAGCCTCGCGGGTCTTTTTCCCGCCGGGCACGCCGCTCACGTCAGCCTGGCCGAAGTGAGGCTGGCCCCCTGGTTCAGGCTCAACCTGTTCATGCCCTGGGGCCCTCCCCGGTTCAGCTTTCTGGCCTTCGGCGCAATCATCGCCGGTTTCTTCGCCGTGATGATAGAGTCCATCGGCGACTATCACTCCTGCTCCTACGCGTCCGGGCTGGATGACCCCGACGCCGAAACGATCAGCCGGGGGATCGGAGCCGAAGGAGTGGGTTGTGTCCTGGCTGGTTTTTTAGGGGCCGTAGGGACTACCTCTTACACGGAGAACGTTGGGTTGATCGGGTTGACCGGCGTCGCCTCCCGATGGGTGGTCAGGACGGGAGCGGTGATACTCCTCATCATGGGGATGATCGGTAAACTGGGGGCTCTCATCGCGACGGTGCCGAGCCCGGTGATCGGTGGGGCCTACATAGCTCTTTTCGGCATTATCGGGGCTCTCGGCATACAGGTCCTCATGAGGGCCGATATGGGGAGCCA
This sequence comes from Synergistetes bacterium ADurb.Bin155, assembly GCA_002070395.1. Classification (GTDB taxonomy): domain Bacteria; phylum Synergistota; class Synergistia; order Synergistales; family Thermovirgaceae; genus 58-81. The sequence goes on from MWDE01000027.1 coordinate 4,952, forward strand.
GCGCAACGTACTGATCGTCGGTTTCTCCTTCCTGATGGCCCTCGGCCTGCCGGGGTGGGCCGAAGGGCAGCAGGAAGCCTTCTTCGCGCTGGGGATCCCCGGTCAGATGCTCTGGGCCATACTCAAGACCCCTATGGCGGTCGCGGGGATCTGTGCCGCCTTCTGGGACAGCCTGATCCCAGGGTCACCCGAGGAACGCGGCATAAGATCGTGACCGGTCTGCTCACGCTGCGGCGGTACGTGGAGGAGGGGCCCCACGGGGCCCCTCCTTTTTACGAGCCACGAGAGCGGATGTTTGCTCAAGAATCTATAAAGTTTTTAAAAAACAGCCCTAAATTCGGCCCTACTCCGGAAGAAAGTGGTAAAATGAGGCGCAAGGCAGAAAAACCCATAATGGAGGTGCAACCGAAATGGCGAAACAACTTGATATCTTCAAGTGCGAACTCTGCGGTAACGTGGTAGAGCTGCTGCATGTAGGCGCGGGCGAGCTTGTCTGCTGCGGCCAGCCCATGACCCTGATGGAGGAACAGAACGCGGATTCCGCCACCGAGAAGCACGTTCCCGTCATAGAAAAGAAGGACGGCGGGCTTCTTGTCAAGGTCGGGAGTATCCCCCATCCGATGATCGAAAAGCATTATATTGAATGGGTCCAGCTGATCATCGACGGGAAGAACTGCAGGCAATTCCTGAAACCTGGCGACGCCCCGGAGGCGTTCTTTGCTGAGGCCGGGGAAGACGTATCGGCCAGGGAATACTGCAATATCCACGGACTTTGGAAGAGCTGAAGCAGTGGCATCAGTGAGAGGGCGGAGCCGGTGAAAGGGTATCGCCGACCAGGCGATGGCCGAGTATGAGATGACTGTCGACGGGAACCGCCCCCCTCAAGCTGGGGGGCGCGGCTCCCGTCCCACTTTTTGGGGGAACGGCACTCCCCCAGGAACCACTGGCACCCCACGGGTGACCGAAAATGGAGGAGGCTGGTCTTCATGGAGGACGCCATCGACAAGAGGGCACTTTACACCCTTTCCTACGGACTCTATATCGTCTGTTCAAAAAAGGGCGACAAGTTCAACGGCCAAGTGGCCAACGCCGTAATGCAGGTCACATCGGACCCCGTTGTCCTGGCCGCTTGCCTACACAAGGAAAACTTGACCACCGAGTGCATCAGAGACTCCGGCGTTTTCAGCGTTTCGGTCCTGGGGGAGGATACTCCCATGACCTTCATCGGCAATTTTGGTTTCAAGTGCGGCAGGGATTTCAACAAGTTCGAGAAGTGCTCTTTCGAGACGGGAAAGACGGGAGCCCCCCTCGTCCTCGAACATTCTCTCGCCGTCATGGAGGCGAGGGTCGTTAAGGAGGTGGATATCTTCACCCACGTCCTGTTCTTCGGGGAGGTCCTGTTCTCCCGTCGCCTTGGTGAAGGGAGGCCTCTCACCTACGCTCACTATCGAGAGATCAAGAAGGGGAGATCGCCTCGGAACGCTCCGACCTTCATCCTGAACGAAATGCCTTGATGCGGAAGGTCATGGTATGGACCGCCCTGGGGTCATGTGGCAGCCCTCTCGTGAAACCTGTGCCATGAAAGAACGACCATGAAGGACGTGGCCACCCGGGCCACGCCCGAAAGGCTCGCCTTTCTTGCGGAGCGGTTCGAGGATTTGTACCGGCGCTACAACAGGCCCGAGTTCGTCGACCCGGACCCTGTTTCCGTGGTGAGAGGCTTCACCGATCCTCTCGACAGGGAAGTCGCTGGCGTCATAGCGTCAAGCCTGGCCTATGGGAGGGCATCGCAGATCGTCACAAGTGCGCGGAGGGTCCTCGATAAAATGCAGGGCAGCCCGCGCGACTTTCTTCTCGGGTCGAATGACAGGGCCATCAGAGAGGTTTGCGAAGGTTTCCGCCACCGTTTCACCGACTCCCGGGACCTCTCGGATCTCCTTTTCTCGGTCAGGAAGGCCCTCAGGGAATGGGGTTCCCTGGAGAACCTTTTCGATTCAGGGATCCATTGTTCCGCCGAGAAAGCCTTGGGGGGGCTTGCTTCCCTCAGCGGGGCGCTCCGGTCTTCTTCCGCGGGTAGATACAATACCCTTTTACCGGATCTCGCTTTGGGGAGCGCCTGCAAAAGGTATCACCTTTTCCTCAAGTGGATGGTCAGGCGGGACTCCATCGACCCCGGAGGGTGGGAGTGCATCGCCCCGGCGGACCTTATGATACCGCTGGACACCCATATGCAGAGGATCTGCTCAGGCCTGGGGCTCGTGTCAAGGAAAAACGCCGACCAACAGGCCGTGATCGAAGTGACCCGCGCCTTCAGGGTCATCCGTCCTCAGGACCCCACCAGGTATGATTTCACCCTGACCCGTTTCGGCATCAGGGGCGACCTGGAAATGAAGGATCTGCTGGACCCCTTGCGATAGCGCCGGTCGAGGTATAATCCTCGATGAGGAACAGGGAGGATAAAAAAGTCATGGGTATACTTCCCTACTGGGATCAGAACATGGACCTGGACATAGCACCATGGACGCCTTACGCGAAGGACTTTAACCCCGTCTCGGTCAACCTTCTTCACAGTGACCAGCTGGGTAAGATAGCGTCCCTCGCCCTGGGGATGGACAGCGAGCTCCTTTTTGTGGAGAGCGCCGAGACGGGGCAGGTAGGGCCGCTCTTTCGAGACAACCTTTTGATCCCCGGGCGGCGCCGTCATGCTGACGGCGGTTTTTCGCTCATTTTCGGCTATTCCGCCATGATGGAGGCCCTCTTGGGGCTGTTCGCCCAGGTCTTCCCCGGCGTGAGCGCCGGACTGGCCCTCTGCGGCGTCTGGGACAGGTTCATGCTCGTGGACGAGTGCAAGGTCATCGTCCTGGTAGGGGACAGCTTTCTCCTGAATGAAAGCAAGTGTTTGATGGCCCTGCAGGAGATCATGACCGCCACGGCGACGGACAAGGGTTCCAGCTCTTTCTTTGCCGAACAGTTCGGTTACCGGCGTTTCTCGATACCCTTCGAGACCGACGACATAACCAGCCTTTCCATTTCCAAGATGCTCTTCGACTTCGAACTGGATGCCACCCGCGCTCTCCTGGGGCCTCCCCCCGAAGTGTCACTCCCGGATATTTTCCGGGAGCGCGATCAATGATGGAACCGGCTGTTTCCGCTTTTCTAGGCTTCGGCCTCGCCATGGATGCCCTGGCCGTCTCGATAGCCATAGTGGTCTGTGCCCCGTTCCATCTCTCGGCGGCGCCGGTGATGAGGGTCTCGGGCACCTTCGGGCTCTTCCAGGCCCTCATGCCTCTTGCGGGCTGGGTTTTCGCCGGGAAAGCCCTTTCCATGCCGAATGGCGCGGGTCCATGGATCGCCTTCAGCCTGCTGGTCTTCGTGGGAGGAAAAATGATTTACGAAGGGGTGAAGCCAAGGGAAGGATGTCTTTTCACCGGTGACCCCACCAGGGGCCTTCCGCTCATTCTTCTCGCCATTGGGACGAGCCTGGACGCTTTGGCGGCGGGGGTGGGCTTCGCCCCCCTCGGCCTGGCCCCGCTTTTCACTTCCACCGTGATAGGCGTACTGACTTTCGCCATCGTCGCCGTCGGCATGAGCCTGGCGAACCGGATCGGGAGAAGGGCCGGGGGGAGGGCGGCAGTAATGGGAGGTCTGATCCTTATCGCCGTCGGGGTTAAGATCCTTTTTTCAATCTGAACCGCGCCAGGATCCGACAGTGGGGGGGGGTGCTTCCCTCGGTGGAGCGGGAGGGAGTATCACCGGAGTATTGCCAACGGGTAACCCGGATACAAATTTGAAGAGACCAAAAAACTTTTTTGAGGAGGACCTTTACCGATGGCCAAGAAAAAAGGGAGACTCGAGTTCCTTCAAATGAAGCAGGCCGGTGATCTCGCCGCGTGGATCACCGCCTACGACTTCCCGACGGCTTCCTTTGCCGAGGCGGCCGGGATGGACATGATCCTCGTAGGGGATTCGCTGGGAATGGTGGTGCTCGGTTACGAAGGCACCGTCCCGGTCACGATGGAAGACTGCATCCGTCACAGCCAGGCGGTCCGGAGGGGAGCGCCCAATACCTTCTGCATCGGCGACATGCCCTTCCTCAGCTACCAGGTGAGCAACGAGGATGCGGTGATCAACGCCGGCCGTTTTCTCAAGGAGGCGGACATGGACGCCGTGAAGCTTGAGGGAGGCCGCCGCGTGACGGGGCGCATCAGGGCGATCACCGATGCCGGGATCCAGGTTATGGGGCACATCGGGCTCACTCCCCAGAGCTCGGGTCAGTTAGGAGGTTTCAAGGCCCAGGGCCGCGACCCGGACAGCGCCAGGGAACTAATAAAGGATGCGCTGGCTGTCCAGGAAGCCGGAGCCTATGCCTTGCTCCTCGAGGCGGTTCCGCCGGAGCTCACCGAGTACATATGGAAGAAGCTGGATATCCCCGTTTACTCCATCGGCGCCGGCGCCCCCTGCGACGGTCAGCTCATTATTTGCGGTGACATGCTGGGGCTCTTCCAGGCCTTTACGCCGAAGTTCGTAAAGAAGTATGCCAACGTCGCCGAGATCGAGATCGCCGCTTTTAAGGAATACATAGACGATGTGAAGCAGGGGGTCTTCCCCGCCGACGAGCACGTCTACCACATCCTCAAGGGCAGGGAAGAGGACTTCGCGAAGATGCTCAAGGAGTTCGAATAGCACACCGGAAGGACAGGGCATTATGACCGGGGGGGCTAGCCCCCCCGGTTTTTTCTTCCCTCGCCATTACACAAGGCGTGGGGAGGAAATACATTCCCCGTTTTGTCCTGTTGACCCGGGGCAAACAGAAAGGAGACAGGACCCCTCGTCCGGGTCAGTTTGCCAGGTACTCCAGGGTCTGGCTGATCTGGAGACAGGCGATAAAGTATTCGCAGACCACCCTCCAGGTCATCTCCAGGACAGCGACGGCCAGGGCAAACAAAAGCCAGGCCCTCGGACCCTTTCCCGTTTTCCCCGCCAATTCCGAAAAGGACCGCGTAGCCTGGGGATAGCGAGAGCTGATCCTCCGCAAAAGGAGCCAGGCCACGAAGGGCATGACGAAAGCGCCGACGAAGTAAAGGATCTTTATCACTGCCGGCCCGATGAGCAAGTCGAAGTCGAGGTAACCGATGATGGCGTCCAATCCGGCCATCTCCCTTCCATGGTGTATCCCAGTACATCTTACTTCAACACCGTCGGATATCCTGTTTCACGCGAAAAAGGCGGTCCACTTGGATAGGTGACCTCTGCTTGTGCCCTATATAAGGCACTGTTGGGTATATTGACAGTGGTGCGATCGTAGTGAATAATATTGAAAAGAAATTTTCAGTTGAGGCGCCTTATGAAAAAAAATGAACAGCCTTCCTTGCTGGACAGGATCGCCGCTGTTTCCGGTACCTTGACGGGGCAGCAAATGGTCCTGGCCCGTTTTATTTACCAGGACCCGGAAAAGGCCGCCTTCCTGAACTCCGTCCAGCTGTCGGAAGCGGCGAAGGTCAGTACCCCCACCGTCGTCAGGCTCGCCGTGAAATTGGGTTTCAAGGGTTTCCCCGACTTTCGGGAAGCCCTCCGGGACACCGTCCGCTCCCGCATCCGATCCATTGACCGTTACAGGGAGGAACCCGGGCGGGAGGAGGAACCCCTTTTTCAGAGGGTCCTTTCCCTCGAGTTCCACGTCCTGGGCGAGATGAAAAGGCATTTGCGCGAGGAGAGCGTGCAAAAGGCGGTGGATCTTCTCTCGAGAAAGCGCAGGATCTTCATCGCGGGCTTCCTGGCGAATACCTGCCACGCCGAGTACATGGCCTATTTCCTGGGCATCCTGAGAGAAGGGGTCCACCTCCTGACCCGGGCCGGGGGAAACCTTTTCACTCAGCTTCAGAAGGCGGGACCCGAGGACGGGGCGATCATCTACAGCTTTCCCCGTTACCCCACGGCGACCCAAAAACTTGCCCGTTACTTAAGGGACAAGGGTGTCCCTGTCATCGGGGTGACCGACTCGGCCCTCTCTCCCTTGGCCGTCTTTTCCGACATACTGCTTGAAGCGCCCATGAAATTTATTTCTTTCATCGACCCCTGCGCTGGAGCCTTTGCGCTCAACCACTGTCTGTTGACGGCTTTTTACTTCAGGTACCCGGAAAAGATGCGGGAGACCCTGTTAGAGTTCGAAAAGTATTCTCGAAGCCAGAATCTTTTCCTGATGGAAGATATCGACATCGTCGATCTCGTCTAAATCAAACGCAAAAGGAGTGGTTCCCATGGAAGTAAGGCTGCTATCCAGGAAAGAGGTCGAGTCGCTGCAGATCCCGGTGACAGAGGTCATGGACGTGGTCGAAAAGGGCTTCGCCCTGAAAGGGAAGGATGCCATGGAGATGCCCGCCAAGATCGGCATCCACCCGAGGAAGGACTGCTTCATCCACGCCATGCCCTGCTTCGTGGGCGGAGGAGCCGATGTGGCCGGAATAAAGTGGGTCTCGGGGTATCCGCTCAACCAGGCGAAGGGTTTGCCCTACATCACCGGAGTCATGTGCCTCAACGACCCGGAGACCGGTTTTGTGAAGGTCATCATGGATGCCAACTGGATCACCGCCTGGAGGACCGGGGCCGCGACGGGCGTATGCGCAAGGCACATGGCCGACCCCGATTCAAGGGTCCTAGCCGTAATAGGGCTCGGGGTTCAGGGTAGGACGAATGCCGCGGCCTTGGCCGCGGCCTTGCCCAAGGTGGAGAAGGTCAAGGTATACGACAAACACGCCGAGCAGGTCCCACGGTTTCTGGAACTGGTGAAGGAAGACTTGAAGGGTATCGAGGTCCTCCCCTGCGCCACCGTCGAGGAGACGGTGAGCGAAGCCGACGTGGTGGTCACCTGCACACCAATAGTCAACGACCCCGAGAGGTTCGTCCGATCCGAGTGGCTTAAGAAGGATATGCTGGCCGTCGCGGTAGACTATGATTCCGCCTTTGAAGCCGATGTGATGTCAGGGGCTTCCGCCTTCGTGTGCGATGACCTGAACCAGTACCTCTGGACCCAGGAACAGGGCCATTACTTTCAACAAGGGTATCCCACGGAAGAACAGATACTGGGCGACATGGGGCACCTGTGCGCCGGCCTGCGGAAGGCCTCAACGAAGGGGCGCCGTGGCGCCGTCCTGATGGGGATCGCCAGTCACGACGTCCTGACGGCGAACCTCATCCATGAAAAAGCCCTTACCAGGGGCCTTGGCACAGTAGTGGATATCTAGACCTCGAGGATGAAGCGGGGGGCTGAGAGGATGCCCCCCGCTTCAAAGAAGTTCTACCCTCTAGCCCTGTCCATGACCATTTTTCGCATCTCCGGCGGCATCTTCTCGATACCGTATCTCAAGGCGGTCCTGGGCATGATATCCTTCCTGCCCATGATGAACTCGAAGATCTCCTGTCGATGGAATTCGCTGGCGGCCTTCAGCATCCACCCGTAACCCTTCTGGACCAGGTCATCGTTGTCGAGGAGCAGAATACTCGCGATTTCCATCACCTCTTCAAGGTACTCCCCACGACGGGCGGGGATGACCAGGGAGACGGCCGCCCCGCGCCTGAGCCATCGGTTCGGCGAGGTCACCCATTCTTTTTTGAGGATGCCGATATTTTCGGGGTACTTATCCAGAAGCATGGCCACGCTGTGGTTACAGAAGGTGTCGCAGGATGCCCAGTTCGTAACACAGGATCCAACCCAGTGCTGGAATAGCCTGATATCGGCTTTTTCGAATTCCTTGGCCCTGGATTCGGTCAGGTGGCAGGCTATGAATGTTTCCTCAAGGTAGCCGCCCCTCCAAAGAAGTTCGCAGAGCTCGAAGATTTTCTCCTTGCGTTGCCCCGATGCTTCCTTGACTATCATCTTCCCATATTTCCTGACAGGGGCCGATCTTATGCCGTGGCATTTGATATCTTCCCTGAAAAATCTCGCTGTGGACGACCGGAGGGTCTCGTCTCCCAGGGACAGCAGGTCTTCCCTGATCCTCCGGGCCATCTTCTTCGTGTCCATAGTATCTCCCCCCAACGGTCGAATTTTTTTAACGAACCTGAGGCCGCTCCTTCGGGCGCGCTCCCGCCCATTATCCCCTCTACATACTCGTTTTCGATAAACCCCCTAGAGCTGAAAACCCCACGAACTTTCCCCATCCTCTTCGCCGCCTGGCTTTATAATGATCACGGGTTATCCCGGAAAGGGGGGTTATCCCTTGATAGACCTTCACTACGGGAGGCAAGCCTTCGATTTCGATTGCGGCGCCACGGCCCTGCAAACCGTTATGGCCTACTATGGGGTCGAGGTCCGGCTGGACGTGCTTATGGAGGCCCTCGGCACCGACGAGGACGGCACCGATGTCAGGGACATCCTTCGCACGGCCCGAAGCTATGGCTTCGAGGCCCAAGGCCGTTCGGGCTGGACCCTGGGGGAACTGAAAGGGAAGATCGACGAAGGCATACCGGTGATAGTGCTTCTTCAGGCCTGGGCCGAACGCCCGAAGACTATCCGGGAGTGGGAGAGCGATTACGACGACGGTCACTACGCCATCGTCATCGGGCACGCCAAGGGGGTGTTGCTCTTCGAGGACCCCGCCTCCTTCAGGAGGACGTGGCTGAGGGAAAGGGAGTTCCTTTCCCGCTGGCATGACCGGGACGCGAGGACCGGCGAGGTGTTCGAGCATTACGGCATCATGCTTCTGGGGAAGGACCCGGTGCTGAGGACCCCCCAGTATATGGGCTGAGCATCGGCCCAAATGGAAGGCAATGAATTGCCCTTGTCCTGCCCGACCTTAACGACCCGCCCCTCCTACCTTGAGCTTCACGCCCGGGGCGAGTTGGCCCGGAGGGCCCTACAGCTCGCCGGGATGTATCGCGACTGCAGGCTTTGTCCCAGGGACTGCCGCGTGGACAGGGCCAGGGGAGAGCTGGGTTTTTGTCGCGCTTCGGAAGAGGTCAAGGTCTCCGGCGCTTTCGCTCACTTCGGTGAAGAACCGCCCCTCGTCGGGTGGAACGGCTCGGGCACGATCTTTTTCTCCCACTGCGGCTTGAGGTGTGTCTATTGCCAGAATCACCACCTCAGCTTCAGGGGCGACGGCGAGTACGTTACCAGCCGTGGACTGGCGGAGATGATGATGGGCCTCCAAGGGGCGGGCTGCCACAATGTCAATCTTGTCACCCCGACCCACTACCTGCCGGGCATCCTGGCGGCACTGGATCTGGCCGTTCCGATGGGTTTCAGGCTGCCCCTCGTCTACAACACTTCGGGTTACGAAAAGCCGCAGATCCTGGAGTTCCTGGAGGGGATCATCGATATTTACATGCCCGACTTCAAGTACTGGGACCCGCTGGAGGCGGCCCGTTATTCCAGCGGCGCTTATGATTACCCCGAATTCGCCAGGGCCGCCTTGCTGGAGATGCATCGCCAGGTGGAGGACCTTGAAGTGGATGGGCAGGGCATTGCCAGGCGGGGCCTTATCATCAGGCACCTGGTGCTCCCCGGCGGAGTGGCCGGTTCCAGGGAGGTCCTTCGCTTCATCGCCGAGGAGGTCTCCCCCGGCAGTTATGTGAACATAATGGCCCAGTACAGGCCCGAGCACGAGGCCTTCAAGCACCCGGTGATCGCCCGGAGGATCACGGCGGAGGAGTTCAAGGAAGTCCTGGAGTGGGCGAAGGGTGTCGGCATAAGGACCGGGCTTCCCGGGTTTTAAAATGGGGAAGAGCGTGGGAAAGGGAAAAAGGGGGAGACCCTTAAGGTCTCCCCCTTTTGATACGGCCGCTGTCTGATGGACACTTTCTATTCCTCGGGCTGGGCCTCCTCATTGGTCTCCGGGGCCGGCTCATCCTCGGCCTTGGTATCCCCGGAGGGTTCAGGGGGTTTCACCGCCGGTTGGTCAGGTGATGTCACCCCTTGGGCGGGGGGCTTCCCGAAGGTCTTGACCTTGGGGAGTTTCGCAGGTTCAGGAAGGGGTCCCTGACCGGGTTCGGCCGGGGCTTCCTTTACGTCCTCCGGCCCCTTTGACGCCGGAGGGGCTTCTTCCCTCTCCTGGGCAGGCTCACCTACAGGCTCTTGTCCGGTCTTCACTTCACCTTCCGGCTCTTCCGCGGCGGGTGCCTGCTGGTCCTGTTTCACAACCACGGCCGGAGGCGTCACCGGCCCGGGTTTCTCTTTCACCGGTTTTGGAGCCGGTGCAGCCGGTGTAGCCGGCGTTGTCACGGTGGCGGGTGGCTTCCCGGAAGGCTGATCGGGTGCCTTAGGTTCGGTCTTGGCGCCGGGAATGACCTGCTGGAGTATTTTGTCCTTCAGGCTCGGCGGCTCCTCTGACGGCGACGCACCCGGAGGTGACTGGTCCTGGGGTTTCGCCCCGGGGATCACCTGTTCCAGGATCTTTTGCGGTAGCGGGGTTTCTTCCGCCCCGGCGGGTTCACCTGGGGCAGCCTCTTTCTTTTCCCCCGGTCCTACCTTGATATTGGAGACGGAGGGTTTGTCAAAAGTCCCTCCAAGGTTGAAACTCACGTCCCTGAAGTCGTCATCTCGAAGGCTCGATCCGGCGCCTTCCAGCACGCCCGAAAGGATCCCGGCGAGGTTCTGAGTGGAAGCCAGGCCTCCCAGGCCGCCGGTGGCGCCTCCGAGGAGGGCGTTGATGACCTTCACGTTTATCTTGCCGTTGCAGGCCAGGTTCAGCCTGTTATCGGGCCCCACTCCGCCGGAGGCGGCCAGGAATTCGTACATGGGGTCCCCTTGCGGGGCCTTGACCAACGTATCCTTGGCCAGGATGAGTTTCCCCGTCTGGAGATCGAAGGGGGCGTAGACGGATACGAATTGAAGCCCTCTGGAGCGGTGGACCGCGGCCACCAGGTCGACGAGCTTGAATCCCGATATCATCCCCTGGCCCGTCTTGAGGAGCCCCTTGCCGGTGTATTTCAACTCCTCACCTAGGGTCCCGTTCACTTTCGCGAAGAGTTCGGCCTTGCCGGTGATGTGCCCCTGGAGTTTGAAGGCGTCTTTCAGGAGCCCGTCGACATCGGTGTCCTTTACCTCGATCTCGTCGTGGAAGGTCATGCCCGACAGGTTCAGCGCGAAATCGTTCAGGATCTTTCCGCCGTAAAGCCTGCCCGTACCGTCGGGTGAAGTCAGCCTGACACCGCTCAAGTCGAGGGGCAGGACGATCCCGGTGATCTCCATTCCCATGACCCTGACCGCCGCGGAAGTGGCCTTCCCCGAACCGCTGTTCCCGCCATCCCCGAACCTGCCATGGAACTCGAGGTCGGCTTTACCGGCGATGTTCAAGGGCTGGAGCTTCTCGAACCGAGAAAGGAGGGGGTTGAGCTCCAGGTCCTTAGCGCTGATAGCGAGTTCTGAGACAAAGGGGGTGAGCCGGACATCGCCCGTGACCGAGAGAGAACCGCTCCCCACCTTGCCGGAAAGGTCCTCGATCTTCATAACCGATGGGTTGCCTGAGATCTTCACCTTTACACCGTCCGCCTTGAGGCCCGCGGCCGCGATGAAGGGCGCCGTGGCATTGACCGATATTCTCGGGTCTTTCACGCTCCCCGTCGCCACGGCTTCGCCCGTGAGGACACCGGCCAGCGGGAGCTTTTCCCCGCCCTCGAGGGTCACCTTTTCCAGGTCTATGTTCTGCCCCTTAACGGTCAGGTTCAAGGTCGACTTATCCATGGGGTCCTCTAGGGTGACGTTACCGCCGGCCGTGAGGGCCCCCGCTCCCAGGGCGGCGTTTGCCTGCCTTATTGTAATGACCTTCGCCTTTTTCTCGAGTTCCACCTTCAACGCCTGGACCGAGGCTCCAGCCAACATAGCTGAATCTGCGCTGACATCCAGGCGGAGGTCCGAAGGAAGTCCGGCCTTGAGGTCGGTGATATCCGTTTCGGCCTTCAGGTTCCTGATATTGTAGTCATCCATGAAGGAAAGCGCCCTGGAGCGAAGGCTGACATGGACCTTCGGCCTGGAAAGTTGGCCCTGAACCTCGGCCTCGAGGGATAATTCCCCCTTGAGTCGATATTCGGAGATCGGCGGGTAGAAGGATGCGAAGAAGGCGGGATCGAGGTTGGAGGCGAGAAAGAGAAGGTCTCCCGTCCTTTTGTCGGAAGACAGGTTCGACACCTTGCCCTTTCCCGAGATGTCGGCTCCTTTCCACCGGGCTTTCATGTCGGAGAAGGAGAGGACGTCCTCCTGGAGAAGATAATCGAAAAAGGTCGATGGCTTTTCCAGGGCGTTAGGCCCGACGGCGACGCTGTCCGACCAGATCTTGCCCGACAACGCCAGGGACTGGACGGGGCCGGACAACCGGTAATCGGCGTTCACGTTCCCCTTCAGGTCAGTATCCCCCATGGCGGGTACGATCTTCTTGACCGAATTCAGCGAAAAGGATCTCAAGGTCCCTTGTAAGGAGGCCGCGGGGCTCCTCATAAAATTGGACACCGTCCCGCCCAGGGTGAGGGGGGCGCCTTCGAACTTGCTCTTGCCGGCGATGGTGATATTCCCGCCCTTGATCTTGGCGGTTATGCTGGTATCGCTGGTAGAGTAGTCCTTGTAGCCGAGTTTTCGTGCCTCGAAGGAAACCTGTCCCTCGGGGTTTGAGACCTGGCCTTGGAGAAATATCGAAAAATGGTCAAGGGCGCCGCTCACATCCTCCAGCTTTTTGGAGACCTGCGATAGGGCTTCCAGGTCCGCGGCGGAACCCTTGAGGTCCACCCTCATGCGCGGCGGTGCCTTGGGGTCGAACACGAAAGCCAGGTCTCCCTTGAGGGGGAAGCCGAGGGCGAAAGCGTCCAGGTCGGCGATATCAAGGCGATCGTTGAGGAATTTCCACCGGGCCGATGCTTTTTCAACAGGGATGCCCGAGAGGAGGCTGCCGGAATAATCCAGGTTGCCCGAGATCTCCGGGTCCTGCCACGTCTTCCGGGCGGAGAAGTCCAACGAAAGCAGGCCCTTGAAAAGTTCGGGATTCGCGCCGGGCCAGAAGGAGATGAGCCTGGCTATATCCAGCGACCTGGCCTCACCATCCACGGACAGTTCGGGCATGACCTTTCCGGATGCGGTAAGCTTTCCGTCACCGATCCTGAGGTCCATTTTCTTCAAGGCGGAGGTGCCATCCACCAAAAGGACGTCGATGCCTCCCTTTACGGGAAGGTCGCCTACCAGCAGGTCCAGGTCCGTGTCAAGCCGGCCCTTGCCCAAGGAGACCGTCACGGTCTTGAGCGTGCTTTCCGCCCAAGGGGTCCCAAAGCGGCCGTCGGTGAGGCGGACCCTCTTGAAGGGCAGTTCTCCCCCTCCCTCGCCCGGTCGGATCCTGGATATCAACCGGTTGATCCTTTCCACGTCGGAATCGAAGCCGACCACTTCCAGCAAGGAAACAGGGGCTCCCCCTCCGAGCAGTGAGAAAAGCGAGACCTTCGCGTAGAACCTCCGGGCGGTAAGGAGGTCAACCCCGTCGGCGGAAAGGGTTACCCCTTCTATCCTGTATCCCCTGAAGGGGTTTCCCTTGACCTCTCCCAGGGTTATCTGCGAGTCGAGGCTCTGGTCGACGGCTTGGGTGATCCTATCCCTCACCAGGCCGGTGGCCAGGTCCATGGTGAACCCCACCAGGGCCAGTGCCAGGACCGCGCACACCAAAAGAACCAGGGTGATACCTTTTTTGTTCATTTCGTCACCTCCTCAGATAATAAAGGAGCGATCGGTACTTCATTGTACCATCGGCTGCTCGTTATCCCCGCTTTCTTTCGCCGTCAATCGGTTAAGGTGATCCACGGCGTATTCCAGTTCCACATCGTGACCCTCGGCGAAGGCGAGTATGTTCTGGGCATTTTGTGGGATCCTGAGGTCGGGAGTCACGCCGCCCTCGCCGAAACGACTGTCGATCTGGATCCGTCCCTGTCGGTCCAGGGAAAAACCGTAGGGGTATTTGATGGTGTAACCGCCGGGCAAGACGATCTCTCCCCCCGCCAGGCCAAAGGAACCGTTCGTGCCATGAAAGCCGGCGGTGCTGCCCTTGGGGGCCACCGACAGGGAACGGGCGATGCCCTCACCGGAGCTTTTCGTTCCGGGGTTGACGAGGGCCACTACGGGTCCGTCAAAATGAGGCTCCCGGGGAGTGATGGTCAGGTCCCCGATCTTCGTGAAGCCGCCATCCCGTCGGTCGTACATCTCCAGGGATTCATAAAACTCCTCATCGGTGAAAAAGAAGCCGCAAATGTCGGCGGCGAGTTCGTCAAGGCCGCCGTAGTTGCCCCTGATATCGACGATCAAGCCCTCGGCGCCCGATGCGATAAAGGAACGGATCGCTTCCCGGAATTGTTCCAGTATATGGGCAGGGTAAGCACCCATGTCCTTGGGGTCGACCTCCGACCTGAGCCGGATGTATCCGTAGCCCTCGGGGAGCATCCAGAAGTCCACCTTGTCCGAGAAGTCCGGCCGCGCTGCAAAATCAAGCAAGTCAAGGGTGGCCCCCTTGTCATCGAGGGCTGTCAGGATGGCCACCCTGAGGTTGTCGGAGCCGGGGTTCCTGAACACTACGGTGGCTTTGCAGCCTACAGGTCCTCTCACCAGGAGCTTGACCTGCTCCAGTCGGTGATTCTCGGTGGTGGCCTGGGGGCTTTCTGAATTCGCGAAAGCCCCCGGTCTCATCGGTCGGTAGGGGATGAGGTCCAGAGGGACCCCGGAGATGGCCATAGCCACGGGCAGGCAGTTCCAGGTGATTATCTCAGCTCCAGGTTCTATCCCGGCCAGGGCGGCTTGTCCACCGGGGGTCACCGTCGCCGCGATGGCCCTGGTGTTATCCAGTTCCGCGACGGTCAGCCCGAAACCCCCACCGGCTCTTTCCCTGGCCAGCTCCGCGGGGATACCGGCGTTTCCAGACACCAGCGTCATGTGGCCGTCAGGGATGGAGAAGATATATTGGCGGAGCAGAAGATAGAAAGACCGCTCATCGCGCGACGCCGAGGCGAATTGTACCTCCGGGGCGAACCGTTCGTAGAGGTAGTCCCAATCGATGCCTTTCCATTCCGTGAAGGCGTATTCCCGGGAGAGCTTTTCATGGGCCAGTTTGAACGCTTCGGTCCAATTCAGGGCACTGAAGTCAGCGCGTTCCGGCGGGGTAAGCCCTTCAAGGGACCCCGCCGC
>MWDE01000028.1 GCA_002070395.1 Synergistetes bacterium ADurb.Bin155
TCGGGGACAGAATGCAGCAGCAACACTAGGACTCAACCCCGACAGTGGACTTTACACAAAATATTATGCACTCTCAAAAGGGGCTTCGTCTCTATCCTTTAACAATGGTAATTTAAATCAAAACTCCTGTTTTTGCCGCTGGTTCTCCGGGTCGAAGGGCCCGGAGAACCAGCGGCACAATAGCGATCGGTACTGAAAGCGTCCATTTACTTCCTTATCTCACGGACAATATCCATTATCTCCTTGCCGATCACATCTTCGTACTTGTCATAAAGGGGGTCAGCCGCACGTTGGAAAGCCACCATCTGTTCGGGAGACACTTCATTGATCTGCATTCCTTTGGCTTCAAGAGCTTTGAAACGCTCCTCTTCGAGACCCATTATCATATCCCGCTGGCCCAGCACGAAAACTCTCGCAGCGCTTTCAACCACTTCTCTGAGATCTTCGGGAAGCTTGTCCAAAAAAGCCTTGCTTGCCAGAACCACGGTCGCAGAATAACAATGACGCGTCTTCGAAACGTATTTCTGTACCTCATAGAACTTACCGTCATAGATCATCTCGACCGGACGCTCTTGAGCGTCGACGGTACCTTGCATCAAAGCTGCGTATAGTTCTCCGCTGCTCATCGGTGTCGGGTTCGCCCCCACGGAGCGGAAGAAATCGATATGAGCCGGGATTTCCATGGTTCGTATTTTTAATCCCTTGAGGTCCTCTGGTTTGTATATCGGTTTGACGTTGCTGGTTACGTGTCTAAAGCCGTTGTGAGGATAGCCGAGATTTACAAAACCAAGCTCCGGCAATTGACTATTGATCTTCTTTCCCAGCTCACCATCGAGAGCCTTGAAAGCTTGTTCCTCGTTCACAAAGAGATAGGGGAGGTCCAGGACCTGAACTCTTTTATCAAAGCTTGCCAGGGCCCCGGTAGCCGGGATGCAAATTTCGATCGAGCCCAATTGGACGGCTTCTGTCATCTCCCTGTCATCACCAAGCTGTCCGTTGGGGAAGAGCTCCACCGCAATTCTGCCCTTTGAATTCGTCTCAACCAAGGGCTTGAACACAGAGTTCATGACGATGTAGTCCGGATGGGTCTCTGATACTATCGTACCAACCTTGATCGTGAATTCAGCCCCGAAAACTGGAAAAGCAAGGACGGATGATAACACCAACGCAAGGATCATTCCAAAAAACCGGTCCCTTTTCATAAAGGTTCCCTCCTTAATCATTTTCGAAGCAACTATCTACCAAGGGATCTCATAACAAGTCACCATAGAGCTATTCCTGGTCTCGAGGAAATAAAAACAGTACCCGTTAATGATATTCGTTCCCGGCTTCCAAAAGGTCAAATCTTCTGGATAAGGCTTCACCTCCCTTGCCTCTTTCCAAAATCCTTGAACCCTACTTGAAAAGTAACTTTGGCAAGAACGTTGTAATTGCTGGGACATAGGCCAATATCAAAAGACCGGCGATAAGGGCTACCAAAAAGGGTACTATTTTCCTCGTTATTTGCCCTATGGTGATCTTCGCTATGCCACAAGTGGCAAAAAGGGCTATCCCTACGGGGGGAGTCGCCATGCCTATGGCAAGAGCAACCACCGTGACCACACCAAAATGGATCATATCGATCCCAAGGCTATGAACGATAGGGGCAAAGATCGGGACCACCAGTAGAATTATGGCCCCGGTTTCCATAAAACAACCCAGGATAAGATAGATGATCAGCATGAGCAGGAAAATGACATACATGTTGGAAGAAAAGCCCAGTATGGCCCCCGAAAAAGCCTGAGGTACTTTTTCCACAGTCATGACCCAGCCAAAGGGCGTTGCGGCCGCGATCAGAAGCATGATCATCGCGGAATTCAAGGAAGCCCTGTAAAAAACGGGGACCAGGTCCTTCAGTTTCATCTCCTTGTAAATAAAGAAACTGACGAAAAGGCCATACACGACGGCTATGGCGGCAGATTCGGTAGGCGTGAATATACCGGTCATTATTCCGCCGAGTATGATCACAGGCATCATGAGGCCCCAAAAGGCGTCAGTGAAGGTATGCCATCTTTTTCCCCAAGGCTGCTTCTTCTCGGTGGGAAAACCGAGTTGCTTCGACCTTATGTAATTAGTAATGAGCAAGATCATGGACAAAAACAACCCGGGGATTATGCCGCCAATGAGCAATTGGCCAATTGAGGCATTTGCCACGATGCCGAAGACAACCATGGTAATACTCGGCGGTATGATCACCCCAAGACAGGCCGCCGCGGATACTACCGCTGCGGCATAGGACTTCGGGTAACCTCGCTTGTCCATCTCGGGAATGGTCAGTTCGCCAACTGCCGCAGCCGTTGCCGCCGTCGAACCGGATACAGCAGCGAAAAAAGTGCATGCAACGATGGATACCGCCGCAAGCCCTCCGGTTATATGGCCTACAAGGGCACTCGCCAAATTGACAATACGCCTGGACACTCCGCCTCGCTCCATAATGGAACCGGCCAGCATAAAGTAAGGTATTGCCAAAAGGGGGAAAGAGTTCGCTCCCGCGACCATCCGCTGGGGGATCATCGTAATAGGCAAGGTCCCTGACGCTATCAGGCTAGCCAAAGCGGCCATACCTAGGGCAAAACCAATGGGAACGTTGAGCAGAAAGCAAATGACGAGTGTAGATACCAGGGCGATAAGCATGGCTAGGCTCTCTCCTCCTCTTTGAAACTCCCCACGGCGTTAACGATCTCAATAGAACAATAGAGAAGAAGCAAAACCCCCATGGCCGGGATCGATAAGTAGACCCAACTCATCGGGATCCGAAGGGCTGGTGATAATTGCCTTCTCGTAACCATCACCACACTCCAACCGTAATAGACCATGTAGCTAGAAAAAAACATGATACCCAGGTTGACCAATACTTCTGTCAGGTTGGCGATCTTCTCGGGAAGGAGTTTCACAAAAATATCAACACCTATGTGAATATGCTCTTTAATTCCGATAGCAGCTGCTATGAAGCTACACCAGATAAATAAGAACCTTACCAATTCCTCGCTCCAGGAGGATGCATTGTTGAAAACATAACGCATCACTACCTGGTAAAAGGATAACGATGCCATGACTCCCAACAGGATCACCAAAAACCACTTCACCAGTGTGTTAAATATATTAAACATACCCATTTTTTTATAAGGTTCCATAGTAGCTCCCATCACCCACCCGTTGGATTTCATGATGAGGGAATTTTCTATCCCCAGTGCGATATGCCCTCTCATCAGTATTCAAAAACCTTAATCGTAACCTCCAACGAAACGTCTGGAAATATCCCGAGAAAATATCGTTTGCCGGCTCCCATGAGCGATGCTCCAAAGAGCCGGCAGAAAAGGGTATATCTTAAGCAAAAAGGAAGTACTTTTTTCGATCACCTCTGCTACATCCATGGTCTCCTTGATGAGTGCGCATTAATACTGGATTATTAAGGGGTCAGCCCGTACATAAGAGCCTTCCATTTTTCCTGTTCGACGGGGTCTTTGTTTACGGCGGTTCGAGAGGCTAATGGTGCTAGAACCACACTCGGGTCATTAATCTCTTTACCAAATTTTCGGCACTGCCCAAGCCATGATAGCTCCGCGCCTAATCTCCTCTTAAACCAGTTTTTGGAGCACTCCCATTTGCTCACCGAATGGGAGTTAGGCTCGAGCTGAAAAAATTCATAAACCGAACTTCACTTATGGGTTCGCCTGCGTCAATTAGATCGTCAATGATCATCTTCCGGATTTCTTGCCAAGCTCTCAAGCCATCACATCGATCCGGGGTTTCTATTCCCACATCAAAAGAATGAAAGTCTTCGATATCGCACTTTCAGTATGGTGCGAAGCCTTACCTATAATAGTACACCCTGTATTAAAGTCAACGAAGTGAAGTGACAGTCGCGGCCGGACAGCGGTAAGGTCCCATTCCTGAAGGTATGGGGCAAGGTCCCCTTTTAAAAGGAAGTGGACCTCAGCCTGAACCTGTATCTAACCTGCAATATTTCGCCTATCTAAAGGCAAAGGCTCAATGGGACTTGTGCCTATGAACACGACATAGTCCCTTAAAATAGAAGGAGCGATAGAAATTTGGCGGGAAGAGCGATAAGTGGGCTCCCTGAAATCTTGTCGGCGGCGTAAGGGCCGGGTATCAGGCCGAGTAATTCTTTATCATTTTGTTGTATTCCTTAAGGATAGTCTGCAACAGGTCCTCATGCCTGAAATCACGGTGATACAGAATATTGATCTCCCGGACCATGCTCAGGTTCTCTATGGGCAACACTGAAAGGCTCCCCTTCTTGAGCTCGTCGAGGCACACGCTGCGTGAGAGAATCGAGGCCCCTATCTCTCGCCTTACCAGGTTCTTGATGGTCCCGATGTTGTCTATTTCCAGGATGACGTTGAAGTCATCGAGGGACATGTTGTGGCTTTCCATGTGCGCCCTGAAAAGATTCCTGGTATCGGAGGACGGGCTTCGGAGTATCAAAGGCAGTTCCTTCAACTCTTTCACCGTTATCATGCTTTTCCTGGCCAGGGGGTGGTTGTTGGACAGGACCAGCACTAGAGAATCAGTATCCAGCAAAAGCGAATTGATGCTTTCGTCCTGTACCTTACCCTCCGAAACGACCAGGTCCACCTCGTAATTCTTGAGCATGCTATAAAGATTATTAATGTAATCAGTAATGATCGTTATTCTTGTTCCCGGATTCCTGGCGCTGTATTCGCCCAAAACCTCAGCCACGGCATTGCTTTCAGCAGTGGGCGTGATCCCTACAGTGAGTCGACGAAAGTGCCTTTTTTCATCCAGTATTCCCTGGTTCATCGCCTCGTACAGGGCAATGTTACGCCGGGCGTAACCTATGAGGATCTGTCCTTCGTTCGTCGGCCTTATCCTGTTGCCGATACGATTGAAGATCCTGATGTCCAGCTCTTTTTCCAGTTGCTTCATGTGATGGGTCACGGCGGGCTGGGTCAGGGAGAGATGCTCCGCCGCCCGGGTGTAATTGCCGAACTCGACCACCGCTAAAAGGGAGTAAAGTTTCGGGTCGATCATCCTTCCTACCTCTATTATAATAAATTCTTATATGTAAACGGAAAACAATAAAAAAACCTTATTTATTTTGCGATTAGAATGATAGCCTAA
Organism: Synergistetes bacterium ADurb.Bin155; assembly: GCA_002070395.1. Classification (GTDB taxonomy): domain Bacteria; phylum Synergistota; class Synergistia; order Synergistales; family Thermovirgaceae; genus 58-81. The sequence continues at coordinate 5,146 of MWDE01000028.1, forward strand.
CTAAATTAAGAAGACAAGGCTGTCCCGCCGTAGAGGTCGGGAGGCGAGACCCGGCGACGGGATGCGAGAGGCAGTTTTTGTTATTATCCATGTATTAGTATTACGAGTATTCTGCCTTCTCGCGCGTTGCTTTCAGCAACACGGCCGCCGGGAAGATCATCGGGGTATCCTGCTTTTTGGAGTGTAAGAGATGGCGGATCTTCTGTGCAGATCAAGCCACACGATGGAAATACTGATTTCCCTGTCGGTGGTACTGCTTGCCGGCTTTCTGCTGACGCGCCTCACCAAGCTGGCGAAGCTGCCCGATGTCACGGGCTACATTATCGCGGGGATCCTGATAGGCCCCCATATCCTGAAACTGGTCCCACCAAGGATGATCGAGGACATGGGGTTTATCAGCGATATCGCCCTGGCGTTCATCGCCTTCGGAGTAGGGCGCTTCTTCAGAAAGGAAGTCTTCAGGGAAACCGGCTTCGGCGTCATTACCATCACCTTGATGGAATCGCTGCTGGCCGGGGTTATCGTGACCCTCTCATTGCATTATCTTTTCCACCTGGATTGGGACTTCAGCCTTCTTTTGGGAGCGATAGGGACTGCGACGGCCCCTGCCAGTACGACGGTTACGATCCGCCAGTACCATGCCCGCGGCAATTTCGTGAACATACTGCTGCAGGTGGTCGCCCTCGACGACGGCGTCTGCCTTATCGTCTACAGCATAGCCCTGGCCATCGTCAATGCCGGCGATGGGGCTGGGGTCTGTCTCTCCGAGATAGTATTGCCCATTATTTTCAACATCCTCGCCCTCGCCCTCGGCTTCGTGGGCGGGTTCATACTGAGCAGGCTGAAGGCTCCGAAGCGTAGCGATGATGATCGTGTCATCCTGACCATTTCCCTGCTGCTGGGCATCGCCGGCCTGTGCGTGGCGGTGGATATTTCGCCGCTGCTGTCGTGCATGATCTTCGGGACCACTTACGTGAACCTGGCGAAGGACAGGGAGTTGTTCAAGCACCTGGACAGGTTGAGCCCGCCGATCTTTTCGTTGTTCTTCGTGGTATCGGGGATGAGTCTGGACTTGAGCACCCTGGGCTCTATGGGGGTCATCGGCGCCTCCTATTTCGTTATCCGGATCCTGGGGAAATACATCGGCGCCTACCTGGGTTGCCTCATGGCGAAGACCCCCAGGAATGTGCGGAACTACCTTGGGTTAGCCCTGATCCCGCAGGCCGGGGTCGCTATAGGGCTGGCCTTCCTGAGCAAGAGGGTCTTGCCGGAAGCCACGGGCCACATGCTACTGGCGATAATATTATCCTCGTCGTTTTTGTACGAGTTGATCGGGCCCGTGAGCGCCAAGATCGCTCTGATCTACTCCGGCTCCATCCAGATGGAACAGATAGAGGAGTGACCCCCGGACGGCCTCAATTCGTGCCGGGGCGAGGAGGCTGGTCGGGCTTGAAGTCAAGGGCGACGGAGTTGATGCAGTAACGCATACCCGTCGGGGGAGGCCCATCGGGGAACAGGTGACCCAGGTGTGCGTCGCACCTGGCGCAGAGCACTTCCACCCTGGTCATGCCGTGGGACCGGTCCTCCCGGGTCGAAACGCTTTCGGGCGACAGGGGTTCAAAAAAACTCGGCCACCCGCTTCCGGAGTCATACTTTGAGTCCGAAGTGAACAGGCCGTTCCCGCAGTTTGAGCAGAGGTAGGTTCCTTTCTCCTTGTGGTTGTAGTATTTTCCTGAAAAGGGCGGTTCCGTTCCGCCTCCCCTGGTGACCCTGAACTGTTCGGGTGTGAGAAGGGACTTCCATTCTTGCTCGGTACGGGTTATTTTCTCCTGGGACAAGACGGCACCTCCCTTGAGATCTCCTGGCGACCCGCGTTGGTGTCTTGGCGGATACATCCAGAGGAAAAAGGCTACAACCGCAAGGAATAGGGCTATAAAACGTCCCTTTGGTCCCATCGGATGCTCCTTGCAAGAATATATTTGAGATCTTTACCATTTTATCATTCCCGGCGGGTTTCCTCCCCGGTTATTCCCCGCCGCCCGACCTGGGGGACTTTTATGGACTGGGGCTTGAACTTCTTACTTTTATTCATTATCGGGATACCGGGGTGGCTGCTTTTCCGGGCCTTCCGGATACCCGCTGCTGTAATGGTAGGGGCCATGGTCTCGGCGGCCTTCTTCGCCGTCAAGGGATGGGTGGTGCCGGCGACCCCCGAAGGGGCGAACTTGCTTTTCCAGGTGATCCTTGGGCTCTTCGTCGGGATCCATTTTACCGGCCGGGCCGGCAGGGACCTCGTAAGCAGTCTGCGTGTGGCCCTCCTTGCCGGGGTCTGGTGGATCAGTTTCCCTCTCGGCCTAGGTTGGGTGGTAAACAATTGGTTCGACCTGGGTCTGGCTACCTCCATCCTCGGGACCGTGCCCGGAGGCATCGCCGAGATGAGCATGCTGGCCCTCACCCTAGAGGCCGACGCCGCCCTTGTGGCGTTGATGCAGTTCTTCCGGCTCTCCTCGGTGCTCATTGCCATGCCGGTGATCTCCACCAGGATGGGCAAGGCCTCCGCCGGCGCGGCAGGGGGTGATCCCGACCCAGGGAACGGGCGGAAAGATGCCTTGACCCGGCCGGGCGAACCCGGGCCGCGGCCCGGCAGTCGGGCCCTGACCCTTTCCATAGCCGTGGCGGGAGGCCTTGTATTCTACTTCCTCGGCGTCCCCGTCGGTGGTTTCGTGGGCTCCATGATCTTTACCGCCGCCGCGGCCGCGTCGGGGCTTCCCATCCGTCCCCTGCCGGTGATGGTGAGGCACGTGGCCCAACTGGGGCTGGGCTCGCTCATAGGACTTTACGCCACCCCCGGGACCCTTGCTACCCTTTACTGCATGTTCCTGACCATCGTGGGGACGACAGCGGCCATGCTTGCCTGGGGCATCATGCTGGCCTACATTGTGAGGGCCGTCACACGGTGGAACCTCATGACCTGCCTCATAGCCACCTGCCCGGGGGGGATCACCCAGCTGGCCTCGATCGCCGAGGATCTGGGAGCCGACCCTCTCAAGGTGAGCCTCCTGCACCTCGTAAGGCTCTTGACCATTTACGTCATCCTCCCCCCTCTTATCAAGGCGCTGGTCTAGAAGGTTTTCTTCTTTCTCCAGGAGATTTGGGATAAAATCCGGGAAGGGGTACCCCCTCAGTGAGACAGGAGGTTATTAAATGAAGATCGAAGAGTTCAAACTCGAAAGAACTCTGGCCCGGTTCCAGAACGAAGTGGAATACGACCTCAGCGCTTCCGGAATATACCCCATGTTCATACGGGAGATCCTCTCACCCGAGGAAATGGAAGACGCCTACAACAACCTGCACCTCAAATATGTCCACACCGCCGGCACGGAACACCTCAGGAAGGCCGTCGCTTCCTTTTACGAGGGAATGGACCCCTCCTCCGTGTTCATGACAAACGGATCGGCCGAGGCTCTCTTCCTGATCGCCTGGGGCCTCATCGATCCGGGCGACGAGGTTGCCTTCATGATCCCCAACTTCATGCTCCTATCCCACGTGGTGGAGTCCAACGGGGCGGTGGTGCGGAACTTCAACCTTGACCCGGGACGAGGCTGGTCCCTCGACCTGGACAGCCTGAAAAGGGCCGTGACGTCCAAGACCAAGCTTGTTTGCGTCTGCAACCCCAACAACCCCACCGGGACGGTCCTCTCCCGGGACCAGATGGAGCAGATCGTCGAGGTCGCCTCGGGGGCAGGAGCCTACCTTCTCTCTGATGAGGTGTATCGCGGGGCCGAACAGACCGATAAGATGACCCCGAGTTTCTGGGGCATGTATGACAAAACCATTATCATCAGCGGCCTATCGAAATCCTTCGGTCTGCCGGGTCTCAGGATAGGGTGGGTGGCAGGCCCCAGGGGCGTAGCCGAGATGTCCTGGTTCTACCATGATTTTCTGTCCACGACGGTCACCACTTTCAGCGACTACCTCGCCACGAAGGCCCTTGAACCGACCATGCGCGAGAAGATCTTCTCGCGGAACAGGGGGATCGTCCGGCAGAACCTCGCCACCTTCACGGAATGGGTTGAAAGCCACCACGGTGTGCTTTCCTTCACCCCCCCGGCGGCGGGCTGCTTCGCTTTCGTGAAGTACGACCTTCCAATCCCGTCCTGGGACCTCGTGATGGACATGGTGGAAAACAATAGCGTCTTCGTCATACCGGGCAGCTGTTTCGGCATCGAGAACCACCTGAGGATGAACTTCGGCGTCGACAGGCCGCGCCTCGTGGAAGGGCTGAAGAGGGTTGACAGGACCCTGTCAAAGTACCTCTGATCCGGGCCTTTTTCATGTTTACCTTTTGAAGTGTTCCGACGGCACCTATTACTGCGGCATCGCCCAGGACCCGCAGAAGCGCCTCCGGCAGCACAACCAGGGAAAAGGTGCGCGGTACACCGCTTCCCGCCGGCCGGTGGAACTGATCTTTGCTACGTCCCGCGGGTACAGTCGCGCCCAGGCCCAGGCTATCGAGAGAAGGGCGAAGGCGAAGCCCAAAACCCTCAAGCACTCCTTCCTTGAGGCGACCGATGCCCAGGGAGGGAACGCAGACCAGCCCTCAGGAGATCCCTCCCGATGAGGCCTCTGCCAAGGTAGGGCCTCTGAAAATATGATAACCTGTTAAAGTACCGTCTCGGCAGATATAAAGTGAAGGAGATGGCAGTCATGAGAAGAACTAAACGCACAGTGACCGTAGCCTTGCTTTTGTCAGTGTTCCTGCTGCCCCTTCTTTCGACGCCCCTCCTGGCGGCTACGGCCAACGAGAGAATAACCTCTTCGGTGCACGTGGTCCGCGATATGTCCAGGGAGGAAGACGTCAGCGCCATGGCCGACCTTGTCAAGTCCGCCAAGGGGGTCGTCATCATCCCGAACTACGTGAAGGCCGCCCTGGGGATCGGGGGGGCCCACGGGGAGGGGTTGATACTGAGGCGCGACGCCTCCAGTAACACCTGGTACGGACCCAATTTCCTGAGCATTACCGGCGCTTCCATAGGGCTCCAGATCGGTGTCCAGTCCACGGCCCTCCTCCTAGTGATAACCAACCAGAAAGGAATGGACCGGTTCTACGGCGACAAGTTCAAGCTGGGAGCCGATATCGACATCGCCGCGGGCCCGGTGGGCCGTAGCACAGGGGCCGCGACGGATGTGAATCTCCAGGCCTCGATCTACAGCTATTCCATCAACAAAGGGCTCTTCGCGGGTCTTTCCCTCAGCGGGGCGGCAGTGACCACCGACCATGACGCCAACGCTTCCTACTGGGGGTCATCGATAAACTCGAAGGAGATACTCCAAAAGAAGGCAACAGTGGCCGGTATACAGCCCCTGGTTTCAGCGCTGAACGAACTGATAAAAAAAGCCGTCGATTAGGCATTGCAGTTTATATCGGGCGGGACCTCGGTCCCGCTTTTTTATTCCCTTTTGGCGGGGACCGCGTCATCTGACTAATCCTTGACAAAAAGACTTTTGTCCGGAAAAATGACAGAAAGGTTCTTCCGGGGAGAAATCAGTTCTCCTCCAGCTAACGGAGATGGGAAATGAACAGCTACGAAAAGCTCATCCGGATATTGAAAAGGTTTGGCGACCCCCCCTACGAGATGGGAATAACGGAACTCTCGAAGGAGATGGGCGTCTCAAAGAGCGGCATCCACAAGATCATCAGGTCCCTTGTGCGTGAGAGCCTGCTGGTACAGAACCCCTCTACGAGGAAGTACTCCCTCGGCCCCCTCGTCTTCCGTCTTGGTAATGTCTACAGCGATTCCAAGGGCATCTGGGACGTCTCCCACACCATAATGCACTCCCTGGCGGACCGGACGGGCGCTTCCGTCCTCATCGGCATCCGGGAGGGCGATGACCCTATCCTCGCGTACAAGTTGGGCATCGGCGACAAGTACATATACCAGGGCCAGACGGGGAGCCGCTTTCCCTTCAACGCCGGCGCCCTGGGGAAACTGCTGACGGCCTTCCTTCCTGAGGACCGCATCCGGAGGATACTCAAGACCAGGAATATCGAGAAAAAAACACCCTATACCGAGACCGACCCTGAAAAGTTGATGGAGGAGTACTGGAAGATCAAAAAGCAGGGCTACGCCGTCAGCATCGAGGAGAATCTCATCGGAGCCTTCGGCATGGCCGCCCCGATAAGGGACCGGCATGGGAACGTATGGGCCTGCCTCAGCCTGGTCGGTCCCAAGGAGACCTTCACCCCCGACGTGGTCGATCTGTGGCTTTCACTCCTCAGGAACGGCGCCGACGAGATATCAAGCCGCCTTGGATTCCGGGGCGTGTAGAGAAACCATTACAGAAGGGACGGGCTCGGAAGTCATGGAGCACTATCTCGAGTCACTGCTTTCCAATTCAATATTCCTTCTCAGCGTAGCCGTCTTCACCGGCCTCGTCCTCGGCAACCTGAAGATCAGGGGAGTGGGCCTGGGGACTTCCGGGGCTCTTTTCACGGGAATAATCATGGGGTGGCTGGGCGTTAAAGTGCCCAGCGTTTTCTTCATGTGGAACTTGCTGATCTTCGTCACTGCCGTCGGGCTCCTGTCGTCCAAGGATATCGTTGGGGTCATCAAAAGGTATGGCTACCGTTTCGTAGCTCTCTCCGTGGCCGTGACCGCCGCCGGGGCGTTGGCGACCTATTTCATGGCCCTTCTCTTCTCGGGTTCCGTTGAACCCCTTCTTGTAGGGGGTACCTACACCGGGGCCCTTACCAGTTCCCCCGGCCTTGGCGCCGCCCTCGAGGTTTCCGGGGGGAACCCGCTCATCACCATCGGCTACACCATCGCCTACCCCTTCGGGGTGGTCTCGGTGGTGCTCTTCGTTCAGCTGATCCCCGCACTGCTCAAGCTGGACCTCGTGCGGGAACGGGAGATACTGGTGAACGCCATCCACGATGTCGCCCCGGCCCCGCTTGCCGGTAAGGGGTCCGTCCCCTTCACGCTGGCTTCCTTCGTCCTTTGCATGATCGGCGGCGTCCTCTTCGGGTCCATCACGATACCTATCCCGATGGTGGGTGATTTCTCCCTGGGGAGCACCGGCGGCGCCCTGATCTTCGCTCTCTTCGCCGGGGCCATGGGCAGTATCGGGCCCTTCCCCATGCGCCTCGACGGTTCGGTCCTTTCGGCGCTCCGGACCTTTTCGCTGGCCTACTTCCTTGCCGTCATGGGCATCCAGGCCGGCCCGGACATACCCAGGATACTGGCGGAGCACGGCTTTGCCCTTGTAGCCATCGGGGCCGTCTCGGCGATAGCGAGCCTCCTCGCGGGCCTCATCGTGGGGAGGTGCTTTTTCAAACTGAACTGGGTGATATTCCTCGGTGCCATACCGGGGGCCATGACCAGCACGCCGGGGCTGGGCGCCGCCATAGAATCGACGGGATCCGACGAATGCTCCGCCGGCTACGGGGCGACCTACCCGACGGCGATATTCTGCATGGTCCTCTTCACGAAATTGATAATACAGGCTCTCCTGTGAGGAGGTGTGAAGGGCCTTCTCGCAACTCCGGCTAATGACAGTGGCAAAAGTCGACCGGTCCCGGGAATGACCGTGGGACCGGGCAACCCGACCGGGAGGTGAATGAAGGGAAGAGCAGAAGAAGCGGCATGTGATCGGGTATTTTTCCGGAAGACTTGATCTTTTCTCGAAGGGAGGTTCCAAGATGTCGGTGGAGGCAGGAAGTGAGAAGAAAAAGCGAGTCAAGGTCCCTCATACCTACGTCATACTGATCTCCGTCGTCGTCCTCGCGACGGTAATGACCTACATACTTCCCGCAGGGGTCTATGACAGGTTCAAGGACGAAAGGACCGGGCGGACCCTCGTCGATGCACTGTCCTATCATCATGTCGATAGGACCCCGGTGAGCATCTTCAAGATGTTCGAATCGGTCCCCAAGGGGATGAAGGAAACCGCCGAGATAATCTTCTTCATCTTCATCTGCGGCGGCGCCTTCTCCATCATCCAGGCCACGGGGGCCATCGACGGCGCCATCGGTAAAGCCGTCCTCGGTCTCAAGGGCAAGGAGAAGCTGATGATCCCCATCACACTCCTCATCTTCTCCATAGGCGGGGCCACCTACGGCATGGCCGAGGAGGTTATCGTCTTCATCCCGATCGGGGTCGCCCTGGCGAGGGCCGTCGGTTACGACGACATCGTCGGGGTGGCCATCTTATCGACCGGCGCCAATATAGGTTTCTCCGGGGGCACCCTGAACCCCTTCACGGTGGGGGTCGCCCAGAGCATTGCCGAGCTTCCCCTCTTCTCCGGTCTCGGGTTGCGCTTCGCGGGCCACGTGATGCTTTTCGTCATCGCCTGCTGGTACATCATGCGTTACGCGGCGAAGATCAAGGCCGACCCTACCCAGAGCATCGTCTACGACCTCGCTGAATCCGATCCGACCCGCCATACGGTTACGCCCGACCTCCCCTTCACGGGGATCCACAAGCTCGTCATGCTCGTGATCCTGGCCAGCTTCGCCTACATGATCTGGGGGGTGATGACCCAGGGCTTCTTCATAATGGAGCTCTCCACGGTCTTCATCGCCATGGGTGTGATCGGTGGCCTGGTGGGTCGCCTGGCCCCGAGCAAGATGGCTTCGGCCTTTGTCGCCGGCGCCAAGGATATAGCCTTTGGAGCTCTTGTCGTGGGTATCGCCCGAGCCATCCTGGTGGTCATGTCCCAGGGGCAGATCGTGGACACGGTGATCCACGCCCTGGCTTCCTGGGTCGCCATGCTCCCGGGGGCGATGACCGCCGTAGGTATGTTCTGGGTCCACGTGATAATAAACTTCTTCATACCCTCGGGTAGCGGGCAGGCCGCTGCCACCATGCCCATCATGACACCCCTGGCCGACCTGGTGAATATCACCAGGCAGACCGCGGTCCTCGCCTTCCAGTACGGCGATGGTTTCACGAACCAGATCATACCTACCTCGGCGGCCCTCATGGGCGTCCTCGGCATGGCCAAGATGCCCTACGAACGTTGGTTCAAGTTTATATGGCCTCTCATGGTGTTCTGGATCGCCGCTGGGTCGGTGATGGTGTTCATCGCCGCCGTTATCGAGTACGGACCTTTCTAGGGAAAACTGAACGGGGGAGGGGCTCCCGAATCCCTCCCCGAATTCCAGGAAATGAGGTGGTCCTGATGGATCCCTTGCTTTCGAAGGTGGCGTCAAGGGTATCCCCCCGGGAGATCGCGGAACTGGCCTCGAAGCTGATCCGGATACCCAGCCACTGGGATGTGCCCACCAAGGAGAAAGAAGTAGTGAAAGCCGTGGCCTCCTTCCTGACCATAGAAAATATCCCTTTCACGCTCCAGCCGGTGGAAGGTTCGAGGAACAATCTGATCGCGTCCATCAAGGGCGAGGGGGGAGGCAGGAGCCTGGCCCTTTCGGGCCACCTCGACACGGTCCCCCCATACAACATGGAAGTCGAACCCTTCGCGGCGAAGATCGAAGGGGGAAGGATCTTCGGCCGCGGTGCCGTGGACATGAAGGGGCCCGTCGCGGCAATGCTGATGACCCTCGCGGCCTTTCGCCGGTCGGGGGTCCCCCTCAAGGGTGATCTCATCTTCGCCGGGGTCCTGGCCGAGGAGACCAACAGCGATGGGAGCGAGACCCTCATCAGGTCCGGTTTCAGGGCCGACGGCGTCATCGTTGGCGAACCCTCCGACCGGGAGTATGCCATCGGCCACCGGGGACTCGAATGGATCGAGGTGGAGTTCTTCGGGAAGACCGCCCACGGCGGGGTCCCCCAGGACGGGGTTAACGCCATTGTCCACGCTGCGAAATTCATCAACCGTGTCCAGGAGAAGATCGTCCCGAAACTGGCCTTGAGGGAACACCCCCACATGGGGCCGTCGGTCATGAACTTCGGCCGCATCGAGGGAGGGACCCAGCCGAGCACCGTGGCCGATCATTGCGTAGTCGAGATGGACAGGAGGTACATATCATCGGAATCGCTCCAGGAAGTCCTCGCCGAGTACCAGGAGGTCCTGGACGAACTGTCGCGGGAGGACCCGACCTTTCGCGCAGAACTGAAACTGATGGACCTGGGCAAGATGGCCCATTTCTACCACGCACCCCTGGAGACCTCGCCCGATGACCCCATCGTTAAGGCCGTTGTTGACTCCATAAGGGAGGTCAGCTGCATAGAACCCAGGATGACCACGAGGAGGGGGTGGACCGACGCGGCCATCTTCGGCCACTTCGGCAAGATCCCCACCGTGGTGTTCGGGCCGGGGAGCCTGTCCAGGTCCCACGGCAAGGCGGAGTACATTACGCTCGACGAGCTGGAAGAAGGATTCAGGACTTACGTCTCCATCGCCGCCCGTTTCTGCGGGGCGGCATGAAGGAGGTGCACGGACATGGATATCGTTGTGAGGAACGGGACCGTCGTCGACCCGGTCTCCCTTGAGGAGAAAAGGGTCGATGTGGCCGTAAAGTGCGGTGTTTTTACCTTTGTGGGTCGCGACGCCCCGAAAGGGGCCCGTGAACTCGACGCCTCGGGGCTCCTGGTCCTCCCGGGGCTGATCGACACCCACATGCACTTCGAGCACCGGGTAGGAGACCCCTATACCGTTCTCAGGTCGCTGCTGCTGCAGGGTGTCACCACCGCCATAGGCGGTCACTGTGG
>MWDE01000029.1 GCA_002070395.1 Synergistetes bacterium ADurb.Bin155
CCTGGTAAGGGGGGTGAAGTCGTAACAAGGTAGCCGTACCGGAAGGTGCGGCTGGATCACCTCCTTTCTAGGGAGTATCATAAGAGGTACCCCATGGGTTTTTGTACGCTGTATCTTTTTTCCCGAGGGCCGATAGCTCAGGTGGCTAGAGCACACGGCTGATAACCGTGAGGTCGGAGGTTCGAATCCTCCTCGGCCCACCAGTCTTTTCGGGGATGTAGCTCAGTGGGAGAGCGCCTGCCTTGCACGCAGGAAGTCGTCGGTTCGAATCCGATCATCTCCACCAACCCAATAAATGCGGTCCTGATAATGCGGTCGAAGGGACCGCATTTTTCAATTGGAGCGGCAAGGATCCTGGCCTTCAGGACCTCCTGTCGGCGAGGGTTTCACTCTTTTCGCCCTTCCCTCCGGCGATAGCGATCCTGTATCTCCTGCCCCTTGATTTTCTTTTGAGGTTGTTGTATTATTCTGTTATCGGGGAGAAGTGCCCCGAAGTCGGGTTTTCCGGCTTGAAAAGCGGTTTGGGAAGTGAAGAAGCAACGGCAGGAGTATCACGGTTCAGATGAGAAGTGTAACGCTCCAGTAACGAGGGACGGTTTTTAACGGAACGGGGAGTGGTTGCTTGAAGTGTCTCTGCGCCGGAAAACCCGACCAAGGTAATATAGGGGTGGCGGAAGCCGCCCCTTTTTCATTTCCCCGGCAGGCGGGGACTCTTTCAAAAGGAGTGGTGGGAATGAAGGACCTGATGGAGCTGTTGAGAGAACGAAGAAGTATCAGGCGGTATCAGGACCGTCCCCTTTCGGACGAACAGGTGGCTGCCCTGGAGGAGGCCGTACTCCGGAGTCCCACGGGGAGAGACACCAGGTCTTGGGAGTTCGTTTTCGTCGACGACCGGGAACTACTGAACAGGCTTGCCGCCACCAGGGGGAGCAATTCGGCCTTCCTCGGGGGCGCGTCCCTGGGCATTGTCGTCCTGGGAAATGATAAGGTCACCGACACCTGGGTCGAGGACTCGTCCCTGGCGGCGATCATAGCCCAACTGGCCGCCGTAGGTCTGGGCCTCGGGTCGTGTTGGTCCCAGGTCCGAAACAGGGAGCACGCCCCCGGCGAGACGGCCGAGGATTATGTCAGGGGTCTTTTGGGCATCCCCGATGATCTCAGGGTGCTGTGCGTCATCGCCGTGGGCCATCCCTCCGAGGAGAAACGCCCCACCCCAAAAGAAGGACTGTCCTTCCGGAAGATCCACAGGAACCGGTTCAAACCGGCCTGAGACGGCGGGTGAGCGGGACTTCACCTCGCCAGCTTGAGCATGGCGGTCTTGAGCACCAGGACGGAGGACAAAAGGTCCTCGATCCCGATGTGTTCATCGACCTGGTGGGCCAGGTCCATAAGGCCCGCGGGGAAAGGGGAGAAGGCCACTACGTTCGGGAGGGCCTTGGCATAGGTCCCGCCGCCGATAGCCATCACTTCCGGGTGCTTCCCCGTAGCCTCGAAAAAAGCCTCGCTGAGGTCCCTGATCAGGGGTGAATCCTTGGGGACGAAGAGGGGGCTGTACCTCGAGGTCTCCACGGGGACGAGGCCGAGCGGGGCCAGCCGTTCCTTCAGTCTTTCAGCCACCAGCTCGCCCTTGATCGTCACCGGATGCCTGATATCGAGGGACACCGAGAGGACATCCTTTGAAAAAGAAGCCAGACCGGGGTTGCACGTCAGCGGGCCGGAGACATCATCGCTCATGGCTATCCCCAGGTTGGAACCGAACCTCGGGTCTTCCAGCAGCCGCGATAAGACCTTGAAGGCCTCGAAGGGTCCGCCGGGAGGAGGGGTGGCATCGATCAGCCGGCAGAGGGCCGCGATGGCGTTCTCGCCGTTTTCAGGGAGGCTCGCGTGGGCCGCCTTGCCGAAAGCCCTTACGGTCAGGGCCCCCTTTTCGAAAAGCAACTCGCCGCCCTGAGGCATGGCCCCGACAGCACCGCGGAGGACCTCCGCCCAGTCATCGAGGGCCCGCTGGTCGCCGGCGAAAACGGCCTCGCACCGGTCGGGGACAATATTTACGGCCTCCCCCGCCTGGAAGGAGACCAGCCTGGTGGCGTCGTTGACTCCGACAGGTACATCGATCCGGATATGGAGGCCGCCCTTCTCGGCATGAACGATCCCCTCCGGTATATCAGGGGTGAAGCCCGCGACGGGGGCTTCCTCGTTGGCGGCGTACCACTTGATGCCCCGGAAGCCGCTTTCCTCGTTGGTGCCGAAGATGATCCTTATCCTCCTGGACAGCCGGTGCCCCTCGTCGGAGAGGATCTTCAGGGCCCAGAGGGCGGCCACGGTCGGCCCCTTGTCATCGGTGGTCCCGCGACCGTACATCTTTCCGTCGTGGATCTCCGCGCCGAAGGGAGGGTAGGTCCAGCCCTTGCCTTCGGGTACTACGTCGAGGTGTCCGAGGACGGCCACCATCTCCTTTCCCGAGCCGTACTCAGCGTAACCGATCATCCCGTCGCGGTTCACCGCCCGGAAACCGAGGTCCGAGGCCGTCTCAAGGGCCAGGTTAAGGGCCTGGTGGACGCCCTCCCCGAAGGGTTTCCCCTCCAGTGGCATGGACCCTACGCTCCTGATGCGGACCATGTCCTGGAGGTTCGAGATCAATTGAGGTCTGTACTTTTCAAGCAGGGTATCGTATCCCATATCGGGTCTCCTTTGCGCTCCCCGCCCGCCCGGTCAGTCCAAGGGGTAGCTCCAACCCGGCAGTTTTCCGTGCGCGAGGGGGACGATGTTGACGACCTTGCCCTTCAATTCGCTGTTTTTGAAATCCACCCTGTAGGTGTTGACCACATTGTCGTTGCTGTCGAGTTCCTCGATCAGGAGGACATGGGACCGGCCCACGACCGTCAGGACGTCCCGGTCGCCCTCCTCAAGGAAAATAGGTGGAGGACCGCCTTCCATGCCGACCGTCGCGGCCTCGAAGGCCGGGTAGGTCGCAGCCTCTGTTTCAAAGGGGAGGTTCTCCACGTAGATCATGCTCGTCTTCCCGTTCATGTAACTTATGAAGGCTACGACCGCCATCAGCGTGATGATGGCCAGGTTCACGAGGATCTGTCTTGGTTTCATGGCTTCGCTCTCCTATTCCTCGACGGCACCGCGAAGGCTGCGGCGGGCACGTTCACGGTCCTTCTGTCGGCGCCACGCGTGAAGTACCAGAGCCAGGGAAATGATCCCGTAGGATACGAAAACCCTGAAATATTCCCCGAGCTGGGCCTCGCCGATCAGGTACTTGCCGGCCATGGGGGAGACGACGAACATCAGGTGGAAAAGCACCACGCCAAGGAACACGTTGAAGATCGACGCCCTGGACACGCTTGCGCCGCCCACTAGAAGGGAGGCTATGGCAAACATGCCTGCCTGTTCGTGGCTGTTATAGGTGTTCATCGTGCCGATGTTCTGGAGGAAAATGATCTGGCCGTAGCAGGCGAGGACGGTGGAGATGATTATGGCAATCAGCCGCGTGCGCTCGACGGGTATACCGGCGTCCCCCGCCACCTTCATGTCCTGGCCTACGGCCCTCATGTCCTGCCCCAGTTTAGTTCCCCGGAACCAAAGGACGAAGAGGCAGAAAAGCCCAATGATGAGGAACGTAGCCAGGGGGATGTCTATCCCGTGGATGTTCAAGGGCATGAGATTGTCGAGGCACTTCCTGATGCCCTCGAGGTTGGTCACATTCCTAATTCCGAAACCTCTTGAGAGCACCATGGCGGGGTTTGTCATCGGAACGACGCTGCCGAAACCATAAAGGACGACCAGTTGGTACACCCCATTCATGAAAAACCCGAGGATGAAAGAAGTGACCATCTCGCGTCCCTTGGCAAGGTTGAGGATGGTTCCTGTCAACCAGCCCAGGGCGATCGCTAGGGGTGTGGAAATGATTGCCGCCAGGATGACCCCAGGGACACCTACCACACTCCAGTCGCTCATGAATATAAGGCCTATCTGGCCTGCCATCGCGCCTAGGACCATACCGAAGTTCAGGCCCATACCCGCCATGATAGGGATGAGTAGCGAGAGCACCAGGAAGGAATTCCTGGAAAGGCGTACCAGCATTTCCTGGACAAGGTAGGTCCCGGAAAATTGCGATATGGGGATCGCGAAGGCGCTCACGACGATGAACAGGATGGGTACGGCATTCTGGATGAGGTAATGCTTGAGGAGGTCGACTTTTTTGTTCATTATTTCACCTTCACGGTTCGTGTGAGTGCATAGAGGATCATCCCGTTAGATACGATTATCCTGATGACTTCCGACATGTCCGTCTGGATCATGCTGTTTATCACCGAAGGAGTCATCGTCAGGATACCCTGGAAAAGTAATGTCCCTATTATCACGTTAAGGATACTGGCCCTATGGACCGAGGCCCCGCCGATGAGTATTGCCGACACCGCCGGGAAGGCCATGTAGAAAGGACCCATGTAAAGCTGAACGAAACCGAAGCTCTGCTGGTAGACAATGATCCCTATCGCTCCCAGGACGGTCGATAATATCACCGACAAGGTCCTCATCCTGTCGATGTTGACCCCGGAAGCCCTGGCGTATTCGGGGTTTGACCCCACGGTGGTCATCGCCGTGCCGGTCCTGGTCCTCATGAAAACCCACATGAACCAGCAGAGAAGGGCGAAGAAGAGGAACATCCCCGTGGGAACGTAAAAGAACTGTCCAATGCTGAAGGATCCGATATCGCTGATGGCCTGGTGCCAGAACCCCTCTACGGCGATCGTCGTTCGGAGGCCCTTGCCGGCGTAGCCCCAGACCATGTTGGAGCTCTTGTAGGGGAGCACAAGCCACATGATGCACATGAAGGCCACGGAGGAGAAGCCCACGTAGGTCGCGATCATCATCTCGCTACCCTTTACCCTGTTGAGGAGGAGGCCGTAACCCCACCCCAGCACGACGGCTATCGGCAAGGATATCGTCATGGCGATCAGGACCCCCGGTATTCCGGGGATCCCTATCTCTATACTGGTGACCGCCCCGAGCAGGCCGGCGATTATGCCGAGGGGGAGGCCGAAGTTCAGCCCGCACCCCGATACGATCATCGGGACCATCGCCAGTACCATCACGCCGTTCATGCCGAACCTGACGAGGGTGTCGCTCACCGACGCGTCGATCCGGACCCTTACGAAGGGGGCCATGATGAAAAGGGAGAAAAGGAAGAGGCCGATGATTATCCTCGGCCAGCCCGCGTTTTCGATGAACTTCTTTATCCCGGCCATTGTCAGACCACCTTCTTTTCTCTTCCGTCTATCCCAAGCATCAGGACGCCGAAATCCGTCGAGGGGGCAGAAGCCGGGAGTATGCCCGCTATGCGACCTGAATCGATTATCGCTATCCGGTCACAGATTGAGCGCAGTTCTTCCAGTTCGGAAGAGACCATCACGATCGTTGTTCCGAATTCGTCATTGTATTTTCTCAGGGCTTCCAGGACCATTCTTTTGGCGCCGACGTCAATACCCCTCGTCGGTTCCGACACGAACAGGAGTCGTGGTTTTGTCTCGAAAGCCTTGGCAAGGCATACCTTCTGCTGATTGCCGCCCGATAGGTCCTGGACGCGTTGATTCTCACTGAGGCATTTTATATTGAGCATATCGATGTAATCCCTGGCGCTCCTGGCTATTTCCGATTCGTCCCTGATCTTTATGAGGCCTCCGAGGATCGGCTTGAGGAACCGCTCCTGCATCTGGAGCGACGTGAAGATAATATTCCATGAAATGGGTTCTTCCATCAAAAGGCCCACTCCCCGCCGGTCTTCATAAACGGCGGATATCCCCGCCTCGAGGGGACTCGTGGGGTCGTTGAGCCGGATCGGTCCCTCCAGGAAAAAGACTGAGCCCCCCGCGGGGAACATCCCCATTATTCCGTTCGTTATCCCTAGTTTTCCCTGGCCGGCGAGGCCTCCGATCCCGAAGATCTCCCGCTCCCTGACCTGGAAAGAGACATCCCTCACCGTTTCCCCGGGCATGTCCACCCAGAGGTGCTCCACCTGGAGGATGACCTCCCCGAGGTTGCCTTCCCTGTCGCCCTTTCCCGCAAAGGCGGTGGTGATATCCCTCCCGACCATCGATGTGGCTATGGACATGATATCCGTCTCGTCCGGGGTGGTGTTGTCGACCACCTCACCATCCCGGAGGACGATGATCTTGTCGCAGACATCCATGATCTCCTGGAGCCTGTGGGAGATGAAAATGATGGAAATACCGAGGGCGGCGAGGCGCTTCATCGTATCGAGGAGGATCTCCGCCTCCGATTCGGTAAGGGTCGCCGTGGGCTCGTCGAGGACGAGTATCTTGGTGTTCTCCTTGTCGATCTCGCGGGCTATCTCGGTAAATTGCTTGTAACCCACGGGGAGTTCTGAAACGGCAATGGCCGGGTCCAGGCCTACCTTCAACTTGTCGATCGCTTCACGGCTCCTGCGGTCCATGTCATCCCTATCGAGGGTTTTCATGCGGTCGCCGTAAGCCTCGACGAGGAAGTTGTATTTTGTCGATTCCCTGTTGAGGACGATATTCTCGGTCACTGTGAAACCGGGTATGAGCGAGAACTCCTGGTGCACCATGCCTATCCCGGCTTCCAGGGCGTCGAAGGGGCTGGCGAACCTCACCTTTTTCCCTTCTATCGAGATGGTGCCCTCGTACCCTCCGGTCTCGTGGATCACCGTCATACCGAAGAGGATATTCATCAAGGTCGATTTCCCCGCGCCGTTCTCTCCCACCAACCCCAGGATCTTTCCCTTTTCAAGGCTGAAGGATACATTTTTCAAGACTTTGTTGTGGTTAAAGGACTTGCTGATTCCCCTGACATTCAAAAGGGGTTCTAAGGCCATGCATTTCACCTCTCTAGCGGGTAGTGCGTTTTCATGAGCGATATAGTAACCATAGTCCATCGGCTTGAGAAAGAAGTAGCCACCGGAGAAAGAAGGGGACCAGGCAAAAAAAGGGGAGGGGGAATCCCCCTCCCCCTAAGCAAAGGGATCTTATTTGAAGGTCAGGTATTTCTCCGGCACCTCGACGCTGGTCATATCCAGGTAACCCTTGCCGAAAATGTAAGTATCCTGGTAAAGGAGGACGTGGTTCTTTTTAACAACCCCCGTCTGGATGTCGGTGTAGTAGTTCCCGTTCCACTCGGCTCCCGGGGTGGCATTGGAGTAGACATCGAAGAGGTCCTGGGGTTTGAAATTGCGGGCGAAGTTCTTGGCGTCGACGCCGGCGGACACCATCTTGTGGCCGAATTCGGCCAGGGCGACCGAGTTGGTGTAGCCGTAGGAGTACGCCCAGGTACCCATGCGGCCCGATCCGCCATGGTCGATGACGGCTTGTTCGACCTTCTTGAGGATGGCGGGGAAGTCGCCCTTCACATCGGCCAGTTCAACGCCCAGGGCGCCGGGATAGCCCATGAGAGGAGAGGGAAGGTCCGCTTCGATGAAGAAGCCGCCGCCCTCGGCGATTCTCTTCAGCAGGGGTTCGGTATGGGCGTCATTCGTGCAGAAGAAGGCGGTCTTGTCGCCATATTTCTCAAGCCAGGCCGGGACCTTTTCGAGGACAAACTGCTGCGCCCCGGCGACACCGACATCGCTTGTCGGGTCGGGAGCCGTCTCGAAGTGGAATTTTATTCCCAGGTCCTTGCAGGCCTCTTCCATGATGTTGCGGCGACGGGAGAGCAGTTCGTAGCTCATGTGGCGCGGGAAGGAAATGTGGACGAAGTCCGTCGCGCCTAGCTTCTTGGCCGCGGCTATAATGAGGTACCCGCGGGCGATATTATCGGCGTTGACGGTGAGGTCGGCGATGCTCTCGATCACACCCGGGTCTTCATGGGCCTCACCCGCGAAGAGCAGGATGTCGTCCCTCTTTTCCCTGACCCTGCGGAAGCCCTCGGTCGTGCCGGGAATGGCCTGGTTCACTATGACGACCTTCATGAGGGGGTCATCAGCGAGAGACGCGATCTGGGAAATGGTAGTCTCCATCTCCTGCATGAAGTTGTCGGGGTAAGTGAGATGCTTGATCATTCCGCCGTCCGAGACGTCGCCGTACTTGGCTATCATGGCTTCAGCGCCCCTGAGGTCGTCCTCCGATTGCGAAACGGTACCCGTGCAGATGCCGATGTGAAATGCGGCCGCCGCGAAAGCGGCCGAGGTCATTGCCGCTAACACGAGGATACCGAGCAGAATGACAACGAACTTCTTCACTTCCATTCCCCCTTATTGAGATTAGTTAAACCCACTTAAATATCACTCCAATGAGGGTTTTTGTCAACTTCGGGATTGGGTTTCGAGGGTGTTCACAACCGAAACCGCGAAGGGAATTGTCGTAAAACCAACGGTGTGTCGGATCATACATCGGCCTAACGAGAACCCGTCTGTTCAAGTCCTCTTCCATGACCGACCCTCACCCGTCCCCGAATCCGAGGTCGACCGTAGCCGGGGCGATCAAAGATCCCTTGTCACGCTCCGCACGGCCTTGACCCGCGGAGATATTGGGGAAATGATAGAAAAGAAAGCCCAAAGCACCGGTGAACGAGATGGACGATGATGAAACCTATGGGAGGGGGATGGAGTAATGATCGATCTCACCATTAACGACGCCCAGCTTGAAAGGACCGTGGGAAGGGCCAGGGAGAGGAATATTGTGGTCCCGACCTTTGAACAGATGAAGGACCCCGGAAAGATCCCCATGAAGGTCAGGGAGAAGTTAAAAACGGTCGGCCTCTGGGATGTCGACCCCGCGAACCTTTTCCGCGTTACCTGGAAGAACGAGCCCGTCCCCAGCGGCGGCCTCTTCGGCGGGGTTAACTTCCTGGAATTGCCAGGGGAGATAACCGGGGTTGACGCCCGGGTTGTGGCCCTCGTGGGGAAGTGGTTCCCCACGGGGTCCCACAAGGTCGGCCCCACTCTTGGCTGTCTTGTGCCAAGGCTCGTGACGGGCCAGTTCGACCCGACGGCCCAGAAGGCGGTATGGCCCTCCACGGGGAATTATTGCCGCGGCGGCGCCTACAATTCTCAACTCCTCGCCTGTGACTCGATAGCGATCCTCCCTGAGGGGATGAGTCGCGAGAGGTTCGAATGGCTCAAGACGGTGGCGGGAGAAGTGATCGCGACCCCCGGTAGTGAGAGCAACGTCAAGGAGATCTTTGACAAGACCTGGGAGCTCAGGAGGACCAGGGACGACGTGGTGGTCTTCAACCAGTTCGAGGAGTTCGGCAATTATCTATGGCACCATGAAGTGACCGGTTCCGCCCTGGAGGAGGCCTTCTCCAACGTCGCGAAACCGGGGGACCGCTTTTTCGGAGTGACCTTCACATCGGGTTCCGCGGGCACCCTGGCGGCGGGGGATCACATGAAAAAGATCTTCCCCGCATCGAAGATCGCCGTCGGTGAGGCCCTACAGTGTCCCACCCTGCTGCTGAACGGTTTCGGAGCCCACCGGATCGAAGGGATCGGCGACAAGCACGTTCCCTGGATACACAATGTAAGGAACACGGACATGGTGATAGATGTCGACGACGCCGACTGCATGGCCCTGATCCGCCTTTTCAACGAGCCGGCGGGGCGGGGGTATCTGGAGTCGCGGAAGCTGCCCCGGGAATTGATCGACCAACTGCCGCTCATGGGCATCTCCAGCGCGGCCAACGTGATAATGGCCATCAAGATGGCGAAATACTACGAACTGACCGCGAAGGACATCATCTTCACCGTTTTCACCGACTCAATGGAGCTCTACGGGTCAAGGTTACGGGAGATGGAAGAGTCCTTCGGGGTTTACGGCCCCGTCGATGCCGCCGTCGATCACCACAGGAGCATCCTCGGCCTGGGAACCGACTGGATGAAAGAGTTGTCCTATTACGACAGGAGGGGTATCCACAACCTTAAGTACTACACCTGGATCGAGCAGCAGGGCAGGGACCTCGAAGAACTGAACGCCCAATGGTACCAGGCGGATGAGTATTGGGGGGGCATACCACCCTTGGCCGACAGGATCGATGAGAAAATAAGGGACTTCAACCGAAGGACCGGGCTGCTGGAACCTTGAGGACCTTTGAATAACGGGTGCCGGTGACGTGTTCTTTCTGGTAAAATTACCCTGGACCGGTACCCATTGTCACCCGGTAGCGGATTTTTTTAGAGGGAGGTTCGAAAAAAGATGCCGAACACAAAGGGTGTTCCGTCGGACATCGAGATCGCTCAGAAAACCGTGTTAAAGCCCATAGTGGAAGTAGCCTCGTCCATAGGCATAGGCGAGGATGAACTGGAATACTACGGCCCTTACAAGGCCAAGGTCACCAGGGGGCTTTGGGAGAGGATAAAAAGCAGGCCCGACGGGAAGCTGATCCTCGTGACGGCCATAACCCCGACCCCGGCGGGGGAGGGCAAGACGACGACCACCGTCGGCCTGGGGCAGGGACTCTCGGCAATAGGCAAGAAGGCCATGATCGCCTTGAGAGAGCCCAGCCTGGGCCCGAGCTTCGGGGTCAAGGGCGGCGCTGCCGGGGGCGGCTACTCACAGGTGCTCCCCATGGAGGATATCAACCTGCACTTCACCGGCGATATCCACGCTGTAACGACGGCCCACAACCTCGTATCGGCGATGATCGACAACCACCTCCAGCAGGGCAACGAGCTGGGGATCGACCCGCGAAGGGTCACCTGGAGGCGCGTGATGGACCTCAACGAGCGTGCCCTCCGGAACGTGGTCCTCGGCCTCGGAGGGAAGCCCCACGGGGTCCCCAGGGAAAGCGGTTTTGACATAACCGCCGCCTCGGAACTCATGGCTATCCTCTGCCTTTCCTCGGACCTGATGGACCTCAAGGAACGGGTAGGAAGGGTCATTGTCGGGTACACCTACGACAACAAGGTGATCAGGGCCGGTGACCTTGGGGTCGCCGGGGCGGTGGCGGTACTGCTGAAGGATGCCATCAAGCCCAACCTCGTTCAGACCCTCGAGGGCGTCCCGGCCTTCGTCCACGGCGGCCCCTTCGGGAACATCGCCCATGGCTGCAACAGCATCCAGGCCACCCGGCATGGGCTGAAGCTTGCCGACTACTTCGTGACCGAGGCCGGGTTCGGCGCCGAACTGGGCGCGGAGAAGTTCTTCGACATAAAGTGCCGGATGGCCGGCCTTAAACCGGACGCCGTGGTGCTGGTGGCCACGGTGAGGGCTTTGAAGATGCATGGCGGGGTGCCAAAGAGCGAACTTTCCAGGGAGGATGTGAACGCCCTTAAGTCGGGCCTTCCCAACCTGGAAAAGCATATCGAGAACGTCAAGGCCTTCGGCCTGCCGGTGGTGGTGGCGTTGAACCGCTTCCCTGCGGACACCGTAGCGGAACTCGACGCCGTGCGGGAAAGGTGCGATGCTCTCGGGGCGTCCTTCTCGCTTTCAGAAGCCTGGGCCAAGGGTGGCGCCGGCGCCGTCGACCTGGCGGAGAAGGTCGTCGAGGCCTGCTCGGGCAGCAACGATTTCCATTACCTCTATGATGCTGAAACCTCCCCCAGGGAAAAGATCGAGACCATATCGCGGCGGCTTTACGGGGCGGGGGACGTGCAGTACACGGACTCAGCCTTGAGGGACCTCGCCGGCATACATGAACTGGGGCTGGACCACCTGTTGGTGTGTATGGCCAAAACCCAGGCGTCCCTGTCGGATGATCCGGCAAAAATTGGGCGGCCCGACGGGTTCACCCTGACCGTCCGGGAGGTCCGCATCTCCTCGGGGGCGGGTTTTCTTGTGCCCTTGACCGGAAGCATCATGACCATGCCGGGGTTGCCTAAAAAGCCCGCAACCGTCAATATCGACATCGATGCCGAGGGCAGGATAACGGGGCTCTTCTAGCGCTCCCGATAGAAAAGGGGGTTGCCGGTCCCATGGAACAGGCAAAGGTGATCGATGGCAGGAGGCCCGCCGCCGAACTGAGGGCGTCCATAGCCGCCCGCGTGGAGGGTCTGCTGGCGGAAGGGGGGAAGGCCCCCGGCCTCGCCGCCGTATTGATCGGCGATGACCCCGCTTCCAGGGTCTACGCCGGTCAGAAGGAAAAGGCCTGCCGTGAAGTGGGTTTCAAGTTCTCTTTTCACGATCTGCCCGCCGAGGCGGGCACGGGCATGCTCGTTGACCTGCTGGGCGGGTTGAGCGAGGATCCTGATGTCCACGGCATACTCGTGGAGTTTCCCGTCCCGGGGCACATCGATTGGGCGACGGCGGTCATGGCCATGAGCGCGGAAAAGGACGTCGACGGGGTGCACCCCTTGAATCTTGGACGCTTGATGATGGGCCTGGGAACGGTCGTACCCTGCACACCCCGGGGGGCGATGTACCTTCTGAAAAAGTACGGCATCGACCCGGCTGGGAAGAGGGCGGTGGTCCTGGGGAGGAGCAACATCGTGGGAAAACCCATGGCGTTGCTCCTGCAGGCTGCCGACGCCACCGTGACGGTATGCCACAGCAGGACCACCGGACTCCAAAGCATCACCAGGGAAGCCGACATTGTCGTCGCCGCGATAGGGAAGCCGGAGTACCTCAAGGGTCCCATGGTGAAACCCGGGTGTGTCGTCATCGATGTGGGGATAAACCAGACGGAAAGGGGTCTCGTAGGGGATGTCGACCACCATGGCGTATCCCCGGTAGCCTCCTGGATTACCCCCGTCCCCGGCGGCGTCGGGCCCATGACGACGGCGATGTTCCTTTTGAACACCCTGGAGAGGTACCTCGCTCTCGAAGGGATCCAGATGTGAATTCCAGCCCGCCAGGGGGCAGGCCTTAAAGAAAGACGGGGAGAGGGTGCCGGGTGGAACCGGGTTCCCTCTCCCGTTTTTTTTCTGGCACTCCGTCCCGCTATGGGTTTAGGGCAAGTCCGGTGAGTATTGAGAGTTTCGGCACCGTCGGGGTCAGGATGGGTTTACTTCCCGGCTTCGGGAGATCTCCTGAGGCTCACGGCGTTGTCGGCCAGTCGTTGAAGCATTGCCAGGGCCACCTCCAGTTCCTCGTCGGTGAAACCCTCGGCAAGGGCCAGGTGGCATTCTCTCCAGGCCTCGAGAACCCTTGGCAGGACCTGGCCGCCCTTTTCCGTGGGGTTGAGAATATAGCGCCTCCTGTCAGTGGCGTCCCGGGTGCGGGTTATGTAACCCCCATTCTCAAGCTGTTTCACAGCCCTCGCCGTGGTGGTCTTGTCCATGAGCAGCCTTTCGCTGACCTCTTCCTGGGTGAGACCAGGTGTAAGGGCTATTTCAGCGAGGAAGCGCCTTGGGCCATGGCCGATATCGCTGTCGCGAAAAAGCCTGTCCATGTGCGAACAAAGGTTCCTGTGGATTATGGATACCCACTTACTCAGCGACTCTTCCATTTTTTACCCCGCCCCCTCCTTGGCGAGCTCGAGGGATCTCAGGAACCTCGTCTCGGGTGCCATCAAGAAGGCGGTGAGGAGGAAGGAAAGAATGTCGGCCAAAGAAAAGGAGAGCCAGATCCCGTTGATTCCAAGGAAACGGGGCATGATGACGAGGAGAGGCAGAAAGAACAGGATGGGTCTTGCCGAATTGATCACGAAAGCCGGCAGGGCTTTCCCCAGGGCTTGGAAAAAACCGCCGCCGACCCTGTTGTAGCCTACGAAAAAGGTTCCGGCCACCATAAGCCTCATCGCGGACATGCCTGCTTCAAGGAGCTCCTTGTCGGAGGTGAAGATCCTCAGGGCCGGGCCGGGGAAGATAAGCAGGGTGATCGCGATCCCCGAACACAGGGAGAGGGCCATGACGTTGGAGGTCCTTAATGCCTCGAGAACCCTGCCATATCGCCTGGCACCATAATTGAAGCCGGCGATGGGCTGCATTCCGTGGGCTATGCCGACGGCGGGCATGGCCGAATACATGATTATCCTGTAATTGACCCCTAAAACAGCCAGGGCCAAGTTGCCGCCGTAGAACCCCAGGATCTGGTTGATAAGGCCGTAGACGAAACTGGACGAAGCGTTCTGCAGCAAGGCTGGGAAACCGATCAGGATGATCTCCTTCAAGAGCGCGATACGGGGGGCCAGGTGCTTCGCCCTTATCGAAAGGAAACTACCCCCGGAACGGTAGAACCAGGTGATCCAGGCGAGGACGAAGACCCTGGAGAGGACCGTCGCAACGGCGGCGCCGCGGATGCCCATCCCAAAGGTGAAGATGAAGATGGGGTCCAGGATGATATTCGCGATCGCGCCGATGAGCATGGACCACATGGCCGTGCGGGCCGCGCCCTCGGAGCGAATGATGTTGTTCATCGACATGGTGAAGATCGTGAGTGGACTACCCAGGAAGATCACACCCATGTATTCCGAGGCGTAGGGCATGATCTCCTCCGAAGCCCCGAAGAGACGGAGGATCGACGTGAGAAATACCCTGCCTAGAACCATGCATAAAAGGCCCAGGACCATGACGGAAAACAAATTATTGCCCAAAGCCCTGTGAGCTTTTTCGTAGTCCTTGGCCCCGAAGCTCCTGGAAATGATGGAAGCGGTCCCTGACCCCAGCATGAAACCCATTCCACCGATGAGCATCTGGATAGGGAAAGCTATCGAAAGCCCGGCGATACCCATGGAGCCCACACCATGGCCTATGTAAATGGTGTCGACCAGGTTGTACACAGCAGTTGCAGGATGACACCGACCTGTTGCGCAATGGGGCAGGCCGCGGGCACAGTCGCCGCCCTTGCGACAGAACAAGGGGTTGTGGACCTGCGCGATGTGCCGATTTCGAGCCTTCGCCAG
>MWDE01000030.1 GCA_002070395.1 Synergistetes bacterium ADurb.Bin155
CGACTTCGTCACCACCACCGCCACTCCTGTGCGGGAATCCATTTTCGGAAAGACGAACGCCGCCGGGGCCAGGCCTTTGAGCCTGGCCGTGTGAAAGTGACTCGACCAGCCGTTGGAACCCTTCCCGCCGGAGAGGACCAGGACGGCGCCCTTGATGGACATGCCTTCGAAGGGGTGCCCCTTTTCAATGACCACGCCGGTCTCATCATCCAGACCGCTCCAACCCTGGATCGTATCCCTGCTGACCATGGCAGGGCCTTCGGCGACGCCGCCCCATACGCCCCTGCCCTTGATCACTATCTTCCTCAACGGGTGGACCTCCTCTCCCAACGGCCCGCAACGGCCGCGTCGATGCACTGCGCCATGGAACCGAAGAGGACCGTTGCCTTCGTCTCGGGCCTGATGTAATGGGCCTGCTTCAGCGAGTCAAAGACAAGGGTGGAAGCATCTCTTGGCCAGGTCTCGCTGACCAGGGGGCATGAACTCGTGACCAGCCGGGCGCCGGAGAGCTCGATCGTCCTGCTGTAACCTGCCCTGTCGGACAGTTCTCTCACCGCCGGCGAGGTCCATACCAAAAGCCGGCTATCGCCGTGGACCTTGCGCCCCTCGAGAAGGGACGCGGCGTCCCTGACCTGGTCGATAGAGTAATGGGGGCAACCCAGGCTGACATAATCCACTACCTCGCCGTCGCCGGCAAAGAGTACCGCCGCCTCCCCGAGATCCCGTGGGGTGATCACCTCTTCCGCGACGGCTTTCCGGCCTCTGAAGGCCCGGTCGAAATCGGGCGCCTCGGGGGTCACCCCTATGATGTGGCACAGCTCCGCTCCTCCCGTGGTCGCCATTGAAGCGAAGCACGATTTCAGCTCCACCATGCCGGGTGTACCCAGGTCGCCCGAAAGAACCGGTGTGGAGTGGGTAGGGGTCCTGGATCCGATGACATAACCCAGCAGGTCCCACTCCATGACATTCTGTGGGGTGAACTCCACCCTGAAGTGATGGGTCCCTCCCCTGTTCGACATGATGTGGTTCCCCCAAAGGGGCGTCTTCCCGCAAACGGCGGAACAAAAGGCTGCCTCTATCCCGTCGGCGTTGGCGCAGGCCCCCCAGAGGGAGTTCATGAGCGTCACGGCGTGGGATTCGGTGGAGACGTAGTGCTCGCCCATCCTGGGGAGGAAGCCTGAAAGGTAGGGTGTGCAGGTGGCCGCCGGGTAGAGTCCGGCTTTCGTATACTTCTCCAGGATCACTCTGTTCCTGTCGTGCCTCTCCGGTGATACTCCCAGCTGCTGCCACCTGACTGGGTCCGTGGGTCCCACGTCGGCCTGGGCGTAACAGGCGAAGCAATCCAGGCTGACCTTCTCGGTGGAACAGAGGAGCATCTCAGAGATCACCTCATCGATATCATCGGAGGTGCAGGCATCTATGTAGTGATGGGCCCCCGCGAAGAGGTGGGCCTTGGTGACGTCGCAGAGCCGTTCCGCTCCCATCACCTCGGCGTAATCAACGATAAACTGGAGGGCCACTCGCTTGAGTGGACCCTCTCGGCCGTCGAGAACCGACTTTTCCGCATCGGTAAGCCTGGGCAAAGGATCGCCTCCCCTACAACCCGGTTAAAGGGGTAGTTTTCTGCCGGCACCAGTGGAGAGGGCCCTGACGAAGAGAGCCTTCGCCACCATCATGTCTTCCACGGCCATACCCACGTTGTTGCAGACGATGAGCTCCTCGGGGTTCTCCCTGCCCTTTTTGAGGCCGGCGGCCACCTCGCCGGTCTCGGCATATATCTCCGGGAGGCCGTCGGGGTAATAGCCGTACCCCACGAAAAGTTCGTGTTCCTCGATGCTGTCGACGAGGTACTTGTCGGCTCTCTTCATAGTGGCGTCCTCGTAAAGGGAGTGCATGTCGCACATGAGGATAGTCTGTCCCCGCCTGACCCAGCTGTCCCTGATCCTGGGCCTTGGCTGGGCCGTGATCGCCGTGGCCGACGCCACGACCTTGGAGGACCGGACCACTTCCTCGATGGATCCGGCCTTTACGATCTTCGCCTTGACCGCCGGCTGCAGGTCGAGGACCAGCTTTCGGGCCGCCTCTTCGAAGACATCGTAGACATAGATAGTCTCTAGGCGGGCCAGCACCCTTTCGATCATTCCAACGTGAGCCCTTCCCTGGACTCCGCAACCTATCATCCCGAAGGTCGTAACCCCCGCGGGCGCCAGGTGCTTCGCCGCGACACAGGTTACCGCCGGGGTCCTTTTTTCGGTGATCCAGACGGCATCCATCACGGCCAGGGGCCATCCGCTCTCGGGGTCGTTGTAGATCAGGAGGCCGGAAGTCTGGGGCATCCCGAACCGCTCCCGGTTGTCGGGGAAGCAGGAAGCCCACTTTATCCCGCAGGCCGAGTGGTCCGGCAGGTAGGCGGGCATGGCGTGCATGAGGGTATCCTTTAATGGGTGCAGGCCTATCTTGGCGGGCATCTCCGTCCTTTTTTCACCGTGGGCCGCGAGGGCTTTCTCGGTTAGGGACAGGATCTCACCGTCGGAAAGGCCAATATTTTTCACCTCTTCCTGGGTAAGGTAAAGGATCTCCTTCCCTACCTTCAGGTGTTCTTCAACCCATTTCCTTCCACTTTCACCAGTCATAATGGATGTCCGCTCCTCTCAACAGTCACCTTGATCTTCACCGCCCGTCAGGATCTCGAGGACAGCCCGATCGACGCCGGCCATTCCCGGGTCGGTGATGACCCTGAGGTTCCTCATAGTCTCAGCCAGGGTTCTCCCCACCAGGCCGTTCTTTTCGGGGACCGACGCCCCCTTCATGGCCAGCAGGGCCGACTGGAAAGCGACCCCGGAGGAGGTGGCCATCTTCAGTGAACAGCCGAACTTGGCGCCGTCGCAGAGCATGCCGGTGATATCCGCCAGCAGCAGGTGTACCGCGGCTTCCATTTCGTTAACAGTCCCCCCGTAGAGGCGGACGATGGCGGCCGCTGCCCCGGCACCCGCCGCTACGGAACAGCCGCAGTGGGGCGTCAGGATGCCCGTATTGGACTTGATGAGCCCCACCACGAGTAACCCCAGGGCGAGGGCCCTGACCAGCTCCTCGTCGGTAGAACCGAGGTGTTCCGCCACGGTGCCTATGGTCAGGAAGAAAGTAATGCCGTGGTTACCGCTCCCGAAAATGCCGTAGATGGGGACATTGAGGCCGGACATCCGGGCGTCGGCAGCGGCGGCCACCTTTTGCCGGACATCGTTCTCTATGTCATCACAGAGGAGACCCGACTCCCGGAGCTCGGCAAGGCGCCGGCCCAGCCCCAGCCCCAAGGGGGAGGATTCGCCGGCCCGGGCAGCCTCCCTGTTCATCCTTACGCCTTCCTTGAGGAACAAAAGGCTCTCGAGGGGAGCCTCCGCCACGAGACCGGCCATTTCTTCCAGGGTCAACGACCCGATCTCTTCCAGGAGGCCGTCCCCTCCGGGACCGGCTTCTTCCGGGAGAGAAAAGACCCTCTCGCCGTTCCTCGTGACCTCCACGAGACCGTCATGGGCGTGGCGCAGCAGGGCCCGGGCGGACCCGGCATCGGTCTCCACCTCGGCCAGGACATAGATGCCCTTTACGTTCTCGGCCACCTTGAACCGGATTGGGCATTTCTTCAGGAATTCCCGGGCGGGGGCGAGGTGGGATGGTTCGACCCTTTCAAGGAGTCGAAGGCCCTTTTCCGGTTCGCCGTAGAGTATGCCCAGCGCCACCGCCAGGTCCATGCCGCTTTCGAGGACCCCGGGGATCCCCACCGAAAAGGCGTCCTTGTAGATGTTCCTGTCCATCGTGACGGTGACGGACCGCACCCTCCCGGGGACCTCCTGGTAGGCCCGGGAGGCCGCCAGAGCGATGGCCACGGGATCGGTGCAACCCACCGTCACGAACACATGCTTACTCAGCACTTCCGCCAGCAGGTCTTTTTTCATGGGTCCTACCTGACCCCTAATATCAGGTTGGGCAGGAAGGTGGCCAGGCCGGGAACATAGGTCGTAAGCGCCAGCGTGGGCAGCCACCCGAAGATGAGCATCCAGACCGTGGGCATCAGCATCTCGTTTATCGGAGCGTTGCCGACCCTGCCGCCCAGGTAAAGGAGCGGCGCCGCCGGGGGCGTGATGTTGCCCATGCCGAGGTTAACGCCGACGATGGCGGCAAAGTGGACGGGGCTGAAGCCCAGCTTGATGATGATAGGGAGCAGTATCGGTGTTGAAAGGAGCACGGCGCTCACATCATCCATGATCATACCCATGATCACCATGAAGATATTGATCATGAAGAGTATGGCGTACCGGTTGGTACTCACCGCCATGAGCAGGTTCAGGACCTGGGTCGGGAGATCTTCCATTATGTAAAGCCTGCTTAGGATCATGACCGCGTAGAGCATGACCATGATCACGCCCGTCGTCGTGCCGGACTCGACCAGGACTTCAAAGAAACCCTTGCGGGTCAACCCCTTGTAGACCCAGAACCCCACCGGGATGGAGTAGACCGCCGCCACGGCCGCCGCTTCCGTCGGCGTCATTATCCCGCCGTAGATACCACCCAGCACCAGCACGGGCATGATCAGGGCCGGGATGGCCCGTTTACCCCGGACTCGGAAGAGGCTCCACTTTTCCTTGGATGAAATGGGGGTGGCGAGGATCAGGTCTTTGTTGTTGCGCAGAAGGAACATGTTGATCACCGAGAGCAGAATGGTGAGTATTATCCCGGGGATCACCGAGGAGAGAAAACTGGCCAGGACCGACTGGTTGCCCACCCAGGAGTAGAGAATCATGATGGCGCTGGGCGGGATCAGCATACCCAGGACCGAGGCGTTGGCCAGGAGGGCCGCCGAGTGACCCCTCGGATAGCCGGCCTTCTCCAGCCTCGGGAACATGATGGAGCCTATGCACGAAAGGGTCGCGCAGGCGCTGCCCGTTATGGAGCCGAAGACAGCGCAGGATACCACCGCGACGACACCAAGACCTCCCTTGATCCTCCCCACGAAGAGGTCCACCAGGTCCACCAGCTTGTCACCGATATTGCCCCTCTCCATGATCCCCCCCGCCATGATGAAAAGCGGTATGGCCAGGAGGACGATGGTGCTCATCTTGCTGAAGCCGTAAGGCAAAAGGAAGCTGGGCGAGTACCCGCCGGTGATGACCAGGAGCGTGGTGGCGACGAGAAAGGCGAAGGGGACGGGGACTCCGATGATCAAGGTTATGACGAGCAGGACTAGCGAAAATAGGACCATGGGATGAACTCCTCTCAGCGGTTTCCTTCGGCCTGAGGGGTTCCCTGTCCGAAGTGGCTCCGCAGCTTTTTAATGTCTTCCAGAAAGGCAAGGAAAAAGTAGAAGGTCATCAAAACCATCCCAAGAAAAACCGCAGTATAGGAGACCACCATGGGGATCCTCCAGACCGGGGTCCGGGCGCTCATTTTCACGCCGAACATGAAGAAGTCGAGCCCCCACCAGGAGAAAAGCAGGCTGAACAGGAATGTGATGGTCGAACTGAACGCGATGACTGAAGACTTCAATTTGCCCTCGGGAAAAAACACCGAAACAAGGTCCGCCGTAATGTGGGTCCCGGTGTAACTGCCGTAGGACCCCCCCATGAAGTAAAGCCAGAAGGCGAAGATCACTACGATCTCTTCAAGGCCGTAAAGGTCGGTCTTGAAAATATACCTGAGGATGACGGTGAGCACTATGGAGGCCACGACGAAAAGGCTGCTCACGATCAGGACGAACCTCTGGAACTTCAGGAGGAACTCCCAGAGAAAGTTATGGATCTTGATGGGGTGCGGTTCCTCGTAGCCGCATGTTCCCGTCACGTTATACCTCCTATCCGCTTCCCCGAAAGAAGCAGGTCTTCAAGGTTCCGGTGCGGTCTTCCCGGAGGTGCCTTTGGGGAAGACCGCACCAGTCGGTATCTGATCTTCTACCGCGAAGGGTAGCGCAGTTATTTTACGTTGTAGGCCTCCATCATTTCATCGATGAGTTCCTTCGTGAGGCGCTTCTCGAGTTTCGGCCAGGTGACCTTCCGGGCATGAGCGGCGAGGTCCTTGACGTCCTCGGCGGTATACCAGAAACTCTTCACGCCGTAGTCCTGCAGCTTGTCGAAGTACTCCCTGTCCTCTCTCTCGGAGATCTCGATACTCTCTCTCGCGGCCCTGGCGCAGGCATCGGCGATGATCTTCCTGTCGGCCTCGCTGAGCTTGTTCCAGGTGACCTTGCTCATCAGGTAGGACTCGGTCTCAACGAAGTTGTTGATCTGGTAGTAGTACTTGAGCACGTCGCGGAAGCCCTGGTAGGAGTGCGGGGGCGCCCCACCGGTCCACCCCTCGGCTATGCCAGTCTGGAGGGCCGTGTAGAGTTCAGCGTAGGGGACGGATACGGTGGTATAGCCCATATCATCGGCGCCGATCTTGAAGGTGTCCATCGGGGGAACCCTCAGGAGAAGGTCCTTCTTGACCAGGGGATTGAGCACTTCCTTGGGCTCCTTCGTCAGCCCAAGGCCGCCAAAGCCCTCGACGTTGAACCCCAGGAACAGGACACCCAGTTCCCCGTGGAGTTCGGCCATCTTGTTGAAGAGCCACCCGCCCTGCTTGAAGACCTCGGCGGCTTCGCCATAGTCCCGCATGAGGTACGGGACATAGATGAGCTCCAGCCTCGAGTCGAACTGGCTCGGTATCGAAATGAGGGCCATGTCGATGGTCCCCCGGATCAGTTCCTCGTAGACCAGGGTGTAGTCGCCGAGCTGGCTCGAGGGGTAGGTCTTGATATCGATGCGGCCGTTGGTGGCTTCCGCGACCCACTTGGACACCTTCTGCATGCCCAGCGTGGACTGGTGGTCGGCCGGGCTCTGCCCCGCCATCCTGAGGGTGATCTCCGCTTTCGCTTCCGATGGGGACGACCAGGCTCCCGCAAGGAAGACAGCCATGCAAACTGCAACAACAAGGGACACCGACAGCTTCACTCTTTTGGACATGGATCCTTTCCTCCTCTCAGTATTGGGGTATCCGGTTTCATTATTGCGTTCCGTATGCCCGTTGCCGCTGGTAAGGTCCGACGATCCGCGCTTCCTCCTCTCACGTTTTGGTTCTCCTCCACGACAGGAGGGAGTCAGGGGCGATCAATTTTTAAAGTCTCTCAAGACCAAGTCTCTCCAGGGTCTCGTCGGTGGGCAGTCCCTCTCTGGACCAGCCCCGGAAACGGTAATACTCATCCAGCTGTTTCTCCAGGTCGGGCAGCGTATCGGCCGACTCGCCGGTCCCCCTGGGCTCCTTCAGGATCCTCTCCGGCAGGGTGTCCTCTTCCCTGCCAATGCCAAGGGCGGCGTTGTAGAGCCTCTTTAGTGTGAAGACCCTCTCGCCGGTCAGGAGCAATTCCTCGACCGAGACGTCCCAGCCGGTCACCAGGGAAAGCCACCGGGCGTATTCCTCGACCCTGGTCCCGACGCTTATGGAGAACTTGCACACCTTCAGCGAATCAGCCACGGCCATCAGGTCCTGGAAACGGGCTGTCATTATACCCTTTCCTTCGTCGGCTTTCCTGTCCTGGACCGTATCGTAACCAAACTCCGGGAAAGTCGCCGATCTTTCCCAGGGGTAGGTGAAGCTCGAGAGGTGGCAGGCCCCTCTTGGCGAAAGAGCGTAGCCCGAGGCCAGTCCCTTGAAGCACCTGGGGTCGTGGGCGGGCAGTTCCATGCCCTTTGAGTGGATGGCGTAGGCCTCGGCCCCATTGCCGAACTTCTCGGCGGCCTTCCTGCTCCCCATCCCCAGGACAGACCCTATCCCCTCGCTCCTGCCAATCTTGTGAACCAGGTCGAGCACTACCTCCGCGTCGCCCCAGGGGATATCCATGCCGGCCTCTTCCCTGGTCAGGATGCCCTTTTCGAACACCTCCATGGCGAAGGCTATGGTCCCGCCGGTCGATATGGTGTCCAAGCCGTAGCGGTTGCAGAGTTCATTGGCCCTGGTCAGGCCCTCCAGGTCATCAACGAGGCAAGCGCTACCCAGCATCGCCAGGGACTCGTACTCGGGACCGCCCATCTTCAGCCCGTCGAGGGTTACTTCCCTGCCGCAACGGATGGGACAAGCGATGCAGCCGTAATCTCCGGTGAGAAGCCCCTTGGCCATCTCCTGGCCTGATATGGCCTTGGCCCCCTCGGGCCAGGACCCCTGCTTCCAGTTCCTGATGGGCAGGTCGCCGAACTTCTCCGCGTTCTCCATACCGCCGGCGGTCCCGTAAAGCCTCATGCCGGCGCCCTTTTCCTTCATCCTGTTGTTGGATTCAATTATCAGTTCGTTGAGAGCCTTGCGATCGGCGATAGCCGGGAGGCGTTTCCCCTTGGCTACGATTGCCTTAAGGTTCTTTGACCCCATAACGGCCCCGAGCCCGCCTCTCCCCGCGGCGCGGGCGTGGACCCCGTCATGGAGGATCCCCGCGAGGGGCACCTGCTTCTCACCGGCGGGGCCGATGCAGGACACACCGATTCCCCAGGGCATCTCTCTTGAGAGGGTCTCCTCGGTCTCGAAGGTATCCTTGCCCCAGAGGTGGCCGCCGTCGTAGAAGGAGATCTCGTCATCCTTGGCGACCACTACCACGGGGCTCGAGGACCTGCCGGTTATCACGAGGCCGTCGAAACCCGATCTCTTCAGGTGGAAACCGAAACTCCCTCCGCAGTCGGCCTCACCGAAGCCGCCCGTGAGCGGTGACCTGGCGAGGATCTGGTGCCTCCCCGAGGTGGGTATGCCGGTTCCCATGAAGGGGCCGGTCATGTAGATGAGAGGGCTCCTCGGGTCAAGCGGGTCCATGGCCGGGAGACCATACTTAACCAGGAGGTAGGTCCCGATCCCCGATCCCCCGATGTATTTCCTGGCGATATCTTCCTCGATCTCGATCCTCTGGACCCTCCTCGCGGCCAGGTCCACCAGGGCTATCACTCCGTGGTATCCGTACAACGGGATCACCCCTTTATCTCCGTGAGGTTCCCTTCCCACATGGACTTTACGAGGGCGAGGCCCTCCTCGGAGTTCATCGGCCTGGGATTGTTGACGCGGTAGTACTTCGCCACCATGTCAGAGGCGAAGCGCTCCACCTCTTTCTCCGGGACGCCGAGTTCCTTCAGGCTCGAGGGTATGCCCACATCGGATACGAGTTTTTTGAAGCGGGCCGCTACCTTGCGCCCCACCTCTTTCGGGTTCCCCGAGGCGTCCACACCGGCCAGGGGGGCCATCTTCATAAGGATCGGGGCGACGTTGTCGAGGTTGAACATAAAAGTATAGGGGAGCGCCAAGCCGCACCCGAGGCCATGGGGAACGCCGGAATCGATGGTGAGGATGTAGGACATGCTGTGGGCGTAAAGGCCGCCGCCCTGGGTATAGGACATCATTCCGAAGAGGGAGGCGAAGGACATGTGGTAGCGCGCCTCGAGATCGTTGCCGTCGGCGACGGCCCTCTCCAAGTACTTGAAGACGTATTCCACGCACTTCAAGGTGAAGGTCTCCGTCAGCGGGTTGGTCTTCCCGATCATCCCCTCCACACCGTGAGAGAGGGCATCGAGCCCGGTGCAGGCCGTGACCTTGGGCGGCATGGTGACCGTGAGCAGTGGGTCCACCAGTGCGACGGTCCCGTAGACCAGGGGATTCCCGATGAAGAGCTTCTTATCGCCCTTGCTGGTCACTATATAGGGGCTGACCTCGCTGCCCGTACCTGAAGTGGTGGGGACAAGGATGCAGGGCAGGCCTTCCCCTTCAAGGGGAGTGCCGGTCATGTAGTCGATCATCTCCCTGGGGTTGCCGGGGGCGAGGGAAGCAGCCTTGGCGACATCCATGGGACTCCCCCCGCCAAGACCGATAACGACGGAGAAGCCCTCTTTTCTCGTGAGGTCCTGGACCTTCTGGCAGGTCTCCACGTGAGGTTCGGGTTCGACTTCGTCGAAGACCTGCACGGAGAAACCGGCCTTCTCCAGCGGCTCGACGGCGAACCGGTGGATACCGAGGTTGACCATGTTCTTGTCCGTCACGAGCAGCGCCTTGCCAGACCCCAGCTTCGCCGTCTCTTCCCCCAGGGTCTTCACGAGGCCGAAACCAACCGCGAGTTTCCCCTTGCCCTTTACACCGGCCGTTCTGAACTCGGCAGGGTTCTTAAGGTGCCCTGGTACTTTCGCCAATAAGGATTCGTAATCCATAGCCGCACCCCTTTTCGTTTTCGAGATTCTTCGAAAAAACGCCGCCTTACATATTAGTCAACCGAGGTTCATCGAACAATGTATGAATGATACGAAATTTTTTTCCCAGGTAGTTTTCTATTGTACCTTTCATACAAGAATGGTATGCTTCGATGGAACTACATTTCTTCTGTTTTAAATGCTTACTGATAAAAAACTCCCTAACAGGGCCTCTTGGAGCGTTTTAATTGAGTATTTTTTCACATATTATCAATCGGATGATCTCCCAGCGCACTAAGTATCCTGTATATTTTACACAAAAGTACCCGCAAGGTGCCAAACCCGACCCCGTCGAGTGGGGATCGAAAAAGGGAGGGGAGAAGCATGCTTCTGGACCTGGCCATCGAGTTCGCCAAATCGACGGGTGCCCTCATAGGGAGGAACCTGATCATCACCGATGAGAATGGCATTGTCATCGGCTCCGACGACCCATCCCGACTCTCCACGCTCCACGAGGCGTCGCTGGAGGTGATAAAGACCGGGCAACCCCGGAGCCATGACGAGGTCGAGGCCGGCAGGATGATAGGGGTCAAGCCGGGAATCACTCTCCCCATCGAACTCTCGGGTAAGGTGATCGGGACCCTCGGGATCCCCGGTGACCCCGAAGAAGTCACCGCCTGGGGTCGTCTCGTGAAGCAGCAACTGGAGATCTTCCTGCGGGAGAAGGCCTACATGCAATCCGCTTTCATAAAGGAAAGAACCCTCCAGAGCCTTCTCCAGGAGGTGGCCGAATTCGACTTCGGCCGGAGCGACCCCTTCCTGCTCAAAAAAAAGATGACCGAATTGGGTTTCGACCTCGAGGTTCCACGGCTGGTCATGCTGGTGGACCTTTACCATTTCGGTGAGGTCACCGACAGGATAAAAAAACAGAGCTCCGGCGGGTTGATGGAAGAGGCGGAAATGCGCATCCAGGCGGTCAAGATGCAGGTGCTCTCGACGATAAGGGAGATCTTCAACAGCTACAGCGACCTCTCCCTGTTCTGGGGGGAGGACAAATCGGTGATCCTGAGCCAGTTAAGCCCCACCACCGACGACGAGGCTGCCCTGACAAGGGGAGCGGAGAAGTGCCTTGAATTGCAGGAGAACCTCTTTAGGCAGGGGGTGAAGATCTGCATCGGCATGAGCGGTATCGCCCGGGATATTCCCCAGTTGGGGCAGGCCTTCCGGGACGCCCAGAGCGCGCTCAGGATAGGCAAGAGCATGCGGCACGGGCCGGGATTGTACCGGATCGACGACTTCCTGACCGAGGATTATCTCCTCTCCGCCGACGAGGGGAGGCGCCGGCGCTTCCTCGGGGCGGCCCTTGAACCCCTGAGGGGGCGAAAGGACATGAAGGACCTCTGCGATACCATACGGTGCTGGTGCGAGACGGGCTTCAGCCTTTCCCGGGCGGGCAAGTGCCTGAAAGTCCACAGGAATACCCTGCTTTATCGCCTCGAAAAGGTGAGGAAGATCACCGGTGTGGACCCCGAGGACTTCCGGAGCCTGCTCCCCCTTTACCTCGCGGCGATCACGACACCCATGGAGGACCAGGCCGGGTAGATCTCCTTTCAATCAAAAAGGAACCCCTTGCCCAAGACCTTCTCGACCAGGGCCTCGACCACGGCGGGATCGAACTGGGTCCCTGCGCAGCGACGAAGCTCGGCGACGGCCTCTTCCCGGCTCATGGCCTCGCGGTAGGAACTCTCCGACACCATGGCGTCGTAGGCCTCGGCCACGGCGATCACCCTTGACAGGAGGGGTATTTCCTCTTCCTTGAGCCCCCTGGGGTACCCCTTCCCGTCCCAGCGCTCGTGGTGGGCGAGGACTATTTCGGCCAGCAGGTTGTATTCATTGGCCGACCCCAGGATGCTGTACCCCACGTCGGGGTGCCTTTTGACCTCTTCCCACTCGCTTTCATCCAGCTGTCCTTTCTTTTCCAGGACCTCGCCTCTCACGGCGATCTTGCCGATATCGTGCATGACCGCGGCTGACACGAGCCTGTCGATCTTCGGCTGCCCCAGCTCCATCACCCGGCCCAGGGCTTCGCTCAAGCGGGCGACCCTTTTCGAATGGGCCTCTTCTGTGGGGAGCCGCGAGTAGAGGGCTTCCAGGATCAGCTTCACCAGCCCGCTATGGTAGTTGCTCTTGTCGAATATTTTGCGGCGGTACATCTGGTCCTCGGCCCTGTGCAGGATCTTCTCGGCGCTTTCGGAGGGGTCGGTCTTGGTGGCCCCGCCGAGGGAGGCTGATATGGGGAGGTTCTCCACCCTCTCCCTGGATACGGCCGCGATGATCCTCTCCATCATCGGTTCAAGGTGGTCCTCCCCTGTGGAGGGAAGCAGGATCACGAATTCATCACCGCCGACCCTGGCGATGATGTCATCGGCGCGGCATTCCTCCCGGAGTACCCGGGCCACCTTCCGGAGTTTTTCATCCCCCGCCGCGTGGCCGAAGGCGTCGTTGAAAAGTTTCAGGCCGTTCAAGTCCGCCATGACGAAGGAAAGAGGCAGGTTACGGGGCACATCGAGGCGCCGGAGTTCCTCCTCGAAGAAACGTCGGTTATAGAGGCCCGTGAGTTGGTCGTTGTAGCTCAGGTACTCGATCTCCTTGATCCTTTGCCTCTTCTCGGCGCAGTCCCTGAAGACCACGACGACCCCCGTCGTCTTGCCGTCAC
This sequence comes from Synergistetes bacterium ADurb.Bin155, assembly GCA_002070395.1. GTDB lineage: Bacteria > Synergistota > Synergistia > Synergistales > Thermovirgaceae > 58-81. The sequence goes on from MWDE01000030.1 coordinate 12,889, forward strand.
GGTCCCGGATAGGGGCGGCCCTGTCCTCGATGGGCACCATCAAACCCTCCCTCGAGACAAGGACGCTGTCTTCCATGAGTTCGACCGGCTGGTCGTCCTCCAGTACCTGTCTCACGGGATCCGGAGCCCTCTCGCCCGATGACTCGTCGATGATGTGGAAGACGACGCCGAAATCCTCCCCCGCGGCTTCTTCCGCCTTCCACCCGGTGAGCTTCTCGGCAACGTGGTTCATCAGGCGGACCCTGCCTTCGTCATCGGTCGATATGACCCCGTCGCCGACGGAGAGCAAGGTGGTCCTGAAGAGCTCCTTTTCCAGGAAGAGGGCCCGTTCCATTTGCTTGCGCTCGGTGATGGTCTCGGAGTAAAAAACAGTGCCCCCGATGGAGCCATCCGGCTCATACCAGGGACGGCACCACCAGCGGATGATATCCACCGCACCGTTGGGGCGGGTGAGCTGGTCCTGCTCGGAGCCGAGGGTTTCGCCTCCCAGGGCGCGACGGTGGACCTGGTACCACTTCTCGTAGATGGCAGGGGAGATCTCGGCGAAGGTCCTCCCCACGACCTTGTCCCTCTCGAGCTGGTTGTTTTGCAGGTACCTTTCGCTGACGAGGATGAACCTCATATCCCTGTCGAGGACGAAAATGGCGTTGGGGTCGTGCCGCACGATGTACTGCAGCAGGTTCCGCCACTCCTGGATCTCGGTGATATGGCTCTCCATTCTGCACCTGGTTTTGTTGATATGGTCCACCAGGAACCGCAGTTCCGCGGGTTGCCGGGAGGGCTTTTCGAGGGTGAGATCCCTGGCGGGTCCCGCCGGATCGTCGGCCTGGATGA
>MWDE01000031.1 GCA_002070395.1 Synergistetes bacterium ADurb.Bin155
GTCCGTCCCGTGGTATTCCATTAGGCGGCGGATCTCCGCCCGGTCCACGCGGCGGCGGTCCTGCTCGTCGCCGTACACGACGCCCTCGATGATAAGGATCGTTCCGATGATGGCGATCAGCAGGCATCCGAGCGAAATCATGAGGTCACGCACCATGGCCCTACCTCCAGCAACTCGGGGCGGAGATAAGTGCTAAAATGACCATGATCGCCAGCGCGACCAGGAGCGCGAGGGGGCTGGTCATTATTTCGACAAACCAGCAAATACCCTCGTCCGTGATCTGCGCCCGCGCCCGGCGCTTCAGTATGGCGACGACCCGCCAGGCGGTTGGAATCTCTCTGCGTGTCCACATTCCCCCCTCCTTTAGGTGGGCGGCCGGGATCAGCCCCGGCCCGCCCGGTTGTGGCGTCCAGCGGTTGGATTGCCAGCACTCGCCGGCCTCTCAGCATGGGCGCGGTGAATTGGGGCGTTGACAACAGGCGGTATCCGGTAGTGCTCCAGGTATTCTTTCATCGCCTTGCGGTCGCCATGGAGCCAGTTGAATGCTTGTGATCGGGTGAGATCGGCCTCTTTGCAGAAGTGGTCCGTGATAGCCAGAAGTGAGATTGGGACGGAGACAGACACATTTTCCGTAGGCTCGCATTTGGACATTGATGCCCTCCATCAGAAATTGCTTGCGTCCAGAACATCCCTTAGTTTCTCCGGGTCCGCATCGAGCCAGAAATCCGGCTTTGTGCGGGTCGCCTCGGCTAACCTCTTAGCTGTGGCCCATCCCGGCCGCCGTTTCCCGCTAAGAATCTGCGACAGGAAACCGTCCGAAATCTGGACCATATCTGCGAATCGTGTTTGTTTTCCTCTTTCCATGGTTCGCATCTTAACTCATGGCAAAGAGAAAAGCAAGAACTTTTTTGCTAATAGCCAATCTTTTTTTGTTGATTTAATCTTATCGGGGGGTTAGGAGGCCAATATGGATGAGATAGATTGCTCCCGGATTGCCTTAAAGCATTACATGGCGGATCGTGGCGCACAGAGCAATCTCGCCCTGGACGCCAAAATATAGTTACGTTAGACTAAAATTTGGTATAACGCGAATATTTGATCTAACATCAAACATATCTTGGCCTAGCACTTGCCGAGATCGGAGGGCTATATCAGCCAGCTCATCAACAAGAGGCGGATAAATCCGTCAAGGCGCACGATTCTTTCTCTATTGTGTAATGTAAGGCGACATCGGAAGGACTTTCCGCGTAGAAAGAATCAGCCTCCTATTTTTTGTGCACCGTGCAAATCAGGCTGCGGTTCGCGTAGCCCCAGTTTTTGTAATAGACATCCGGATCACAAGTAATCGTGTAATCATAGTCGCCTTTGCTTCCCGGGGTGTCTGTCAGCGTCGCATTAAACATGGTCCCGACATTCGGCGTCGTCAACGTGACGTAATAGGTACCGAGTACGGTCGACGCCCGCTTGATTTTGACGGTCACGGTGCAAACATTCCCGAAAGAGGTAATCTTGTCGAATTCAACGGACGCACTAACCACAACCACCGCACCTGTGGCGGCGGCTGGAATGTTCACGCTGGAAGTGGTCTGGACCGTCACCTCGTTTGCGCTGGCAAACTCTACCTGGGTAGCAGTAAAGGCTGCATACACCTGGGTCGCGGCGTTGGCCGCGATGTTGCCCGTGGCGATGATGTCTCCGCCGACCGCCAGCGTCGATCCATCCCATGTGATATATTTTGTCGAACTGCCGATGGAGAATTTGTACGCGCTGCCGCTGTACCCCAGGAAAAACCCCGTTCCGGTGGCATAATCCGTCTGCCCGCCCTTGATCGCCCCGCCGCTACTCAGGGTGATCCCGCCGCCGGTGACGGTCAGGCCGCCGTTGATGGCGGAAAGCGTGACGTCGGCGCCGGTTGCGATGCCCGAGAGCTTAGACCCTTCCGTGGCGTTTATGTCCGCCAGGTCGGTCGGGGCGTCGGTCAGGTTCGCCCATCCCGAGCCGCCGGTCAGGGTGATGCTTCCCTTGATCGCCAGCCCCGCCCCATCCCAGTTCAGGTAGGTGCCGCTGTCCCCGATATAAACCTTGCCCTTGTTGCCGTCGCTGTCATCAATGCCGAGGATAAAGCCGGCGTCTGTGTTCGTGAAATCCGTCTTGCCGTAGGCGACATAAGTATCGCCACCGCCGTCATTGAGCTGGAGAACCAGGGTCCCGGATGCGGTCCCGGTCTTTCCCAGGGTTACGGTCTGAAAATATCCGGATGTGGCCGTAATGTCACCGGCAACGGTGACGTTCCCGCTCGCGTCCAGCTGGATGGATGTCGTAGCGTTGTGCCCGATCCGGACCCCGTTCGTCGGGTCGATCTTCAGCCAGGCGGCGTCCGGCGAGCCGAAGGCCGCCCCGTAGATGTCGGTCGCATAGCCGTAAAGACCATTAAGGTTGCCGATGGCCCATCGCGGCTCAATGTCCGTGTATATCGCCCCCGTGCGGACGTTGCCGACAATCGTCGGCCCCGCGGTGGACCCCGCGATCATCCCGGCCACGCTATACAGATCGATAAATCCGTCTCCGGTCGCCCCGGTATTAAGGACCGCGTCTCCCGCCGACCAGGTGTTCGCACCTGTCCCGTCCAGGTTCCGCGTCACCGAATATGAATAGGGTCCAGCGCCGCCCGGTGCGGAGTCGATTGACACGAACTCTACGTTGCCACCCGATTCGAGGTAGACGATATCCCCGCTCGCCAAGGAATTATGCTTGCAATAGATGGTCGTATCGCCCGCGGCGACGTCACTCGTCAGCATCGTGGTCGGGGCAACGATGATCCGCCCGCCAATCGTAGCCATGGTGTCCTGCGCCACCAGCGTTTCGACAAACAGTTCTGCGGCATGGAAGGCCAAGAACTTCTTTGTGAGGCTCCCAAGCGTCAAATCGTATCCGGTGCCTGGCAGGATATCGTTTCCCGCCGGGTCCAGGACAAGGTCTCCGGTGGGGTCAATGGTCAGGTTGGTCGCGGCCGGGGTGGTGATCCTCTTCGTTTCCAGGACATCATCCAGGTCGAGCAGCCCCAAGACCTGCGCCTTCGTTAGGGCCGTGATCTCGCCCCCGGTGATGCGTCCCACAAGGGTCTGTTCCGCGACCGTCAGGGCCTCGGGCGTGTTATCGGCGTCTGCCTTGAGGATCGTGTTGGCGTCGAAAAGCGTGTCAAGGACGGCCTCGGCGTTCGATGGCGAATCTATAATGGCTCGCACCTGGGACGCGCTCAAGGCGGCAATATCTCCACCTGTTGCCCGCCCCACGATAGTCTGCTCGCCCACGGTCAACGCCTCCGGGGTGTTGTCCTCATCGGCTTTCAATATCGTATTCGCGTTATACAAGGTATCGAGCACCGCCTCGGCATTGGTCGGCACGTCGAGGAGGGTCCGCACCTGGGACGCACTCAGGGCCGTGATTTCGCCTCCGGTTATGCGTCCCACAAGGGTCTGTTCCGCGACCGTCAGGGCCTCGGGCGTGTTATCGGCGTCTGCCTTGAGGATCGTGTTGGCGTTGAAAGTAGCAAGCGGAACCATAAGGTCGGCGTATGCCTTCGTTGCCTTTGCGGACGGGATGGTGTCATCTGCGGACGAAACAGAAGACAGGTCGCTATCTATCGACAGGGCCGTGATCTCGCCACCAGTTGCCCTTCCAACAACCGTTTGCTCCCCCACCACAAGCGCCTCCGGGGTGTTGTCCGAGTCAGCTTTCAGGATGGTGTTGGCGTCATAAAGGGTGGCCAGGGTCGCGGCAATCGTCACCGTGTTCGTCGTCGAGTTCCCGGTGATACTGATCCCCGCCCCGTTCGCCAGGGTCAAGGTATCCGCCGGTAGGGCGGCCTTCGGGTCGGTCCCGGCGGGGCAGTCCACGTTTCCGAAAGAATAATACGCGTCCGCGACGTAGAGGCCGTCCGCATCGGTGGACAGCCCCCCGCCCGTCTTGAGCTTCACTCGCTCCCCGTCGGCGGTAGAGGACAGCCCCCCGGTCGGATGATTCAGGATGGCGAGTTCGTTCCCGGACTTCGTCAGTCCCCCGGTCCCGGAGATATTGATGGACAGGACGTCGTCGGAATCGATTTCGAACACGTCGCCGACGTAGCCGCCGCCGACGCGCTCCTCGAACATCTCTTCCCACAGGCGCATCATCAGCTCGGTCTGCTGCTTCGCGGTTCCGGTAATCGGGAAAGGAAGGTCTGCCATTAGTCGGCCCTCCTCCGGCGCGTAGGACGGCGACGGGTGCGGGAGCGGTCCGCCTTCGCCTTCAGGTCGGCGGCGGGGTCCTGGGGATACCGGCCGAGGATGATGTCCGCCGGGGAGCCGCCCTTCTTGGCGATCCGGATGGACTTCGACGCCTGGGTCGTGCCGGGGACTCCGAGGGCCTTCCCCGCGAGTTCGGCCACGGGCTTCGTTGGGCCGACGTACCGGCCGGTCGCGGCTGCCGTTTTCTTCGCCACGTCCCCGACATAGTCGGCCGTCGCCCCCAGGACGCCCGACCCGTAGCGCAGGCCGCCCAGTCCCGGAACCAGCTGCGTGAATTCTAGGGCGGCGGACGTCAGGGCCTCCCCGGTGGACTTGCCCCGCTCTTTCTGCCGCCCAAATTCTTCGATGGGAGCCGGAAGCGGAGAATAAACCCCCATGAGGTCAAACAAGGAATTGATGATAGTGGTCCCGATGACCAGGCGGATCACCTTCCCGGCGACGGCCTTGTTCCCCATGTCGGCATTTTTGATTCCGAGGACCTTCTTTGTCAGAAAATTCCAGTTGTTGATGACGAACGTCTGGAACAGGGTCAGGGCCTTCCCCAGGGCCGTCCTCTGGATGGGCGCCAGGTCGTGGGGGGCGGCCGACCCCTGCGTTCGGACCACCACGTCGTCGGCATACCGGCGGGCCGCCTCGGGGGTCATCTTGTCAACCTCGATGGCCTTAGTGTAGGCCCCCTCCCAGGTCGCCGTCGCGGTCTGGAGGTCAAGTTCCCGCAAGGCCCGCATCCCGAACCAGCTCTTATTCCATTTCTCCCGGGCCTTCCCCATCTTCCGGACGGCGCCCTGGAGGGATTCGGCCACGCTCACGTCGAATTGCCGGCCGAACAGGGTCTCCGAGTCCTTCATGGCGCCTTCCCGGTTGATCTTCCGCGCCAGCTTCGCCGTGCCGATGGCCGTGTACTTCGGCCCGATCTCGATGTAAGTGTTGAGGAGGGCCGTGGGCTGAATCAGGGCGCTCCGGAGGTTCGCCGACAGGGTCGCCGTCGTGATGTTGTGATTGAGGATGTTTAGAATAGGGTCGATGACGGACTTTTTCCGCTGCCCGGAGACGTAGTCGATCAGCTCCGCCAGGGCCTTATTTCCTCGGGGGTGTTTGTCGGCAAAGGTCCACGCGTCCTTCCCTTCCCGGAATGTCCCGAGGAGTTCGCGCATCTTGGCGATGGCGGGCGACAGGTGGACGTGCTTTGTCGCCGACCTCATGTAGCGGTCAAAGACCCCGAAGGCGTCCAGGTCGGCCTTGGTCATCCCCCCGACGCGCTCCTTGGCATACTGGAACGCCGTCGCCTTCCGGTGCATATGCTCGGCGAACAGGGGGTCCTCCATCCGGAATCCGAGTTGTTCCGCCAGCCCCAGGTCCCGGGCAAAAGTGAAGTAGTTGGCGACCTTCCGGAAGGGTTCCAGACCGCTCTCGATGCGGGCCTGATTCAGCTTCTCGAACATGACCTCATAGCCCCGTCGCATCCAGTTATAGGCCTTCAGTTCGGCGGCGGTCAGCTTCGGGGCCTCCTTGATTCCCATCTCGGCGAGGATCTCCGGGCCTCCTTTTTCCTGAAACAGGGCGTGGGTATAAATGTTCCGCGACGAGGCGGTGGGCAGGCCCTTCCGCATCTCCTCCAGCTTGCCGTGAATCTTGTCAAAATGCAGGTCGGCTTTGTGGTGCGCCGTGCGGAAGGGATAGTAAAACAGTTCCTTCAGTTTCTCGCCCGTCTTGGCGTCAACCCAATGCTCCAGGGTATAAATAGGGTTCTCTGTCTTGCCTTCGAGGGGCTTCCATCTCAGGTCCGGCAGCGATTTCAAAAAGTCCAGTTCGCTCTTCCGGACGGCCGGGGCCTTGATGTCCGTCACGTCCTTCGTGGCTGCCGCCTTCGCCTTCCTCCGGGCGACCATGTTGTTGATTCGGGCGATGCGGTTCTGAAGGGACTCGACGTGCGCCTTGTAGTCCTTTTTCTTCAGGTCCTCGATGGCCTTCTGGTAGCCCTGCCGCCGGAGAAATCCCTCCTCCGTCTTGAGTTCGGCGATCTTCTCCTGGTATTTCAGGATGCGCTTGTTCTTCAGTTCGGTGAAACGGGCCTCGGTGAGTCCCGCCAGCTCGGTTTCGGCCTTGGTCCGGACCTGTTCGAGGCTCCGGACATCCTTCTCCAGCTTCGTCCGCTCGGAGGTCCGGATGATCCGCCGCTTGACGATGGGGTCGTTAATATCCACCCCCACCGCCCCCCTCTGGTTCGCCACGGGCTTCGACACCGTCCGCCACACCTTCACCATCACATCCTTGAAGGAATCCCACAGGTCGCCAAGGGTCCGCTTCATGGCCCCGGCCCAGGACTTCAGGTCGGTCTTGCCGGATTCATAGACGCGACGGCCGAGGGCTTCGAGGTGGGGAAGGGCGGCCTGAATGTCGTCCTTTAGGGAGCGGAGGGATTCATAGGCGGCGACGGGGTCCACGCCGGAGAATAGGGTTGCGGTTTTAGGCGCGTTCCCCGGTGCCTTAAATTCCCCCCATTGCGTTTCGGGGTTGTCGAGGGTGAATGTCTCCGCCGCGCTCAGCCCCTCAAGGTCGGCGTTCTTCGCGTCCGGGGTCTTGCGTGCGGTGTCAAGGACGGACGGCTTTCCGGGGATAATCTCGTCAACGGCGATTTCCTGCCCCACGTCGGCACGGATCGGTTCCCCGTCCTTCAGGATGGCAAACCCGTCCTCGTCAAACCCCTTGTGGATAAATTCCTCGCCGTCGATGACAACCTTGTCGCCCTCTTTCAGGTCGCCCACGCTGATTTTCGGCTTGTTCTCTTTCGCCAGTTCATCGTAGATATTTCTGAAATAGGGCGTGTCGCTCTGTTCCTTGATGATCTTATTCAGGCGGTTGGCAATTAGGATTTGCTTATCCGTGAACGAGCCGCCGTCCTTCATCTTCTTGAGGGTTGACAGGATTTCATCTTTATTGACCGACTTTTTCGTCGCCCGCTTGAAGGATTCCTGAAATTCACCGTACCAATCGGGATTGGTCGTGTAGCGTCCGATGACTTGTCCGGGTCCTTCGGACGAATCAACGCGCAGTCCGGCCTCGCCCTGGTTCACCATGTCGGACAGTTCTGATATGATGATTTCGCGGACGGTCTTGTCGGTAGCGGCTTCCCAATCAACGGGCTTTGTGGGCGCACCTTCTTTGGCCGCGCGGTCAATTACATCCCGCTCCCACGCCCTGCCGTGCTTTAGTTCATATTGCCCGGTAACGGGATCAATCTTGACGAGCTTTTCTTTCTTAAACCTTTCAAGGATCCTTTCGGCCTCTTCTTTAGTCTTGCCAAACTGCTCTTGAACAGCATCAACAAAGCTATTTTCGGCATTAGCCATGCGCTCGGCCATAGGCTTCATGCCGGGGAGCTTTGCACTTTCCACGCCCTTTTCAACGTCCGGTGAAACAGGCTTGGCGGGTGAAACCTTCGCTGGCGGTGCCTCAAATTCAATCTCCCCCCGTTCGAACGGCTGGGTCAGGTCAAAGGCGTCGGACTCGAAGCGGGGCCGGATAGCCGCCGCCTGCGCCTTCAGGTATTCCTCGGGGCTTACAAGCTCGAACCCCTGACCCGGAGGTAAGGCCGGGTGCTTCCTCGTCAGGGCGGCCATAAGAGCGATTTCCGGGGCGACGGGCGACGACGCGGGCGGCTCCGGAAGCATCGGCGTCTGACCGGCCGGGAGCCTGCCCCTGCCCGACCTGATAATCATGTCCGCAAGGGCGCGGGACGGCGTGACGGTGAAATCCTGCCCGATGGTCATATCCATCCCCTCGGGTCCGGGGAGTGCCTTCTCGCGGGCTGCCCTCAAAAGGGCTTCCGCGATGATGGGGTTGGACAGGCGGGCGTCCACCGTTTGGGCGCTTTCCGGGGCGAATGTCCCGGCCTGCTCCGGGGCGTGCTTACCGACGCCCTGATACCGCTTCAGGAGTTCCGCCCGGTTCGCGGGGTCCTTCCAGAGTTCTCGAATCTGATCGGGGGTGAATTGCCCCGAGGACAGGTCTGCCTTGATGCCTTCAACCAAGCCCCTCTCGCGGATTGTCATGCGCCGATACCACTCCGGGGCTTCGATCTTTGGGCGGATCTTCGCCGCCTTCCCAAGCGCCTCGAAGGTCGCCGCCTCTCCCGCGAATTTCAGGACGGCCTCCAAGAACGGGCTGTCCCACGATTCGCCAACAAGAGAGGATGCCTCCGCCGCCGGCCCCGTGATGGCCCCCATCAGCCTTCCGGCCTTCTCCATCAGCACCTTGGCCGGTTCCGTCTGCGGCTCAAAGGTGAGGCGTTTCTCGATGTTCTCCCGGGCTTGCTGGACGCTCTCCCGGGTCGCCCCCGGCTGCGTCCCTTCGGCGATCCCGGCGATGCCGCCGATTCCCCATCCGAGCGCACCGCCCCCGAATCCGAGGGCGACGTCGCCGATGGTCTTGGGGATCTCGAATATCTGCTTTCCGGTTTCGAGGAGGGTCGGCTTCAGCTGGTCGTTCCAGATGTCGGGCTTCGTGTCCACCTGCAGCGTCCCGAAGAAATTCTTCTTCACCTCCGCCTGTACCCCCGGCGGCTGCCGCAGGAATTCCGCGTCGGCGATGTTCCGCTTGAAGTAGTTCCCGGCGACCTGCGCCTTTATTTTCGACGGCTGCGCCTGAAATTCCGGATCAGCGAGAATGTCTTCCCAGGACATGGCGTTGCCTTTCTATTTCAGGTAGTTCTTCCAGTTGTCGCCCTTCCCTGCTGCCGGAGCGGGGGCCTTTCCGGGGGCGGGGGCGGCGGCGGCTGGGGCTGCCTTCCCCGTTCCAATATTTCCTTGTCTGCCGTGGCGAGTGCGGTGCGTAGCAGCGCCAACCTCTCCGGATCTTTCTGACCGCCCAGCCAGTTCGTGGTCCCTGCGAGTTTTCGGATCTCCTTCGCAATCTCGTCGCGGGTGATCAGTTTGTCATTCAGGAGAATCTTGTCGGCTTCTGACATTTTCGTGGGCTTTACCACCGGCGCAGACGGCCCCGAGGGGCTCCTGCCGCTGGATGCCCGCGGTGCGTTCGGCGTCCCCTTCGTTTCCCGTCTTTCCTGCTCCTGGAGGACGATCTTTTCGAGCGTCAGCCGGTGCTTTTCCGCCTCCTTCGCCGCCTCCCGCTGCGGTGCGCTCGGGGGCGGGACAAAGACGCCCGCGTTGATCTTCGATCTCAAATCCTGGTCATAGAGGCGGTCCATCTCATTGATCGGACCTTCCATCGCGGGGACCTGCGCCCCCGGAATGACCTCCTGGTTGAGGACGGTCGCCCCCTGCGGAAGCCTGGATCTCAGGTATTCCGCCGGGTCAACCCCCGGAAGGATTCCCTCAGCCGAGACGGGCGTCTGCGGGACCGGAAGGCCCGCTGCCGTGAGCGCGTCGGGCGTCAGGGGGATGCCGAGCGTGTCGGCCGTCTTGATCCGCGCAAGGGCGTCCTGCGCCTCCTGCCGTTTGGCGGCCGCGTCGAACCTCTGGAGTTGCATCTTGAACCGGTCCTCCTCGATCTTCTCCCGCAAGGCCCGTTCCTCGGCCTCCTGCCGCATCTTGATCGCAAGCGGGGCCGCGACGTTGATGCTGTGGTTCAAGTTCTCGAAGAATCCCATGGCTCACCCCCTCATCTGCGAAAGGTAGAGGTACGGCAGGATGGTCCCTATGGTGCTTCCCGCGCTGCCGAAGATGGTCGATTTCGTGGACGGGACGCCCGCCTGCGCCTGCGCCAGGGCCTGCACCACGGAGGTATCCTGCGGCCCGTAAATCTGCTCCAGGAAGGGATACATGGTCTTGGCCTGCGTCTCGTTCGCCTGCCGTTGGATGGAATTCAGGGACCGGGCATATCCGGCCCCACCCCGGTCGGCTGCCGATGCCGCCGCCTTCCTCCGGGCCGCGTCCGAATAGTTCCCTACGGTGGAGTTGACGGCGTTCTGCATGGCGGGGATATACTTCTGCTCGTTCGCAACCTTCCCGAGGTTCTGCATGACGTAGGCGTTGTATCGCTCCTGCTGCTTGTTCTTGTCCTTCTGCTCCTCCATCGAGGACAGGGCGCCCAAGGCGGTCAGGCCGAGAAGTCCCGCGTTCCCCCCGAGGCCGCCGGAGAACAGGCCGCCGGTGCCGGAGGTGGCCCCGCTGACGGCCCCCGGTGCGCCCTTCCCGAGCGTGTCGAAAGACAGCGTACCCATGTTCTGAGAGTTCATAAGATCCCAAAAGCTGCCGGTGACGCCTTCGGGTGGGGCGCTCGTCAGGGACGTGGTCAGTCCGCTCACCGTCGGCCCCGCAAGATACCCCCCCACCCCGGCCATGAGTGCGCTTCGGAGGGCTGCATCGCTGTCCGACCTGTCGCCGTACTTCGCCCCGAGATAGCTTCCGCCGGCCGCCCCGAGGCCAGTTGAGAGCGCCGACCCCAACGCCGGGAAGTAGCCCCCAAGGTAGTTCCCCAAGATGCCGCCCCCCGCTCCGCCGAGTACTTTTCCCCAGTCGCCCATGCCTTAGCCCTCCTTCGCCTCGAAACTTAAACTCCAGGGCGAGTAGACGGTGAACGTCCCCAACCCCGAAGTCGCGTAAACGTAAATTCTGAAATTGTACCCCCTGAAATTCGGGGGAAAATCGCGCATCACCTGAACGGCGTCCCCGCTCCCCGTGATCGTCTTCGTCGTCGAGCCGTCCGGCCATGTGGCCTGCGTCCCATCAATGTAGATGGCGAGAGAGACGTTGACCGAATTCGTGTTGATGTTATAGTGCAAGGCTCGGAGGACCTTCTCCTCGTTCGCCAGGGCGGGGTTGCCGCCGATCAGTTCGTGCGTCTCGATGTAGCAGCCCATCGTTTCCGTCGAGGCCGAATCCAGGTACTTGACATAGCCGTCCGAAGTCCCGACGTAGAACCCCGTTCCCTGCGTGTAGGAGTAGAAGCACCGGGCGGATAGCCCCTGCCAGTATGCGACCCGAATGTCGGGGAAGCGCCTCATGTCGATGGCGAGCCACTTGTCGCAATCGGTATTCGACCCGGAGGGATAGAGGAGGTGGTAATAATGCCCGGAGACGCAACCCCGGCACATATGGATGTAGGTCTTGTTCAGGTCCGTGTTGAAAATATAGTCGAGCTTCGGGGAGGTGAACATCTCCGCCGTCTGCCCGTTGAACAGGGCGAGCCCGCACTCCCCGCTGTCCGGCGTGGTGACGAAAATCACCCCGGCGGGAGACATGGAGATCGCCGTCGCGTAGGGCGCACCGACCCCGTACCGGCACCACGTCTTCTTGTAGCTCCAGGTGTCGGGGTCGTTGCCCTGCTTCTTGATCCAGGTGTGCCGCAAGGGGATATAGAGGTTCGTCCCCCAGGAGACAAGGCCCTGCGGATCGCAGTCCTCGAACCCGGCGACGCGGAGGTCGTCCCAATTCTCGTCCTCCGTCGCCATGGGGATGATGGCCTCGTTTTCCTCGGCGGTGGACCCTCCGGCCGCCTCCGCGTAATAAAGCCTCCACGGATGATCGTCGTCGATCCAGAAGGCCCTTCCGTAGAGGTAATCGACGTAGTGCGAGTCCGGGGCGGGACAGTAATCGTCCACGATAGAGGCGTCGTTTGCCCCAATGGTCGCGTCGGAGGAGTTATCCGTGTAAGTCGTCGTCGTGTTGTCGTCCACCGTGTCGAGGTAGTAGATGTCGCCGAGCGTCCCGGTGGTCCCCGGCCCCCGGTAGAGCTTCCGCTTGATTGCGGCGGCGACGTGGGGTTTCGTCGGGGGCGTGAATGTGGCCGTCCATGCCGCCTGGCCCTTGACGAGCCGCACCTCGTCGAGCCAGCCATTGAGGTACGATCTTGGTGGTCCACCGTATTGGCTGCGGCCGATTTCCACCGCAGCCGAAAAGTTGTCCATGTCGTACCCAGCCACAAGGCTCGCAGATTTTACCGACGCGCCGTTAAGGTTTATGGAAACCGTATCCGCATCCCCTCCCCACCCGCGAACAACGGAAAGGTGATACCATTGATTTGCAACGATTCCGCACGGGCTTTCGTTCGGATTGAAAATGTTGTAACTGCCACCGGGGGCGTTTTTACCAGAAACGCTTAATCTATTTAACCCACCGGAACCGACGAATTGGATTTCGATATAATTATCGTCGTCAACATAGTGCGAATAGAATGTATGTGTTGTTGTTACATCGGTCAGCCTAAACCAAAAATCTATCGTGAATGGATTAGCCCCAAAATTAAAGTCCGCATGATCGGCGATCGTTAGATAATCCCCTGCGCCGTCGAACAGGATGGAGCCCGTCCCGAACTTGCTCTGCGCTGTGTCGATGACCGCCCCCGACGCCACGACGGTGTGCTGCCCGGAGGAGTCCGTGATGGTCGTCGATCCGTCCAGCCCCTCGCAATGCAGGAGGAGCTTGACCACATTGAAGGCGTCCGCCGCCGCCGCGTAATAGGCCGCGTAGCTCGAAACCGGGATCGCGCTCCAGTTGATCTTCTTGGAGGAAACGGTCACGTCCCCG
>MWDE01000032.1 GCA_002070395.1 Synergistetes bacterium ADurb.Bin155
AAGAACCTCAAGCGGGTACAGCGTTGGATAGAAAGGTGCATTGCTGCTTGCAGGAGCGAAAAATGGGACTCCGCCCTCGCCGAGGTGGAGTGCGCCAGGGCCGAACTCGAGTCGGCCAGCGAGGAGATTTGGCAGAGGGCATCCGGATCGGATGATCCGCACCGTGCCGGTCAATTCGTGGGCCTTTCTCTGAGGTCCCTGGCCGTGGCGCTCCTGGTGATCATGGTGGCGGCCATACCGATATCCACGAGAGGGTATGCCCCCGTCGGTGTCGCGGACACCAGGCAGTTGCGCCTCGAGTGGGTCACGACCGACGAGCAGAGCGTCCTTTCGGCCTTGAGGAACAGCCTGAGTGAAATGAACCTGGCAAGGGAAAACCTCTACCAGGACTTTCCCGCCGAGGTGATGCCGTTGACCCCCATGCAGAAGTCCCAGTCCACCAGGGAGGCGTCCCCTGTCGCGATGGAAGAAAACAGGGCTCCCGCCGCGGCCCTTGACGAGATCCTCTCTCTCATCGAGATCGGCCAGAGGGCCCTGAGGGGTGAAGGAATAGTGCTCCAAAGTCCCGAGTAATAGTTTATAATCCCAAGGTATGAGACATTCGAAACAGTGAAAGGGGTGCTGTTCACGTGAAACGGGTATGGTCCGCGGCTTTTGCCCTTATGCTCGTCCTTATGATGGCCGGTCCGACCTATTCGGCCGTTCAGCCGGTCGTCGTCGGTGTCGACGTCACCGGAAACCAGGAGGTCGTTTCCGATCACATCCTCGGTGTCATCGGTACCAAGGCCGGGGACCAGTTCAACCCCGAACAGGTCCAGCAGGACATCGACACAATTTACGGTCTCGGCTTCTTTTCCTTCGTCGACGTCAGTGTGATCGAGCAGTTCGGTGGTGTCTTCGTGGAGTACAAGGTCCAGGAGAACCCCATAGTCCGCGATATCAACTTCACCGGCAACACGGTCTTCACGGCCGATCAACTGATGGAGGTCGTCTTCACCCGTCCGGGATCGGTCTTCAACAGGACTTTCTTCCGGCACGACCTTCAGAGGATAGGCGAGAAGTACGAAAAGGCCGGCTACGCCTTCGTCCAGGTCCAGGATGTGGGTATCCAGGATGGCGCCATCGACGTGAGGATCCTGGAACCTAAGGTGGGCGATGTGATCATCCAGGGCAACAAGAAGACCAAGACTCATGTGATTGAGAGGGAATTCAACCTGAAGACCGGGGATCTTTTGAACGCCACAATTCTAAGGCACTCCCTGAAGAAGCTCAACCAATTGGGTTTCCTGGAAGATGTCAGGGTTGGCTTTGAGCCCACTCCCGATCCCGAGATAGTTAATATTGTCCTTACCGTCGAAGAGGGAAAATCTTCAAGAATTTCTCTGTCCGTTGGACACGGTTCTGAGTCGGGCTGGTCGGGAGGAGCGGCCTGGGAGGAACTCAACTACCGCGGCCTCGGCCACATCATCGGGATAGGTTTTGAAATCGGTGACCGGCAGCAGTACTGGCTCCAGTACCGGTCTCCTTATATGGACGAGCATACCTACGCCTGGGAAGCGGGGTTGTACAGTTATGAATGGAAGGACCTCGTCGACTATACCGACGAAGTCCTTAATGTAACCTACGACCAGGATAAACGCGGCATTTACGCCGGGATCGGAAAGAAGTTCCGCCACAATCCGACGCTGAGCTGGTTTCTGAAGGCCGACTACCATGAAGTGGAATTTTATAACGTACGTAAGGAACCGGGCAAGGATTTCCCTCCAAAAAAGGGACTTTCCGGAACCAATTACTCCGTCACGGGCACACTGACCAGGAACCTGCTCGACCCCTACCTAAGTTATCCCAAGGGGCAGGTTCAGAGCCTGAGCGTGGAGTACGGCATGTTCGAGTCGGCTGATCCGGGCATAGAGGATATGAACTACACCAAGTACTGGGTGGAGTGGAGGTACTACCTGCCGCTTTTTGCCTTCTTCGAGGATCTTTTGGACCGGGAGATCGGCACCGAGGACAACCCCGTCATATTCGCCTCCCGGATCAGGATTGGCTACTCCTCGGGGGATCTGCCCTACTCAGAGCAGTTCTTCGTTGGAGGGGCCAGGACACTCAGAGGTTACAGGGATGAGTATTTCAAAGGGAGCGAGATGGCCCTGGCCAACTTCGAACTGCGCGTTCCAATCCAGGATGCTATTTCCGTCGTGGCTTTTTATGACATAGGAATGGCGAGCGATGAATCGGCCTTCTCCAACCTCAAGAGCGGCTACGGCATCGGCGTCCGGGTCAAGACCCCCATGGGGAACTTGAGGGTTGATTTCGCCTACGGGGAAGACGAGAACCGGACCCATTTCGGCTTCGGGGAGATGTTCTAGCCAAGGAGAGGTCGCCTTGTGAGAATTCAACAGTACCTCTGTAGGGCCGCGGCCGGCTTCTTCGCCGTGGCCCTGCTTTTAACGGCACCGGCAGACGCTTCCGTGGAAGTGACGGGGGTCCCGGAATGGGTCTGCCCCACCATTTCGGGTCCGATCGAGGCCGTGTGGGAGGAGGTCCTTAGGTCCAGGGATACCGACTCGGGGCTGAAAACTCTCCGAATCGTTGCGGAGAGGATTTTCCCTGGCGCCGGGATCGACAGTTTGACGCTTTCTGGGGAGGATCTGCGTGTGGGCCTATCCCTGGGAGCACCGCCCCCGGGAGGCTGGAAGGTCAGTATCGACCCCCCCGAACTGGCTCCTGAACTGGAAACCCTTTTCCGAGAAGATATGGGCGATATCCCCGCCCAACTTGAGAAGATGATCGTCCCCCTGCCGGTCGAGTCCCTCTCCTGGGCTGGACAGGCCTTTCAGCAGGAAACGATCAGGATGCTCACCGGGCGCGTTCCCGGTTGGTACCCCTCGATACTTTTCGTACGGGGCAAGGAGGGCGGCATCGAAGTCCACATCAGTTTCAGCGCCCTCTCGCCGGTGATAATCGCCTACTCCCCGCGGATCAGTTCCAGGACCCTCCCCAGGATCCTCCAGACCGAGATAACCGACAACGCACTGGAGGCCCTCGCCCCCTTCATCGGCCTCCCCGGCGAGTGGGTTGACCGGCACAGGGGCCCCATCGAGGAGATGGTGGCGGGAACGCTTGAGACAAAGTGGGCCGCCCGCGAGGTCAGGGGCGAGGTGACCGTGGGCATCACTCCCGAGCGCATAGCCCCCGTCGATATAAGGGTGGAAAGCGACCGGTATACCCTCCAGGCCTGGGCCGCTGTCAGCCTGGGATCCGACGAGAGGCACCCCGAAATAGGAATCCACCTCGGGAGGATGGCATCGCCCGGAAAAAACTGGGACCTGGAACTGTACGGCGAGTGGGTGGCCACGACCAACGACCTGAGCGTGGAGAGCCGATGGGGAGCGAGGTGGACGGCCTGGCCCGATGTATGGATAGGCGCCGAGATCGCCTACCCCGGGGAGAATATCTGGTACAGGGTGTGGTTCGAGGAGATCCTCCCGAGGGTTTATCTCTGGGGTAGATTCAACAACGACGGGGATGCCGTCGCCGGGATCGGCTGGCGTTTCGGCGGCTACCTGGCCTGGGAACTTTACTATGACAGCCGCGACGAGGACAGGATCTGCGTCAGGCTCGTCGGGAACCTGTGACGCCGCTTGATGAAAAAGAAAAGAGGTAGGAATATGGACCTGAACAAGGGTGTTACCATCGCCGAACTGGCGAAGGTTCTGGGTGGTCGCCCTTTCGGCGATGCCCATTTCGTGGTGAAGGGTGTCCAGGGACCCGGCGGGAAGGATCCTTCCAGGATCATTGTCTCCAGGGATACGCGAGCGGTTGCGGCGACTCCGGGAGACATCGCCGTCGTCGTCCCCATGGGAGGGGCTCTCGACGGCCTGACCGGGGTCGAGGTGGCCGACACGGAAAAGGCCTTTGTCACGGTCCTGGATCTTTTTTCACCACCCGGGGTTTCTCGGGAGGGAGTGCACGGCACGGCCGTCATCGCTCCGGGCGCGACCATCTCCCCCTTGGCCTATGTAGGCCCCCTTTGCGTTGTGGAGGCCGGTTGCGTGATAGGCGACAGGGTCGTTCTCGAGGCGCAGGTGTACCTGGGTCCTGACGTTTCCATCGGCCGGGGGAGTCGTATCGAGGCCGGCGCGGTCCTGAGGGAGGGGACCATCGTCGGGGAAGACTGCCTCATCCACTCCGGGGCCGTCATTGGCTGCGACGGCTTCGGCTTCCTCCCCGATTTCGACGATGGGCACGTGAAGATACCGCAATTGGGGCGGGTCAGGTTAGCGGACAGGGTGGAACTCGGCGCCTGCGTGACCATCGACAAGGCCACCCTCGACGAAACCGTGATAGGGGACGGAACCGTCATCGACAACCACGTCCATATAGGCCACAACGCCCGGATTGGTAAAAACTGCATTCTTGTCGCGATGACGGGGATAGCGGGCAGTGCCGTTCTAGAGGATGGGGTCGTTATGGCCGCCAGGAGCGGCGTCTCGGACCATGTCACCGTCGGGACGAGGGCCCAGGTGGCGGCCGACGCCGGCGCCACCAAGGACGTTCCCCCCGGAGCCACCGTTTCAGGATTCCCCGCCAGGGATCACCGCGAGCAGATGAAGATCCAGGCGATGCTGAGGAGATTGCCCGAGATGCGCGAAGAGATCAGGAGGCTGAAACAGGAAATCGCCGAACTGAGGGAAAGAGGCTGCCGATGACGGAGGCCTTCGGGCTCAAGGATGAAGCCTCCTTCAAGGGAGTGGGGATCCACACCGGGGTGTCCTCAGAGGTCCTGGTGGCCCCCTCCGAGAAAAGGGGGCTGTTCTTCGCCTTCCCCGGCGGAATTTTCCCGGTCCAGTCCGCGGTGGCGGACGGAACTGCAAGGGGTACCACGCTGGTCTTCCCCGACGGCTCCAGGGTTATGACGGTGGAACACCTCCTCGCGGCTCTCGCGGGCCTCGGGGTCTGGAGCGCCCTGTTGTCCCCGTTGGGGCCTGAAATCCCCGCCCTGGACGGGAGCGCCCGTCCCTTCGTCGAAGCCCTCGCTCCCCTCCGGGAACCCGGGTGGGATGTCGCCCCCATCGCCGTGGCCAGGGAGATCGCCTTTGGCGATTCCCGAGGGGGGTTCATGGGCGTGATCCCTTCCGACCGTTTTGAAATAACCTGCTCCATAAGGTACGATTCTTCGGCCATTGGAGCCCAGGTCTACGAAGGGGTCGTCACCAGCGATGTCTTCGCCGGGGACATCGCCCCTGCCAGGACCTTCGTCCTGGATTCGGAGATCGCGGGGATCAGGGACCGTGGGCTCGGCCGGGGCGGCACTGCGGACAATGTCCTCGTGATAGGCGACGGTGATCCTCTCCCAACATCGACATACCGGGTGCCCGAGGAGCCGATCCGCCACAAAGTACTGGACCTCGTCGGGGACCTGGCCACCCTCGGAAGGCCGCTCAAGGGACGGGTTATCGCCCACAGGGCGGGCCACAGGATGCACCTCGATCTGGTCCGCCGCATCCGCAGGGGCCTGCTTTTATTCTGAACGGGAAAGGAGAACGGCCATGCTCGATATCCACAAGATTTTTGAGTCCTTGCCTCACCGGTACCCCTTCCTCCTTGTCGACAGGATCCTTGAAATGAGCGAGGAGAAGGTGGTGGGGTACAAGAACGTCACCATCAACGAACCCTTCTTCCAGGGCCATTTCCCCTCGGAGCCCGTCATGCCCGGCGTTCTGATCCTCGAGGCCATGGGGCAGGTGGGGGGCATGCTCATCTCCCGGCGCCCTGAATTGAAGGGTTCCGTATTGTACCTGACCTCCGTTGAAAAGGCCCGGTTCAGGAGGCCCGTCGTTCCGGGAGACCGGCTCGTCACCGAGGCCTCGATAGAAAGGATCCGTGGACGCGTTGGAAAGGTACGGACCGTGGCAAGAGTGGACGACAATATCGTAGCCGAAGCCGTCCTGGGTTTTGTCATCGCCGCCAGGCTCACCGGGGAAGACGCCGAATGAGCGTTTACGTTCACCCCACGTCAATAGTCTCCAAAGAGGCCAGGATCGCACCTGGCGTTTGGATAGGCCCTTTTTGCGTCATAGGTTCGGACGTGGAGATCGGCGAGGGGACCAGGCTGGAAGGTTACGTCAGGATCCTGGAGCATGTCCTGTTGGGTAAAAGGTGCAGGCTCTCCGAGAAGGTCGTCCTCGGCGGGGATCCCCAGGATTTTGCCTTCAAGGGTGAACGCTCCTTCGTCAGGATAGGGGACGAGGTGGTCCTCCGCGAAAACGTGACCGTCCACAGGGGGAGCGGGGAGGATTCTGTCACTTCCGTCGGCGACGGAACCTGGATGATGGTCGGCTCCCACGCCGGGCACAATTCTTCCATAGGTCGCGGGTGCGTCCTGGCGAACGGCGTTGGCCTTTCCGGTTATTCGAGCGTGGGGGACGGCAGCGTCCTGGGGGGGATGTCAGGACTTCACCAGTTCGTCAGGGTAGGCCGCCTCTGCATGGTCGGAGCCCTGACGAAAGTGGTGAAGGATGTGCCGCCCTTCACCCTCGTCGACGGCCACCCGGCCAGGATCTACGGGCTTAACGTCGTGGGCCTCAGGAGGAAGGATATCTCCCAGGAGGACCGCCTCCAGGTGAAGAGAGCCTACGGCGAACTCTTCGTCTCTTCCTCCATCGACAGGGCCGCCCTGGCCAGGCTGGAACAGGGCGACTCCTGTGGGGAATATGTCAAGGAGATCCTCGAATTCATCCGCGGCTCGAAGCGGGGCATAACGCCCTGGAGCGGCAGGAGAGACCACGATGATTAGGCTTTTCGTCATGGACGTGGACGGGACCATGACCGACGGCGCGGTCTTTCTCGACGGTGAGGGCGGTGAGTTCAAGCGCTTCGATGTCCGGGACGGCCTCGGGGTGGCCCGGTTAACGGCCTCGGGGGTGAAACCGGCTATCATCAGCGGGCGATGCTCGACCGTAACGGACCGACGGGCGAGGGAACTCGGCATCGCTATCGTGGTCCAGGGCGCGAAGGATAAACTGTCGGAACTGAGGAGACTGGCGGCGGAGATGGGCCTGTCCCCGGAAGAGATAGCCTATATCGGCGACGATGCGAACGACCGGGAATGCATAGCCTGGGCGGGACGGGGGTTCGCTCCTTCGGACGCCCGTCCCGAGGCGAAGGAGGCCGCCGATGTCGTCACCGAGGCGCCGGGGGGCTATGGCGCCGTTCGCGATGCCGTGGAGGATATCCTCTCCTTCAATGAAAAGGCGATGAGATGATCGAGACGAAGGGAAGAAGGAGAAAAATCAACATCCTGGACAGGTTCATCGTCTCCCAGATGGGGAATTCCTTCCTTTTCGGAGTGCTGGTTTTCTCCGTGCTCCTCGTGGCGGGCGATCTCCTGTTCCAGGTCGCCAACCTGATGATCGACAAGGGAGTGGCCCTTGGGGTGGTGATCCGCCTCTTCGTCTACAAATTGCCGGAAGTGGTGGTGATGACCCTCCCCATGGCTTCGCTCCTGTCGTCGTTGTTGACCTTCGGCCGGCTCTCCTCGCAGAGCGAGATCGTGGCCTTGCGGGCGGCAGGGATATCCTTCCGCAGGATCGTCAAGCCGGTCCTGGTCGCCTCGGCGCTCGCCTCTTTGGGCGCTATACTCCTCAACGAGACGATCGTGCCCTTGAGCAACAGGGCCGCCGACAACATAATGCGCTACGAGATAGCCCGTGAGCGGCCCACCCTGCTGAGGGAAAAGGTTTTCCTTAGGGATGAGGGTGACGGGGAACTCCGCCGCGTGATCTATATCTCGCGGCTCCGGCAGAACCTGGGGACCATGGAGGACATCGTTGTGCAGGAGTTCGAGGAGGGCACGATGAGCCGGATCGTCACCGCCGCAAGGGGGAGTTGGAGGGGCGGGGAGTGGTGGCTGGAGGACGGGAAGACCTTCGAGGTGCTGCAGGACCGGACCGTCAAGCTCCTCTTCACCTTTGACCGGCAGAAATTGCCTCTCGATTTAGGGCCCGCGGAGGTGGCCCAGACATCTCAAAGGCCCGCCGAGATGAGCGCCTTTCAACTGTGGAAGCACATCAGCATCATGAACAAGCAGGGAGCCAACCTTGCACCCCTGCGGGTTCTATTCCACCTGAAACTGGCGGTGCCCTGGGCCTGCGTCATCCTCGCCGTCCTCGGGGCCTCGCTGGGGGTAGGCCCCCACCGGTCTGGCGCCGGCGTGGGGCTGGCCATGAGCGTGCTGATAGTGTTCGCCTACTATGTGCTCATGTCCTTTTCCCGCTCCTTCGGCGAGGCGGGGTGCCTGCCCCCCCTCGTGGCGGCCTGGGCGCCGAACCTGGTTTTCCTCGTGATCGCCGGATACCTGGTGAGGATCGCCGACAGATAGGCGGTGGCTTTTTTGGATGAAACGATAGGACTGTTTGCCGGTGAAGGCGATCTTTCTGTCGAGATAGCCCGTCGGCTCTTTGAGAGGGGCAGACCCCCCCTTGTTTTTTCCTTTGGGGAGAAGACAGCGCCCCTGGAAAAGTGGGCCCTGGAAGTGACAAGGATCGAAAGACCCGCTCTTGGGGAACTGCTCGGAAAGCTCCGGTCGAGGGGCATCAAAAATCTCGTCCTAGCGGGGTTCGTGCCGAAGAGCCTGATCTTCAGGCCCGACCTCCTGGACGACGACCTTCGGGGCATCCTCTCGTCGCTGCCCTTCCGGGATGACCACTCTCTGCTGGGGGCCATCGTATCCTTTTTCGAGTCCAGGGGCGTCACGGTACTGCCCTACCGCGATATCATCCCCGAACTGCTTGCCCCACGGGGGACCATTGCCGGCAGGCAGCCCCTTCCCGGGGAGGAAGAGGATATCCTTTACGGTTTGCGGATCGCGTCGGCCCTGGTTCCAATGTCTTTCGGCCAGACGATAGTGGTCCGGGGGAGGTCCGTCGTCGCCGTCGAGGCCATGGAGGGCACCGATGAAACCATCAAACGAGCGGGGTCGATATCCGGAGGGGGCGTGGTGGTGAAGCTGATGCGCCCCGACCAGGATGAAAGATACGATGTCCCCGTCGTCGGTACGAAAACACTGCTGAAGATGCGTGAAGCGGGTATCCCCTGCCTCGCCGTAGAGGCGGGCCGCACCATCGTCCTGGGAGGAGACCTGTTCAGAGAGAGGGCAAAGCAATGGGATATGGCCGTGACGGGCGTGGTCCCCGCTCCCTCTTCGTAAGCTGCGGAGAGGTCTCGGGGGACCAGTACTCGAAGATACTCATAGAGGCCCTTCGGGCGGCTGGGTTCCAGGGGAATATCTGGGGGATGCTGGGCCCAAGGGGCACTTCTGCCGGGGGGAAGGCGGCATGGGATAGTAGTTCCCTGTCGCTGATGGGCGTGTCGGAGGTCCTGGGAGCCGTACCGCGGCTGATCGGGCTTAAAGGAGAGATTACAGAGGAGGTCCTCGAGCGATCTCCCGCCGGGGTCGTCGTCATCGACAGCCCCGATTTTCACCTGCCCCTTCTCAAGGCGCTCAGGAAAAAAGGATACCGGGGGAAGGTCTTTTACCTCGCGCCCCCGGCCGTCTGGGCCTGGCGCCCGGGGAGGGTCTCCCTCCTGGCGTCGCTTTGCGACCTCTGTTTTCCCCTCTTCGATTTCGAGTGCGATCTTCTCGAGAGCCGCGGCGTGCCATGCCGCTGGTTCGGTCACCCCCTCCGGGGCGCCCTAAAGAGCGTCGTCGGGGCCGGTTTGGGATCCCCGAAGGGGAAAATCGTGGCCCTGCTCCCGGGGAGCAGGAGGAGCGAGGTCTCGAAGCTGCTGCCCATCCTGTTGGGAACTGCCCAGGGGCTTGCCGAAAGGGGTTTTCGTCCCTGCTTTTCCGTGGCCCCCGGGTTGGGAGATGAAACGGCGACCCTTATCAGGGACGAATGCCGGCAGTGGTGCATCTACGAGGGACCCGGGGCGAAACTGATGGCGGCCTCGGAACTCGTCATCGGGGCGAGCGGTACGGCTGCGGTGGAATCCCTTATCCTGGGTAAATTCATGATCGTGCTCTACCGTGCTTCCCTTAGTTCCTGGCTGGCCTACAAGGCCTTCGTCAGGACGAAATGGGTCTCCATCCCCAACATCCTGGCCGGGGAGGACCTTTACCCGGAACTGCTCCAGTTCCAGGCCACCCCGGGGAGGGTCCTCAGGCATTTCGACGATTACGTCGGCGACCCGACCCTCAGGAGAAAGATCGATGGGATGATGATGACCGCGGCCCGATCCCTCGACGGAGGCGATGCCCCCCGGGGTTGGGCGAGATCCATCCTGGAGGTCCTCCCGTCGTGAAGAGGATACTGCTTTTGGCCAACGGTCCGGGCGAACTGTGGTGCTGGGCAAGGCCCATGATACCGGCCCTGGGCGAGCGTGGTTTCGAGGTCTCGCTGAAACTGCTCCCCTGCCAGTACGCTTCGGGCAACGAAAAGGACATGGCGGAAGACCTGGTCGACGGCGGGGTCGGCTCTCCCCTGTCCGTCTTCCCGGCCCTTGTGGGAAAAGGGGGAGGCGGTTTCGACGCGGTCCTGCAGTTGGGCGGCGACCTGCTTTTCGGTCTTGCCTTCTCCGCCAGGAACAGGGCTCCCCTTTTCTGCTATACCTATGGCTCGAAGCCCCTGCTCAACCGGTGCAACAGGATTTTTTCGGCTTTCGAAGCCGCGAGCCAATATGAAGACCCCGTCCGTGATAAGGTATTGATCGTCGGCGACCTTGTGGCCGATTCCCTGGCCCTGGACGGGGAAGAATTTCCCTGGACGCCGGGCAGGAGCCCGAGGATAGTCCTCTTCCCGGGGAGCCGAAGGGTGATCCGGTCCGCGGCTTTGCCCTTCATCAGGGATGTGGCCGACAGGATAAGATCCTTGCTGCCCCGATCGGAGGCGGTGGTCGCCCTCTCGCCCTTCTCTGAACCGGGAGAACTGGAGGTGTGGGCCTCCGCGGGCCTGAGGGCCGTCACATCCGCCACAGGCAGCATTCTCAAGAGGGCGGACCTTGCCGTCACCCAGCCGGGCACAAATACTTTGGAACTGGCTCATAGCCTTGTGCCGGCGATAGTCGCCGTGCCTTTCGCCTTCCTGAGGTACGTGCCGCTGCCCGGCCTGTTGGGAGCCCTGGGGTTTATCCCCCTCGCCGGGGGGGTCCTGAAGGAGAAACTGCTCCGCAGGCTGAGCGGGAGCAGGGGTTTTCTGGCCTGGCCCAACCGCCTCGCGGGAAGCGAAATTATGCCCGAGATGGTCGGCGACATCGCGGCCACCGACGTGGCGGACCGGGCGGTGGAGCTTTTAGGGGACGAAGAAGGCCTCCGGGGCATCAGGGAGGGACTGATGAAGGTCCGCCAGGCCCCCGGGGCGGCCGCCGTGATAGCGGCCCGAATATCGGAATTGGTGGGATGAGAAGGTTGGCGAAGGAACAGGAAACCGGCAAAAGGGTTTATCCAAGGCTACTGGCCCATGCCAGGCCCTACGTACATCGCATCCTGGGCGCCCTGGCCTGCATGGTGCTCTCATCGGCCTGCGCGGTCGTCGCGCCCTGGCTCCTCAGGAACATCGTGGACGATGTCCTGATAAGCAAGGACATGGCCATGCTGAACCTCGTCGCGGTGGGGCTGGTGCTCCTTTACCTAGCCAAAAGCGTCTTCTTTTACGGCCAGCAGTACCTGATGAACTGGGTGGGGCAACGGGTCGTGGTCGACCTGAGGCTTCGGCTTTACGACCACATGCAGAGGATGTCCTTCCGCTACCTTTACGGCAGGCGTGTAGGGGAGATGCTCTCCAGGATAACGAACGATGTCACCATCCTGCAGAACATGATAACCACGGTATTCATAGACATAGTCGTCCAGGGTCTGAGTTTTGCCGGAATGATCGCCTTCCTGCTGTATATAAACTGGAAACTCTCCCTCCTGTCCTTCCTGGTTCTCCCGCTGGCCGCCTTCGTTCTGGATGTGGCCTCCAGGCGCCTCAGGGTCGTCGGCCACGACGTCCAGAAGCAGTTGGCGGGACTTTCGGCCATAGCAGCCGAGGCCCTTTCGGCTATCCGTATCGTGCGTCTCTTCGCCACCGAGGAGCAGGAGTACGGCCGTTTCGAATCGCAGAGCAACGCCCATTTCAGGGCCCTCATGAGGGGAGTTCAGACCAACGCCGCCCTCACCGGGATAGTGGAGGTCATCCTCATAACCGC
>MWDE01000033.1 GCA_002070395.1 Synergistetes bacterium ADurb.Bin155
GGCCGCCGTTACGGCGGAAGGGGCAGTGGCCGAAGCAACGGCCTCCCTGGCCTCGGCTTTTCTGGGGGCTCTTCCCGAGACCCTCCTTGAGGCCTTCCTGGCTCTCACTCCGATCGCTCTTTTCCTCTTCGTCTTCCAGTTGGCGCTGCTCCACATGAACAGGCGCCAGGTGATGAGGATGATCAAGGGCCTCGTATACACTTTTGCGGGGCTGGTGATCTTCTTGGTAGGGGTGAAGGGCGGCTTTCTCCCGGCGGGATCGGCCATCGGCGGGATGATCGGTTCCTCGCCCTTCAACTGGCTGCTCGTCCCCATCGGTTTCGTCCTGGGGGCCGTGGTGGTTCTTGCCGAACCGGCGGTCTGGGTCCTGAATGACCAGATAGAGATGGTCTCGGGGGGTCGTATAAAAAGGCGCTTCATGCTCATCGCCTTCTCCGTGGGCGTGGCCGTGGCGGTGGCCCTGGCTATGTACAGGGTTGTCACGGGGATCAGCATCTGGTGGTTCCTTATCCCAGGGTATGTGATCGCCCTCGCGCTCACCCCCGTCTGCCCGCCCCTGTTCACCGCCATAGCTTTTGATTCCGGAGGGGTGGCTTCGGGACCGATGTCATCCACCTTTGTTCTGGCTTTTACCCTCGGAGCTTCCGCCTCATCGGGGGGCGACCCCATGATGGACGCCTTCGGTGTTGTGGCCATGATCGCCATGGTGCCCCTGATAACGATCCAGCTGCTCGGGTTGCTGTTTCGGCGCAGGGAAAGGGAGGCCGAGAGAAAGAGAATGCAACGGAACGGTGAGGAGGTGAACCCTGAATGAACCAGCAGAACCATAAAACCTGCGGTAAATTGATCATCTGCGTCGTCAGGGAGGGTCACGGCGACCGGGTCGTGGCTGTCACCCGCGAGAACGGGGCAAAAGGCGGAACGATAGTCCCGGGGAGGGGGAAGAGCGACAACCCCCTCGTTGATTTTCTCTGTATAGGCGATCATAGGGAGGAGGTGGTCCTCACCCTGGTCAACGGGGAGGAGGTCGCCTCCGTCATAAATGCGCTCAAGGCCCACGGCAGGGATACCCAGAAGGGCAGCAGGGGTATGGGGATCCTCCTGAATGTGCCTCGGATCATCCATCACGCAGGAAAGGGCTCCACCGCTTGTGAGGCTGTCGGAAGGAGGGAA
Organism: Synergistetes bacterium ADurb.Bin155; assembly: GCA_002070395.1. Lineage (GTDB taxonomy): Bacteria > Synergistota > Synergistia > Synergistales > Thermovirgaceae > 58-81. The sequence continues at coordinate 1,174 of MWDE01000033.1, forward strand.
GCCGTGAAAAAGGATGAAGGAAGGGTAATGATATGTGTCATCGTCAACTGGGGGTGTGCCGATGACCTCATGGCGATCGCCAGGAAAGCCGGCGCGGTGGGGGGGACCATCCTGAAAGCCAGGGGGACCGCCAGCGAGGAGGACGTAAAATTCCTCGGCATCCCCCTTTTCCCTGAAAAGGAAATACTCCTGGTTGTGACTGAAAGGAGCAGGTCTTCGGCTATTCTGGAAGCCCTGGAGAAGAGTGACTGCTTGCTTCGACCCGGCGGGGGCATTGCCTTTTCAGTGGATGTGGAGGAACTCATCAACCTTGGCGGTGACATTGCATGACGAAGTGACCCAGGACGACGGCGCCCCCTCGATGATCGGGGGTCATGGGAGATCCCAGGCTCTCACCGCGGGTCAAAACCGGGCCAGGATCCACCACCAGCAGGGTAGGGTCAGGAAGGACAGGGGAACCCCTATCCCTACCATCAGCGCCGACAGGTCGGGATCAAGACCATGTTCCGAAGCCACGATGCTTCCGGTGATCATCGGCGCCGAGGCAGCCTCGAAGATGGTGACCTGTATCGTCGTTCCCCTCTCGCCGAGGATCAGGATGAACAGCAACGCCATCAAGGCGGGACCCAGGAGTAGTTTGTAGAAAAGGCCCAACGCGAGGGGTCCGGCCTTGTCCCGCACCTTCCCCACCCTCAATTGGAAGCCCACCGACAGCAGAGCGATGGGGGGAAGGGTGTCGCCCAGCCTTCCCAGCACCTCGCTCACCCATCCGGGATACGGGAAAGGGGTCAGGGCGAAAGCGGCCAGGAGGGCGATAAAGGGGGGGAAAGCCAGGATCTTCCTGATGATGTCGGAAGGGGATGTATTCCCCAGGGATAGGGAAGCGGCCAGCACGATCCCGACAGTAGAGAGGGTCAGGAAAGAACCCAGTTGGTCGATCAGAATCCCTACCCCCAGGTGTTCGGCGCCGTAAAAGGCCTCGATCATGGGCAACCCGACGAAGGAAGTGTTGCCCAGCCCCCCGGTAAGGAAAAGCGCCCCCATTGTTCCTGCCGAGAGGCTGAAGATCTTGCCTGCCTTTCTGAAGAAGAAAAAACCTCCCGCGAAGAGGATCCAGGCCATCATGGCGGGGAAGGCCAACCCAGAGGAGTATTCCAGGTCATGGATATGAAGCAGGGTCAACGCCGGGAGGGCCACATTTATTATGTAGGAATTAAGCACCGACGGCGTAGAAGCCGGGAGGCGTCCATAACGGCGAAGGATCATCCCCGCGGCGAAGCAAAGGGCCATCATTATGAGGTTACCCAAGGAAAAGCCTCCAAAAAGGTCCTTGTACCCGGATATTCTAGCAGCAAACAAACCCTTCGGCCCCCGGGCGGCGCCTTATCAGGGGACATCCCGCCGAATTGACATTCCCTAGGGACTGACTACCATAGGAACTGGTGAAAGAGGATCGAGCCCACAGTCTTTCCGATCCCAAAGGGGGTATTGATCATGAGAGCAGGCTGGAGAGTCTTTTTAGCGGTTGTCGCCCTTCTCCTGGGAGTCATGGCCGTCGGCACCCCTGCTTGTCTTTACGCTGATGAGATCCTCGGGCCCTGCGAGCTGTTCACCAGGCAGGATGCCGAAGCCCTTTTGAAGGAGACCATCACCGAAGAAAGGGTCTTGGAGTCACACCTTCCGGCGGGGGCCACCTGCAGGTACGCCTACCGCAAGGAGGGAAGCACCTACGATATCAGGGTGAAAGTGGCCACCGACAGGTCGATAGCGGAAGAAGGCATCCATGATTCGGCGAAGGATGTCTTTGATCGGCAGATCAAGACCCGGAGGTCCCATGAATACGCTTCCAAAAAGTTGCGGGAGTTCGATGGGATAGGCGAGGGTTCTTTCTGGGATGGCTCCAGCCTTTGGGCGTTGCAGGGGGGCAACCTGGTGATCGTCACGGTCAACTCCCTCCTCGAAGGTTCCTTCAAGAGCATGGATGAGATGAATGCCGCCAAGGAGGAACAGAACCTGGCGTACAGCACGGAAATAATGGCCACGGTCCTGAAGAGGTTGGAGTGAATAGCCCCTCTTGCGTGGGGATGGGGCGTTGACTAAGGCCGGGCCGGCGGGGTGAACCCGGTCCGGCCCAGTTCATCAAGCCAGCCCCTTTTCAGTTCGCCCAGGTCGAGGGCTCCTTTGAAATTGCGTGGAATGGGGCCGAGGCGGAGCCGGTCGGGTCGGCATCCCTTTGAAACCTGTCCCGAAGCTTCGTTTATGAAGGTCCGGGATATCTCCTCCCGCACACCAGTCGGGACCTTCGAAATATCCAGGGTGACGCAGCAGGAATCCTCGTGCTCGCTGTCGATCCTGAGGCCTGTCACGGCCAGGTCGAAGGACCCTGCTTCAAGGCTGTAATGGGATCTTACGAATTCGGCTAATTCCTCGGCGATCTGCTCGCAGGAATAGTTAGCTCCCCCCTTGATGAGAAACGCCGACTTACGCCCCACCCAGTAGAGATCATCCATCCCGTCATGGGCGTTTTTCAGGCGGAAACCGATATCCCCGAAACCCAGGTACCAGCCTTCATGGAGCACGGCTTCCGTCGCCCGGGGGTCTCCTAGGTAGCCCTTCATGAGGTTACCTCCCCGGGCGATGATATATCCTTCCTCGCCTTCCGCGCAGGGTTCCATGAAGTGATTTTCCCCTTGAACGACATTCCTCACCACGGCGGCTTCGGTGAAAGGAAAGTGGGGCCGCCCGATGAAGTACCCTGGTGCTGGCGTCCTCGCCCACCCGGCTTGGAACGCACTCGTCAACTGGCTTTCCGTCAATCCCGGGGGGGATCCTAGCACCTGGAGGCAAGTCTCGGTGGACCCGAACCTAACCAGGGGTAAGTGCCCCGACCACCGGGTAACCCTTTCAACTGTCTTAGGTCCCACAGGGGCTGAACCCAAGAGGAAGGAGACCTTTGACAGGGCTTTTTTGAGCCTCTTCTTTTCCATGGGCAGTTCTCCCCTGGAGTCCAGTTCCTCCAGATAATCGAAGTGCCGGGAGACGCAGGGCGCGATGACGAGCCCCCGGGAGCCTTCGGCGATCTCCGCGAGGATTCTCCAGAAGGCGGTTTTGTAACGGGGAAGCATATGGATGACCGCGCCAGGCTCCCGCAGGAACCATTCGGCAAGGGCGGAGGAATTGGTGTGATGGAGTGGGTTGACCATGACCAGCTCCATAGGCCTCCTTTCCCATTTCGAAAAAAGGTGCCTTAGCGCATCGGTGTTTACATCATAGGCCTTCCAGGTCAGGATCACTCCCTTGGGGTCTCCCGTGGTACCCGAAGTGAAGATGATGATCTTTTCAGCCTCGCCCGTCGGCACCTCTATTTCGGGCAGCCCTCGGGGGATCTGTTCTCTGGACAACCTCTCCGCCTCGTAGATCTTGATGCCGGGCCTCGCCGCTTTCACCGCTTCGATTACAGCAGGGTCCAGGAGCCCATCGGTCAGGATAAGGCTGGCCATGGACAATGAAGCCTTGAAACCGGCCCTTTTCGCCGTGTCGGCCTGCCAGTTCAGGGTCACAGGGGTCGCGCCGGCGAGGGCGGCACCGAGTCGGAAGGCTAGGTCCATGGGGGAATTGGCCCCGAAAGCGTTGAGAAAACGCACACCCCTCTCGATCCCCAACCTCTTGAGTACATCCGCGGCCTTCAGGGCCAAGATGAGGAAGTCGCCCCGGGTGTACACGACGGGGCGAGCACCGGGTTGGGCCGGGTTCTCATGGAAAAAGAGAAAGGGCGCTCCGGGTTCGCTGAAGGCTTCCCTGTAAGGGACTGGGAGAAAACGGAGCTGCCGGCCTGAAACAGGGGGTTCCGCCGGTGTGATCAAAGGTAATAGCCTCCCCTAGGGTCGATTTATGCTGAAGGAGGAGCCGCTGCCTTATAGTACCCCCTGCCGCTCCCATGACAAGCTTGTGGGGCAGGCAAAGAAATAAACATCGACTTGTTATAAGTTTCAAAATTTTAACTGGCGAGGAGAGGGTTCTTTGACAGCGATTTGAATCAAAGGTATTATCTAAATAGTTTTTTGATGTCAAAATAAGAGGAACGGTCTTTGAAAAATAATTTTAAAATAAACTATTCGAGAAGATAAGTTCAAAAAAGGAGAGGTGTGAAGGATGACGCGTTACAGCTCGGAGGAATTAATGGATATGGAGCAACAGTACGGCGCTCACAACTACCACCCCCTCGAGGTGGTCATCACCAAGGCGGAGGGGGTCTGGGTGGAGGATCCCGAGGGGCGGCGATACATGGATATGCTTTCGGCCTATTCGGCCGTCAACCAGGGTCACCGCCACCCGAGGATCATCAAGGCTCTCAAGGACCAGGCCGATGAACTCACCCTTACATCCAGGGCCTTCTACAGCGACCGTTGGCCCCTTTTCGCGAAAAAACTATCGGAGTTGACCGGCAAGGATATGATCCTCCCCATGAATACCGGGGCGGAGGCCGTCGAGACGGCCATAAAGACCATGCGGAAATGGGGCTACCTAGTCAAGGGTGTGGAGAAGGACAAGGCTGAGATCATAGTCTTCGAGGATAACTTCCATGGCCGCACGGTGACCATAGTATCCTTCTCGGTCGACCCCATCGCCAGGGACAACTACGGCCCCTATACCCCTGGTTTTGTCGTCGTCCCCTATGACGATCTCGAAGCCGTGATGAAAGCCGTCAACAAGAACACCGTGGGGATCCTCGTGGAGCCCATCCAGGGAGAGGCCGGCGTCGCGGTGCCCAGCGAAGGGTTCCTCAAGGGGCTGGAGGAGATCGCCAGGGAAAACAACGTGCTCCTGGCCGTCGATGAGATCCAGACGGGTCTATGCCGGACCGGCAAGACCTTCGCATTCCAGCACGAGGGAGTCGACCCCGACCTGATCATCATGGGGAAGGCCCTTGGAGGAGGCGTTTTCCCCGTGTCGGCGGTGGCAGCCGACAAGGAAGTACTCGGGGTTTTCCAGCCCGGCAGCCATGGTTCGACCTTCGGGGGCAACCCCCTGGCCTGCGCTGTCGCCATCGAGGCTCTCGATGTGCTCATCGATGAAAAAATGTCCGAAAGGGCCTCCGAGCTCGGCGCGTATTTCATGGAAGGGCTTAAAGCGATCAAGTCATCCAAGATAAAACAGGTCCGGGGAAAGGGCCTCCTGATCGGGGTCGTCCTGGAAGAATCGGCCGGCAAGGCCAGGAAGTACACCACGGCGCTGAAGGAAAAGGGTCTGCTCTGCAAGGAGACCCACGACTGGATCATCCGGTTCGCACCTCCCTTGGTGATCACCAGGGAGGAAATAGACAAGGCGCTGGAGGCCGTCCGGGAAGTGCTCGGCTAGGAAGTACCGCGCCTCTGGTTATAGCTGCACAGTGCAAGGGGGAGGCCGGATCCTGAGGCCTCCCCCTCCTCGTCGCCGCGATAGCCCAAGACTTTTTGCCGTCGGCGGTTGCTCCACCGGCGGACCGCGGAGGGACGGGTTGACCGGGCGCGCCCTTTGCAATAAGTTGGTCTCCAGGTTTCATTACAAGTGCTGATATCGTCGGGAGGTGCGCCGGATGGGTTATTCAAGGCTTATCGTCGAAAAAGGGGAAGATCATGTCGCCACTGTCACCCTTAACAGGCCGGAGAAGATGAATGCCTTCGACAGCCCCTTGGCGGAGGAACTCCTCGCCGCCTTCATGGAGCTGGATGGCTGTGCTGAAACCAGGGTGATCGTCGTCAAGGGGGCGGGGCGGAATTTCTGCGCGGGTATCGATGTGAGCGAGATCACCGGGAAAAACGCCCTGGAATACAAGCAATGGGTGAACAGGATGGAGAGCCCCTTGTTTTTCATTTCCAGGATGAAGAAACCAGTGATCGCCCAGGTCCATGGAGTGGCGGCGGCCAACGGCCTGGGACTTGCGGCTTCGGCCGACCTGGTCATCGCCGCCGAGGACGCGAGGATGGGGCTCACAGCGATCAACCTGGGGCTGAACTGCGTGGGGCCCGTTCTCCCGGTAGCTCGCTGCGTAGGGCGGAAGAGGGCCCTGGAGCTTCTCCTTTCGGGCTCCCTCGTGAAGGCGCCCGAAGCCATGGCCATGGGCCTCGTCAACAGGGTCGTCCCCGCCGACGAACTCGAAAAGGAAGCCAGGGAATGGGCGGCAGTTTTCGCGACCAAGAGCCCCCTGGCCCTGCAATTGGCCAAGAGCGCTTTTTACACCGCCGAGGATATGGAATATGAAAAGCAGTTCGCTTACATGGACGAGGTTTTCGCCCGTCTCTGCACCACAGGGGATGCCCACGAGGGCGTAAAAGCCTTTTTCGAAAAAAGGGAACCCCTTTGGCGGGGCAGGTAATGGAGGCCTTTTCACCGTCCAAGAGGTGAACGACCGGCCGTTCCCGTATAATAGGCATTATCGCGGAGGTGCGAAAGTGATGGAGGACGACCGTCCCGGATGGGACGAGTACTTCATGTCCATTGCCGCCGTGGTCTCGACGAGGAGCACTTGCCTTAGGAGAAAGGTGGGGGCGGTCATAGTCAGAGACCGGCAAATTATCAGCACCGGTTACAACGGGGCGCCCAAGGGAGCTCCCCATTGCTCCGAGACGGGCTGCCTCCGGGAAAGAATGGGTGTGCCCTCCGGGGAGCGACAGGAGATCTGCCGTGGTTCCCACGCCGAGGTGAACGCCATTGCCCAGGCGGCGGCGGTAGGCGCCTCGACCGCGGAAGGGGCGATCTACTGCACCCACGAACCCTGCTCCTTCTGTACCAAAGCGATCATCAACGCCGGGATAAGGAGAATAGTCTTCGCGAACCCCTATCCTGACGCCATTGCCAGCCTCCTTCGCGGGGAAGCCGGTATCGTTGCCGAGCACCTGCCGGAGAAACCGCGTTCGGATACTTCAAAGGGGTGATCCAAGTTGGTCATCGAGATATCCGGGAAGAAAAAGCCCCTGCCGCAAGTCAGGCTGGATGATCTCATCGGGCTTGAGCCGATCAAGAAGGAACTCCGCAAGATCGAGGCGATCCTCTGGCTGAACCAGCACCGCCGTAGCGACGAACTCGGTGAACTGAGGCTTCAGTCCTTCCACTTCTGCTTCAGGGGCAATCCAGGGACCGGGAAGACCACGGTGGCGAGGTTGATAGGCGATATTTTCCGGCGGTACGGCATACTCAGGGTGGGCGATGTCGTCGAGGTAGACAGGGCCAGGCTCCTTGGTTCAACGCCCGGGGAAACGGAGATCAAGACCAGCAGAGCCATCAGGAGCGCCCTTGACGGCGTACTCTTCGTGGATGAAGCTTTCACGCTCCTGGGATCTGGGGAGAGCTCCGACCCGGGGATGAGGGCGCTTGAAGTGATCATAAAAAGCATGGAGGACTACCGCGACGTCCTGATCGTCATCTTCGCCGGTTACCCCTCGGAGATGGACGCCTTGTTCGAGGCGGCGCCGGGTCTCAGGAGCAGGGTCCCTTTTCACCTGGATTTTCCCGATTACTCCCCGGCGGAACTGCTGGACATCATGCTTTTCATGGCCGCCTCGGAGGAACTGGAACTGTCCGACGAAGCCGCCGGGAAGTTCCTGCGGATAATGGGCGAACGGGTAGGCCAACCCGACTTCAGCAACGCCCGGGAGGTCAGGAACGTCCTTGACCAGGCGAAAGGCGAACTCTCCCGGAGGCTTCAGACCCGACGGAAGGTTTCACGGTGGGACATGAAGGTGATCACCGCCCTCGATCTTGGGCGGGGTGACCCGGAGTTGCTTTCATCCCTCGAGACTGCCCGTAAGGAGATGTTCAGGGCCCCTCTCGACCCCGGGCCGAGGTCCGCTTTCGCTTCCCTCTGCGCGACGGCGGGGATGTGGTCCGACGCAGTTTCGGCCCTCGAGGCCGTGGAAAAGGGCCTCACACCGGAATACAGGGCCCTCCTGGGGAGAGGTCTTTACATCTTGGGCGACCGGGAAAAGTCCTGGGAGGTCTTCTCGGCGATGGGCGAACCCACCGCTGGATCCTACTACAGGGGGCTCTCAGCCCTATGGGCGGGTGATCTTTCCACGGCGTCCGCCATGCTCGGACAGGCTTCATCGGACGACCCCGGTTCCCCCGATGTTCTGCTGGCGCTCGCGGCCGTGAAATTTTTCGCCGGCGCTTTCCGGGAGGCGGCCGATTCCTTCCTGGCGGGGATGTTCTCTTCCGGCGGGAAACTG
>MWDE01000034.1 GCA_002070395.1 Synergistetes bacterium ADurb.Bin155
TATTTGGAGCATCTGGCCGAAGCGCTCCATCCGGGCCCTCCTCCTTCGCTTCCTGGGTCCCTTATGGGAGAAGGGATTCTTCAAGCCCTCCTTCTTCAGGATCCTGGTGATGGTCTTGGGAGAGACGGACCGCCCCGCTTCGGCAAAGAGCAGTTCCGACATGTGGCTGGCGCTGGCCCCCTTCCACAGGCCAACGGCACGCTCTGCCACCAAGGCCCTTATGTCGGTGGGGATGAAGTTGGAAGGCTTGCGGCCGGTGTTGCCGTGGACCAGCGATGACGCTCCCGCCTCCTCGTAGCCGGTCTTTATCCTCTGGACCTGCCGCACCGACAGCCCCAAAGCGGCTGAAGCCTCCCTGTTGGTTATCACCCCGCCCGTCACCTCTTCAAGAACATGAAGTCTCCGCGCCTGCTTGATGGACAACCTGATGTCACCCTCGTTCTTCATGGAATACATTCTCTAACGAAACCCAGGGGGGGTGACATTTTCCCTGTCCCCTTAAGGGGTGACATTATCGCTGTCCGGCCACAATTTCTATTAATAAACCTTGACAAAGTCAGGAGAAGGATAAGATAATCTATAAAGGTTGCATTCTGTCCGCGGCAGCATCGAAGCTGCCGCTCAAACCACCGCCCCAATTGGTTCTATAAATGCACCGGCAACAAACTTAAGCACAAAAAGAAAGGGGAGGCGCTTTCCACCAGGTTCATTTTTTGTTCAGCAAGAAGAGCATTTTCTTATAGGTTCCATCCGGATACCAACAATGCCCTCGGATATCCATACCCGAAGGGATTTTTGTTGTCTCCGGTTTTGTCCTTTAACGGGTCCCTCTGAGGACTACGTTCGGCATTCAAGGAAGGGAGAGTGGCAATATTGAGTAAGAGCTCCGGAACAAAAGGTTTCATCCTGGGTTTTATTGCCGCCCTGGCGCTGGCATCCCTGGGCGGAGCGGCTTTGGCAGCAACCGCTGTGGTTACTGCCGATGGAACAACAGCGTCCAATGATGCAACAATCAACACAGGTGTGGACGAGCAAATTGGGATGCTTTCAAAAAATGGCGGGGAGGTGATCAATACCACCACGGGGGTCATAAATACCTCCGGTGAAAACGGTCACGGCATGAAGGCCCAAGGTGAATCCAAGGCCTTTAATTATAACGTTATAAACACTAATAATATCGAATCCTACGGCATGTGGGCTCTTGGAAAAAGTGAGGTGCACAACCTTACTTCCGGCCTGATCAAAACAAATGGAATGAGGGGCCTGGGCATGTTGGCCGGTACGGGATCGAAGGCCTTCAATGAAGGTCTAATAGTAACCGCCGGCGCAGACGCCTATGGAATGGTCGCCCGCAAAAGCACTTCAGAAGACTTGTCCCAAGCCTGGAACAAAGGCACCATCTTAACCTCCGGCGATAATGCTTACGGAATGTACGCTTGGGCAGGATCAGAAATCACTAACCAGAAAAACATTGGCACTGAGGGCGATAATGCCCACGGCATGGTGGCTTCCGGCGACTCCAAGGCCTACAACGAAGACTCCATCGCCACCTCGGGTAACAATGCCCATGGTATGGTCGCTAAAGGCGGGGGTACTCTTGGGGCTAACCTTGGGGATATTCTTACCCGGGGCAAAGGCTCCTATGGCATGTACGCTCAGGAGGGCGCCAGGATTAGGAACGCCGCCGGGGGTTCCATCGTCACCAGCGGGCAAGAGGCCCACGGTATGAGGGCGGAAGGACCTGGATCAGAGGCCACCAATGAGGGCAGTATCGAGACCAAGGGTTATCGGTCCAGAGGAATGTGGGCCGAGGGAGGCGGATCTGAAGTCACCAACAAGGGCTCCATCATCGTCTCCGACTCTCTATCCGACGGCATGATGGCCAACGGCCCCGGCTCGAAAGCCACCAACGAGGAAGGGGCAACCATTCATACTAAAGGGGTAGGGGGCTACGGCATGCTCGCCACTGAGGGCGGCGAGGCCGTGAACCGGGGCATAATTGAGACAGAAGAAGCTAATGGCTACGGCATGTACGCCCACACAGCAAACTCATCGGACCCGGCGGCCAAAGCCACTAACGAGGGCTCGATCGTTACCAACGGTCTCGCTTCCAAAGGGATGGCTGCCGGAAGGGGAACGGTTGAAAACAAAGGCACGATCGAGACAAAGGGTGCAGGCTCCCACGGCATGACAGCCACTGGATCGGGGTCCAAGGGCACGTCAAAGGCCACTAACGAAGACGGGGGAACCATTGCAACCGAGGGAGAAGGCGCCTACGGCATGTACGCCCTTAACGGCGGCGAAGCCCTCAACTGGGGTAGCATCGCCACCGATGGCGCCGGTGCCCACGGCATGTACGCATGGCACAAATCCTTTGTGGGCAATTTCAGCAGCGACACCGTCAAGACTCTGGGCGCAGGCTCCCACGGCATGGTGGCTTCCGATGACTCCAGGGCCATCAACACCGGCAAGGTGGTCACCAGGGGCGAAGATGCCTTCGGCATGTACGCATGGCACAACTCCTTTGTGGGCAACTTCGGCGACGGCGTCGTAAGGACCTGGGGCGAACGCTCCCACGGCATGGTGGCTTCCGATAACTCCCGGGCTGTGAATACCGGCAGGGTAGCCACTCGTAATGAAGGTTCCTATGGCATGTACGCCCTTGACAACTCTTTTGCCGGCAATTTTGGCGGCGGCGTCGTCAGGACCTGGAGCGACGGCTCCCACGGCATGGTGGCTGAAGACCACTCCAGGGCCGTTAATACCGGCAAGGTGGTCACCACGGGCAACAATGCCCACGGCATGCTGGCCCTCAAGGGTTCCGAGGTCCGCAACGAGGGCACCATCGAGACCTCCGGCAATAATGCCCGCGGCATGGTGGTCAGGAACCAATCCAAGGCCTTCAACCTGGGTGACATCATCACTAAGGGCGAAAACGCCCACGGCATGGTGGCCAGGAACAACTCCAGGGGCCTCAACTGGGGAACCATCGTAACCCATGGCGTCGGTGCCCACGGCATGTACGCCGTCAACAATTCCTTCGTGGGCAATTTCAGCCATGACTCCATCGAGACCGGCGGTGACGGTGCCCACGGCATGGTGGCCGACAATTCCACGGCCGTGAATACCGGCTCGGTGAAGACCCACGGCCAGGGCTCCTTCGGCATGTACGTCCTTAACGACTCCTTTGCCGGCAACTTCGGCGGAGGCACTATAGAGACCGGCGGTGCCGGTTCCCACGGGATGGTGGCCGACGATTCCACGGTCATTAACACCGGCTCGGTGAAGACCCACGGCCAGGGTTCCTTCGGCATGCACGCCTTTAACAACTCCTTTGCCGGCAACTTTGGCGGTGGCACCATCGAAACCGGCGGCGCCGGTTCCCACGGGATGGTGGCCGATGATTCCACCGGCAAGAACAGCGGTTCGGTTAAGACCCATGGTGCAGAATCTTACGGCATGCTCGCCCGCACAGGCGGCGAGGTCCATAACCTTGCCTCCGGCGACATCGAGACGGGCAACTCCTACGGTCACGGCCTCGTGGCCTGGGGAGAGAATTCACTGGCGGCTTCACTGGGCACCAATGCCGGTTCAATAACGACCCACGGTTCAGAAGCCTACGGGGCGCTGGCCATCGTGGGCGGTGAGGTCCATAACCTGGACTCCGGGACCATTGAGACGGGCGGCTACTACGCCCACGGCATGGTGGCAAGGAACCTTGGGTCCGCGCCTTCCCTTGCTACTAACTCGGGCAAAATAACCACTCATGGTGAAGGCGCTCGCGGCATGTACGCCCTTGAGGGCGGCAAGGTCCATAACCTTGCTTCCGGCGACATCGAGACCGGCAACGCTGTAGCTCACGGCATGGTGGCCAAGGAGGACTCCAAGGCTCTTAACTGGGGTACCGTCGTCACCCATGGTGACGGTGCTCATGGCATGTACGCCCTTAACAATTCCTTTGTGGGCAACTTCTACGGCGGCGGCGCCATCGCGGCCACTATCGAGACCGGCGGTGCCGGCTCCCACGGGATGTTCGCCGAAGACCACTCCAAGGCCGTGAGCACCGGCTCGGTGATCACCCACGGCAACGACTCCCATGGCATGTACGCCCTTGGTGACTCCAGGGCCATCAACAGGGGTAAGGTCGACACCTCTGGCAACGACGCCTTCGGGATGTACGCCCTGGGTGACTCCAAGGCTATCAACAGGGGCCAGGTCATGACCTCCGGCCGCCGATCGGTCGGCATCAAGGCCGAGGATGGCTCCTTCGGCCTCAACCTTGGCAATGTCATCACGGAAGGCAGAAGGGCCCACGGCATGCTGGCCCTCAAGGATTCCGAGGTCCGCAACGAGGGCACCATCGAGACTACGGGTGAAAATGCCCGCGGCATGGTGGCCAGGAACCAATCCAAGGCCTTCAATCTAGGTAACGTAATCACCAAGGGTGGAAACGCCCACGGTATGGTGGCAAGGAACCAATCCAAGGCACTCAATTGGGGTTCCGTAGTCACCAGCAGCGGCGACGCCTACGGCATGTACGCTGTTAATAATTCCTTTGCCGGCAATTTCGGCGACGGCACCATCGAGACCGACGGTGACGGTTCCCACGGCATGGTGGCTGAAGACCAATCCAGGGCCGTTAACACCGGCAAGGTCGTCACCCACGGCGACAACGCCTTCGGCATGTACGCCCTTAACGATTCCTTTGCGGGCAACTTTAGCAGCGACACTGTCGAGACCTGGGGCTCAGGCTCCCACGGCATGGTGGCTGAAGACTACTCCACGGCCGTCAACACCGGCAAGGTTGTCACCCACGGCGACGACGCCTACGGCATGTACGCCCTCAACGAATCCTTTGTGGGCAACTTCAGCGGCGGCGTCGTCAGGACCTGGGGCGAAGGCTCCCACGGCATGGTGGCTTCCGATGACTCCCGGGCTGTGAATACCGGCAGGGTAGCCACTCGTAACGACGATTCCTATGGCATGTACGCCCTGGACGGCTCCTTCGCCGGCAACTTCGGTGACGGCGTCGTCAGGACCTGGGGCAAACGCTCCCACGGCATAGTGGCTGAAGACCACTCCAGGGCCGTCAACACCGGCAAGGTCATCACCACGGGCAACAATGCCCACGGCATGCTGGCCCTCAAGGGTTCCGAGGTCCGCAACGAGGGCACCATCGAGACTTCCGGTGAAAATGCCCGCGGCATGGTGGCCAGGAACCAATCCAAGGCCTTCAACCTGGGTAACATCATCACCAAGGGTGGAAACGCCCACGGCATGGTGGCAAGGAACCAATCCAAGGCACTCAATTGGGGTTCCGTAGTCACCAGCGGCGACGACGCCTACGGCATGTACGCTGTTAATAATTCCTTTGCCGGCAATTTCGGCGACGGCACCATCGAGACCGACGGTGACGGTTCCCACGGCATGGTGGCTGAAGACCAATCCAGGGCCGTTAACACCGGCAAGGTCGTCACCCACGGCGACAACGCCTTCGGCATGTACGCCCTTAACGATTCCTTTGCGGGCAACTTTAGCAGCGACACTGTCGAGACCTGGGGCTCAGGCTCCCACGGCATGGTGGCTGAAGACTACTCCACGGCCGTCAACACCGGCAAGGTTGTCACCCACGGCGACGACGCCTACGGCATGTACGCCCTCAACGAATCCTTTGTGGGCAACTTTAGCGGCGGCGTCGTCAGGACCTGGGGCGAAGACTCCCACGGCATGGTGGCTGAAGATGACTCCAGGGCCGTCAACACCGGCAAGGTCGTCACTAGTGGCGACAACGCCCACGGCATGTACGCCCTGGATCACTCCTTCGCGGGCAACTTCGGCGACGACACCGTCAGGACCCGGGGTGCAGGCTCCTACGGCATGGTTGCTGAAGACCACTCCAGGGCCGTCAACACCGGCAAGGTGGTAACCCACGGACCCGGCTCCATCGGCATGTACGCCATGGACGATTCCTTCGTGGGCAACTTCAGCGGCGGCGTCGTCAGGACCTGGGGCGAAGGCTCCCACGGCATGGCCGCCGAATTCAACTCCCGGGCCGTTAACACCGGCAGGGTGGTCACCAGGGGCGGCAACGCCTTCGGCATGTACGCCGCGCACAACGCCAAGGCCTTCAACGACGGCGAAGTCGAAACCGCCGGCGACGGCTCCCACGGCATGCGCGCCTCCGGGAGCGGCGAAGTCCATAACCTCGGATCGGGCACCGTCGCGACCGAGGGCGAAAAAGCCCACGGCATGTACGCCGATGCCTTCTCCAAGGCCTTCAACGACGGCGCCATCGTCGCCACCGGCCTGGATTCCGACGCCGTCCGGCTTGAAGAGAACAGCAGCCTCGTCAACACGGGCGTTCTGGACAGCGCCCAGGGCAACGCCCTCACGGCCCTTACCAGCAGCGACGCCACCCTGCTCGACGGCACAGTCCTGGCGGGCTCCCACACCCTTATGGGCGACGATACCTCCAGCCTCCTGGTGAGCATGGACATCCCCACCCAGGCGGCTCCCTTCTCGGCCCAGGTGCAGGGCTTCAACCTCTTCACCAAGCGCGGGGCCGGCTGGATGAACCTGGAGAAGGGCTCCTTCGTATACGGCCACACGGCCCACGAGGCGGGGACGCTTGAGATAGAATCCCAGACCCAGTTCAAGACCGGCACCTACTACCAGTCGCCGGGTTCAACGCTCTACGTCTACATGAACCCCGGCTCCTACCTGGACAATGACGAGATCCCCCTCTGGGTTGAGGGAGATGGGGAATTCAACGGCCGCCTTACCATCGACGGCACCGAGGCCGGACTGCCGGGCTTCTACACCTTTATCAGGGCTGAAAATTACATCGACAATTTCATCAAACCTCACGATTTCGTCAATCTCAGCCCCCTCTTCCTCCCCTACGGGCCCCAGTGGCTCGCGGGCGGCAGCTGGCACTACACGAGCCTGGTGGGCTACAGCTTCTCCCACGCTGCCCTTGGGATGGTGGCCGCCATCGACGACTGGTCGCTGCTGCGCTACGTCATGGCCAACCACCTCAACGACGTG
>MWDE01000035.1 GCA_002070395.1 Synergistetes bacterium ADurb.Bin155
GGGGATGTTCTCTTCCGGCGGGAAACTGCCCCCCGCCGCATTAAGGGACCTACCCTGGGAAAAACTCCCCTGGCCTGGTAGCGCCAGGCCACTCAGGGACGCCCTGTTTTTTGCCTACGGTCATCCTGACAGGTCGAAACTGCTCTTCACCGAGGCCTTGATCGCCACCGGGACGAAGGAAGCCCTGGATCCCGCGGGGGAGATCGTGATGGACTCTATAGACCGTATCCCCGACGAGCCCCTTGCCCACAGGCTCATGTCGGTCATCCACGAAGCCTCGGGGAGGACCCTGGAAGCGGTGGCCTCCCTTGACGTGGCCCTGGAGCTGGAACCCAGGAACACCGGGGATTGGCGCAGGCTCGCGCTGTTGCTGGAGCAGGTGGGGGAGAAAGAAAGGGCTGAGGGGATCTTCCGGGACATCCTCGAGGAGGACCCCACGGGGGAGGCCGGCATCAGGCTGGCCATGGCCGCCGACGACAAGGGTGACCAGGAAGAGGCGGAAGTGCTTTACCGCAAGGCCTGGGAAGCCGGCCTTCGCGGAGAGGAGAGGTCCCTTTGCGCGAGGAGGCTTGGTTCCCTTTCGGCCGCTTCGGGCCGTTTCGATGAAGCCCTGGGGTTTTTAGCCGAAGCCGGCGGCCCGGCGGGTGACCCGCGGGCTGCTTTCTGGCACGCCCGGTCCCTGATAGAGGATGAGCGATGGCAGGAAGCAGAAAACCTCCTAGTGACGCCCTATAATGACCCCGACCTGGAGAGCCCCAGGGTTTTCTGGCTAGGCCGCCTTTTCCTGGCGAGGAAAGACCTGTTCAGCGCAAGGAACATAAAGTGGGATGACCTCTCAAACCCGTTCATGCGGCTTGTAAAAGGCGTCGTGGAGGCTTTTTCAGGGGACGACAGGGCGGCAGAGACCCTCTCGGACCTGCCCGCTCCGGGCATGGGGGGAGATGCCAAAGCCATGCTGTGTTCGGCCAGGGTGGCTATGAAGGACTGGGAGAGTGCAAAAAGGTTCGGCAGGATGGCTCTGGAGGACGGCAAGGGGCCCTGCCTGTGGGAAAGGCAAACTAGGAGACCCCTTGAAGAGGCTGGTTACATGACGGCGATCGCGGAAGCCCACCTGGGGGACTGGGCGGCGGCCAGAGACGGTTTCAGGAGGAGCGCCTCCTGCCTGAGGCACCCCGGCCCGGTTTTCTCACTGGGCGTATCCCTGGTGGCCCTTGGGAAGATCGACGAGGCCAGGGTCATCCTGACGCAGTTGAAACCCGCTTCCGCCGTTTTGGCCACAAGACTGGAGGAGCTTATCGCGCAGAACGTCGGGATCAGGAAAATGCTGGCCGACCCCGTCGACCCGGTTTTACTGGACCTTTACGCCTCATTATGATGTGATCTGGTATGATCTCTATCTTTAGACTCTGGGAGGAGGCTTTTGATCATGAAGAAAGTGGATAGAGAGGAAGCGATGACCCTTTTACGGGAGCATAACAGGCAGATCGGCCATATCCGCCATGCCCTTGCCGTGGAGGCGGCCATGAGATTTTTTGCCAGGGCGAACGGAGAGGACGAGGAAGAATGGGGCCTCGCCGGGCTCGTCCATGATATCGACTGGGAGACCACCATCGACGATCCCTCCAGGCATACCCATCTCGGAGCCTCCTGGTTGAGGGACGCGGGGTACCCCGATAATATCGTCAGGGCTGTGTTGGCCCATGGTTGGGGCATCTGTTCCGATGTGGAGCCCCTCTCCCTGATGGAGAAACACCTGTACGCCATCGATGAGCTGACCGGCTTCGTCACCGCCGTGGCTCTGGTCAGGCCGGGGAAGTCCCTTCAGGACCTGACCGTCAAGTCCGTCAGGAAGAAGTGGAAGGACAAGGCTTTCGCCAGGGGGGTCAACAGGGAGGTCATCGAAAAGGGAACGGCCATGCTGGAAAAACCCCTGGAGGAACTGGTCGAGGGTGTGATAGAAGCCCTGAGGCCTATTGAGAAAGATATCGGTCTCGGGGAGGAGGATTAGTCGGCCAAGGCCGAGTCGAGGAGCCGCCACTCGAGGTTCCCGTCGTCATCTTCATCAAAACGAAGGAGCATGAAGCCCCCGATATGCCCGTCCTCCGCCCAGGCGACGCACCACCTGGGTCCTGCGAACCATACGAGGGAAGGGTCGTAGATCTTCATGGTACCGCCATGGATCCCTTCCCAGGGAATGAGGTCATCCCTGGCCAGAAGGTCCTCGACAAGCCGGCCTCTCGGGTCGGTCCTTCCCTCCTTTTTCAGCCCCTCCCAGTCCGGTTGGGGAATGTCGCCGGTAAAACCCTTTACCGGCCCTTTCTCTTTTACCCTTTGTATCTCCTCGGTGGCTTTCTGAAGGGTTTCACGCAAAACCCTGTTCTGCTCGCTCAGGCCGAGGTTTCGGTGGAAAATGAACCCCGATACGGCTAACAGGGATAGCATCAGCAACGCTAGAAGGACGTAACCCTTTCCTTTCATCCCCTTGACCTCCCGGCCAAACTTTCCGATTTGTGCTATCGTCTCCTAGAGAGATATCCATTTTAGTGTAACACCGAAATACCAAGGAGAGAAAAACAGGATGAAAAACCCCTTAGAGACCCAAGAGTTGACCCTCCGTTCCATCGCCCTCGCCGTCGTCGGTTCCATCCTCATTGCGGCGAGCAGCACCTACGTGGCGCTCAGGATAGGTGCCCTGCCATGGCCCACCATCTTCGTCGCCGTTCTCTCCATGGCCGTCCTGAGACCTCTGGGAGCCTCCCTGCGGGAGATCAACGTCGCCCACACTGGGATGTCCGCCGGCGGGCTTGTGGCCGGGGGGTTGGCCTTTACGCTACCCGGCATCTGGATGTCCGACCCTGGTTCGAGCCTGGGTGTCGGGACCGTGGCCGCCGTCGCGATCGTGGGCGCCATACTCGGGGTCGCCTTCACGGGCCTTTTAAGAAAGCACTTCGTGGTGGACCTGGACCTTCCTTTCCCCATGGGCGTGGCCGCGGCGAGAACACTTCAGGCGGGCGACAAGGGCGGGAGGAAAGCCTGGATCCTGTTCACCTCATGCGGGTTCTCCGCAGTGCTGACCTGGCTTCGCGACGCCGTCGGTCTAATCCCGGCCCTGTTGGGCAAGGGGCCCCTCTTGAGCGTCTGGGTGTCGCCCATGGCTTTGGGCATCGGGTTCATCATCGGACCCCTTTACATGGGCACCTGGGCTTTGGGAGCTGTGGCTGCCCATTGGCTCCTGGTCCCTGCGGGGCTCCACCTGAGGTTTTTCCCCGACGGGGCTTTGGCGGAAGCCTTCAGGAGCAGCCTCGGGATCGGCGTCATCGTCGGTGCCGGCGTGGCCGTGTTGTTCAGGGGTGCGGCAAGGTCCTTCTTCCAAAGCCTCTCCTCTTCCAGGGGTTCCTCCGGCGTCGTCGCCGCCGTTGGCGCCGCTTCGGCCCTGGTCCTGACCTGGCTGGCGGGCATCCCCTTGGTGCCGTCCCTCCTTGCGACGGCCGGGGTCTGGGTCACGGTGGTCATGGCCGCCACGATCACGGGGCAGACCGGTATCGACCCGATGGAGATCTTCGGGATCCTCGTGTTGCTCACGGTGAGGACCATCTGGCATATCGGGGGGCAGGAGGCCTTTTTGGTTACGGCTGTCGTTGCCGTGGCCACGGGGCTGGCGGGCGATGCCATGCAGGACTTGAGGGCGGGCTCGATACTGGGGACGGACCCCTGCGCCCAGCTCGTCAGCGAAGCCGCCGGCGGTATCGCCGGGGCGGTGGCCGCGGCCTTCACCGTCTTCCTCCTCAGGGAAGCCTTTGGAACGATGGGCCCCGGGACCGAATTGGCCGCTCCACAGGCCTTCGCCGTCAAAAGCATGATCGACGGACTTCCCGACCGGGGAGCCTTCCTTGCCGGCCTGGCGGGAGGGTTCGTCCTATCCCTGGTGGGTGTCCCCTGCATGACCGTGGGCATCGGGATATACCTGCCCGTGGCGATATCCCTCGCCGCGGGGGCCGGGGGTATTACCAGGGCCTTGACCGGGCGGCTTTTCCCACGCGGGGAGGACGACCTGTCCCTTGTAGCCTCGGGGTTCCTAGGAGGAGAGGGGATCGCCGGGGTTCTTTTCGCTTTCTGGAAGGTCGTCACTTTAGGTTGAGGGGGTGATCTGGATGTGGCGGATAGGACATGCCCAGGACCACGAGAAGGGGACGGGCTGCACCGTTCTGGTCTTCCCCGATGGGGCCACCGCCTCCTGCGATATCAGGGGTGGCGCGCCCGGCACGAGAGAAACGGTGCTTTTGGCGCCGGAATGCACCGTCGATAAGGTCAACGCCCTGGTGCTCACCGGCGGGAGCGCCCGGGGCCTCTCGGCGGCCGACGGGGTCATGCGGTACTGCGAGGAGAGGGGTTGGGGGTTCGATTCCGGGTTTGGGATGATCCCCCTGGTACCCGCGGCGTGCCTTTTCGATCTCGGCTGCGGCGAACCGTCGGCGTGGCCGGAACCCTCCATGGGCATGGAGGCCTGCCTGGGTGCAAGGCCCCTCGAGGAGTCGCCCATGGGTAATTACGGGGCCGGGACCGGAGCCACCGTGGGCAAGTATTCCCTTTTGGGCAAGGCTATGAAATCAGGTTTCGGCTGGGCAAGGAAGGTGTCGGGGGAACTCGAGGTGTGTGCTGTCACGGCGTTGAACGCCTTTGGTGCCGTCAGGGACCTTGCCGGCGGGTTCATGGCGGGGGCCCTTGATGGGGATCGCATCATCGACCCCGGGTCAATGTCGGGGGCAGGGGATGTGTGGGATGAGTGGGGGAGGAACACCACCCTCGCCGCCATCGTAACTAACGCGAGGTTGGACAAAGCCGCCTGCAGGAGGGTCGCCATCATGGGGCAGGCTGGACTCGCCGGAGCCCTTTTCCCTTTCAACACCCCCTTTGACGGTGATACGGTCTTCTGTGCCGCCACGGGCGAGACCAGTTCCTCGACGGTCCTCGTGGGGTGGCTGGCCGCCTCGGCCCTCGAAGAAGCCGCCAGGAACGCGGTACTCCACGCGAGGTCGGCTTTCGGATTCGCGTCCTTCTCCGACCTCCGCTGAAACCGCTCCAACCCGGCCGATTATCGGTAAGGCTGCGGATGCAACGCCTGGTCCATTTAAGGCATACTTGCCGGGTAGGGGCCGCCTTTTAGGTCCCGGGAGGTGCATTCCATGAAGATAAGAGTTTTCCTCGCCGATGATCACCCCCTCACCCGCGCCGGGTTGAGGGATTACATAGCAAAGGAGAAGGACCTGGAGCTGGTGGGGGAGGCCGGTGACGGCCTTGAGGCTTGGAGGGTCATTGAAAAGGAAAAGCCTGATGTGGCCCTTCTGGACATCAGGATGCCCGGCGAGAACGGCGTCGCTCTGGCCAGGAGGATCAAGGGATCCTCTCTCCCGGTCAAGCCGGTGATGCTCACATCCTTCGACGCCCAGCAGTACGTCATGGCCTCGCTCAGGGCTGGGGCCAGGGGTTACGTCCTCAAGACCGTTACGCCCGAGGAGCTCGCCCGCGCCATCAGGGTGGTGGCCCGGGGGGGGCTTTACCTGGATGGGGAAGTGGCCCGCAGCATGGAGGATGGGGAATTCGCCTACGAGGCTCTGTCGGCAAGGGAGAGGGAGGTCCTCCTCTACGCAGCCAGGGGGCTGTCCAGCAAGGAGATCGCGGGCGTTCTCATCATCAGCGAGAGGACGGTCCAGACCCACCTTGCTTCAATATACGACAAGCTCGGGGCCAGGAACAAGACCGAAGCCATGCTGCTGGCGCTTAAGTACGGCATCGTAGCCCTGGAGGAGCTGATCGAATGAGGAGACACCTGCTCATCCTTCTCACAGTGGCCATCATGATACCCTCCTTTTCGGCGCTCCTCTTAGGGGGCGCCGGTCTCATCCAGCACGAGAGGGCCATGGAGAGGGTCGCCAGGTCCTACGTGGTCGACATTGCCGAGAGTTTTGCCTCGAGACTGGATCTGAGCTGGAACAGGACAAGGCCTTCCCCCTTCGGTGATCGTGAGAGGTTCATGAGGCTCAGGCAGCTCACCTGGGGCCTTTCTATGCCAGGCTGGGTGGCGGTAGTGGACAGGCAGGGGAACATTCTTTTGTCCACCGGTGACTCCGACGCCCTTCCTCTCCTCTGGGACAGAGGGTTACCGATCGGTTCAGCCCTGGAAGTCCAAAGCCGGGAGGGCGAGAAGTTCACCCTTGCCGTTTACCCTGCCGGGGAAACCGGGTGGTACGTTGTGGCCGCCGTATCCTGGGATAAGCTCCTCGGGCCCATGCTCCGCTTCAACCGTTGGCCCCTGTTGGTCGGACTCGTCGGGCTCCTGGGCCTCTTATCGGTCCTCGCCCTTTGGAAATGGCTGGTGGCGCCCTTGAGGGCCCTCGGCACGGAAGTGTCAACCCTTCACCTTGGGAGAGATATCCCCGAGGGCGATGACCCCGGGGCTGTCCACGAGATCAGGAGGTTGAGAGTGGTGCTGCAGCAGCTGGCCAGGGGTGCCGTCGAGAGGGCGGAACTGATGAAACGATATGTCGGCGACATAGTCAGGGTCCAGGAGGAAGAACGATCGCGCATAGCCAGGGAGCTTCATGACGGTCCACTCCAGGATGTCACCGCCCTGATCCACCAGATCAGGCTGGCTAAAATGGAGGAGAGAGAGCTTGGGGAGGCTTCCAGGCGGCTGGAAAACGCCGAGGAGGGCGCCCGTCACGCCGTTAATGACATGAGGGCACTCTGCGATGAACTTTCACCCCCCTGGCTCGATCTAGGCCTGTCCCAGGCACTGGACGAGCTGGCGGAGCGGCTTTCGAGGCAATTGGGGGTTAAGATCACCGTGGAGGCCGGCATCGAGGAGGAGCTCCCCCCGGAGGTCACCCTTGCCTTTTTCAGGGTGGTCCAGGAGTCGGTCCACAATTCCGTCCGCCATGGGGGTGCGACCGCCGTGAACGTCAGGTTCCAGAGGGTCGGGGAGGAAGTCCTTCTCGAGGTGACCGATGACGGGGCGGG
>MWDE01000036.1 GCA_002070395.1 Synergistetes bacterium ADurb.Bin155
CGCACCGCATCGGCGAGATCATCCACGTGATCGAGGGCGTGGCCTTCCAGACCAACATCCTCGCGCTCAATGCCGCGGTCGAGGCCGCGCGTGCCGGCGAGGCCGGCCGCGGCTTCGCCGTGGTGGCCGCCGAGGTGCGCGCGCTGGCCAAGCGCACCAGCGACGCGGCACGCGAGATCCGTCAGCTCATCGCCGAGGCGGCGGACCGCGTCGCCGGCGGCGTGCAGCAGACCGACGCCGCCCAGGCTGCGATGCAGGAGGCGCTGCAGGCCGTGGCCGACGTGGGCCGCCTGCTGGCGCAGATCGACCAGGCCTCGCGCGAGCAGCTGCTGGGCGTGACCCAGGTGAACGAGGCCGTCAGCCACATGGACGGCGTGACGCAGCAGAACGCCGCCATGGTGGAGCAGCTCGCCGCGGCCGCGCAGTCGCTCAACGGCCAGGTGGACGTGGTGACCGGCGCGATGCGCCTGTTCCGCCTGCGCGACGGCGACACCACGGTGGCCGAGGTCGACGCGCCGGGCCTGCGCCGCGAAGCCCGCGCCGCTGCAGACGCCTAGGCGCGCGGCAGCACGATCATCGTCGCGGGGTCGAAGTCCACCCCCACGGCCCCGCCGGTAAATTCCAGCGTCTGTCGGTCCCGGGAGTATCGCGACCTGCCGCCGGAAACCCTGGTGGGTTCTCCGTCGGGGGCAACAGCATCGGCCACGACGCCGCCCCGGGCGTCGAACTCGGTGAACGCACCGCCGACCACGAACCCTTCCACCGTCTCGGCGCGCACGGTCACTTTCCTGGCCGGATCGTGGAACCGGGTCACCTTACGGGCGGTGATCTTCTGGCCCCTGGGGGTTTCCTCCACGATCATCTCATAGCAGTCCATGGTAAGCCGCCCCTCGGGCCACCGGGCCAGGACGTTCTTCCTGAACAGGGAGCGCGTCCCCGTCGGGTCAAATTCGCCCTCTTCGGAGGTTATCTCGGCGCCCCTCCCGACGACCTTGACGTGTCCCGAGGCGAAAACGGTCCCACCCGAGGGGTCGTACTGAAGGGTGTCGGAGGTGAGCTGCATCTGGTCGGCCCCGGTCGCCGCGGCGGCAACGAGGAGCATAAGAACCGTCAGGATCGTTAAGGCGGCCTTTTTATCCATGGTCACAGGCACCGTCCTTAAAAAGGAAGATGGCGGCGCCCGCCGGGCGCCGCCGCTATTTTACCTTATTCCCCGCCCCCCCGGGCGATGGGGCGTCGAATGGGCCGAATATCACCGGAAGGCGAGGGCCTCGGCTATCTGGACGGCGTTAAGGGCGGCCCCCTTCAGGAGGTTGTCGGAGACGACCCACATCATGAGTCCCTTTTCGCTTATGGTATCCCTCCTGACCCTGCCGACGAAGACCGGTTCCCGTCCCTGGGAGCCCCTTGCCGTGGGGTAAAGACCCTTCGAGGGTTCGTCGATCAGGCGTACGCCCGGCGCTGAGGAAAGCAGTTCCCTCGCTTCCCCCGGGGTCAGGACCCTCTCGAAGATCGCGGTGACGGCCTCGGAATGGCCCCTGAAAACCGGGACCCTGACAGCGGTGCACCTCACCTCGAGGCCCGGGATCCCCAGGATCTTCCTGGACTCCCTGATCATCTTCCACTCTTCCTCGCTGACGCCGTCCTCATCGAAACCGCCGATATGGGGCAAGACGTTGAAGGCGATGTCGTGGGGATACACCGAGGCGGCACCCTCCGAACCGGACAGGAAAGCCCCTGAATTCCCCGCCAGTTCCTCGATGGCCTCCTTGCCAGTGCCCGACACGGACTGGAAGGTGACGACCGAAAACCGCACGAGGCCGGCCGCGTCGTGGAGAGGTTTCAGGGCCGTGACCACCTGGATGGTGGCGCAGTTGGGGTTGGCGATCAGCCCCTTATGCCCCGCCATCACCCCGGGGTTGACCTCGGGTACCACCAGGGGCACGTCGGGGTCCATCCTCCAGGCCGAACTGTTGTCGATAACGACAGCGCCCTTCTTCTTCGCCTCGGAGGCCCATTTCCTCGACGCGTCGGCGCCGGCGGAGAAGAAGGCGATATCCACCCCCTCGAAGGAGTCGGCGTTCACCTCCAGGACCTCCAGCTCGACACCCCTGAAGGGGACCCTGGAACCCCGGGAGCGGGAAGAGGCAAGGGGCAGGACCTCCGTGACGGGGAACTTCCTTGTTTCCAGGGTGCGCAGTATTTCCCGGCCCACGAGGCCCGTCGCGCCGAGCAGGGCGACCCTCATCCCGCAGCCTCTTCAATGAAAGCTCTATGCAGGGCGGCGACAGCCTTTTCCACGTCGGCCGAGGAGACCACGCAGGTGATGGACATCGAGGTGGAGGATATCATGTCGATATTGACGGATTCGCCTGCCAGTATGGAGAACATTCGCGCCGGCGCGTCGGGATGATTTGACAGTCCCGCTCCCACGAGGGAGATCTTGCCCACCTCCGTATCAAAAGCCACGCCCTGGGCCTCGATATCCCTGGCCGTCCGACGGCATACATCAATGGCTTCGCCCAGGAATTCCTTCCTGACGAGAAACGCTATGTCGTTGACCTGACCCCTCATGATGCTCTGGATTATCATCTCAACGCCTACACCGGCCCCGGCCAGGGAGGAGAAAACCCTGGCCGCTATCCCGGGCTTGTCGGGAACCCCCAGCACGGCCACCTTGGCAACCTCCGTATCGTGGGTTATCGATCGCACCACGAACCCCTCGGAAACATCATCCCTCATTATCCAGGTCCCCCTCCCTTTCCCGAAACTGGAACCGACGAAAAGCGGCACCCCGTATCTCCAGGCGAGCTCCACGCTCCTCGCCTGGAGGATCCTGGCTCCTGCGGCCGCCATCTCCATGCACTCCCCGTAACTGACCCTCTCGAGGCGGAAAGCCCCCGGGACAACCCTGGGGTCGGCGGAAAATATTCCTTCCACATCGGTGAAGACCCGGCAGCATTCGGCCTCCAGGGCCGCGGCTAGGGCCACGGCGGTAAGGTCCGACCCTCCCCTGCCCAGGGTTATGACATCCCCCTCGTCGGTGACACCCTGGAAACCGGCGACGACGGCCACTTCACCCTTTTCGACGGACCCCGCCACCATCCGGGGGTCCACGGAAAGGACCCGCCCGTCGGTGAATATTCCGCCGGCCCTTATCCCTGCCTGCCAACCGGCGAAGGAGCGGGCGGGGATATCCATCTCGCCAAAGGCCATGGTAAGAAGGGCCATACTCTGCTGCTCACCGGTGGAAATGAGCTGGTCCACCTCCCGGCGGTTCAACCGGCCGGCGAAACCGTTGGCAGTCTCGATGAGTTCCTTCGTGGTGCGGCCCACCGCCGATACCACTACGACCAGGGAAAGGCCCTCCCGGTGAAGGCCGGCCACCTGGTGCGCCACGGCCTCGATCCTCCCCTCCCCCGTCAGGGATGACCCTCCGTACTTCAGGACCTCGATCTTCATGACCCGGCAACCCCCGTTGAAAGGCGCTCAACCACGGCCCCCGCCTCATCCACATCGAGGACGAAGAAACGGGACCTCACACCGTGCTCCCTGAATACCCGGCACATGGCCTCGGCAACACCCCGGGGGGCTCCCTTCGCGAAGGCGAGCACGCTCGGGCCGGAACCACTTATGGCGGCGCCGAGGCATCCCGGAACGCCTTTGACCTTCTCCAGGATCACCTCTCCCCCGGGGAACAGCTTCGCCCGGAATCGCTGGTGCAGCCTGTCGTCCATTGCCCAGGCGAGGTTCTCCCACTTCCCCGCGGCCCAGGACGCGGCCAGGATCGCGGCCCTGTTCAGTGTGAATACGGCATCGCCCAGGCTCACTTCCCTGGGGAGCGCGTTGCGGGCGTCCTCGGTCCTGACCCTCACTTCCGGGACGGCCACGACGGCAAAAATATCACCGGGGGGCGGCGGAAGCTTCACGTACCGAAGCCTCCCTTCGCCGGCGCCGCTGACGACGAGGCCGCCGAGGCAGGCTGGGACGATATTATCGGGGTGACCCTCGATCTCCACCATCAAGGGGATCAGCTCCTCGACGGGGAGGGGCTCCTTCCGGAAAGCGTTGGCGATCATCACGCCCCCCGCGACGGCGGTGGAGGAACTTCCCAGCCCCCGGCAGAGGGGGATGGCGTTGAGGCAGCGCAGGGAAAAACCGGGGCACTGGAGGCCCCACTCCTCGCAGGCCCTCTCATAGCTCTTTATTATCAGGTTTGATTCAGGGTCGGAAAGCTCGGCGCTCCCCTCGCCGATGACCTCCATCCGGTACGCCCCAGGCTCGTCTATATCGAAGACGTCGTAAAGGTTGTAAAGGGAGAGGGCGAGGCCGATGGTGTCGAAGCCCGATCCCAGGTTGGCCGTGGTCGCCGGGACCCGGATGCGGATCGAGGGTCCGTTCATGACAGGGCCTCCCTGAGGACCCCCACCTCGGCATCGATCTCAAGGGGCGCTCCCGCCCCCGCGGCGGCCGTATCGGGGTCCTTCAGCCCGTTACCGGTGAGGATGGCCACCACCGTGGAGCCGCGGGGGATGAGCCCTTGCCCGGCGTACCGTAAAAGGCCTGCTATCCCGGCACAGGATGCCGGCTCGGCGAAGACCCCTTCATCGGCCGCCAGCCTTCTCTGGGCTCCCAGGATCTCCTCGTCGCTCACGGCCAGGAACTTCCCGCCGCTCATACGGACGGCCCAGGACGCCTTCTTCCCGTTCACCGGCCTCCCTATCCTGATGGCCGTCGCCACCGTTTCAGGGGCGGGGCAGGGTTTCCCAAGGGCGAGCGGCGCAGCGCCCTCGGCCTGCACTCCGATCATGGCCGGGACGGAGTCGGCCTTCCCGGCGCGGCGGTATTGGACAAAACCGGCCCAGCCGGCGGTGATGTTGCCGGCGTTGCCCACGGGGAGCACCACCGCGTCGGGTGAGCGGCCGAGTTCATCGACCATCTCCCAGGCCACGCTCCTCTGCCCCCAGAGCCGGTAGCGGTTAACCGAGTTGACCACCGCCAGGCCCATCTCCCTCGAGAGAGCGAGGGCCAGTTCCAGGGCCTCGTCGAAATTACCCCTGATGGATACGACCCTCGCGCCGTGGATGAGGGCCTGGGCAAGTTTCCCTGAGGCGACCTTCCCCTTGGGCAGGAGAACCGTGCACGGGAGACCGGACCTTGCAGCATAGGCGGCGGCCGAAGCGGAGGTGTTGCCCGTCGACGCGCAGACCAGCCCCTTCGCCCCCGCCTCCAGCGCTTTGGCGACGGCCAGCACCATCCCCCTGTCCTTGAAGGACCCCGTGGGGTTGGTCCCTTCGTACTTGGCGAAAAGGCGCAGGCCGAGCTCCTCTCCCAGCGTCTTGAGGGGTATGAGAGGGGTCTCTCCCTCCCCCAGGGAGACGAGGGGCGTCCCCGGGTTGATCGGCAGCAAGGTCTTGTAACGACTTAAAATACCCTTCATCCTCAAGCTCTCCCTCCATATCTTGAAAAAACAAGGCCCCTTCCCGTCTCTACCCGTGAGACGGAAAGGGGCTCTTTCCGCGGTTCCACTCCGGTTCCGGCAAGTTGGCGCCGGCCCTTGTCCCCGCTGTCAGGGGCGGGTCCCCGTCACCTTATCCCTTCGCCAGGGCTTCGGATCCAGCTCCGGGGTGGTCTTCAACGTTTTCCTCGCGAAGGGGCCTCCCAGCCTTTGGGCCCCTCTCTCTGGCGCGCTAAAAACGCCTACTCTCCCCTTCATCGCCTTTACCTTATCCAATGACCGCGATACTTCCACGGATGTCCTTCTTTATAGGACCCCGGGCTGGATTTGTCAAGCGGAGTGGTCCCGGTCTGTGGCCGGACAGGGATAATGTCACCCCTTAAGGGGACAGGCAAAATGTCATCCCCCCCCCCTAGATTTTGATAGAGAATGTATCCCAT
>MWDE01000037.1 GCA_002070395.1 Synergistetes bacterium ADurb.Bin155
GGATCCCCGCCTGGTCCATAGAAGAAGGCGACGTCCTCGTCGTGGACCGCTCCTGCCAGGCTGAAAAGGGCGACCTGGCCGTCATAACCAGGGACGGGAATCTCGCGCTCTGGGAGGTCCCTTCGGGCGGCGCCTCCACCTGGGGCGTGGTCAGGGGTGTCGTAAGGGTCCTGAGGCGCCGGGAGTGACGGCGGTCGAGCCGTCGCCGATCAAAAAAGCCGCCCCTCCTCGGGGCGGCTACGGTTCCTGCGGACCCGGGGCCGTTCGGGACTAGAAGTTGGAGACGGTCTTGATCCTCCCCGGGTAGGCCTCAAGGCCGGCTTTGAGGATGTCCATGGCCCTGGTCAGGTCCTCCTTCTTGAGGACATAGGCCAGGCGGACCTCATCCCGGCCCAGGTTGGGCGTGGCGTAGAAGCCCTCGGCCGGGGCCATCATGACGGTCTCGTTATCGACGTGGAAGTCCTTCAGCATCCAGATGACGAATTTCTCGGCGTTGTCGACGGGGAGCTTAGCCACCACGTAGAAGGCGCCCTTGGGCTCCTCGCAGATCACCCCGGGCATCTCCTTGATCTTGGAGTAGAGTATGTCCCTGCGGGCCTGGTACTCCTTGTTGACCTCCTCCAGGTAGGACCGGGGCGTTTTGTAGAGGGCCACGGCCCCCACCTGCTCCAGGGTGGGCACGCAGAGCCGGCCCTGGGCCAGTTTCATGGTCTGGGCCATGAGTTCATCGTTCTTGGAGATGATACAGCCTATCCTGGCGCCGCAGGCGCTGTACCGCTTGGAGATGGAGTCGACGAGGATGACCCTGTCCTCTATCCTCTTCATGTTGCCGAAGCTGGTGTACTTCAGGCCGTCGTAGACGAACTCCCGGTAGACTTCGTCGGAGATGACGTAGAGGTCCTTCTCCATCGCTATGTCGGCGATCATCTCCATCTCTTCCTTCGTGTAGATGACGCCCGTGGGGTTGCCGGGGTTCGAGAAGAGGATCCCCCTCGTCAGGGGGGTGATCTTCTTCAGGATGTCAGCCTTGGGGGGAAAGTGGAAGCCTTCCCTGGCCTTGGTCGTGATGGGGACGAGTTTCACATTGACGGAAGAGGCGAAGGCGTTGTAATTAGCGTAGAACGGCTCGGGGACGAGCACCTCGTCGCCGGGGTCACAGATGGCCATGAGAGCGAAGGAGAGGGCTTCGCTGCCCCCGTTGGTGACGATGAGGTTCTTCCTCTCGAGATGGATATCGTAACCCTTGTAGTACCCTATCATGGCATCTATCAATTCGTAGCTGCCATGGGAGGTCGAGTAGGCGATGACGTCCTCGGCGAAACTCTTGATGGACTCAAGGAAACCCGGGGGGGTGACAATGTCGGGCTGCCCGATGTTGAGATGATACACCTTCCGTCCCTCCGCCTTGGCTGCCTCGGCGTAGGGCACCAGTTTGCGGATGGGCGAAGATTGCATCGAGGTAACTCTCTTGGAGAATTTCATCTAAAAACTACCTCCCTGTGATAATGGTATTTACTGTAATTTATTTTAGCACAATATTTCACATACATAATACATTTTACTACCTCGCGGCCGTGAGCCGCGAGGAACACCCGAAGGGACCCTTAAAGGAGGGCCACCAATGGCGATCATGAGCCTGAAACAGTTCAGGCGGTCCGTCCGTGAAGCCGTTGAGACCGTTCCCGGGGAATTGATGGAACGGCTCAACGGCGGGATCATCGTGGAGACCCCGGTCAAGGAAGAGGGCGGCTACCTCATCATGGGCGAGTATATAGAAGACCCGGGGCTGGGCAATATCATAATCCTCTACTACGGGTCCTTCCGCGAGGCAATGGGGGGCGCTCCCCTCGAAGAATGGAAGGAGGAGATCCTGGAAACGGTGACCCACGAACTGAGGCACCACATAGAGTCCCTCGCGGGGGTGGATGATCTTTCCATCGAGGAAGAGCACCTGCTTCAGGAGGACGACCGGCCGTAGCGGAAGCAGCGCCTCAGGTGGTCGTTGACGAGCCCGACGGCCTGCATATGGGAGTAGACGACGACGGGGCCCATGAAAGTGAAACCCCTTCTTTTCAGTTCCCCGCTCACCAGCCTCGACAGGGGGGTCTCGGAAGGGACCTGCTCGGGGGCGTCCCAACCACCCACGATGGGTTCCCCTTCAACGAAACCCCATAACCAGTTGGAGAAAGAACCCTCCTTTTCCGCCAGAGCCAGGAAAGCCCGGGCATTCGTCACTGCGGCCCGGATCTTTTTCTCGTTCCTTATGATCCCTTCGTCCCGGAGGAGCCTCTCCAGGTCACTCTCCCCGTAGGAGGCGATCCTGGCCGGGTCAAAACCGTGGAAGGCTTCCCGGAAACGCTCCCTTTTCTTCAAAACGGTCAGCCAACTAAGGCCCGCCTGGAAGGACTCGAGGACCAGGAATTCGAACTGGAGCCCGTCGTCGTGGACGGGCATCCCCCACTCACTATCGTGGTAACCCAGGAGGAGGGGGTGCGACTCCGACCAGGGGCACCGGGCCAAAGGCGGAACTACCCCCGGGCCGCAAGACTCATCGGCTCCCCGCGGCCCGGGCTTGTCGCTTGAATATGTTCCCGGGTCAGCGATAGTACTGCGCCTCCTGCTTTTCCTTTTCGAAATCCGCACGGATCCTCCGGCGCAGGTCCTCATCGAGGAGCACCGCCAGGGCCGTCCTGGCCATCAGCCTGGCTCCCGTCACCAGGGCCCGGTGGCCCCTTTCGGTGATGGTCGCTTCGGCGAATTCATGGGTATGAAGGGTCATCGGCTCGTCGACAATGCTCAGCTTGGGCTGAAGCGCCGGGCAGCGGTAGGAGACGTTGCCCACGTCGGAAGACCCCTGGGGCCCGGGTGTGGGGATAAAGGGCACCCCGAACTCCGCCAGGATGCCCTCCACGAATTCCTCCGCGGTGTCATTCTTGAGCATGTCGTCGAAGCTGTATTCATAGTTTCTCCAGGTCACTTCCGTCTCCGTGGCCTGGGCCGCGCCGAGGGCGCAGTTGAATATCCTGGAGACGATGCTGTCGAGGATGGGCCTCTTCGGGGCCCGGAAGTAGAACCTCGCGGCGGCGTGCTCAGGCACGATGTTCGGTGCGAGCCCCCCCTCGGGGATGATGCCGTGGACCCGGGCCTCGGGGATGATGTGCTGGCGGAGCATGTCCACAGCGTGGAAGAAGAGCTGCACCCCGTTAAGGGCGTTCCTCCCCGCCCAGGGTTCGCCCGCCGCGTGGGCGGGTTTGCCGGTGAAACGGAACTCGACGGCGTCCATGGCGAGGCTGCGGCAACCGGCGTAGGTGGAGATGTCGCTGCTATGGACCATCATGGCCAGGTCGAGGCGATCGAACACGCCCTTTTCGGCCAGGACTACCTTGGACCCGTTGGTCTCCTCGGCGGGAGTCCCCACCAGGACCAGCTGACCGCCGGTCTTATCCATGACGCCGGCAAGACCGGCGGCTGCGAGGCCGGACATGGCCCCTGAAAGGTTGTGGCCGCAGCCGTGGCCGACGCCGGGCAGGGCGTCGTACTCGAACAGGAGGCAGACTTTCGGACCCGCGGGGTCTCCCTTCGTTGAAAAAAAGGAGGTGGCCAGCCCCATGAAGGGCGCCTGGACATCATAGCCGGCCTCTTCAAGGAAGGCCGCGTGCCTTTTACTGGCTTCGAACTCTTTTTCGGACAACTCCGGGTTCTTCGCTAGCCAGTCGCTGAGATCGATCGCCCGCTTCGAGAAATGCTCGATCCCGGACTCGACTTCCTTCCATAGCTCTTTCACATCGACCATTACGGGGCACCCCCTTATTCACCCAGAAGGATCCTGCCGCTGGAAGGGCCGACGATCTCGCCCCCCTCCACAACGATCACACCGTTGAGAACGACCCATTTCACCCCCCCCGGAGCGGTCAGGGGCGCTCCGAAGCGGCCCCGGTCCTCATAGGAGTCCGGGTCGATCACTACCAATTCGGCATTGGCGCCCTCGATGATGCGTCCACCACGGTGCCATATCATCTCCGCGGGCCTGGACGTAGCGTGCCTCACCGCTTCGGGCCAGGAAAGACCCGCCTTCCTGAGTATCCCTATCCCCCTTGGGAAGGTGCCCGCAGCCCTGGGGTGCCCCTCGTCACCCCGGAGCACGGCGTCGGAGGCTATAGCGCTGTCCTTATGAAGGAGGCACAGGTCGACCTCTTCGGGGTTCATAACGTGGGCGATGACGTAGGCGTCGGGGTCCTCTTCCCTGGCCCTGGCGAAGAGTTCAGCCGTCAGGGGGACACCCTTGAACCGCCCGGTGGATACCTCCAGGCTCTCAAGGCCCTTCCCCAGGCGCTGTTCAAAGCCCGGGTCGAAGACCGCCGAACCTATCCTGGCGGCGAAGGCGTAATAGGGATAAACGTCGAAGGTGACATCCACCCCCTCGCGCCGGGCCTGCTCGATCATCCTGATGGCCTCGCTGGAATGGCCGAAGGCCGTCATGCTCCCCAGGTGGGACACCTGGACCCTGACGCCGCTCCGCCTGGAGATCTCGATGGCCTCCGCTACAGCCTCGGGACTCCTCCTGCCATCGTACCTTACGTGGATGGATATGAACCGGTGCTTGAACCGGGAAACGACCTGGGCGAGGCGGAACAGTTCGTCTCGGGAGGTACCGGGGGCGTACTCGAGCCCGAAGGACAGGCCCAGGGCCCCCTCATGGAGGTTTTCCTCGAGAAGGGGTTCCATCATCCCGACCTGCTCGGAGGTGGCGGGCGAATACCTGTCATCGGCCCCGACGGCTTTCCTCAGGGTGGTGGCCCCGATCATGAATCCCATGTTCAGGACGGGGTTTTGGCTGAACCAGTCCTTGTAAACCTTCATCATGACGCCCTCGCCACAGTGACCGCCTATGGCGG
>MWDE01000038.1 GCA_002070395.1 Synergistetes bacterium ADurb.Bin155
CCGCCCATAGGGGGCGAGGGTGGCTAACCCCCGGCCTCCTCAGCGCTGAGAAGTCGTCTCATCTCCACACGGATACGTCGCTTAGTGCGGGTGTCTGCCTCACGGGTGGAGGGTAGGGACAGGACCTTCTCTAGGACCTCTAGAGCCTGGAGAACGTCGTCCTCTGTGGGTTGGGTGGTCATGCGCTCTTCTCCTCTGTGAGGGTCCTCTGTCCCCCGAGAAGTAGGGGTAGAGCGGGGTCCGTGGCGTGGACGTGGCAGAGGTTCCAGCGCTTGCCGTCAAGGGGGACAACATCGACGCCAGGAGAAGAGCACTCATGTACCTGACAGAGGTCGGGGTCCTGTTTCTCTTCGCGGTCGTCCTGGTCGTCACCGTTGCCGGCAGAGGTCACGGCCTCGGGTAGGACCCACATGAACTTGCCCTGAAACCCCGACTTCTCCGAGCGAATCCCCATCTTCTTCTTGCGCTTCTTCAGGACCTCGTAGGAGATGCCGTCTCTCTGGCAGTCCTTCCGAATGTCCCCAGAGGGTGCCTCTCCTCCGCTCTCCTCCAGGTACGACCTCAGCCACACCTCAGCCTCATCACGCTCTGAACGGTCCCCCTGGTCGTCTGAGTCTGCGAGGAGGTCTGACATAGACCTCGTGGTTACCCCCAACATCTCCACCTTGCCTACCTTCGCGGTCTCCTCCCCCACCTGGACCTCAGCGGAAACGACCTGGAGGGACAGTGTGGGGACCTCATGTTTGCTGGCGTAGTTCGTCTTTGACAGACCGAGGCAGAGACGACGTTCCTCGGGGTCGTCTGGGTCAACAATGAGCGCGAGGACAGACCGAGCCGCGGCAGTGAATCCGGTAGAGCCCAGCACGCGGTCTGTGAAGTCACCCTGTTTCGACTTCCCGAGATGCATGAGCCCGAGAATCGTCGTGTTGGTATCCCGAGCCACCCTGAAGAGGGGGTCTAGAGCCTGCCGTACTGAGTGGTCCTTATGGGAGTCCAGTTTGCCGTTAAGCACCGAGACCAGGGGGTCAACGACCAGGAGGACCGCGCCTGTCTCACGAATCGCCCGCTCTACCTTCGCGGTGTCCATCGGGAGGTCCGGCGTGGTCGTCCCCCCGGTGGGGAGCTCCATCTCCATGAACTGAACCAGGTCCAGGTCAGCGCCTGCCGCCATGAGTCGGGGGACGACGTTGTATCCGTAGTCCTCTTCGCCAGTCACCCATAGGACCGTGCCAGGACCGCTAGGTCCGAGGTCCCCACGAGTCACCCGAGCGGCTAGCCATGTGCAGAGGGTGGACTTCCCGAGGCCTTGACGACCCGCGAGAAGGGTAACCATGCCCTTCGGTAGACGACCCTCCCAGAGCCAATGGACGACCTTAGGACGGACCTGAGAGGCGGGGGTGAGGGTGACAGTCCTACCGTCGTCCTCGGTCTCCTCTGGAGGTTCTGAGTGGTCCTCTTCGCGGTCCTCCGAGGTCGTGACCTCCTCCAGCTGCTCCACCCCGAACCCTGCCGCGTAGTGGTCTGCGAAGTCCTTACCTGCCTGGACTCGCCACACGCTCACGTGAGCCGCCCCGACCTCCTCCAGGAGTCCGGACACCTTCGCGGCGTACTTCTCCCCCTCGGTGTCCTGGTCTGGGACCAGACGAACGTCCCCACCCGCGAGAGGAGAGAGGTCCGTCATGTGTGGGTTGGACGCGCCTCCAGCGGTGGTTGTGGCAGTCACACCCGCGAGGACCAGAGCCTCAGCATCCTTCTCCCCTTCGGAGAAGTAGACCGGCCTGCCGTCCTTCACGGCCTGGAGGACCTCAGGGAGTCGGTACAGAGGACGTGTCCCCTTCTCCCATTTCGTCTTACCGCTCTGCCTGAAGTCCTTGCCGTCTTTGTCGGGGGTCCGGCGTACCGTCGTGACGACCTTGCCGGTCTGGTCCCGATAGCGGTAGTCGATGCGGTCGGAGTCGAAGAGGTCCGACTCCTGGAGACCGAGGTCTGCGGCTATCTCTTTCCGGTGGCATCCCGCGAAACACCAGAGGAGGACTCCGCGGTCTCCCTGCCTCACAGACAGAGAGGGCCGTCCGTCGTCATGGGTCGGACACTGGGCTACGAAACGGTCCCTGCCTTGCTCTTCGATGCGTGAGCCGCGAGAAGAGAGCGCATCCCTCACCCGCTCTATGGCGGTCACTGGGAGACCCGCGTGTCGTCACGGGGGATAACCCCGTCGTCTTGCGTAACGTGTTCAGCGAACACAATGGAGCCCTATCTACTCAGGTCTCTTCTCGCGTCACCCGGCCAAAGGACTCAGCGAGAATTGACCACCTAGGACCCCTCGGGAGACCGGGGGGTCCTTACTTCTCCCACCACCTTATGACCGTCTCGGTCGTTGCTACGGCTATTCGCCATTGTGGGATATCTCGTGTTGTGGATAACCCATGTGTACACAAAGGGCTATACGAATCGACCCCTGTACCCGAGAGGTCCCCATCTCCAAAGGGGGACCAAAGGGAGCAAAGGGGGACGGGATACATGTCTGTCCCCCTTTGTCTCCCTTTGCCGTTTCCCGTCTCCCTTTGACGCTCACCCCCAATTCCCTCTGACTGCCTGTACACGAAACGGTCGTTTACTGTACAGTGGAGGTATGGGAACGAACCAGAGCCGCATTACCGCAGTCGCCTACTGCCGCGTATCGACCACAGAGCAAGAGGTCTCCGGCCACTCCCTAGACGACCAGGAGACGACCCTCCGAGACCTTGCCGCTTCTCGCGGGTGGGACGTAGTGGTCGTGCGTGAGGTCGGCTCTGGAAAGTCCCTTACCGCCCGCCCCCTCCTGACTGAGGTCCTTCGCGGCCTGGACTCCGGCGTATTCAACGTCCTCATGGCGGTACGCCTGGACCGGCTCTCCAGGTCCGTGACCGACTTCTCAGGACTCATGGACAGGGCAGACCGGAGAGGGTGGGACCTCCACGTTGCAGACCTCGGTCTGGACACCTCCACACCTAGCGGTCGTCTCGTGGCTCAGGTCATCGCGGCAACCGCAGAGCATGAGCGCCGTCTCATCGGGGTGAGGACCCGCGAAGGTCTGCGAGCCGCGAGAGAGAAGGGGGTCCGTCTCGGTCGTCCTCAGAGCGTCCCTACCGAGGTACGTCACGAGGTACAGAGCGCGAGGGAGAACGGACTCAGCCTCAGAGCCATAGCCGAGGACCTGAACACACGCGGAGTACCTACCGCCCACGGTGGCAGGCAGTGGCACGCATCCACTGTCCGGTCCCTCCTGAACGCCTGACAGAGAAGGACAGAGGGCCATGAACACAGACCAGACCTCCCCCACCTCACGCACGACCTGTACCGTCTGCGGGACCCCGTTCCCCGATGGACCTCGGGATACCGCAGCTGGAGGACACTTCCCCCCTGACGGCTACCTCTGTGCAAGGTGCGCGGCAGACCCCGCCTACATCTAGCCGAGGGTCCCCTCCCGGTCTCTACGTCCTCGGGTCTCCACCCACGACCACCCAGACTTCCCCGGTGGTGAGGTCTCTCAGCCTCCACCGGTTCTCGCCTAACTTCTCCACTGTCACTGTCTTGCCTTGCACTCTGAATACCTTCACGCACTTCTACAGTGCTTCCGTCTCCGCGGATTCACATGAATCCGGAGAGGCAATTTCTGGGAGGTTCAGAGGGGGAGGGTGGAGGTTGTCAGACCTGACAACCTGGTCATTCTTTGACCGCGAGAAGGGACAGTCCTCCGGCACTGTTCATTTACCGGGAGACCTCTCGAAATCCACAGTGAGGACCCCCTGCCACGGGACCCCGCCCCGGGGGGAAGCCGCGACCGTGAAGGGTAGGTCCGGCAGTACTCACAGACCTGAGTTAACTCTTCTCCCCCGACCTCAATTTTTCGCGGTCCCTCAGGAGGTTAGAGGCGGGGCTAACCGCGCATCCGTTTACTGTCAGAGGCTTTTTTGTCTGGCGTCCTCGGTGGCAGAGGCGGGGCTGTCTGCGTTTTCTCAATTGCGCAATTCCAATTGACCACGCACCCACTACCCCTCTGAGAAGAGGTCGTTTCGTGGGGGAGATGTTCGATAAGCGAGAGTATCTAACACACCCGAGGGGGTCCCCTGAGACCGCGAGAAAAGAGTCCCATCGGGGGGAGAGGGAAGGTAACCCCGCCTCTACCCCTCTGGAGGTCGTCTCAAAAAGGGGGAGGGGTCTCGCAGTGGGGGGAAGGACAGTACTCCGAGGGTGTCCGAGCTCTAGGGGCCTAGGGGGTTAGGGGGCTCCCCCTTCACACAGACTGTCCAGGACTCCCAGGGTGTCCAGGGTCCTACGCCTAGGGGGTCCCTGGGGTGGGGCTCAGACTCACACGCGGAAGATTCTCACTCAAGGGGTCCGGCCACTCTGAGCCGGTTCAAAAAGGGCCACGTCCACCCCCCTGAAACCCATGAGCGGCCCCCACTGGGATAGGACCAGGGGGACCGCCCATAGGGGGCGAGGGTGGCTAACCCCCGGCCTCCTCAGCGCTGAGAAGTCGTCTCATCTCCACACGGATA
>MWDE01000039.1 GCA_002070395.1 Synergistetes bacterium ADurb.Bin155
TCCGGCAAGACCGCCGTGGCGGTGATCTTCCTGATCGCGGCGGTGGACAGCGGCTTCCAGGGGGCGATCATGGCCCCCACCGAGATCCTGGCAAGGCAGCATTTCAAGAGGATATCCGGTTGGCTTTCCGCCCTGGGTGTTCCCGTTCACCTTCTCACGGGATCCCTCCCCGATCCGCAAAGAGAAGGGATCCTCGCGAATATTGCCTCCGGTGAGCCCTGTATCGTGGTAGGAACCCACGCCCTTATACAAAAAACGGTCCGATTCGGCGGTCTGGCGGCCGTGGTAGTGGACGAGCAGCACCGGTTCGGTGTCCTCCAGAGAGGGGCCCTGACGGCTAAAGGGAGCCACCCCCACGTGCTCGTGATGACCGCCACCCCTATACCGAGGACGCTGACCCTCTCCGTTTACGGCGACCTGGCCTTCTCCGTGATCGATGAACTCCCCCCCGGGAGGACCCCGACAGAGACCAGGTACCTACGCGACCCCGATGATCCCAGGCTCGCCCGGTTTATTGCCAATGAGACGGCCCAGGGAAGAAGGGTCTACTGGGTCTGCCCAGTGATCGAGGAGAGCGACAAGCTCCCGCTGATGCCCGTCATCAGGCGCCACGAAACGCTTTCAAAACGGTTCCCCGGGGAGAAGGTCGGCATCCTTCACGGCCAGCTTCCTCCCGAGGAAAGACAGTCCACCATGGAGAGGTTTGTCAGTGGAGAGCTGTCGATCCTCGTATCCACGACCGTCGTCGAGGTCGGGGTCGACGTGAGGGACGCCACAGTCATGGTGATCGAGGATGCCCATCGTTTCGGCCTGTCGCAACTTCACCAGCTCAGGGGCAGGGTGGGGAGGGGCGAGGTGGGCGGTTTCTGCTTTCTTGTCGGCAAGCCCGGTACGGAGGATGGAAGAGCCCGGATCGAAGCGATGCGCACTTCTTCGGACGGCTTTGAGATAGCCGAGAGGGACCTGGCCCTCAGGGGTCCGGGTGAGATATGTGGGGTAAGGCAGCATGGCATAACCGATTTCAAGGTGGCGGACCTCGTGAAGGACAGGGACCTCCTGGAGGAGGCAAGGGAAGATGCCTTCACGCTTGTCGGGTCGGACCCGGTATTGTCGGGCTACCCCGACCTTCGGCGGGAAGTTTTCAGGAAATTGGGGACGAAGCTGAAACTGGCGGGGACGGCGTGACCTATGAAAAGGGACGATAGTTTCGAAGGCCTGCTTGAATATGCCATGAGGCTGATTTCCCGGTCAGAAGTGACCTGCAGCCAGCTCAAGAGAAAGCTCGTTGCCAGGGGGGCTTCGAGGCGGACTTCCGAGAAAGTGTGTCGAGAACTAGAAGAGTCGGGATACATCGATGACCGGCGCTACTGCGAGCTCTTTATTTCAACCCACGGGGAATACGGCTTTAAAAGGATGAAGGTGGAGCTCCTGAAAAGGGGCATTGAAGGGGATCTTGTGGAGAGCATGGTAGCCTTTGACCAGGAAGATGAGGTTGGGAAAGCCCTGGCCATGATCCGCCACTGGGGGCCTGATCTTGAGATGGAGAAGGCCTGGGGGAGGTTGTCCCGTAGGGGGTTCTCCTACCCCGTCATAAGGGAAGCTCTCCGGCGGACTTGTGGTGAAGCCTCCTAATCTGTAGAATACATCAGGACGCTTTTTTGCCTATTGCGACTGCCGAATAGATTGACAATTAATGAAACTTGACAACGGAATAAGGAGTGATGTCCGAATGTTGCCTGTAATACTTGCAGCAGCTTTCGCCGTCGGTCTTTCGATCGGCTTCCTCTTTTACAAAATTTTGAGCGACAGGAAGCTCAAGGGGACCCGGGAGCAGTCCGACCAGCTTTTGAAGGATGCTTTCCAGGAAGCCGACAGGCGGAAAAGGGAGATGTTAACGGAGGCCAGGGAGGAGATCCACCGCCTCCGTCAAGAAGCCGAACGCGAGATCAAGGAAAGGCGCGCCGAACAACAGCGCGCCGAGCGAAGACTCGAACAGAAGGAGGAGAACCTCGACTCCAAAATGGAGTCCATACTCCAGAGGGAGGAGGAGTACCGCAAGAAACAGGAGGAACTAGCGTCCCGCCTCGAAGATGTCGAGTCAGTGAGAAGGAAGCAGATGGAACGACTCGAGGAGATCGCCGGCATGTCAAGGGAAGACGCCAAGGATTTCCTCCTGAAGGAAGTGGAAGAAGAGGCAGGACACCTTATAGGGTTAAGACTCAAGGACCTCGAGGAGAAGGCGAGAAGAGAGTCCGAAAGGAAATCCAGAGAAATTGTCGTGAGTGCCATCCAGAGGTGTGCCGTGGATCATACCTCTGAAATGTCCGTGAGCGTTGTTACCTTGCCATCGGACGAGATGAAGGGGCGCATAATTGGGAGGGAAGGAAGGAACATCCGTGCCTTTGAGACCTACACGGGAGTTGACCTCATCGTGGACGATACACCGGAAGCGGTGACGTTGAGCAGTTTTGACCCCGTGAGGAGAGAGGTGGCGCGTCTCTCACTGGAGAGGCTTGTCCTCGACGGAAGGATCCACCCTGCAAGGATCGAGGAGATCGTGGAAAAGGCTCAGCGTGACGTGGAAGAAAAGATCCTGGAGGCCGGCGAAGAGGCCCTTCTTGAAACAGGGATTAAATCCATGCACCCGGAACTGGTCAAACTGATCGGTCAACTGAGATTCAGGTCCAGCTACGGGCAGAATGCGCTTTCCCACAGCCTTGAGGTTTCTCATCTTTCGGGGATCATGGCCGCCGAACTGGGCATAGATGAACATGTTGCCAGGAGAGCCGGCCTTCTGCACGATATTGGCAAGGCCGTCGACCACCAGGTCGAAGGGCCCCACGCACTTATAGGTCGTGACCTGGCCAAAAGGTTCGGTGAAACCCCCGAGGTGGTGAACGCTGTGGCGGCTCACCACGAGGACCAGGAGATGACCTCCGTTTACGACGTGATCGTTTCGGCGGCCGACGCTGTCAGCGCTTCCAGGCCGGGGGCGAGGCGGGAGAGTCTCGAATCCTACATCAAGAGGCTTGAGACCCTTGAAACGCTCGCCAAGACCTTCAAGAGTGTGACCAAGGCCTATGCTATCCAGGCTGGTCGGGAGGTCAGGGTCATGGTCGCGCCGAACAGCCTCGACGACGGCTCCATCCATAAGCTTGCCTATGATATCGCCAGGAAGATAGAGAGCGAAATGAAGTACCCCGGGCAGATCAAGGTGACCGTGATAAGGGAGACACGCTCGGTGGAATACGCCAAGTAGGTGAAGGTATTGAAAGTACTTTTTATAGGGGATATCGTCGGCAACCCCGGCAGGAGGGCGCTGGCGGGCCTGCTCCCCCGGGCGAAGACCGAGTGGGGACCCTTTGATTTCGTCGTGGCCAACGTTGAGAACGCCGCCGGGGGGTTCGGATTGACGGAAAAGGTCATGGAAGAACTGTTCCGGCAGGGCCTGGACGCCATGACAAGCGGCAACCACATCTGGGACAATAGGGAGGCCCTGCCCCTTCTGGGCGCCGAGAGTCGGTTGGTCAGGCCGGCGAACTATCCGCCGGCCGCGCCTGGGACCGGATCAACGGTGATCGAGAAAAAAGGTCTCAAACTGGGGCTCCTGAACCTCCAGGGGAGGGTCTTCATGCAACCCATCGATTGCCCCTTCCGGAGAGCCGACGAAGAACTCCTTCTTTTTAAAGAATTCCCGGTACTGGTGGATATCCATGCCGAGGCGACCTCGGAAAAGCGAGCCCTGGCCCTGTACCTCGACGGAAGGGTTTCCGCCGTGCTCGGCACCCACACCCACGTCCAGACCGCCGATGAGGGCATCCTGGAGGGTGGTACAGCCTATATTTCCGATGTCGGGATGACGGGCGGGCACGGCGGGGTCATCGGTATGGACAAGGAAGCCATCGTCTACCGTTTCCTGACGGGTATGCCCACGCGGTTCGAGGTCTGTAAAAGCGACCTGAGGATGGACGCGGTGGCGATCGAGATCGATGAAGCGTCAGGCAGGAGCCTTTCGATAACCCGTCTTTCCCTGGAACTGTGAAGTGCTTTTTCGAGGGTACCTGCGAAATCAATGGCGGGGCG
>MWDE01000040.1 GCA_002070395.1 Synergistetes bacterium ADurb.Bin155
GGGTCCCGCCGGATCGTCGGCCTGGATGAACTCGGCGATGCGGAATAATTGCCTGCCGATCACGCGGTGATAGACCCAGGCGATGATCGTCGCCAGTACCACCGACATCATCAGCTGGAGGAAAAACAGGATCCGAACCCGTTTAAAAATGCGAGCGGCGAACTCGTTCCTGTCGATGAAGAGCGAGACGGAGCCGATATTCTGGGATCGGCCGCGGTTGACATAGACGAGGTCGCGGGTGATCACATCCAGTGAAGGGCGCGCCTCAGCGCCGGCGGAAAAGACCTCACCCCGGTCGTCGATGACCTCGACCCTCTCGATGTAGTCGAAGTCGGCGATCCCCTCGATCTGGTCCTGGAGGGATCCATAATCGGTTATCCAGAGAGCGGGTATAAGGAAGGGGAGGTAGACCTCCTCCACGCGGGTGATGTTTCGGTCCAGGTGGTCCTTTTCGAGCCTCTGGATGAATTGGTGTAGGAAGACCGTCACGATCACCGAAAGGAGTACGAAGCCGGTAAAGAAATAAAGGAAGAGCTTCCAGGTGCTGGTATTTCGCCAGTTCCTCATCTTCGCCCGCCGACCGACATGGTCAATCCTTCCCGCCGGGGTCTATCGCAAGGTGGGACGTCGCCCGCCGGACGATCTCATCGTAGGTGCCGTCCTCCTTCATGCTCCTGAGGGCTTCGGAAAGGGGCTCGACCAGGTCCCTGTTACTCCTGTGCAGGTAAAGGTGCATCTCCCGGGAGGCCAGGGGCGACCCGACGCGGCGCATGCCCTTGAAACCCCTGAGGCTGATCTGCTCGTAGCCCGTCAATTCGTCGTAGAGGGCCACGTCGATGCGGTCCCGGTCGAGCATGTTGAACAGTTCTGTCTCGGTGGGGACCAGGGTCACGCCGGGGAAACCCCGGGTGTTCTCCTCGAGGATCTTCCACCCCTTGACGACACCGATATTCAGGCCGCGAAGGCTATCCCAACCGTCGATGGGCAGATCCCTTTTGGCGAAGGCCACAAAATGCATCACCATATTGGGCTCCGGTACCATAACGAGGTTGGTGTATTGTTTCTCCATGCCCTCGATCCTGTTGATCTCTACGTCGAAAAGGCCCTCGTTGACGTCCTCGAGGGATCTTCCCGTGGGGTTGAAGACCACTTCAGCCTCCAGGCCTATCCTTCTGAAGGCCTCCTTAACCAGGAGGTCAAGCATGCCCGTCTGTTCGGGCGTGGAAAGAAGGCTTTTGTAGGAGGTGCTCACCGTCACGGTCCCGCTTGACGCCGTTGAAGGACAGGCCGGGACAAAGAGCAGGAAGGCCACCAAAAGCAGAAGGCCCCACGATGCCGGGCCGCTCAAATTTCCTCTCCTCATTATGCTCTCCTCTCTGCTTGGTCGTGTAAAAAACCGAACCGGGACAAAACAAGACCTCCGTCTTTACGGGCGCGAAGCTCGTTCAGCCTGCGTCCCGGGGTC
The DNA here is from genome assembly GCA_002070395.1 of Synergistetes bacterium ADurb.Bin155. Lineage (GTDB taxonomy): Bacteria > Synergistota > Synergistia > Synergistales > Thermovirgaceae > 58-81. The sequence continues at coordinate 1,466 of MWDE01000040.1, forward strand.
GGGGGTCAATAGATTATCGGCGTGGGACATCCTTTGGGACCCCGGCATTATAGCATTTTAACATGAGTTTATCGGGTTCAAGGACGAGTTCTATCCCCTTCCCGTTTTGATGCCCGGACCATAACGTTCTCATCCGGGGGCCGGTCATGACAAGGAGGAACGGCTTGAAAACGGTTACCGTTGACGCTATCCCAGGATCAGTTCGATGAATGAGGGTCCGTCCATTCCCGCTATGTAACGGCTGACCTCAACTTGCGCGAGTGCCTCCATAAGGCCCTTCTCGGAAAACTCCACTCCTTCAAGGCCGTCCTCGAGGCAGGCGATATCATCGTTGCCGAAAAAGTCCCCGAAGATCCTGCAGAAGGTCACCCTCCCCTGTCGAACGTTGAGCCTGACATCTACCTTCCCAAAGCTGAAACGCCGTTGCTTACGGAGGTCGAACTCCGGCGATGCCCCGTAGTTCCAATCCCAGGTCCCGTACTTGCTCTCCTCGAGGGCCTTGGTCCGTGCCATCATCGAAGGGGCCAGTGTGGTCGTCTCGAGACCGGGCCATCGCTCCCTCACGGCTGAAAGAAGCGCCGCCCGCAATTCCTCTATGTCCTGTTCCCCCTTCAGGTGGGGCCTTATGTTCGTTACACGGCTTCTCACGGACTTGACCCCCTTGGACTTGAACTTGTCCGGGTCCGCCAGGAGCACCTTTTCTAGGACATCCAGGTCGCTGTCGAAAAGGATAGTGCCGTGGTGGAGGAACCTCCCCTCCCGCATGTACTGGGCGTTGCCCGAGAACTTCTTGCCCCCGATCACCAGGTCGTTCCTGCCCACCAGGTTTCCGTCCACACCAAGATTCAACAGGGCCGTAATCACCGGTTCCGTCATTTTTCTGAAGTCCAGGCCCTGGGGATCCCTGGTCCTCAAGATAAAGGTGAAGTTCAGGTTGCCGAAGTCATGGTAGACGGCGCCCCCGCCGGAAACGCGACGTACCACGTGGATGCCCCTGTCCTTCACCACGGGGACGTTGATCTCCTCGAGGGTGTTCTGGAACCTCCCCACAACGACGGTAGGCTCATTCTGCCAGAGAAGGAAGTAACCGTCCTCCTCGTCCCTCACCGACTGAAAGAGCACCTCTTCAAGGGCGAGGTTGAAGCGGGGGTCGGTGTTCCGGTTATCGATATATTTCATCGACCCTCTCCTTCCCGGGCTGCGGGACCCGTTCAAACCCGCGGCATGCCGTGGATGGTCCTCCCCAGGCCGGCAAGGGCCGCTTCTCTCGTGGCCTCGCAGAAGGTGGGGTGACCGTGAATCGTTTCGGCCAGTTCCTCCAGGGTGGCTTCAAGCCTGATGGCGAGGGAAGCCTCTGACACGAGGTCCGTGGCCCTCGCGCCCATGATGTGGACACCCAGGACCTCCCCGTACTTATCGTCGGCGACGATCTTCACCATGCCCCGGGTCTCCCCGGAGATCAGGCTCCTGGCGTTCCCGATCATGGGGAAGACGCCGATCTTCACCCTGTGCCCCCTCTTTTTCGCCTCTTCCTCGGTAAGGCCCACCCAGGCCAGTTCCGGTGAGGTGTAGACGCAACCGGGAGCGGTACGGTAGTCCATCTTCTCATCGAGGCCGAAGACGTTGGCCGCCGCGACCTCTCCTTCCATCATCGCCACGTGGGCCAGCATGATCGGGCTGCAGCAGTCCCCCACGGCAAAGATATGGGGCATGCTGGTGCGCATGGACCGGTCGACGCGGACCCTTCCCTTTTCGACCTTAACGCCCGCCGCCTCCAGGTTCGATCCTCCCGTGAAGGGCTTACGCCCTACCGCGAGGAGGACCTTGTCGGCTTCGATCCTCCCTTCACCGCCGGGAAGGTCGGCCGAAACGACCAGGGAAGAACCGGCGGCCTCTATGGATCGAACCTGCGCCCCGGTGTGTATCGTCACGCCCCTTGACTCGAGTACCTTCCTTAAGGCAGAGACGACTTCGCCGTCCGCGCCGGGGAGGATCCGGGGCATCATTTCAATGACCGTCACGCCGCACCCGAAGTCGGCATAGAGGGATGCGAACTCCGTCCCTATTACGCCGCCGCCGATGATGACCAGTCTCGAAGGGATCTCCTTGAAAGAGAGGGCCCCGGTGCTCGTTACGACACCATCGAGCCCCGCGCCCGGGATGGGGGGGATACTTGCCTCCGAACCGGTGGCTAGGATCACGGCATCGCTTTCGATCTCCCCGACCTCTCCTCCGGACCGGACCACGAGGGTCCTCTCATCACTGAAGGAGGCTTCGCCGGCGACGACATCGACGCCGTTGGCCGACAACAGCGCCTTGATCCCCTCGGAGAGCTGCTTCACGACCTTGTCCTTGCGCTCCTGGACAACATCCCATCGGACTTCCCTGGAGCCGACTCTTACACCTGCTTCGGTGGCTTCCCCGATCGTGCGGTTCACCTCCGCCGAGTGAAGAAGGGCCTTGGTGGGTATGCAGCCCACGTTGACACAGGTGCCACCCAGACTCTCCTTCTCCACGAGGGTGACCCTGCCGCCCAGCTGTGCCGCCCTTATGGCGGCCACGTAACCCCCGGG
>MWDE01000041.1 GCA_002070395.1 Synergistetes bacterium ADurb.Bin155
ATGAGCCCGGACAGGGCGTTCATCTACGGTGGGCGGCAGGTGCGCGTCCCCTACGAGGCAATGCGGCGGGGGTACAGGTTCGTTCTCGCCTCCTCGACGGAGAGCGCCAACAAGTACATCGACCGCCGGGAGAAAGAGGACCTGATGCAGATGCTGGGCGGCGACCCTTACATCAACCCGATTAAGCCCCGCGAGGAGGTCCTGAAGGCTTACGGGGTGACGGACACGGCCGAGTGGATCGACCCGAACATCAAGATGCTGGTGGACGTGGTGCGCGAGAATCCGGACGTGATGCAGGTCGTCCAGGGGTATATGCAGCAGAAGCAGGCCGTCCTCGCGGCGGCGGGAGGGGGAGGCGCGGGACCGCCGGCACGGGGTCCTGTCATGCAGTAGACAGATACGGGGTTTCCGCTCGGGCCTGATCAGCCTGGCGGGACGCAAGAAAGAAACAAGGGCGGTCAGTAGGGACCTACTTCTCTACGGCCGCCCTTTTTCTTTGCCCCACAGACAAGGAGGCAGCGTGAGCGGCATCAAGGACCTGCTCAACCAGGAAGAATTCACGGAGTACCGGAAGGCCGAGATCGCCGAGGGGATCGAATTCCTCAAGGGCGTCTGGAGCAATCCAGAGACGGCATACGTTCGGGGAGCCTTAGACATGCTCTCCAGAATCATACGCGTTCCGGAAAGGATCGCAAAAACGCCGAAGACGAAGGAATTCGCCGCGGCGTGTACCGCCAGGGACTTCGCCGAATTCGAGGCGGGCTACCTGAGACAACATCTGTTTGCCGTCAACGAAGACGAGAAAGGGGATTAACGCATGGGAGATGCAGAACTGGAACGGCCCCCCGATGGCGCGGGGGAGAAAGATGCGGTCGTTGAGGAGCCGGAGAAGGACGACGAGGAGGCCTTGTCCGACCTGATCAACATCGACGATTTCCTGGGCGAGGAGGAGCCGCCGGGCGGGGCGAAGGAAAAGCCCCTGGAAAAACCGAAGGAACCCCCCGCCGAGGACCCGGAGAAGGCCGAATTGCTCCGGAAGAACAAGGAACTGAACCGGGCGCTCCATGAGGAGCGGCAGAAGCGCAAGTGGGCCACGGAGAAGGAGGAGGTTGTCCTGACCGACCAGCAGGTCTTGGGCCTGCTCGAAGAATACAAGGACGACCCCCGGACCCTGCTCAACGTCATCAAGTACCAGGCGCAGCAGGCCGCGAAGGGCGAGACGAAGAAGGCCGTCGAGGACGAGGGGACGAAGGCGAAGAAGGCCGAGGCCGACGCTTACCTGAACAAGTCCTTCCCCGGATTGAACGAGGAGGGAAGCGAGCTACGGGCGGCCGTGGACAAGACGAAGGAATACATCGGGGTCAAGGACCATCCATTGGGGGATCTGATCGGGGTTGCGGTCGAATACCTCCGGGCGGGTCCCGTGCTGATGAGGCAGGCATACGAGAAGGGAGTGGCGGACGCGAAGGCCGGCAAGGTCGAGGAGGCCAGGAAGGGGGAGATCAAAGAAACCGTTCTCTCCCCGAAGGGCTCGCCTCCCGGAAAGAAGGGGGAGGCGTCAAGCGCCGACATCGCGGACGTGGCGAAGCGGTTGGGTCTCAAGACCCCGCAGCAAATCGCGCTTCTCAAGAAACTCCGGGCGGGCAACAAGATCCGCACCATCAGCGTGGAGGGCTAAGATATGAGAACAAATGCGAAAACCAAAAGAGACGCATTCGGCCAGGGGAGCAATGCCCCTGAGAAATACCCGGCGGAAGCGCCGGAGAACAGCCTGCGCCCCCTCACATCCGAGGAGCAGGCCATCGCCGCCCGTGTTGCGGCAGACTCGGACAGGGAATGGGAGACGATCACCGAGGACAGCGTCCTCGATTATTCGCTTGGACGCTGGGCCTTTGAACTCCCGCCGGAGGCGGTCAAGCTCCAATGCGAGCGCCGATTCGCCTTCCGCTGGATCACCCGCACGAAGGAGCGGATCGACGAGATCCGCACCAAGCAGCCCCCGGCTCGCTGGTGGATCTGCAACCGTGCGAACACGCCATTCCTCGCCCACCTTTGCGATCCCGTCCTCGGAGCCGTCGTCCGGGAGGATCAGATCCTCGTATTTCAGCCCTGGTGGATGCGCGAAAAGATGCGAGCCATCGTCCAGGGAATCGCAGACGGAAAGAGCGCCGACCTGACCGAGATGGACGGGAAAGCGCGTGGGGCCGCCCACTTCAACGCGTCGAAACGCCTGTACGGAGACGGTAGGCCGGAGACGCGCCAGGAAATCAAGGGCGGGGATCAAATCATCTATGACGGCGACCTGGAGGAAGGTTCCGACGGGCTCGTCGCGGAAGCATAGGAGGAAACCATGGCAAACGTCGATTCTCCCTTTGGGTTTGTCCCCTTTGGGAAACTTTTGTCGGCGGATTGGTATCCCGTGGCCACAGCATACGGGACGGCCATTTTCGTCGGAGACTGGGTCGAGGTCACCAATACGGGCCTTGTTTGCAAGGTATTCGGCGGTGACACTCGGATGGGTGTTGAAATTGACGTGACCGGCGCGGCGGGCGACGAGCTCGGCGCCGTGCTGGCCGTACTTGACAGCAACGGGGACCCCCTCTCGTACCTTCCCGCCTCAACGACCGGAGACAGCGTCGTGGCCGGGTATGTGCTGGTTGCGGACCACCCGATGCAGGAATTCCTGGTGCAGGAAGATGGGGACACTACCCCCATTGCGGCGGCATCCGTCGGCCTGAATGTGGCGGTTATCTCGACGCATACGGGCAACACCACGAACGGCCGGTCCAAGCAGGAAATCGACAGCAACACCGTCAACACGACGAACACGCTGGCCCTGAGAATCCTGCGTTCCTACAAGGACGACACCGTGGGATCGGCATACTGCCGGTGGGTCGTCATGCCGAACCCGAACGCTCACTTCAAGTCGAGCGCAACGGCAATTTAACGAAAGGAGGACGTCATTATGTGGACACGATCACGCTTCGTCAATGAGTACGTCCCCGGATTGTTTGCCGTGGCCGTCGATAGTTACCTGAGCAAGAGGGGAGAGCTGATGTACCCCAAGCTCTGCACGATCAAGGACAGCAAGAAGAAGAAGGAAGAGGATGCGATCCGGTCCGGCCTGGGCGACCCCGTTGCCAAGGGCGAAGGCGCCGGGATTACCTACGATGTCCAGATCGCAGGTGCGAAGCAGTCCTGGGTGCATGCTGTTTATGCCCTCGGGGTGCGGATCACCGAGGAAGCGATCGAGGACAACCTCTATGAGCTGGGTGGGGGCGGAAACGCCGATGACCTGAAGGAGATGTTCTTCGACCTCGGAGAGTCCCTGGCCGTGAACCCGGAGAAGATGGCGGCCCGTTTCTTCAACAGCGGGACCGCGACGACCTACCACACAACGCGGGACGGCGTCGCCCTGTTCAGCGCGTCCCATACGCGCCTGGACGGGTCCACCTATTCAAACTACCTGACTTCCACCGACCTGACCTATTCCACCTACTGGAGCGCGGTCATCGCGGCGGAGAATCAGTACAACCACCGGCAGCAGCGGATTCAGAAGAAGGTCCGGAAACTGTGGGTTCCTCCTCAGCTGGAGAAGAACGCCCGCGAGGTCGTCTTCTCCCCGGACCGTCCGGATACCGGCAACCGGGCCATCAACGCCATGAAGCAGTCCGGCCGTTCGGTCGAGATCTGCGTCTGGCCGTACCTGTCGGACACGGACGCCTGGTTCCTGCAGACGGACGGCCGCGGGATCATCATGTTCTGGCGGCGCAAGACCCGCTTCGGGCGGGAGCAGGACTTCCAGACGGGCGACATGATGGCGAAAGGAGACCAG
>MWDE01000042.1 GCA_002070395.1 Synergistetes bacterium ADurb.Bin155
GCCTTCGGACAGAAGGCTCGCCGGGCCTAAAGCTCTTAGCTTAAGGCCACGACCTTAAACAGGTCGAACTCCCTTGATTTGCTTGAATCGCTGGCTGAAATTTGTGCGCTGTGTTTTGTTGTGGGCCGATAGCTCAGTTGGTTAGAGCACGCGGCTGATAACCGCGAGGTCGGTGGTTCGAATCCACCTCGGCCCACCATTTTTTGGCGTAATCTGGGGATGTAGCTCAACGGGAGAGCACCGCCCTTGCACGGCGGGGGTTGTCGGTTCGAGTCCGATCATCTCCACCAACCGTCGTGGCGCCTTTGCACTTTGACAACCCTAGGGTGGCGATCTAGGGCCATAGGATATGAAGCACGGATAGGAAGCATTTTGTTTTAGACGAAGAGGATTACTCGTGTAGTGTGACGTTTTGGCGATGGACCTTGAGGCTTTCCCCTGTTAGGCGGTGGCAGTAGCTGTCGTCTAGTGTATGGGGGAGAGTTTTGGGGGAAAGGGCCTTACGTCTCACGGAAGACCTGTATGGGGTCAAGGTATAAAGAGCACACGGGGGATGCCTTGGAGCCGATGGCCGAAGAAGGACGTGGCAAGCTGCGAAAAGCCGCGGTTAGGTGCAAGCGACCGAATGACCCGCGGATGTCCGAATGGGGAAACCTGCCCGGGGTAATGCTCGGGCGACCTTACGAGGTCGGCGACCCGGTGAAGTGAAACATCTCAGTAACCGGAGGAGAAGAAATCGAAGAGATGCCCTCAGTAGTGGTGAGCGAAAGGGGCGTAGCCTAAACCAGGGACGTGTCAAGCCTGCAAGCGTTGCGTTTCTGGGGTTGCGGGACAGATTGGGGAGCGTTGCAGAGCTTCCAGGGAGTTACAAAGGATTTCTCTAGTTGAAAGGTGTTGGAACAGCCTGCCGCAGAGGGTGATAGCCCCGTAAGCGAAAGAGAAGTCTCTCCCGATTTGCTCCCGAGTAGGGCGGAGCACGTGGAATTCCGTCTGAATCAGGGTGGCCCACCATCCAAGGCTAAATACCATCGGCTACCGATAGTGAAGCAGTACCGAGAGGGAAAGGTGAAAAGCACCCCTGGCGGGGAGTGAAAAAGACCTGAAACCGTGTGCTTACAAGCAGTCGGAGCCCCGTAAGGGGTGACGGCGTGCCTCTTGGAAAATGAGCCAGCGAGTTGCATTACGTGGCGAGGTTAAGGACTCCAAGGTCCGGAGCCGAAGGGAAACCGAGTCCGAATAGGGCGATAAGTCTCGTGGTGCAGACCCGAAGCCGGACGATCTATCCATGGACAGAGTGAAGGTCGGGTAAAACCGACTGGAGGCTCGCACCGTCGTCTGTTGAAAAAGACTTGGATGAGCTGTGGATAGGAGTGAAAAGCTAATCGAGTTCGGTGATAGCTGGTTCTCCCCGAAATGCATTGAGGTGCAGCCTCGCGAGATAGAAAGTGACGGGGGTAGAGCACTGGATGGGTGCGGGGGACATAGGTCTTACCAAATCCAACTAAACTCCGAATACCGTTACTGGATGCGCGGGAGTGAGACTACGGGTGAGAAGGTCCGTGGTCGAGAGGGAAAGAACCCAGACCGCCAGCTAAGGTCCCGAAGAGCGTGCTAAGTGTGACAAGGATGTGGTGACACCCAGACAGCCAGGAGGTTGGCTTAGAAGCAGCCATCCTTGAAAGAGTGCGTAATAGCTCACTGGTCGAGTGTTGCCGCGCCGAAAATGTGGGGGGCTAAGCACGCCGCCGAAGCTGCGGATGTACGGATATAGGTCTGTACGTGGTAGGGGAGCGTTCTGTACGGGTAGAAGTCGGTTCGTGAGGACTGGTGGACTGTACGGAAGTGAGAATGCTGGCATGAGTAGCGCGAAACATGTGAGAAACATGTTCGCCGGATGCCCAAGGATTCCTGGGGAAGGTTCATCCACCCAGGGTTAGGCGGGACCTAAGCCGAGGCTGAAGAGCGTAGGCGATGGACAGCAGGTAGACAATCCTGCCCCGACGTGGATCCGCATGGACCGAAGCGGGGACGCAGAAAGCTAGGTGCGCCGGGTGATGGAAGTCCCGGTTCAAGGTCGTAGGGGGGTTACGTAGGCAAGACCGCGTGGCCATAACCCTGAGAGCCGAGTGGGAGCCCCCACGGGGGCGAAGGCATTGACGCTCAGCTGCCAAGAAAAGCCGCTAGGGAGGATCTATGTCGCCCGTACTGTAAACCGACACAGGTGGGCTGGCTGAGAAGGCTAAGGCGGACGGGAGAACCCTCTTTAAGGAACTCTGCAAGTTGACCCCGTAACTTCGGGAGAAGGGGTGCCACCCTGGTGAAGCGTATGACATGTGGAGCTAAGGGTGGTCGCAGATACCAGGCCCAGGCGACTGTTTACTAAAAACACAGGACTCTGCATAAGCCGTAAGGCGACGTATAGGGTCTGACGCCTGCCCGGTGCTGGAAGGTTAAGGGGATCGGTTAGTGAGGGGAGACTCTTGCGAAGCTGTGAACTGAAGCCCCAGTAAACGGCGGCCGTAACTATAACGGTCCTAAGGTAGCGAAATTCCTTGTCGGGTAAGTTCCGACCTGCACGAAAGGCGTAACGATCTGGGCGCTGTCTCGAAGGGGGACCCGGCGAAATTGTGGTACTGGTCAAGACGCCAGTTACCCGTGGTGGGACGGAAAGACCCCGTGGAGCTTTACTGTATCTTGATATTGGATTTCGGTAAGTCATGTACAGTATAGGTGGGAGACTTAGAAGGCAGGGCGCCAGCTTTGCTGGAGTCGTCGTTGGGATACCACCCTTGACGTACTGGGGTTCTAACCGTCAGGTCTGAATCGGCCGACGGGACATTGTCAGGTGGGCAGTTTGACTGGGGCGGTCGCCTCCTAAAGAGTAACGGAGGCGCGCGAAGGTTACCTCAGGGCGAATGGAAATCGCCTGAAGAGCGCAAGGGTATAAGGTAGCCTGACTGTGAGACAGACATGTCGAACAGGAGCGAAAGCTGGTCCTAGTGATCCGGCGGTGCTGAGTGGAAAGGCCGTCGCTCATCGGATAAAAGCTACCCCGGGGATAACAGGCTGATCTCCCCCGAGAGTTCCCATCGACGGGGAGGTTTGGCACCTCGATGTCGGCTCATCGCATCCTGGGGCTGGAGAAGGTCCCAAGGGTTGGTCTGTTCGCCCATTAAAGCGGTACGTGAGCTGGGTTTAGAACGTCGTGAGACAGTTCGGTCCCTATCCACCATGGGCGTAGGGTATTTGAGGGGAGCTGCTCCTAGTACGAGAGGACCGGAGTGGACGCACCGCTAGTGTACCGGTTGTCGCGCCAGCGGCATAAGCCGGGTAGCCATGTGCGGATCGGATAACCGCTGAAGGCATCTAAGTGGGAAACCGACCCCAAGATGAGATACCCCACTGGGAAGCCAGGTAAGGTGTCCTGTAGACTACAGGGTTGATAGGCCGGGGGTGTAAGCGTTGAGAGGCGTTGAGCCGACCGGTACTAATACACCGAGGCCTTGACCTCATACAGGTGTTCTCCGGGAGTTGCCGATCCGGGGTCACGGGTGAAGAACTCTTCGTTTTTGTTACTATCCGTGGGCGAGAAGTGATCGTGGTGATCTGTCCTTTGTGGTCAGGTGGGTCGTTTGTTTTCGGTGGCTTTAGGAGAAGGAAGGAAGTTTTCGGTGATCATAGCGGAGGGGACACACCCGGTTCCATGCCGAACCCGGCAGTTAAGCCCTCCAGCGCCGATGGTACTGCGGGGGGTACCCGTGGGAGAGTAGGTCGTTGCCGGAAACTTTTTCCTTCTCTTATTTTTTGCGCTT
>MWDE01000043.1 GCA_002070395.1 Synergistetes bacterium ADurb.Bin155
AGGGACCCCGCCGCAGGGACCGCGGATGGGTGGAGTAACAACAGGAAGAAAAGGGTGAGGCAGAAAAATCTGGGCATAGATCTCAACATCGGAGGCCTCCCTCGGCTCTGGTTAAGACCCAGGTCGGGTCACCCTGAGAGATAAAAAGTTTATAGGAAATGATCGAATAAATCCACCTTTCAGCTATGGTGTGTCCACCGGCAAGAGCCTGGGTTCGCCGGGTCTGGGGGGCGGGGCGGCCGGGGTTTTCCCTAAGCTTTCCTTACCATCGTGCCGATGGGCCTGGCCGGGGTGGTAAGGGGGTGCGATGCCGTGGATCAGGAGGGACAAAAAGTGAGAACTGGGATAATATCGTCAAGGCGGAGCATCACGATAGACCGGAGGGGAAAGCATGCCGGAAAGAAGGATCGTGGTCATCGAACCGGAAGGGCCCAGGGAGTGGTACCAGCCCCTGGAAGTGTTCGGCGAGGTGGAGTTCTTTTCCCCCGCGGGCACGATAGGGCCGAAACTCGCCAGGGAGTTGGCCCGGGGTTCGGAGGCCGTGATCATCACCTCCAGTTGCGGTTTTTCCGCTGAAGACATGGACGACCTCCCAACCCTGAGGATAATAGCCAAGTGCGGGGGCAAACCCTCCAGCGTGGATGTCGATGCGGCCACCGGGAGGGGGATAGCCGTGACCTACGTCCCCGGGGCCAACTCTTCGACGGTGGCCGAGTTCACGGTGATGCTGATCCTTGATTGCCTCAGGCGTTTCCCCTTCATTTCCACGTCCATCGGCAAAGGGCTGGACCGCAATACCACCGACATGTTCGGGCGGGAGTTGCTGGGCAAGACGGTGGGGCTCATCGGCTTCGGTGCCGTCGGGAAAGAGGTCGCGAGGCGCCTTGCCGGTTTCGACTGCCGCGTGGAAGTCCACGACCCCTTCTACGAGCCCGACGGGAGCGAACCAGAATACCTCGCCTTTAGGGGCAGCCTGGATGAGGTGTTGCCCGGGTTGGACGTTTTAAGCCTTCATTGCAACCTGAGCGGATCGACCCAGGGGATGATCGGCGACCGTGAACTGAAGATGATGAAGCCCTCGGCGGGGGTCATAAACACGGCGCGGGCACAACTAGTGGACGAGCTGGCCCTTGAGGCCGCCCTGAGGGAAAAGAGGCTGGCTTTCGCGGCCCTGGATGTTTTCACCGTCGAGCCGCCAGGGCCGGATCACCCTCTTATCGACCTTGAAAATGTGATCCTGACGCCCCATTTGGCCTCCTGGACGCCGGAGGCCCTTTACAGGGAGGTCCGGGGGGCCGTCGACTCGGTCATCGCCCTTTTCAGGGGTGAAGAGATACCCGGCCTGATAAACCCGGGTTTCCGGGCCTTCCGTCGTGGTGGCTGAACCGGCCCGTTGTACTGTCTGCCCCCGGCTTCGCCGCCGCCTTAAGCGCCGGGATGAAGCAGGCCTGTCACCCCAGCTTGCCCAGGATAAGGCGGCCCAGGCGCTCGGCACCGACCCTGATCTTTTCGGGCGGCACGCTTCCGAAACTGATCCTCATGCTATCCCTTCCCATTCCCCCCCCCTCTATGAAGAAGCCCTCGCCCGCCACGAAGGCCACCCTGACATCGGGGTTCGCCAGTGATTCCGCCAGGAGTTCCGTCGTATCGATCCCGCACGGTAGGGTAGCCCACGTGAAGAGCCCCCCGTCGGGGAAGACCCTTTCCGTGCCTTCAGGGAAGAACCGGTCGATGCTGTCGATCATCACGTCCCGTCGTTCGCGGTAGAGGCCGCAGATCCTGTCGTGATGAGAGGGATAGTAACCCCGCTTGAAGAATTCCGCGCAGATCACCTGGGGCAGCATGGACGTATGGGAATTCGTGGCTGTCTTCGCGTCGAGGAGTTTCGAGGATATTTCGTCGGAGGCGAAAACGTAACCCAGTCTGCTCCCGGGTGAGAATATTTTTGAAAAGCTGCTCGCCAGGACGGTATGGCCGGTTTTATCAAAACTCTTTATCGGCGGGAGGTCCACCCCGCTGTAACGGATATCCCTGTAGGGGTCGTCTTCCAGAATGATCACGTCATGGGCGCTTCCGATCCCGGCGATCCTTTCACGCCTTTCCAGGGAAAGGGTCCTTCCCGTCGGGTTGTGAAAGGTCGGTATCAGGTAGGCCATCTTCGGAGAGTGCCGCTTTATCTTCTCCTCGAGGTCTTCCGGGACCATACCGCTGTCATCCATGGCCACGCTCACGCACCTCGCCTGGAACATCTCGAATATCTCCACGCAGTGCACGAAGGTGGGGGATTCCACCAGGATGACATCGCCGGGGTCGATAAAAAGCTGGCAGAGGAGGTTTATCCCCTCGAGGCCTCCGCTGGTGATCAGGATATTCGAGGGGTCGGCGGTCACGCCTTTGGGCGCCAGAAGAACCGTCGACACGGCCTCTCTCAGGTCGGGCAGTCCCGGCACGCTGCCGTACTGCAGAGCCTCAACACCGCGGCTGTCGATCCTGATCACGTCGTTGGCGATCTCCCTCACGAGGTCCACCGGCAGCGCCTCCCTGGCCGGAGCGCCCCCGCCGAAGGAAATGACGCCGGGGTCGTTCATCGTGCCGAAGAGCCCCCTGATGATGGCCGCCGTGCCTTCCATCGTTTTCATCCTTTGAGCGAAAGCCGCCACTTTGATCCTTCTCCTTTCGGGTCAGCTGGATTTTTAACCTTGAAAAGGTGGAAGACAAACCGGGCCTGGGTTATCCTTTCAGGTAGGGGAAAGCAACTTACCGCCGTCCCGTTGACGTCCCGCAAAGGAGACCCCGCCCATGGACCTGCTTCAAAAACTCAGGGAGACGGGCATATCCGTCATCCCCATCATGCTCCTGGTGCTCATATTCTACCCCACGCTGGCGCCGATCGGTGTCCCGCTCCTTATGCGGTTTCTCACCGGTGGGCTGCTCATAATTTTGGGCCTCGGCATTTTCCTGCTCGGAACCGATGTGGGGATCCTTCCCATGGGGCATCGTATCGGATCGGCCCTCGTGCATAAAAGGAACGTGGTGCTCATCGTCGCTTCCGGCTTCCTGGTCGGTTTTTTTATCACCATCGCCGAGCCCGACGTGAGGGTCCTGGTGGCGCAGGTGGGATGGATCACGCCGACGATCTCCAGGACGGTCCTCATATCGATGATCGGGGTAGGTGTGGGTTTGTTCGTAGCCATCGGTATGGGAAGGATCCTTTTGAGGATGCCCTATTATCTCCTGGTGATCGCATCTTACTTCCTGGTATTCGGCCTCGCCTATTTTTCCGCCCCGCGGTATCTCGGGATCGCCTTTGACGCGGGTGGGGCCACCACGGGTCCCATGACAGTGCCCTTCACTATAGCCCTAGGCGTGGGTATCGCCGCCGTCAGGGGGACCAGGGATTCCGAGAGCGACAGTTTCGGCCTCGTGGGCCTGGCTTCCATAGGCCCGATAATGGCGGTCCTCGCCATGGGTGTTCTCGAAGGTGAAAG
>MWDE01000044.1 GCA_002070395.1 Synergistetes bacterium ADurb.Bin155
TTTTATCCGGTAAGCCACGGCCCTTCCACTCGGTACCGTGGGATCACTAAGTCCGACTTGCGTCCCTGCTCGGCCAGTCGGCCTCACAGTCAAGCTCCCTTTTGCCTTTGCACTCTCCGGTGGGTTTCCATGCCACCTGAGGGAACCTTTGAGCGCCTCCGTTACCTTTTAGGAGGCGACCACCCCAGTCAAACTGCCCGCCTGGCACGGTCCCCTGCCCGGTTCACGGACCAGGGTTAGAATCAAGATTGCGCCAGGGTGGTATTTCACCGTCGGCTCCACCGAAACTCGCGTCCCAGCTTCTCCGCCTCCCACCTATCCTACACAAACGCAACCCTCATCCAGTGCCAAACTACAGTAAAGCTCCACGGGGTCTTTTTGTCCTGCTGCGGGTACACGGCATCTTTACCGCGTGTTCAATTTCGCCGGGCCCCTCGTTGAGACAGTGCTCTAGTTGTTACACCTTTCGTGCGGGTCGGAACTTACCCGACAAGGAATTTCGCTACCTTAGGACCGTTATAGTTACGGCCGCCGTTCACCGGGGCTTCAGTTCAGAGCTTCGCTTCCGCTTACCCCTCCCTTTAACCTTCCGGCACTGGGCAGGTGTCAGCCCCTATACTGCCGCTTCCGCGTTAGCAGAGACCTGTGGTTTTGGTAACCAGTCACTAGAGCCATTCCTCTGCGACCCCCAGAGGCTCCCTATGCTTATAGCTCACCCCCAGAGGCGCCCCTTCTCCCGAAGTTACGGGGCTAATTTGCCTAATTCCTTAACGAGGGTTCTCCCGTTCGCCTCGGTATCTTCTACCTGCCCACCTGTGTCGGTCTGCGGTACGGGCGCCCGACGTTCTTCGCTTAGAGGCTTTTCTTGGCAGCTGAGCCCAGTCACTTCTTGCCTTCGGCACGCCATCACGCCTCGAACTCCGGAAACGGCTTTACCTGTCTCCTTCTTCGTCCTTCACGCTTGGCACCGGGATTTCCACCCCCCGGCTGACTTCCCCTGCTGCGTCCCCCCTTCGCTCCCGCCTGACGGTTCCGGAATCTTAACCGGATGTCCATCACCTACGCCCTTCGGCCTCGGCTTAGGCCCGACTCACCCGACGGGGATCGCCCTTCCGTCGGAACCCTTGGGCTTTCGGCGAACACGGTTCTCACGTGTTTCGCGCTACTCATGCCAGCATTCTCACTCCTGTGCGCTCCACCGCTCCTTCCGGTACGGCTTCTCTGCCCACAGAACGCTCCCCTACCCTATGCTCCCGCATAGCCATGGCTTCGGTAAGGTACTTTAGCCCCGTTACATTTTCCGCGCAACCGCGCTCGACCAGTGAGCTATTACGCACTCTTTAAAGGATGGCTGCTTCTGAGCCAACCTCCTGGCTGTCTGAGCACGCTCACAGCGTTTCCCACTTAGTACCTACTTCGGGACCTTAGCCGATGGTCTGGGCTCTTTCCCTCTCGACTACGGATCTCATCATTCGTAGTCCGACTCCGGCGCTCTTCAATAAAGGCATTCGTAGTTTGGTTGGGGTTGGTAGGCGTAAGCCCCCTTGCCCATCCAGCGCTCTACCTCCTCTATTCACCACGCCGGGCTAGCCCTAAAGCTATTTCGGGGAGAACAAGCTATCTCCAAGTTCGTTTGGCATATCACCCCTACCCACAGGTCATCCCACACTTTTGCAATAGTGAAAGGTTCGGCCCTCCACGGGGGACTAGCCCCGCTTCAGCCTGCCCATGGGTAGCTCACCTGGTTTCGTGCCTACTCCTGGCGACTCCACGCCCTCTTCGGACTCGGTTTCCCTACGGCTCCGGCTGTCTCTGCCTTAACCTCGCCACCAAGAGTAACTCGCTGGCTCATTCTCCAAAAGGCACGCCGTCAAACACCCTCCCTTAAGAGGATCGTCCTCCGACTGCTTGTAAGCGTACGGTTTCAGGTTCTTTTCACTCCCCTCGCCGGGGTGCTTTTCACCTTTCCCTCACGGTACTGGTTCGCTATCGGTCAACAAGAGTATTTAGCCTTGGGCAGTGGCCTGCCCCGCTTCCCACCGGATTAGCGTGCCCAGTGGTACTCTGGTGCCTGACCGGAGAGAGGCCGCTTTCGTCTACAGGGCTCTCACCTTCTCTGACGCGCCTTTCCAGTGCGCTTCGACTAACGCCCTCTTTGCTCACTCCGTCGCCAGGATAAGGCCCGGCTTCGTCAGGTCCACAACCCCCGCATGACTTAGGCCCTTATGCCACTCAGTCATCTCAGGTTTGGGCTCCTCCCCTTTCGCTCGCCACTACTCAGGGAATCTTCTCTCTTCCTGCGGGTACTAAGATGTTTCAGTTCCCCGCGTTCCCCCCATCGGGCTATGTGTTCACCCGCTGGTGCGCCAGCTTCCCTGGCGCGGGTTTCCCCATTCGGACATCCCCGGCTCTCCGCCTGCACACGGCTCCCCGAGGCTTTTCGCAGTGTACCACGTCCTTCTTCGGCTCTTGTTGCCCAGGCATCCTCCGTACGCCCTTATTAACTTCTTCCACGTGATACGGAGTCTTTGAACTTCTCGCAGTTTTCTTTGCCTGTTCATTGTGTGTGTTAAGGTGCTCCCAGCGTCAACCGCTGGCCCCTGGCGTGGCCCCCGCCACCCCACGCGCCAACTGTCCACGCTTATGGAGATGAGGGGATTCGAACCCCTGACCTCCTCCGTGCAAGGGAGGCGCTCTCCCGCCTGAGCTACATCCCCCCTCTCCCCCTTAAAGTCCTGTGGGCCTGCGTGGACTCGAACCACGGACCCCACCCTTATCAGAGGTGTGCTCTTACCAACTGAGCTACAGGCCCCCCTTAACCGCTGAATAGTGACAGGTACACCTCTGAACGCCAGTGGGTCGCCCCACCGTACTTCCCTTTAGAAAGGAGGTGATCCAGCCGCACCTTCCGGTACCGCTACCTTGTTACGACTTCGTCCCAGTCGCCAGCCCTACCTTCGACGGCGCCCCCCTTCCGGTTAGGCTACCGGCTTCAGGCGTGGCCGACTCCCATGACGTGACGGGCGGTGTGTACAAACCCCGGGAACGTATTCACCGCACTATGGCTGACGCGCGGTTACTAGCAACTCCAACTTCATGCAGGCGGGTTGCAGCCTGCAATCCGAACTATGAACGGCTTTGGCAGGATTCGCTCCGCCTCACGGCTTCGCGGCCCGTTGTACCGCCCATTGTAGCGTGTGTGTAGCCCTGGATATAAAGGCCATGCTGACTTGACGTCATCCCCACCTTCCTCCGGCTTATCGCCGGCAGTCCCCTTAGACACTTGTAACTAAGAGCAGGGGTTGCGCTCGTTACGGGACTTAACCCGACACCTCACGGCACGAGCTGACGACAGCCATGCAGCACCTGTGAAG
>MWDE01000045.1 GCA_002070395.1 Synergistetes bacterium ADurb.Bin155
GTCCCCGCCGTGACCGACCTGGAGGAAGACCCCTTTGAAACGATCAGGACCGGGGACTGGGTTCGCGTAGACGGCGACAGGGGGATCCTGGAGGTCACCCGCGAGGGATGAACCGAAAGGGACGATGCACCCTATTTGAGGAGGAGGTAAAAGAATGAAAGCTCTTTGGCTCTCGAAGAGGGATGTGGAATCCCTGGAGATACCTATGACGGAGGTCATGGATGCCGTCGAAGAAGGGTTCCGGCTTAACGGGCTCGACCAGAGTGAACTGCCGGCCAAGATAGGTGTCCACCCCCGGAAGGACTGCTTTATCCATGCCATGCCCTGCTGGATGGGCGGCGAGGTTGACGCGGTGGGCATAAAGTGGGCCGCCGGCTACCCCCCCAACCAGGCCAAGGGTCTTCCCTATATCAACGGCGTTTGGTGCATGAACGACCCCGAAACGGGGATGATCAAGTCCGTCATGGACGCCAACTGGATGACGGCCTGGAGGACCGGTGCCGCGTCGGGTGTGTGCGCCCGCCACCTGGCCTCACCGGGCTCTGAAGTGGTCGCCATGATCGGTCTTGGGGTCCAGGCCCGGACCAACCTGGCCGCATTGAAGGAAGTCCTCCCCGGGATCAGGGAAGTGCGCATCCATGACGTCTTCCCCGAGCAGGCGAAGCGCTTCCAGGAAGACATGGCCCCCCTTTTCCCGAAGGCCCCCCTCGTCATAGAGGACAAGGCCGAATCGGCGGTAAAGGGGGCCGATGTGGTGGTCACCTGCACCCCCATCGTCGAACACCCCCGTCGCTTCGTCATGAGGGAGTGGATGAAGGAGGACGTGCTCTGCATCGCCGTCGACTACGATTCCGCTTTCCGTGAGGAGGTAATGAAGGGCGACGCTTTCGTCTGCGATAACAGGAACCAGTACCTCTGGACCCAGGAGCAGGGCGTCTACTTCCAGGATGGGTACCCCCTGGAGGCGGAGATCTACGCAGACATGGGGGAGATCTGCGCCGGGAAGGCCGCCCCGGTGAGGAAGGGCCTAAGGGGCGCGGTCCTGATGGGCATAGCCAGCCATGACGTGATGACGGGGCGCCTGATCTATCGGAAGGCCCTTGAGAAGAACGCCGGCACCTGGGTCGAGCTGTGATCCCCCGAGAGCCTGAAAAGGAGGTTGATCATTCGATGGGCGGACTAAAAAAGTTTGCGGTCCTTGGGAGCGGAAACGGAGGGATGGCCTTTGCGGCGCAGATAGCCGCGAAGGGATACCCGGTGGTGATGTTCAAGCCCCGGGATATGACCGAGGATTTCATCAAACTGAACGAGACCAGGGAGATGTTCCTCGAGGGCGACATCACCTGCGGCGGCAAGATCCTCGGTGTCACCAACGATATGGCCGAGGTGGCGAGGGGGACCGATGTCTTCTTCGTAGTGCTTCCCTCCTTCGCCCATGAACTGGTCTTCGAAAAACTCATCCCCTTCCTGAGGGACGGACAGCACGTGGTCATTGTGCCGGGCAACTTCGGCGGCTTCCTGCTCAAGAAGATGATGGCCGACGCCGGATGCGAGGCCGATGTGGCCGTCTCGGAGACCTCGAGCCTCCCCTACGCCTGCCGGACCGCGCGGTTCGATACGGTGATGGTCTACAAGAAAAAATTCAGGCTGAAGCTGGGCACCTGCCCGGTTTCAAAGAACGAAGAGGCTCTTAACATCATTAACGACTGTTTCGGCGGGTATATCGAGTTTTTCCCGGCGTCGAGCATCCTCGAGATGGATTTCGATAACGTCAACTACACCCTGCACCCGATGCCGGTTCTGCTGAACTACGGAGATATCGAGAAGAACCCCAAGACCTTCCGGCATTACATGGACGGGATAACGCCCCTGGTCTCGGAGAAGATGATGCAGATGGATTCTGAGCGCCTGGCCGCGGGGAAGAAGCTCGGCCTCGAACTCATGCCGATCATGGACCAGTTGAAGATGTACTACGGTCACAATTCTACGGAGACGATCTACGAGTACGCGAACAGCCCCGAGAGCCCCTACAAGGACATCGTCGGGCATGGCGTAAGGAGCAGGTATCTGACGGAGGACGTCCCCTTCTCGATGGTCCCCTGCAAGTTCATCGGTGAGAAGGCGGGATACCCCATGCCCGTGGTGGATCTCGTCATAAGAATGGCGTCCTTCCTCCACGACACGGATTATGCCGCCCAAGGGCACACGCTGGAAAAACTCGGCCTCGATAAAATGACCCTGGAAGAACTGAAGGAATACGCCAAGACCGGCAAGGTTTCCTGAAGGATATCCCGGCCCGGATCATAAGCAATAAACTCAGGCCCCGGTCCAGTACCGGGGCCTGATACTATTCGCTGTCGGGGCCGCCCAAGGCCCTAACCACCAGGTCGAGATCTATGAGGGCGTAGTCGTCCCCGTCGGCTTCGGTTACGCCGGCATGATCCTCGGCACGAAGCCTCCGGAGTGCCTCTTCGGCCATGGCTACCTGTTCGGGTGAGGCGGGGGTCCCACCCTGATCGAGGATCATGGTCCTGAAGGGGTTTCTAAGTAGCCGGATGCTTCCCGCCAGGGGGTGGCAGTGAAACCGCCACCCCCGGTGGATAAGGTCCCGAGCCTGTCTTGCCACCTCGGCGGCGTCGCCGTCGACCCAGCGGCAGGACCGCCACCCCTCCCTGATCCTGGGGTTGTTACTCAGGATGACCCGGTCGCCCTTCATTCGAAAAGGGTCTGCTCCTTTATGGGTTCGCAAAGGGCCCGGAGGGCCTTCTCAAGGAGTTTTTTCCTTATCTCGAATTCGACGGCCGGCTCCTCCCCGGGGTCGCCCACCGGGTGGGGTATGGCCACGCCCCGCACAACCCTGTTCGCTCCGACGGTCAAAGCGATGGGAGGTATAGCCGTGATCAACACCGCGGGCAGGCCCGTCCGCTCTATCTCCCTGGCTAGCGTTGCCCCGCAACGCGTACCGGTGCCTCAGGTGGATGTGAGGATCACGCCCTCGACACCTTCGGCGGCCAGGGCTTCACCCATCTGGCGGCCGTACCTTTCGGCCGACCTCACGGCGGTGACGTTCCCCACCGTGACGGGGTACCAGTCATGGAGCTTTCGGAACCGGCCCTCTTTTTCCAGGATG
>MWDE01000046.1 GCA_002070395.1 Synergistetes bacterium ADurb.Bin155
ATGGAGTGGAAGCCTTTCAGAATCCCTTCGGCAAGCGCGAGAAATGCGCCCCCGACGTTTTCTTCGAGGATTTCCCGTGCTTTGTCCCGGGCAGGTTCTAATGCCTTCTGCCCAAGGAGTTCCAAACGACCGTGTCCCATGGTGAGAGCGATAACAGCGCTCGTAGCATCGGTCGGCATCATGTGACCCCGTGACGCGTAGTACGTCGTCACTGCGTCAAGGTCGTAGGCGGCGCCGGGTCGATCCAGGATGAAATCGCGTTCTTCACGAACATCCTCGATCACGTTGACCAGGTTTCCAAAGAGTCCCTGGCCCGGCCCGTCTTCCATCTGTGTGTAGAGTTTGTGCCCGACTTCGTGCCAGGCGAGCCCCACCGCCACCAGGCGGCCCTCGGGGGTCATCGGCATGGCGGCGATGTTCAACCGCTTGCCGTCCGGGGTGATGAAGCTGCCTTCCCCACCGACCGTTACTTCGAGGCCGGTGTCACGGGCAATGGTCTGGCAGAGGCCTGCCAGTTCGGTGTCTCGAATCATGGCAAAACCTCCTAAAAGTCGAATGCGAGTGGTGTGATTGTCGTTGACGGTACTGCGGAATTGACCGGGAAGAAATCGACTTCTTCTTCCGGTTCGGTTTCCTCCGGTTCCGCGTCGGGTTCTGTTTCCGGCGGGAGCGGCAGGCCGATGTTCGCCAGCCTCCTTCCCACCAGGCCGGCGAGCATGTCGAGATTGGACCCGGTGATGGGACCTTTCTTGGGCAGCTTGCCGATCACTTCGTCGATGGTAGTGATGGTTTCAGAGACAGTCTCGGGGTCGAGGAAGGAGAGGCCTTGCAGCTTCTCCTTTATCGCCAGTATCGGTCGGAGGGCCTTACGGTTCACCTCCTGACGTCCGATGAAAGTCGCTTCAAACGCATGTTTCGCGGCGACCCGTACCTCGTGATACAGCTGTCCCATCATTCCGAGGGTTTCCTCTTGGAGTCCCTCGTTCTCCTCCATCCCCTTCGGTGTGTCCATTGCTACAGGGGCGAAGTTGAATGAGGTGCGCTCTGCAATGGCTGCTGACGACTCAACGGCTGCCCGGATTACCGGGGCCCATTCAGGCGGGTTCTCGGCAATCCAGTCGGCCACTTTCTTGTCATACTCCGACAGGAAAGCGATCTTTTCCGCGGCAAACCGTTCCTTGATGTCCTTCAGTTCTTCGATGAGGGAATCAACAGCATCTTTGGGAATCGCGTATCCGCCCAGGAACCGCACGCCTTTGGCGAGGCAGATCCGTTCCGCCTCACGTTTCAGGTTGGTGAAGGTACTGAGGGCGTCCGGAGAGATAATCCGCTTCGTGCCGAGGCTTGCGAGGGCCTGGGGTGGCAGCTTGTCCACCTCGATGCCATTTGCCGCAAGGTCTTCGGGACGAAGCTTCTTCTTTCCGGACCAGAGGGTAACGTTGAGCAGGATGATTACGACTTGACTGAGAATTTGCATCGTGAGTCTCCTTTGCTGGCTTTTTGAGGCCCACGAAGGAGACTATCCCCCATCCGGGGAATAAAGCCTCCCCGTGGGGTTGAGTGCAAAACAAAAGGTCAGAAGTCCCAAGCCAGAGCCAACGGCGAGGTGCCGAAGGATAGTGGGACGAACTGGGTGAAGGTTTCCAGATCCCCCAAGGCGACCATGCCGTTCGCCATGCGCCTCTCAACGACGTCCCGGGCGACGGCAACAGCGTCGTCGCGGGAGATGAAGAGAGTCTGCCAGGTCGGGTAAGTCATGTAGGTGAGGTGGCTCTGGTTAATGTAGTGTTCCAAGCGGAAGGCGTCCGCGAGGCTGAGAAAGCTGCCTCGCACGTTCTTGAGCACCAGCCTCTCCTTCGGTTTCCCCTGACTGCAGAGAATAATCTCGGAGTCGAACTTCTCGCTGTATGCGCCTGGTTTGGCGGATGGTGGAAACGCAGGAAACGTAACCCTGGCCTCGCGAGTCCACAGATGCCGGGACGGATAGTATGTCCCGAGGGAAAAGTACCCCTTGTCTCTTTTCTCGTCGAATTTTTCCTGGAGCTTTGCTTCCGCGTTGTCTGTAGCGATGATTTTGGACTGGGCAAGCTGTCCGTTT
The DNA here is from genome assembly GCA_002070395.1 of Synergistetes bacterium ADurb.Bin155. Taxonomy (GTDB): domain Bacteria; phylum Synergistota; class Synergistia; order Synergistales; family Thermovirgaceae; genus 58-81. The sequence continues at coordinate 2,099 of MWDE01000046.1, forward strand.
TCCCCCCACATGGTAGTGAGGTTTTGAGGGGACAGCCAGGCGAGCCACCACTTGAACCCCCCGTTGGGGAGTGGAGTCTGCATCCAGTAAGCTTCCATAATGTCCGGCGAAAACAGAAACATCGGTCACCTCCTAAAAGTCCCACGAAAGGGCTTCGTCGGAGACGATGTCGATACCCTGCGCCGGCGACGGTTCGGGAGGTGCAGCGGGTTTCGGCTTCGCCGCGGTGAGCGGTGCTCTTTGCCGCGAGACCTCGTAATACCCCTTGCCCCTCTTCTCGTCTTCCTTGTCCAGAACGAACGACAATGCGGCAGTCTGGTTGCCGAACAGGTATTCTTTCGACTGGCCGGTTTTGCCGATTGGTCCCCACCTGACGATGGCCTTGCTACCGTACACTTCGGCTATCCAAAACTTTCCTCCGGTTGGGCCGGAAGTCAGGCATTCCAGGTGGACTCGAAAATCTGGTTGTGGTTGTGGCATGGCAAACCTCCTAGAGCACGGGGGCAGGCACGT
>MWDE01000047.1 GCA_002070395.1 Synergistetes bacterium ADurb.Bin155
CGCCGGAGGATTTCGAGGAACTCCGGGTAAAGGGACATCGCGGCCTGGCCAATATGTCCGAGAGGATGTCGCTCATCGGGGGAAGGCTGAAGGTCATCAGGCTGCCCGGCACGGGAACCCTGGTGAGGTGCGCCTGGAGGTTCACTTCCTCTTCTGCCTGAAGTAACCTCCCCATACGGCCCTGACGTCGGAGGCGAAAACAAAGCCCCGATTGCCGATCACCTGGGCGACGTGCCCTATGTCATGGCGCCGGCAAATTATCTTGAGGATCATCCGTTCGCCGGTTTTGCCGGAACCCGTGACGACGGTCGTGCCGAAACCCTCGTCCCTCAACCTGTCGACCGTTTCAAGCATCTCATCCGTGACTGGACCCACCGCCTCGACGAGGACGAAACCGCTCAGGATCTTTTCCTCAAGGGTAGCGCCCAGGAAGTTGCCCACGGCGTACCCGCCCGCGTAGGCGACGATCTGCAACCACCCCCTGACGCCCTGCTGAAGGACGTAGCCCAGGGCGATAAGGTAGATGCCGGACTCGAAGAAGGCCGTCGAAGCCGCCTGGAGTTTTTTCCCCCTGACGAGAAGCAGTATTCTGAAAGTGCCCAGCGGAACATCCAGTAAACGTGCGCCGAATATGAACAATGCGCCCATAAGATCCATGGGGTTACCTCCTGAGGGGCATGGTGATCGTAACGGTCGGAACGGGCCCGCCTTGGGATTCTAGTATAAAATGAGGTGAATTGAAAGAAGATCCGAAAGGGGAGAACACCGGGACATGCCGATAAGACTACGCGTACTGGGTGCCGCCGGGGAAGTGACCGGTTCGAACTACATCCTTGAGTCGGGAAGCACCAGGCTCATGGTCGACTGCGGGCTCCACCAGGGGGGGGACGAGGATAAAAACCGCGAACCCTTCGCCTTCGACCCTTCCACCATCGACGCCGTACTCCTGACCCATGCACACCTGGATCATACAGGCAGGGTCCCCCAGCTGGTTAAGATGGGTTTCAAGGGGAAGGTCATTGCCACGGCGCCGACGGTGGACCTGACGGAAGTTCTCTGGAGGGACGCCGCCAAGATCCAAAAGGAGGACGCCGAGTGGAAGACCCGCAAGAACCGGAGGAAAGGGCTGGACCCCGAAGAACCCCTCTACACCGAGGAGGACGTTGAGAAGGCTTCTGACCTGCTCCTCCCCGTGGCGTACGATGACATGCTGGAGCCGGTCCCGGGTTTCAGGGTCCGGTTCAGGGATGCGGGGCACATCCTGGGCAGCGCCAACATCGAAGTTTGGGTCGATGACGGGGATGGTGAGGTCAAGATAGTTTTTTCGGGCGACCTTGGCCCCCAGCAGACCGTGATGGAGAGGACCCCCTCTGTTATCGAGGACGCCGATTACGTGGTCATCGAGTCGACCTACGGTGACAGGGAGCACAGGACCAACGAGGAAAGCCGCGAGGAGTTCAGGGAAGCCATGAAGGTCATGATCCAGGACCACGGCAAGGTCCTGATCCCCACCTTCGTAGTGGACAGGGCCCAAAGGGTACTCTACGAGATCATGCTCATGCAGAAAGACGGGATTCTCCCCCCCGGCATCCCGATCTACTTTGACTCCCCCATGGGGGAAAAGGCCACGGAGGTCTACAACAAGCACCTGTCGCTTTTGTCATCGGAGATCCAGGAGCAGATCAGATCGGGCAATGACCCTTTCTCACCGGAAAACTTGAGGATCGTCTCCAATGCAGAGGAATCCAAAAGGATTAACGAGGTAAAAGAAGCGGTAGTCCTCGCCGGCAGCGGTATGTGCAACGGCGGGAGGATCGTCCATCACCTCAAGAACAGCCTTTTCCTGGAGACCACCGACGTGGTTTTCGTCGGTTACCAGGCCAGGAGTACCCTCGGCAGGCGGCTCGTAGAGGGTGAGAAGTACGTCAGGGTCGCCGGGGAGGAGGTGGCCGTAAAGGCCAAGATACACACCATCAACGGATTCTCGGCCCACGCCGACCGCCGTGACCTTCTGGCTTGGGCCAGGCAGTTCAGGACCGATCCACTGTTTTTCATCACCCATGGTGAACAGGGATCTTCCCTGGCTCTCGCGAAGACCTTTGAGGAGAACGGCATAAGGTCTTTCATTCCGGAGGAGGGGGGAGAATACAGCCTGGTCGGGAAAAAGGAGACCGCCCTCCCCTCGATATCGGGAATCCAGGCCTCCTCCGTTCCCCGGGAAGTCCAAACGGGGCGTGCCATCGATGCCGTACTTGGCGATATCGTCACCCTCGCCGCGGAATTGAAGGAGGACGGGTCATCCGTACCTCAGGAGGAGGCCCTCAACCTCGCCCTCTCCGCCAGGACATTGCTGAAGACGTTAAAGCGAAGAGGAGCGGATGACTAGTCCCTTCCCGGGACCATCTCAAAGGCGCACCCAGCCGCTCGCTGTGCTAGAATTCTGTGGGTCCTTTTTTGGAAGACTGGCGGTGATGACAAGGATGACCTCCCTTTTACGGATGAGAAGAACCCCCG
>MWDE01000048.1 GCA_002070395.1 Synergistetes bacterium ADurb.Bin155
TGGTTTTGACAACCTAAAATTGACCAGGGCCGATCCTCGAAAATTGACCACCCTCTCATGACCTCTATCCGCGATTATCAGACTGGAATTGTTTTTCCGGTGCGCTTGTCCACCTCCTTCAGGGATTGCCTCAGGCGATAGCTTTCCCAGGAGCATTCGATGATATGGGCCTTGTGGGTCAGGCGGTCCAGCAAGGCCGCCGTCATGTTCGGATCCCCGAAGACCTGCGTCCAGCTGGCAAACCCCAGGTTCGTCGTGATGATCACAGAACCCCGCTCGTGCCTCTCAGCCAGGACCTGGAAGAGAAGTTCCCCCCCTTCCTTCGTGAAGGGGACATACCCCAGTTCGTCCAGGACCAGGAGATCCCACCGGGCATACCGGGCGATGAGGCGTCCCAGGTTCTTTTCTGCCCGGGCCTCGATGAGTTCGTTCGCCAGGCCGTAACCCGTGACGAAACGCACCCGCCTGTTCTGGCGGCAGGCCTCGATTCCCAGGGCCGTGGCCAGGTGCGTCTTGCCCGTCCCGCTTTTGCCCAGAAGGATCACGTTCCGCTTCTGCCCGATGTAATCCCCCTGGGCCAGATCCCGCACCAGCCTCCGGTCAAGGCCCGGGGCCGCGTCGAAATCGAAGGTCTCCAAAAGTTTCAACAGAGGGAACCGGCCTTCCTTCAGGCGGCGCTTCTCCCGGTTTTCCGTCCGGATTCCCAGTTCAAGGTCCGTCAGGTCCAAAAGGAATTCCCCGTAGTCCATGCCGCTTTCCCGGGCCTGTCTCAGCCTCTCCCCCAGGTGTTTCACCGCGTTCGTCAGGTTCAGGGCCCTGAGATTCTGTTCCAGCTGGAAAAGGCAGGCTTCGCTCATGGCCGGCTCCCCAGGGCCGCATAGACCGAAACGTCCGCGGGAGGCAGCGGCACCCACCCCTGGCGGTCCAGGGGAAGAGGCGTCTCGTCGACGCCCCGGCCCCAAAGGAGAAGATGACGGACCCCGGCTCCCTCGCTCAGCCCTGCCGAGAGGGCTTCCTCCACCGCCCACTCGACCTCTTCGGCCGTATAGGTGCGGAAAAGAAGCAGGACTTCGATGAACTCCTTGATTCCCCGGCTTTCCCCATGGGCCTCCCGGAACTTCTTTAGAAGATCCTCCATGGCCTTCGGCCAGCTTTTTCTCCACTGGCGGATGGGCCTGGCATCCCGAAAGGCCCCGGGGCGGGTTTTCAGCAGTTCCAGGTAATGGTCCGGATCCAGCCGCCACTTGTTGTTCCCGTATTCCCTCAAATGGCGGGCGATTCGCTCCCGGCGTTCGTACACTTCCACCGCCTCTACCGTAGCCACTACCCGAAGCGTGCTTCCGGCATACCGGGTCGGCACCGAGTACCGGTTCTTGTCGAAGATGACCGTGGCGTACTTGTCCGCCTTCACTGCCCGTGTCTGCTCGTTGGAAAACGGCACTTCCGGAAGCTTCAGCAGCCTTCCCTTCTCCGACTCGTGGCATTCGTCCACGATCCGCTCGCGGCCGTGGATCCGGTGCGTCCTCCCGTAGTGGACGCATTCTTCCAGAAGGCGTTCGTTGATCTCCGCGAGACTCGACCCCTCCGGCAGAGGCACCAGGAAGTTCCGGCGGGAGAACCCCACCAGCCCTTCCACGCCTCCCTTCTCGTTACCTTTCCCGGGGTTGCAGAAACGGGCCTCGAAGCTGGCGTAGGCCTTGAAACGGGAAAACGCCTCCCGCTCGACCCGCCCCTTGCCCTTCAACACCTTTTCCACCGCCGTCGTCAGGTTGTCGAAGACGACCACGGGGAACACGCCCCCGAAGAACTCGAATCCCCGGGCAAGTCCGTCCAGGAAGGCCTGCTGCCGTTCGCACGGATACAGCCGCACGAACGGCTTCCCCGACGATTTCGACCGCATGCAGAAGCTCTTCACCCGCACTGCGGCTCCGTCCAGCATCACGGTGGCGTTCCCCCAGTCCACCTCGGCTTCCATTCCCGGTTCCGGCTCCAATGGAATGAAGACCTCGGACGTCTTCAGCCCCAGGCGCTTCTTCGCGCCCCTCACGTATTTCCGCACGTTGGAGGCGCTGCCCCCGAAACCGTGTTCCCTCACCAGCCGGGCGTAGATCCTTATGGCCGTGTGGCGCTGCTTCGGGTCCGTCACCAACTTGTCCTTCTCCAGCCAGTCGTCGATGATCTCCAGGTACGGCCCCAGAACCGGGTAGGCCTGCCTTTCCCTCGCAGCGTAATTCCGGTGTTCCCCTCGCAGGACCTTCTTCACCGTGTTCCGGGAGTGTCCCGTCTCACGGGCGATCTCGCTCACCGATTTCCCGTAGACCCGCCGGGCCGTCCTCACGTATTCGTACTGGTCCACCTTGAGCATCCTTTCTCCCCCGATTCCCATCCGCCGTCCATTGATGGTATCGGGTTACGCCCAGGGTGGTCAGTTTTCCGTGATCGTTTCCCTCAAAATCTGGTCATTTTTAGAGTAGCAAAACCA
>MWDE01000049.1 GCA_002070395.1 Synergistetes bacterium ADurb.Bin155
TCCTGACTTCGCCGTATTTCCTGAGAAATCGGGGATTTTGAAAAAAGGAATGCAGTGTTCATGGGATTTCAGGAAATCAAGAAGCCGGAAATTGAAATGTAGTGCCTAGAGTATTTTCACTATTGACAGATAGTCTTTCCCCGGGTATACTCTTTCCATGTATATCCGGGTGAAATCCTCAAAGCTCAGTCCGCGAAAATCCGTCCAGATCGTCAAATCCGTCCGCACCGGGAAACGGGTCTCCCAGGTCATTCTCCAGCACGTGGGAATAGCCCGCGACGAGAAGCAGCTCTCCGAGCTCCGGGAACTGGGGCGGAAGCTCATTCTGGAGATGGAGGAGAAGGAGCAGCCCTCTCTTCCGGGGTTCTCCCTCCTCGAGAACGAAGAGGCGTGGGAACGGCCGGTCGGCGACGGGGAGCGGGTCAACCTCCGGGCGATGAAGAACCTGGAACAGGTGACGGAAGGGCCGGGGGAAGTCGTGGAAAGCCTGTTCTCCTCCCTGGGCTTCGAGGAGATCTTCGGGGTATCCAGCCGGGGGAAGGGGAACACGGAAGTCCTGAAGAAATGCCTCGCCTGCGCCCTCGCCAATCCGTCGAGCAAGCGGGGGATGTCCCGGTGGCTGGAGGACGAGGGCGGGACGGACGTGTCGCTGAACAGGATCTACCGTATGATGGACGCCCTGGCGAAGAAGACGGACCGTGTGAGGGAGATCGTGGCGCGGGAGACCGCGTCCCTCTTTGAAACGAAGGCGTCGCTGCTCCTCTTCGACGTGACCACCCTCTACTTCGAAAGCTTTGAGGCGGATGGGCTGAGGGTGCCGGGGTACAGCAAGGACAACAGGATACAGGAGACCCAGGTGGTGCTCGCCCTGGCGGTGACGCCGGAAGGATTTCCCCTCTGGTACGACCTCTTTCCCGGAAACACCTTTGAAGGGCACACCCTGGTGCCGGTCCTCAGGAGATGCATGGAGACCTTCTCCCCCCGGCAGACGGTGGTGGTGGCGGACCGGGCGATGTTCACGGAAGAGAACCTGAGGGAGGCGGAGGGGGCGGGATGCTCCTTCGTTGTGGGGGCGAAACTCCGGGGACTCAGCCGGTCCATGAGGGACAAAATCCTCGACGCCGGGAACTACTCGCCCCTGCCCGGAGGATCGGATATCTTCCCGGAGGGGAAGAAAGAGAGAGAGAAACGGAACGGGAGGGAAGAACGGGAAGAAGAGACGGGCAGACCTTCCCGGTGGTACTCCGCCCCCCTCGGGGACGGGAGAAATTTGCTCGTCACCTGGAGTGAACAGCGTGCGCGGAAGGATGCCTGCGACCGGGAACGGCTTCTCGACCGACTGCGGAAAAAACTGCAGGGGAAAAAGGCTCTGCCTGGAAAAAGCCTCGTCACCAACCGGGGAACGAACAAATACCTCTCCCTTGAAAACGCAAACGGACAGGACCGGTACATCCTGGACGAAGAAAAGATCCTCCGGGACAGCCGGTGGGACGGCCTTCACGGAGTCATCACCGATCTGCCAGCGGAAAGCGCCGCGGAAGCGCAGGACATCCTCGCCCATTACGGGAGCCTGTGGCGCATCGAAGAATCCTTCCGGGTGAACAAGCACGACCTCTCCATGCGCCCGGTATATCACTGGGTCCCCCGCAGGATCGAGGCCCACATATCCCTCACCTACCTCGCCTTCGCCCTCCTCCGGCATCTCCAGCACCGTGTGGCGGTCCGGCAGAACGCGGTGATGAGCGCCCTGGCCATCCGGACCGCCCTGCTGGAAGTCCAGTCCACCCTCATGAAGGACGGAGAGACGGGGAAACTCTACCGCTTTCCGAAGGCCATGAGCGAGAACGCCCGGAAGATCTACCGTTCCCTGGGGCTCGTCCGTGGGCTTGGGAACACGGAGATCCTGTCGGTGAGGAAATACAGGAACCGGAAAGGGATCCGGAGCGCCGGGACGGAAGGAGACGGGGCGATGGAGGAAGGGACGGGCGGAAACTGAAAGAACCGGGCCTATCTCCGGTTCACCCTTCACAGTGCTCTCAGGACTTCGGCGGCACGGGAACAAAAACCAATCCCGAAACCCAAACGACTGCCCCTCTTTTCACAGAATTGAAAAGAGGGGCTGTGTAGTGCCCACGCACGATGTACTATCCGGTGTTTGCAAGGCTTCCCTGTTCAAACCCGGCGAAGTCGGGAAAATAGATAAACAGGGAAAAAACCGTGGGCCTTTCCCCTGCCCGTCTGTGTTTCTTCCGTTCCCTTGTCCCCGAGGATCGCCTTCAGGTCCTCCTGACTTCGCCGTATTTCCTGAGAAATCGGGGATTTTGAAAAAAGGAATGCAGTGTTCATGGGATTTCAGGAA
>MWDE01000050.1 GCA_002070395.1 Synergistetes bacterium ADurb.Bin155
AAGGGGGAGTGAGCGATGGACGGTCCGCAATGGCTGGAGGAGCGGAGAAAGGGCGTGGGCGGCAGCGACGTAGCCGCCATCATGGGGCTGTCTCCCTGGAAGACGGCCTATCAGGTTTATCAAGAAAAGCGAAAGGAGGTGAAGGACTGGCAGGGGAATGAAAGGACAGATTGGGGAAAGCGCATGGAGCCTGCAATCCGCCAATGGTACAGCGATCAGACAGGCCGTGCCGTGCGCGTCCCCGACAAGATCATCACGCATTCCAAGTATCCCTTTATGCTGGCGTCCCTGGACGGTTTCACGGACGACCGCCGCGTCGTCGAGATCAAGACGGCCCGGAGCGCGAAGGGATGGGGTGAGCCGGGGACGGACGAGATCCCCGATTATTACCGGGTTCAGGTCGAGCATTACATGGTCGTCACCGGCTTTGAGGTGGCGGACGTCCCGGTGAGCATCGCAGGCGGGAGCCCCGAACTTTACGAGGTGCCATCCGACCGCGAACTACAGGAAATGATCATCGAAGCCTGCGCCACATTCTGGAAGCGGGTCGTCGAGGGGAACCCGCCCGACGCGGTGTGCTACTCAGACGCCGTAGCGAGATTCGGCCGTAGCCCCGCAAAAGGGGCCGTGGTTGCCTCCTCGGGACTCCTCGATGCCGTTATCGACCTGCGGTCGCTCCGTGACAGCAAGGCGACTCTGGAGGCGCAGGAGGAGGAGATCAAGGGGCGGCTGATCATCGCCCTGGGGGACGCCGGGGACACGCTCGTAGATGCGACCGGCAACACGCTCCTAACCTATCGGCTTTCCAACGGGAGGAAAATGCTCGACGCGAAGGCCCTGGAGCGGGAGCGCCCGGAAATCTATCAACAGTATCTCAAACAGGCGGAACCCGCGAGGCGGTTCCTTTTGAAAGGATAGGAGGAGAATCATGGAGACACCCGCAATTTACAACGATGCGCCTGTGGCCACAAGGCCGAGCGTGAACCAGGCGATGGTGGCCGTAGAGCAGGAACGCGCCCTGGCCGAGGTTCAAGGCGCAATTGTCCTGGCAAAGAAATTCCCCCGGAATCAGATCGAGGCCCTGGACAAGATCACGGTCGCCTGCCAGCGCCCTGGCCTGGCGGAACAGGCCCTTTATTCCTACTCGCGGGGCGGGACGGAGATCACCGGCCCATCAATCCGCCTGGCGGAGGCCATCGCGCAGAACTGGCAGAACCTTCAATTCGGAATCCGCGAACTGGAGCAGCGCAACGGGGAAAGCACCGTCGAGGCGTTCGCGTGGGATTTGGAGAACAACACCCGGCACGTCAAGACCTTCCAGGTGAAGCACGAACGGCACACGAAGAAGGGCAGCTATCGCCTGGAGGACCCCCGGGACATTTACGAGCTGACCGCCAACCAGGGGGCGAGAAGGCTTCGGGCGGCGATCCTGGCAATCATCCCCGGCGATGTCATCGAGGCGGCCGTGGGGCAATGTGAGCAGACCCTAAAGGCAAAGGCGGACACGTCCCCGGAGGCTTTGAAAAAACTGATCGAGGCGTTCGAGAAATTCTCTGTCACGAAGGATCAGATCGAGAAGCGCATCCAGCGCCGCCTCGACACGATCACGCCGGCGCAGTTGGTAAATCTCCGCAAGATCTACAACAGCCTGAAAGACGGCATGAGCGCCCCGGCCGATTGGTTCGAGGCCGACGAAAAGGCGGACCAGCCCACGGGCGCGACCGGGCTCAAGGACAAGCTCCGGCAGCAGAAGGCTAAGGGGGGCGACGTGATCACGGCCGCGACGGCCGCACCGGAAGGTGAAAAACCAGCCTCCTGATTTAACAGCGGGAGAATTTAACAGCGGGAGAATTTAACAGGGGTGAATGACGATGTGGCTTCCTGACGGATGGTGGATCATCTACTCGGTCGGGGGTCATGCTGCGAGTTGCGCAGCGAAACGAATTGCTACCATGATAGGAGGGGAAAATGTCTGAGAAACAGCAAGTACCATCGGCAGGTCCCGATTTTGTAACCAAACTTCCACAAGATCAATGCGGAGATGAATGCTGTGGCGAAATTGGCGCTAACAGCCGGGCGCTTAAGCACGCTCTTTCTGAGACTCCGATGCAATCCGATCAGATTGTGATGTTAGCCAACGCTGTCAGATTGTTGGCTTTTCACGTGGAAAGGGTCCGTGACGAGTGGCAGTCCAGAGAAGAGTTGAGAGGCATCAGAGACGACATGGAAGGCCTTATCTATACGATTAAAGGCAGACGGTAAAATGTTCAACGGCTGGAAAATAACCAACATTCTCGACGTGGGTCTGTGCGAACTGGACACAGCCGACGGGCCC
>MWDE01000051.1 GCA_002070395.1 Synergistetes bacterium ADurb.Bin155
GTCCAGGGGAAAGGAGGCTCGCCCCCTCTGATGACATGGCCGTATCCTACAGTGCGCTTGCCAGCCGGGCAGATGTATGGATTGGGGAAGAACTGTTCGAAGGGCTTAGTGATGGCTAGCGCAAGGCGGAGCGCCTCGTCATCAGAAAAGGCTCTGACATGCTTCTTGATCTTCTCCAACTCAGAAGCGAAGCGATCTAGAGTATCGGGAGAAAGAAGCTCGGACAGGGAGTGCCCGTTGGTCTCCAGCCAGGTCTTATTCTTGGTGATCATGCCAGCCTCCTCTGTTCGCTACTGGTTATCTGATTGAAGTATACGAGGAATAGAGAGAGGGCAAAAAAGAAATCTGTAATGGATCGCCCTGAGAGCTAGCCCGAAAGCTAGCCCTCAGGGGCCTCCTTCTTAGATTCGCACTTTGGCCTCCTTCTTAGATTCGCACTTTTCGCAGACCCATATCAGGAACACCCTCCCGTTCCTGATGACTTCCTTCACTCCTAGGCTCTCCTCATCCTCTTTTCCGCAGATATCACAATGAAACACTCGAGCCATCTCGGCCCTCCTCGTAGGAATGAACCAGCAGGTATATCCTGCTCTATATTATTTATACCAAATACGATAGCGTTTTCGACGAGGTAAAAAGAAGCCTTGGAGAGGGGGGTAGGGGGCGCCGGCCCACGCCGGTCGCCCCGCTCCACGCCCTATGGGAGCGCCGGCCTGAAGGGCCGGTGGGGGGCGTAAACGCCCCCTATATTCAGGACCTGCCGAAGCAGGTCCTTCTGCAGGTCTGATCCATTCAGGATCAGAACTTCCTCCTTCCCCTCCCCACAGCTGTCATAGACAGCCGAGAGGAGGGCCTTCCGCTCCCTATCGAAATAGGGAGCGGGGAAGTGCCTGTCTAGGTCCACCCTGGACAAGACGGGACGGGAGGCTATCGCCTCCCACTGAGTCTCCTCCGCCAGGAACTCTTGTTCCTGGCTAAGGAACTTCTCGACGGCCGCATCCTCTGCGGCCATCAGACCCTGCGCCTCTTCGGCGCAGAGCCCTCTCCGCAGGGCTCGCCTTTCGGCGGCCCTGAGGCGCGCTGCCCTCTGGGTTGTATCTGCGTCCCAGAGGGCCAGGAGCGCGGACGCTGCCTCCCAGCGTCCACGCTCCTCATCGCTCATTCCGGTCCAGGCCAGGACAGCCTGGACCAGGGGGGCGTACCAGCCCCCCTGGTCCTGGGCCGCCCATCGGCCACTCCCCCTCCACCAGAGGGGGAGCTCCAGCGGATACTTCACCCGCTGGAGGGAACCCCGGTTAAGCAGGCCCTCCACGAGGGCCCACTCAACCAGGGAGTTCCCCTCCCCCGCGTCCTTAATGGACTCGGGGGACAAGAACCAACTCTGCCAGGCCGACCCCGGCCCGGCAGAGTACGCATTTGCCGGGTTCTCGCGAACCCGGCCACTGGGGGTTACCCCCCAGCAGAGAAACGCTCGCATGGCAGCGTTCACGCTGCCTCCTTCCTCTATCCTGCACGATAGAGTTAGGATGGCCCGGCTGACACCATGCCAGCCAGGCCACTCTTCGGGAGGGGGTGCAGCCCTCTCCCTAGCCGCCACTCAGGGCGGCATGCCCCATGAGATGAGAGGGATATTCCTCTCTATATTATTTATACCAAATATGATAGCGTTTTCGACGAGGTAAAAAGAAGCCTAAGAGAGAGAGGGGAGGGATAGGGGGCGCCGGCTATCCGGTCGCCCCTGCCTGCCCTCTATTTGTCTCTCGATACTTCCGTAGCAAGCCACGCTATCGTGGCTTGTATGAAGTCCTCCATTTCCTGGGGGAAGTAGTAGTAGCTCATTTCCCTTTTAGCCCACCTCCAAATAGCCAGGTCCGCCATGTCCCGGAAGGCTCCCCATACGGGGGTTCTGGCATTGCAGGCATAGGGGCTCCTCGGGTATGGCTGGCGCACCAGGTCCGACTTGAGAAAGTTCCCAAGCCCGACTACTGTGCTCGCCCCTAGATCTCGGACGCCCTCGAGACTCCCACTTACCTGGAAACAGTATCCACGAAATGGTGCCAGATATCCGACCTTTCCGTCTTCCTGGGTCACCTTCAGCACGGGGACCCCTTCGTAACTGGTCAGAGAAGCCGTCACCGTTTCGCTCAATTCCATGTCGTTCACTCGAGCCATCTCGGCCCTCCTCGTAGGAATGAACCAGCAGGTATATCCTGCTCTATATTATTTATACCAAAT
>MWDE01000052.1 GCA_002070395.1 Synergistetes bacterium ADurb.Bin155
TTCGCTACCTTAGGACCGTTATAGTTACGGCCGCCGTTTACTGGGGCTTCGGTTCAAAGCTTCGCCAAAAAGGCTAACCTCTCCCCTTAACCTTCCAGCACCGGGCAGGTGTCAGTCCCTATACGTCGGCTTCACGCCTTCAGCAGAGACCTGTGTTTTTATTAAACAGTCGCCTGGGCCTGGTTTCTGCGACCACCCTCAGCTCCACATGAACACGCTTCACCAGGGTGGTACCCCTTCTCCCGAAGTTACGGGGTCAACTTGCAGAGTTCCTTGACGAGAGTTATCCCGTTCACCTTAGCCTGCTCAGCCAGCCCACCTGTGTCGGTTTACAGTACGGGCGCCCCGACTCCTCCCTAGAGGCTTTTCTCGGCAGCCGGGCCTCAATGCCTTCGCCTCAAATGAGACTCCCCATCAGGCCTCAGGGTTACGATCCCAGGGTTTTGCCTCCAGGATCCCCCTACACCCTTGGACCGGGACTTCCATCACCCGGCGCACCTAGCCTTCTGCGTCACCCCTTCGGTCCAATCGTCGTCAGGGCGGGGCCGGAATATCAACCGGCTGTCCATCGACTACGCCTCTCGGCCTCGCCTTAGGTCCCGCCTAACCCTGGGTGGATGAACCTTCCCCAGGAATCCTTGGGCTTTCGGTGAACACGTTTCTCACGTGTTTTTCGCTACTCATGCCGACATACTCACTTCCATGCAGTCCACCAGAACTCACGTCCCGACTTCTCCCCGCATGGAACGCTCCCCTACCAATCCGCGCAATTTGCGCGAAGTCCGCAGCTTCGGCGGCAGGCTTAGCCCCCTACATTTTCGGCGCAGCGACGCTCGACCAGTGAGCTATTACGCACTCTTTCAAGGGTGGCTGCTTCTAAGCCAACCTCCTGGCTGTCTGGGCGTCCCCACATCCTTACCACACTTAGCCTGCGCTTCGGGACCTTAGCTGGCGGTCTGGGTTCTTTCCCTCTCGACGACGGATCTTCTCACTCGCCGTCTCACTCCCAGGTATCCCGTAACGGCATTCGGAGTTTGGTTGAAGTCGGTAGGAGCACTCTCCCCCTCGTCCATCCAGTAGCTCTACCTCCGTCACGTTCCTCGCCTGAGGCTGCACCTCAATGCATTTCGGGGAGAACCAGCTATCACCGTACTCGATTAGCTTTTCACTCCTATCCACAGCTCATCCAAGACTTTTGCAACAGTCCCTGGTTCGGTCCTCCATCCGGTTTTACCCGGACTTCAACCTGGCCATGGATAGATCGTACGGCTTCGGGTCTATAGCATGCGACTTGTCGCCCTATTCAGACTCGGTTTCCCTTCGGCTCCGGACCTCAAAGCCCTTAACCTCGCCACACACCATAACTCGCCGGCTCATTTTCCAAGAGGCACGCCGTCACCTTCCACGAGGTCGCCCCCGCTTCCGGCTCCGACTGCTTGTAGGCACACGGTTTCAGGTCTCTTTCACTCCCCGCCAGGGGTGCTTTTCACCTTTCCCTCTCGGTACTGCTCCACTATCGGTCGCCTGCGGTATTTAGCCTTGGACCGTGGTCGGCCCGGATTCAGACGGAATTCCACGTGCTCCGCCCTACTTGGGTTTCCATCCCAGGAAGTGCCTTCCGTTTCGCCTACGGGGCTTTCACCCTCTTCGACCGGCTTTCCCAACACCGTTCGGCTACAGAAAGCGTTTGTAACTCCCCGATCCCGCTGCGGCAGGTTCCGGATAGACCCCTCAACACCCACTGCGCAACGCCCGCAGGCTTGACACGCAACAGGTTTAGGCTACACCCCTTTCGCTCACCACTACTCAGGGCATCTCTTCGATTTCTTCTCCTCCGGCTACTGAGATGTTTCACTTCGCCGGGTGACCGCCTCGTCAGAGGCGACTGGGCTCAACACCCAGCCGGGTTCCCCCATTCGGAAATCTGCGGATCAATGGTTGCTTGCACCTCCCCGCAGCTTATCGCAGCTTGCCACGTCCTTCTTCGGCCGCAGGCGCCTAGGCATTCCCCGTGTGCCCTTAGTACCTTAACTCCCATTACCTCTTCCCTGCTTCTTACTTCCGCTCGCTTTCGACTGTCAAGGTCCTCGTGGAGTCCTCTATACCCCACAAGCGTAAACGAGAGAGTGCGCTGAATCCGCTTTTCGTGCTGCCGTCCCCCTTTTCCGGGGGACTCCTTAGAAAGGAGGTGATCCAGCCGCACCTTCCGGTACGGCTACCTT
>MWDE01000053.1 GCA_002070395.1 Synergistetes bacterium ADurb.Bin155
GAGGATGCCTGGGCAACAAGAGCCGAAGAAGGACGTGGTACACTGCGAAAAGCCTCGGGGAGCCGTGTGCAGGCGCCAATCCGGGGATATCCGAATGGGGAAACCCGCGCGAGCGAACCTCGCGCACCACTGGGTGAACACATAGCCCAGTAGGAGGGCACGCGGGGAACTGAAACATCTTAGTACCCGCAGGAAAAGAGAACATTCCCTGAGTAGTGGCGAGCGAAAGGGGAGGAGCCCAAACCTGAGATGACTGAGTGGTATAAGGGCCTAAGTCATCCGGGGGTTGTAGGACTCAAGAGGTCGGGCCTTATCCGGACCACGGAGTGAGCAAAGGAAAAGTTAGTCGAAGCGTGCTGGAAAGCCGCGCGAGAAAAGGTGACAGCCCTGTAGACCAAAACGTTTTCTCTCCGTTTGAGCACCTGAGTACCACCGGGCACGCTAATCCGGTGGGAAGCTGGGCAGCCCACTGCCCAAGGCTAAATACTCTTGTTGACCGATAGCGGACCAGTACCGTGAGGGAAAGGTGAAAAGAACCCCGGCGAGGGGAGTGAAAAGAACCTGAAACCGTACGCTTACAAGCAGTCGAAGGGCTATACTTCCTTCGGGGAGGAGGCCTAACGGCATGCCTTTTGGAGAATGAGCCAGCGAGTTACTCACTGTGGCAAGGTTAAGGCAGAGACAGCCGGAGCCGTAGGGAAACCGAGTCCGAAGAGGGCGGCGAGTCGCAGGGAGTAGGCACGAAACCAGGTGAGCTACCCATGGGCAGGCTGAAGCGGGGCTAGTCCCCCGTGGAGGGCCGAACCTTTCACTATTGCAAAAGTGTGGGATGACCTGTGGGTAGGGGTGATATGCCAAACGAACTTGGAGATAGCTTGTTCTCCCCGAAATAGCTTTAGGGCTAGCCTGGCGTGTTAAATGCGGGAGGTAGAGCACTGGATGGGCTAGGGGGCTTAAGCCTACCGCCCCCAACCAAACTGCGAATGCCCGCATTGGAGAGCGCCGGAGTCGGACTACGAATGATGAGATCCGTAGTCGAAAGGGAAAGAACCCAGACCATCGGCTAAGGTCCCGAAGTTTGTACTAAGTGGGAAACGATGTGAGCGTGCTCAGACAGCCAGGAGGTTGGCTCAGAAGCAGCCATCCTTTAAAGAGTGCGTAATAGCTCACTGGTCGAGCGCGCTTGCGCGGAAAATGTAACGGGGCTGAAGTACAGCACCGAAGCCATGGCTAGGCGGAAGCCTAGGGTAGGGGAGCGTTCTGTGGGCATGGAAGCCATACCGGAAGGAGTGGTGGAGCGCACAGAAGTGAGAATGCTGGCATGAGTAGCGAGAAACACGTGAGAACCGTGTTCGCCGAAAGCCCAAGGGTTCCGACGGAAGGGCAATCCACGTCGGGTGAGTCGGGCCTAAGCCGAGGCTGAGAAGCGTAGGCGATGGACATCCGGTTAAGATTCCGGAACCGTCTAGAGGGAGCGAAGAGGGGACGCAGTAGGGAAGGTCAGCCGGGGGATGGAAGTCCCGGTGCCAAGCGTGAAGGACGCTGAGGGGTGTAGGCAAATCCGCACCCGGAGTTCGAGGCGTGATGGCGTGCCGAAGGCAAGAAGTGACTGGGCTCTGCTGCCAAGAAAAGCCTCTAAGCGATGAAGACTAGGCGTCCGTACCGCAGACCGACACAGGTGGGCAGGTAGAGGATACCAAGGCGAACGGGAGAACCCTCGTTAAGGAATTAGGCAAATTAGCCCCGTAACTTCGGGAAAAGGGGCGCCTCTGAGAGTGAACTATAAGCATAGGGAGCTTTTGGGGGTCGCAGAGAAATGGCTCTAGTGACTGGTTACCAAAACCACAGGTCTCTGCTAACGCGTAAGCGGCAGTATAGGGGCTGACACCTGCCCAGTGCCGGAAGGTTAAAGGGAGAGGTTAGGCGCAAGCCGAAGCTTTGAACTGAAGCCCCGGTGAACGGCGGCCGTAACTATAACGGTCCTAAGGTAGCGAAATTCCTTGTCGGGTAAGTTCCGACCCGCACGAATGGTGTAACAACT
>MWDE01000054.1 GCA_002070395.1 Synergistetes bacterium ADurb.Bin155
AAACTGGAGTTGGCATACCCTGTTAAACGCCCCCGTTTAACAGCAGTCAAGCCCCCTCGCGATTCCATGGGTTTGCATGGAATCCCATGGAATCCCAATCAGCCATGAAGGGGGGTGGCCCTCCCCCTCGTCCCCCACGTCGTGGAGTCGCCGGAGCTCCACGCATCGACCCCTACGATGCGTAGCCACGCCGCTGCGCGGCTATGCCTTCGGCCACCTACGACGAGACCCGAGGGAGGGACACCCGATGGCACCCCCTCCCGACCTCGATGCACTCGCCGTCATCGCTGCCACCGCGAAGGAAGACCGTCCGCCCCACGTGCCGGACGCCGTAGGCGGTCGACCTGGCTACGCGATCCGCGAACCGCTCGACGGTGGGAGGTGCCGCCCGTTCACCATCGCGCTTGCTGCCCTCAGTCTCGGCCACGACTTGCCCGCCAACCACGACTTTCACGGCGAGCACTTCGGCTGCTATCGACTCGGCGAGACGGTAGGCCCACTTCGGCCCGTATTCTTGATACGCCCACGCCTTGAAGGCCTCTTCGTCGTCGAAGCCGAGACGGCCCGCGAACTGCGCGAACTTCGCACGCCACAGCGCGCCCTTCGGCCCCGCCCACGAGAAGCGAGTCGACCCGGCCCGCGTGCCCTTGGAGTAGCTGACGAGCCGCGCCCCCCTATCCTCGGGACGCCGGTTGCCCATGTGCTTTTCAAGGTACTTGCCCACGTAGCGGCCGATCCCCTCACCCGTCGACTTGATGGGTAGGAGCTCTGTCCGCCCGAACCCGTATTCCTTGGCCGTCTTGCGCCAATAGGCCCACTCGCCGCGCAGATGCTTCCCGGCTGTCCTGTAATCGCCTGCCTCAAGCGCCGTGAAGTCCACCCCTGTCCTGATGTCTTCAGCCAGGACAACGATCAGATGGAAGTGCCACGCGCCCCGCGCCTGCCGCTCCTTGACCTTCACGAACTCGGGATAGCGAGCGAGGAGGACCCCCGTGCGGAGCGAGTTGAAGCGCCTTTCCGCTTCCCTCCGATCGGTGATGTTGGCGCGGAAGGTGAGAGTCAGAAACCCCAGACGCTCAAGGCCGTAGATGTTGACCAACCGCCCCACGGTCTGAGCGAGAATGAAGGCGGATTTCCACAGGCCACCCGACAGGACGACGCCCTTTTTTTCCCCCTCTTCGTTTGAGTTGTTACTCAGTAGACAAGGAAGGGCGTCGGCGGGGGGGCGGGGGGCGACCGGCTGGCGCCGGTCATCCCCCCTACCCCCCTCGCTCGCCGCCCAATGCCCGGACTTGCCCAACGGGCTACGCTCCGTAGACTGCACGGAGTTCCGTCTTGTATGGACTGCCTTTAGCCCCCCGACCGTTGCAGCGGTTTGGGGGCTTTCTGTTGCCTCAATTGCGCTTCCCGGCACGGCCGCCCCCCTTTCTCCCCTGCGCCACCTTGCGCGCCTTCTTGGCCTTCTTCCCTGCCCCTGTGGCCTCATCCAACACGGCGTTGAGCTTCAACGTGAGTTGCTCGCCCATCTTGGTAGCCAACCGCCCGTTGAAGGCCTTCACCTTCTCCATGTCATTCGAGCACATCGCCCCGACCATCTCTCGCAAGAAGGACGACGTATCCTTCGCCCCGTAGAGCTTCGCCATGTCGCGGAGGGAGTCCGCTTGATCGACCGAGAGGCGGAACGAGAAGTGCGGCGTCGGCATGCACCCTGTATCACGCCCCTGTGTCACAGAGTCAAGGCCCCTCGCGTTTACGCCTGTTTACGCACGTTTGCACCCGTGAACACCGGAAGGCCTCGAAGGGGGTAGTCCGCCCCCTCGTCTCCCACGTCATGGAGTCGCCGGAGCTCCACGCATCGACCCCTACGATGCGTAGCCACGCCGCTCCGCGGCTATGCCTTCGGCCCCCTACGACGAGACCCGAGGGAGTGACACCCGATGGCACCCCCTCCCGACCTCGATG
>MWDE01000055.1 GCA_002070395.1 Synergistetes bacterium ADurb.Bin155
GACCCATATCATACTCTTCGATGCCGACCGCCTCGCCGGGCGCGCCCACGTGGAGGCAGCTCTCCGGCACGCCTGGCGATCCTGGGCCGGCGGCAACCCGATAGCAAACTCGATCGAGATGGAAGCGCTCCTTTACGCCGCGGGGACCCGGCAGTGTCAGGTGGCTGCATCCTTTGGCATCCATCCTGGCCTGAACCGCTCCTACATCGCCGTCTGCCCATCGGCGCCGGGTATCCGTGACCATCTCGCCGGCCTCGTGACGTTCGTCGACGGGGAGCACGATGAGACGATCGATCCTGGAAAACGTGCGCGCCTTGCGGACCTCTTCGGCATCACGCCCGAGGAGGTCGCGGTGGTGGGCGAGGACCGGTTCCGCGACCTGGTCATCGAGCGGGTGGCGCTCCTCGACGTCTACCGCTGACCCGACGAGGCGTGGGTGAGGATGTGCCGGATCTCGGGGATGATGATCTCCCGCGCGGCGAGGGTGACGGCCTTCGTCGAGCCCGGTATGCAGAAGACCGCCCGGCCGTCGATGACGCCTGCTATCGCCCGGGAGAGGATCGCAGCGGTCCCGATCTCCTCGTAACTTTTGAGGCGGAAGAGTTCGCCGAACCCGTCGATCGTCTTTGCAAGGAGCGGCGCGACCGCCTCGATCGTCACGTCGTCGGGGGTGAGCCCGGTGCCTCCGGTGACGATGACACAGGTTGCACGCGAAGTGGCCGCAGAGACCTCGGCACGGATCCGCGCGACATCATCGGGGACCACGGCATAGTGGGTCACCTCGATGCCGTCGGCGGAGAGGAGGTCGATGAGCGCCTTTCCGCTGGCGTCAGTCCCGGGTTTCCGGCTCGACGAGACGGTTATGACGGCCCCGGTCACGGTGAGGGGTTTAAGATGGTTACTCTCCATAAGATCTTCCTGTACCCCTGTACCGCGTATTTTACTTCTTTCTATCCTTTGCGGGAGGGGGGGCGATCCCCGACCCCTTTGTTTCGACTGGAACTTAAGGGGGGCACGCGAGGGGAGGGGGAAGGTCGGTGTGGTGGGGAGAGAGGAGAGGATCACCTCCCCGGCAGATATCCGGGTTCATCAAGAAGAGTTGACAGGAGGCGGGGGCAGGAGAGAGAAGGTTATCCCGGGGATGGCTACAGGAGAAGTTAAGAGAGGGGAGGGCCGGAAGAGAGGGGATCCGCCTGGAGATGGCTATAGGAGGTGAGAGGATGGAACGGGGGGAAGAGACCTACCCGGGGAAGACTGCAGGAGAAGTTAAGAGAGGAAAAGGCCGGAAGAGAGGGGATCCGCCTGGAGAGATGGCTATAGGAGGTGAGAGGATGGAACGGGGGGAAGAGACCTACCCGGGGAAGACTACAGGAGGAGATGAGAGGAAAACTGGAGTCGAGGGAGAAACAGATAATTCCATCCGGGCTTCTAAAGGTCCTGTTCCTTCCATATTCTCTTCCTGGTCCTTTTTCAACTCTTTTCTACCTTTCCCCGGCCTCTCCTTAACCCCTTTCCAGCCTATTCCCGGTCCTGCTTCAACCTCTCTTCACCCTTCTCCAGTCTCCCTTTAACCCCTCTCCAGCCTATTCCCGGTCCTGCTTCAACCTCTCTTCACCCTTCTCCAGTCTCTCCTTAACCCCTCTCCAGCCTATTCCCAGTCCCGCTTCACCCCCTCTTCACCCTTTTTCGGTCTCTCCTTCACCCCCTCTTCACCCTTCTCCAGTCTCCCTTTAACCCCTCTCCAGCCTATTCCCGGTCCTGCTTCAACCTCTTTCTGTGCTCCATACCCTTGCCTCTGTATCCTGTACTGATCCGATGAAACTTTATACCTTGAGTTGCAGAGTTACACATGACTATCTCCATCACGGTGATCGGACGATACCGGCCCCCGGTATCTCCATCACTCTCCAGTCGAAACAAAGGGGTCGGGGTGCTCCCCCCTC
>MWDE01000056.1 GCA_002070395.1 Synergistetes bacterium ADurb.Bin155
AGGGATACTTGTCGAACTACGAGGCAGGATGGACGGGGCTCGGGAGCATCCATGAGCTCGACGTCGAGGACCTGAAGACATGGGCGTTCGAGGGTGACACCAAGACCGAGTTCGACCCGAAGGATTATCCCGAGTTCCAGGAGGAGGTGATCGGAGATGAAGGGCAAGGGGAAGGGGTGCAAGTAGAAGGCGAGGGGGGAACTCCGCAGGGAGGCACCCCCGGCACTCCCCCGATCACCGGAGGTGCCCGAGCTCCTGGAGGCGAACTCACCCAGGAAGACATCGATAAGCTCATGGGTGGAACCGGGACAACAGGAGGCGCCCGTTCTCCTGAGGGCGAACTCCCTCCCGATATTGAATCGGGCCTCGACGACATCTTCGGCGAGAAACCACCTGCAGGTGAGATCCAGGGCGGGGAACGTGCCCCGGAGAGCGAGAAGCAACCCGAGCCGGCGAAAGAGGGGAATGTTCCACTTGCCGAACTCATGAAGCGGAACGGCTGGAACATCGACGCAGGTAAAAACTTCTACTGGAAGAAAAAGGACGAGGGTGAATCCTGGTATCTGGCGAAGGACAACGAAGACGGCGGCATACCAGAGTCTCTGGACGATCCCGTCATCGCCTCCCTGGAAGACGAGGTCGGAACGCAGATTGAGATGAAACGGTATGCGACCTTCCGCGAGTTCGTCGATACCCAACTGGCCAAGTACGAGGACCTCTTCGAGGGGCAGGGCGAAATCAAGGCTGAGGGCACCAAAGAAGAGGAGCCCAAGGGCGAGAAGCCTGGCGAGGTAACCGGCGGAGAGCGGGCCCCCGAGGGAGAAAAGCCCGCAGAGCCTCAGGGGGAAACAAAACCCGAGAAGCCCGAGAAGAAGGAGTCCAAGCAGGACAAGGCCGTCAAGGCGTTCGACGAGCTCAGCACCAAGACCAGGGACGAGACCGGGAAACAGGCCCATGCCATAGTCGATCATGAGAATGCAGGGCAGTACGGCCGTCTCGTGGACGAGGTCCGGAACATCCTGATCGACATGACCAAGTCGGTCAAGACCATGAAGGGGTCTCCGAAAGAGGTCCAGCGGGCCGTCGAGAATGCTGTTTCCATCCTGGGCGAGTCTCAGAAGTGGATGGATCAGATCACCGACGAGGTCAAGGAGCTCGGCCAGAAGATGGCTGAGGCGTTCAACGGCCTTACCGTTTACAACAAGGCGCAGTGGCTTGCCCGCGAGGTTTCCGACGCCGTCGGCGAGGGCAGGTTCAAGGATGCCGCGACGTACCTTTACAAGATCAAGGCCCGCATCGACAAGGGTAACGCCGATTACTCAAAGTGGGCAATGTCTTTCAAGGCGAACGAGGACGGGACCCTCAAGCCGTACACGTCCCTCCAGGAGAAGGGGAAGCTGAAGTGGGGCAAGACCATCGGCGGATCACGGGCGGACATTGCTCAACCCCTCGGCGGAACGGAGAAGGACATCGAGGATATGTCCGACGAGGAGCGGCAGAAGAAGGTCACCAAGGACTTCGTGTGGCCGACCCCGAACTATGAGATCATGGTGAACGAGGGCGCCGAGCCCCATGTCGCCTATCTGGTGAAAGAGATAAGAGACGCCATACCTCAGAAACCCGACCTCAGGGACGGCACGCAGTAT
>MWDE01000057.1 GCA_002070395.1 Synergistetes bacterium ADurb.Bin155
CCGCCGATGACAGCCACCCGTCGGCCGGCGCCTCCTCTCGTCGGGGCGGGTTCTATGACCTCCAGGTCACCGGAGGGGCGCACCCTTTCCTTTTCAGGGGCGAGTTCCTCCCTCGGAGGTGCGGCCTCTTCCGGGGCGGCGATCTTGAGGTCTATCTCCTCCCCCTTTTCCCCGACGGCAGCCAGTATTGCCCCGACGGGGACGGTCTCCCCCGACTTGACGGCGATCCTGAGGAGCAGGCCGTCAATGGGAGCCTCCACCTCGTAGGTGAGCTTATCCGTCGCCACCACCAGTAGGATCTCGCCCTTCTTCAGGGTATCTCCCTCGTTCTTCTTCCATTCCAGTACGGATCCTTCGGTCATCGTAAGCCCCAATTTGGGCATAGTGATCATCGTCGCCATCGCTTCACGCTCCATTTTCGGTCCGGCGCTCCGGAATGAGGGTCATCCAGGGTTTTTCCACCAGTTCCCTGACCCTGGCAAGGAACCTCGCCGCATCGGCCCCGTCGAGGATCCTGTGATCGGCCGAAAGACCGATCATTGACATGGGCCTTACGACCACCTGGCCGTCCCTGTAGGCTGGCCGCTCCGTGACGGCGTTCACTGCAAGGATGCACGCCTCGGGCGGATTGATGATGGGTATGAAGTCGTGGATACCGAACATACCCAGGTTGGTGATCGTAAAGGTTCCCCCTTGCATCTCTTCCAGGAGGAGTTCCCCTCTCCTCGCCTTGTTGACCAATTCCAGCGATTCCCCTGCGACCGCCGTCAAGGTTTTTTCCTGCACCTTCTTGATGTTCGGGACCAGCAACCCGCCTTCAACGGCGACGGCTATCCCGATGTTAACGTCCTCATGCAGGATGTATTCGTTCCTCTCGGGGTCGTAAGAGGCGTTGGCCATGGGCATCTCCACCAACGCCCTGGCGCAGATCTTCATGAGGATATCGTTGAAGGAGACCTTGTTCCCGCTCCCTTCAAGTTCCTCGTTCAAGGCCTTCCTGAAAGCGATGAATTCTGTGAAGTCCGCCTCGATGTTGAAAAAAACCGACGGGATTGTGGAAGCGCTGAAGGACATCCTGTCGGCGATGACCTTCCTCATCCGGGTGAGAGGGACCCTTCTTTCTTCCGCCTCGCCACCCTTTGCCGCGCCGGCCACCCTGAGGACGTCCTCTTTCATGATCCTCCCCGGGACCTTTATCATCTCCAGGGGCACCCGCAGATCTTCCGCCAGCCTTGCCGCCGCGGGGGAAACCCTGACCTTCCCCCCGGGAGGCGACGCGAGGTACGCCTTCACATCCCCGGCGGTGGTCCTTCCCATCGGCCCCGTCCCGGGTATTTCCCGGACGGGAACCCCCGCTTCCCTCGCAAGCTTCCTTGCGAGCGGGGTCGCACGGTAGGCGGCGGAGGCCCTCATCACGTCTTCTTTCACCACCCGGCCGCCGGGGCCGCTCCCTTCGATCAGGGCCGGGTCCAGCCCGAAAGACCTGGCCCATTTCCTCGCGAGAGGCGACGCCGCGGTCTCCTTCCCCCTGGCCCCTGCTCTCGGCAGGTCCACCCTC
>MWDE01000058.1 GCA_002070395.1 Synergistetes bacterium ADurb.Bin155
GGCGTTCAATGCCCTGTACGGCATGAACCTTGGGCAGGGGGAAGAGGCGCTCTATGGAACACCGACCGGCAGGGCTCCATCCGCACCCGGCAAGATGGGCTTCTTCGAGAAGAACGTCATTCCTGAGAGCCCTCCTGTACCGCTCAGTGAACGGGAGATGTACCTGTCCCCAACCCCAGGGGCGCCACCTCGGCCACAGGAATCCATCCGCAGCGGCGAGCCTACCCCTGCCATGGACACCCTGAAGGCCCACGGCAAGAACATCCTCTCGGCGGCAGACCAGGTTCATGCCCACACCATGGACCTCATGGCCGGGCTCGGGAAGATCATCGAAGAGGCCGTGCCCGGATACTCGGGGACATGGCTCAAGCAGAAATACCAGGAGCTTGCCCGGAAGGACCGGGAGCTTGCCGAGGAATTCAAGACCGACCCGCAGGGCGCAGCAGACAAGCTGACGAAGACGGTCCTCCAGGGCGTCGTGAGCCTTGGTGATCCGACCCTTCCGCTCATGGCGAACCCGGCAGCGTTCGGCGCTGTTTCTGCAATAGCGGCTTATGGCCAGGGCAGGCCGGTTGACCAGAGCATCATCGACGGGCTCAAGAGCGGCATCGTGGCCAAGGGGTTCGGAAAGGTCCACGGGCTCAAGCCCACCGAGGCGGCAGGCAAGCTGGGTGCGATCGGAGCGACCGAGGCGGCAACGGGGACACCCGGAGGCCTGGAGGAGAAGGCGCTCGCCGGTCTTGAGGGCGGGGTCACGCAGGGCATCTTTGGCGGCATGGCGGCGTCCCGGCTTGGACCGAAGGGAAGGGAGGCGTACAAGACGAATGCCCCGATTGTAGGCCATGAGAAGGCCCTGGAGATTGCCAGGACCGTCGAGGCGCAGAAGTCACCGAAGGGGGATATCTTTGACAGGGTGGCAGGGGTGAGCACTGAATTACGCACTGAGAAGCCCACCATCAAATACACCGAGGGTGGCGATGCCTTGGGTAAAGAATATCATGGATATATAACAGCCATTGATGAGGCCACCGGGAAGCCTGCCGGGAGAGTTGATTATTCATATTGGAATGGCGAAACAGCAGTAAAGATGATTGAGGTGGACCCCGAGTATCGCAGAATGGGAATAGCAACCGATCTCCTCAAGAAGCTACAGGCAGATTCCAAGGAACCTATAAAGATACAGGGAAACTTCGCCACGGAAGAGGGGCAGGCTCTATGGAAGAAATTTGCCCCTGAGATGCCCCAGTCCGAAGCGGGCAAGGCAACCATGCCACCTGCACCCGAAAAACCCCAGGGCGGCGAAACTGTGAAGGCTGGCGGGGTTGAAAATACTGTCAGGGGTGATATAATACCTCCCGTGACCTCCAAGCAGGGGCCGGGCGATAAAACCACCGAAGCAACCCCTATTCGCGTTCAACGCATCGAAGAGCCAGGAGCCGAAACGTCTTTTGATAAACCT
>MWDE01000059.1 GCA_002070395.1 Synergistetes bacterium ADurb.Bin155
CCCTCGCCTTCAGCGGGGACTTCCCCTTCGGCAGGAGATTCACCTTCGCCTTCGGCGGGGACTTCGCCTTCGGCGGGGATTTCACCTTCGACGGGGATTTCACCTTCGACGGGGACTTCACCTTCGCCTTCGGCAGGGACTTCACCCTCGCCTTCAGCGGGGACTTCCCCTTCGCCTTCGGCAGGGATTTCCCCTTCGCCTTCGACAGGGACTTCCCCTTCGCCTTCGGCGGGGACTTCGCCTTCGGCGGGGACTTCGCCTTCGCCTTCGGCGGGAACTTCTCCTTCACCTTCGGCGGGGATTTCACCTTCGCCTTCGGCGGGGGCTTCACCTTCGCCTTCGGCGGGGACTTCCCCTTCACCTTCGACGGGGACTTCCCCTTCACCTTCGGCGGGGACTTCACCTTCACCTTCGGCGGGGGCTTCCCCTTCGCCTTCAGCCGGTTCGCCTTCAGCGGGGACTTCCCCTTCGCCTTCAGCCGGTTCGCCTTCAGCAGGTTCACCTTCAGGCGCGGCTTTCGATTCGAATGTCGCGATCAACAGCATGTCCGATTTTACTTTTATGCGAACAGGATTTCCCCGGCCTTCAAAATCTCCCGCCCAGGAAGAGAACTGCCATCCCGTTGAAGGGACCGCCTGAAGTTCTACTTCTTCCCCTTTCGCATACTTTTCTTTGTCAGGCGCTTTTGTCACGCTCCCCGCGTCGGGCCCGGGATTGACAAGCACATCCAGTTTATATTCCGGTTTGCACCCGGATATGGAAAGTATCAACAGGGAAAACAACACACCTGTCAATACCGTGTTGAGACACTTATGAAACATAGCAAGCCTCCTTGTGTGCCTGGCAGCGGCACCACTTCCACATCTATATCCTGACCGCCGGTCGTGCTGTAGACCTTCCCGCCGACGGCCACTGGATGCTCTATGGCAGAAAATCATCATCGCAGCGCACCACCCTGGGCACATAGCGTTACAACGACCAATACAATCAACCCGAGGAGTCCGAGGAACATATCGCCCGATACAAACGATCCGGGGGTGTCGCACCCGCAGGAACGGGCACCCTTGGAAACGACCAGATTGACTGGCGTAGCCTGGTCCACAACCTCGCCGGCCGCCGGGTGCTGGCGGAGGATATACCCTTCCGGCACCTGGCTGTCGTATTCATAGGTGATTTCACCCACGACCAGGTTGGCGCCGAGCACCACCGCCTGCGCATCCTCCAGGTATTGTTGCGCCACGTCGGGCACCTGCGTCTGGCCGACAGGCTCGCCTTCATCTTCGCCTTCGTCCTGACCGCCCGTTTCGCCCTCTTCCTTATTGCAGTTGTTCTTGACGGTAACCTTACGCACAGCCGCGCCGACATTGCCTTCCTGGTCTTTGACGCTGAAGGTAATCTCCTGCAGGCCCGGCGTGTTGGTA
>MWDE01000060.1 GCA_002070395.1 Synergistetes bacterium ADurb.Bin155
CGCTCCAGCAGCCTCCTCGAGGATGCCTTCGGAAACGCCTTCGCCGGCAAGTACGAGAGCTTCTTCTGCGTCAACCAGGGGACGCCGGAGCAGCGATACGAAGCCCTGGAGGATGCCGTCCGGCGCATCTTCGCCAGCACCATGAACGAAGACGCCCTCACCTATCGCCTCCAGCGGGGCCTCGACCAGCACGACGAACAGATGGCCCTCCTGGTGCAGCGCGTCTCCGGATCCCACCGCCGGCATTATTTCTTTCCCGAAGTGGCGGGGGTGGGTCTCTCCTACAACACCTTCGTCTGGAATCAGGGCATGGATCCCCGGGCCGGGATGCTGCGCATCGTCTTCGGCCTGGGCACCCGGGCGGTCAACCGGGTGGAAAACGATTATCCCCGCATCGTCGCCCTCGATGCCCCCCTGGTCAAACCACACGGCGCCCTGGAGGACATCCGCCGCTTTTCCCAGCATGACGTGGATGTCCTGAATCTGGAGGACAACCGCTTTCACTCCCTTTCCCTCTCCCAGGTGGTCGGCGAGGATCTGGATGCCCGGCTGGACCTGATCGGGGTCCGGGATACGGAGGCGGCGGAGCGCCTCCGGGCCTCCGGGCGGAGCGCCCCGGATCTCTGGGCACTCACCTTCGATGAGTTCATGACGGCCACGCCGTTTACGGAGATCATGTCCCGGATGCTCAAGACCCTGGAAGAGGTTTACTCGTATCCGGTGGATATTGAATTTACCGCCAATTTCAACGCTGAAGGGCGGCTGCAGGTGAACCTCCTCCAGTGCCGGCCCTTCCAGACCAAGGGACAGAACGTGCGGATGGAAATCCCGGGGAAGATCAAGAAACAGCGCCTCCTCCTCCGTCAGGAGGGGAACTTCATGGGAGGCAGCGTCTCCCAGCCCCTAAACAGGATCATCTATATCGACCCCCAGGGCTACGCCCGCCTTTCCCTCTCCGAGAAGTACGACGTCGCCCGGCTGGTCGGGCGGCTGAACAAGCTCATCGAAGACCGGGAAAATACGCCCACCGCCCTCTTCGGGCCGGGACGCTGGGGGACCACCACTCCGGCCATGGGCGTTCCCGTCACCTTCTCGGAAATAAACAACATCGCCGCCATCGCGGAGATCGCCTACCAGGACGGCAGCCTGATCCCCGACCTGTCGTTCGGGACCCATTTCTTCCAGGATCTGGTGGAGATGGACATCTTTTACATGGCGATTTATCCCGACAAGAAAGGGGTGCTTTTCAACCGGGAATGGTGGGCGGGAATGCCCAATCTCTTGGGGGAACTGGCGCCCCGGGACATTCAGTATGCGGAAGTGGTCCGGGTTTACGACGCCCGGGAACGGGGCCTGCTCCTGCTGTCCGACGTGGTGACGCAGCGGCTGATCTG
>MWDE01000061.1 GCA_002070395.1 Synergistetes bacterium ADurb.Bin155
TGAACCGCTAGACTCAAAGTAGACAGGTTATAAAAAAGACCCGTCTACTTTTTTGTTATCCTTATGGGAGAAAGGAATTCTATGGGAAGACCAAAAGGGACGAAGAACAGGATGAGGTCGGCCGAGGGCAAGGCCGACCTCATCAAACGATTCAGGTCCGGGACCGTTTCCGAGAAGGAATTCGCGAGGGAGCATGGCATCCACAAATCGCTTTTCTGCGAATGGATTCGGAAATACGAGTCCGGCGGCGTCGAAGCCCTGAAAAGCAAAACTGGCAGAAACAATTGCGGAAGAAGGCAATCCCTCGCCAAGAAGAAAAGCAGGACCCGGGAGGAGGAGCTAGAGTTCGAGAACCTGAAGCTCAAGGTCGAGTTGGAACGGGCAAAAAAAGGCTATTCCGTGAAAGGGGGTGGTTCAAAGAAGGAGTTCGTTCCCATCGGCAGAAGGAATACGAGGTGATAAGGACCCTCCACGGGCGGGACTCGTATCCGGTGAGCCTGCTTTGCCTCGTCATGGGCGTGAACCGTTCAGGGTACATGAAATGGGCCGGGAGGCGCGGCGTCCCTACGGCATCCGAGCTGAAGAGGGACGCGTGCGTGGCCCTGATCAAAGAGGCCAGGGAAGGCCACAAGACCCATGGGTACCGATGGATCCGGGAGCGGATCTTAAGGCTGTTCGGCGTCGTCTATTCCCCCGGGTACGTCCTTAAATGCTGGAGGTGGGCCGGGCTCAAGGCGAATGCCCACGGGGTCAAATACAGGAGGCCGAGGGAGGAGTCCCTGGAGTTCCCGAACCTCGTGGCCGGGGACTGGCGGCCGTCGAGGCCCCTGGAGACCGTGGCGAGCGACATGACGATGCTCCGTCACTGCAGCGGGAGGGCGTACGAGCTGACCCTCTACGTCGACGCGTTCAGCCGGGAGATCGTCTCCTGGGCGATGAGCGCGACCCCGGGGGACAGGAGGACTTACTTCGACGGCCTGAGGGGGCTGGTGAGGCGAATGAAAAAGGAACAGAGCGGCCTAGTCACGACTTTGCACACGGACCAAGGCGCGGTCTATTCCTCGCGAAGCTACAACGAGCTTCTCAAGAAGTATAGCATCAGGCATTCGATGTCGCGTAAGGGGACCCCGACCGACAACCCGATGGACGAGTCCCTCAACGGCTGGATCAAGGACGAGCTTTACGGCGACTTCGGGTTCTACCGTTGCGAGGACCCGATCGCCTGCGTCAGGAGATACGTCAGATACTACAACGGCGAGAGGATGGCTTGCTGCCTCAATTACAAAACCCCGGCCGAGTATCTCGCTCAGTCGGGGTTGTGATGCGCGGCCTTTTTTATGAACTGTCTAGTTTGACTTGACTAGTTCA
>MWDE01000062.1 GCA_002070395.1 Synergistetes bacterium ADurb.Bin155
GTCCGTCGTGAAGAGGGAAACAACCCTGACCTGCAGCTAAGGCCCCCAATTCGTGGCTAAGTGGGAAAGCATGTGGGACTTCCAAAACAACCAGGAGGTTGGCTTAGAAGCAGCCATCCTTTAAAGATAGCGTAACAGCTCACTGGTCTAAACAAGAGGTCCTGCGGCGAAGATGTAACGGGGCTCAAGCCACGAGCCGAAGCTCAGGGTGCACCTTCGGGTGCGCGGTAGCGGAGCGTTCTGTCTATTAAGACCTTGCCTCTTCAGCACCTCTCGGGGTGATGCGGAGGCATTGGTCTTGGCGATGAAGCCGGGCTGTGAGGCACCGGTGGAGCATTCAGAAGCGAGAATGTTGACATGAGTAGCGACAAACAGGGTGAGAGACCCTGTCGCCGAAAGTCCAAGGGTTCCTGCTTAAAGCTAATCTGAGCAGGGTGAGCCGACCCCTAAGGCGAGGCCGAAAGGCGTAGTCGATGGGAACCAGGTTAATATTCCTGGGCCAGGAGGAAGTGACGGATCGCAGCTGTTGTCTGGTCTTATCGGATTGACCAGGCTTCGAAGCGGTTCCTGGAAATAGCCCTCCATGAGATCGTACCCGAAACCGACACAGGTGGACTGGTAGAGCATACCAAGGCGCTTGAGAGAACTACGTTGAAGGAACTCGGCAAAATGCCTCCGTAACTTCGGGAGAAGGAGGCCCCGTTCCTGGGCAACCAGGGGCGGGGGGCACAAACCAGGGGGTGGCGACTGTTTACTAAAAACACAGGACTCTGCGAAGCCCAAAGGCGACGTATAGGGTCTGACGCCTGCCCGGTGCCGGAAGGTTAAAAGGAGGGGTGCAAGCTCCGAATTGAAGCCCCGGTAAACGGCGGCCGTAACTATAACGGTCCTAAGGTAGCGAAATTCCTTGTCGGGTAAGTTCCGACCTGCACGAATGGCGTAACGACTTCCCCGCTGTCTCCAACGTAGACTCAGCGAAATTGAACTCCCCGTGAAGATGCGGGGTTCCCGCGGTCAGACGGAAAGACCCCGTGCACCTTTACTACAGCTTCACACTGGCATCAGGTCAGGCATGTGCAGGATAGGTGGTAGGCTTTGAAGCGGGGACGCCAGTTCCCGGGGAGCCTCCCTTGAGATACCACCCTTGCCTTGCCTGATGTCTAACCGCGGACCGTCATCCGGTTCCGGGACCCTGTGTGGCGGGTAGTTTGACTGGGGCGGTCGCCTCCCAAAGAGTAACGGAGGCGCGCGATGGTGGGCTCAGGTTGGTCGGAAATCAACCGTCGAGTGCAATGGCATAAGCCCGCCTGACTGCGAGACTGACAAGTCGAGCAGAGACGAAAGTCGGCCATAGTGATCCGGTGGTCC
>MWDE01000063.1 GCA_002070395.1 Synergistetes bacterium ADurb.Bin155
ACTCTCGCGAGATCAAGCCGTTTGATATCCACGAGGACGGGATCATGGTCTACTCGGAGGCGAGCCTGTTTTAGGGGAGAGGAATTCGCCCTCTTCTCACAACAAGATACCTGCATGCCCTCTCCGGCACCACACACCCCACCTCGCCGGCTTTGTAGAGGGATACCCATACGCTTCTGCCGGCGGCCCCCACCCCGACCGCGCCTTCGCAGGGAGATACCCGTGCACTTCTGCCGGCACCCCCACCCCACCCACGCCTCCGTAAGGATACCCATGCACTTCTGCTGGCAACCCCACCGCGCCCGCGCCTTCGCAAGGAGATACCTATACGCTTCTGCCGGCAGCCCCCACCCCGACCGCGCCTTCGCAAGGAGATACCTATACGCTTCTGCCAGCGACCCCACCGCGCCCGCGCCTGCGGCGCTCCTCCCCCGCCCCGGGGAAGGGGGCGGGGTCCGTGCCCGGGCGTATATCAGGGGAGCAGCCGTATCCGGCTCTTTCCCACCTATCCCTTGGCACTGGACCGTGGGGATATCGCGGTTGGGGGTGGGGCTGACGGGGAGGGGGAACGAGTTCCCCCTCCCCTGTCTCCTAGAGCCCGTCAAATCAGCCATTTGAAGCATAATCGTTTCTCTTTTTCCGATCATTCGGCAATTCTCTAAGAACACCATATCTCCCCCCCTCACCACCCCCTCGTAGGAGGGGTATCAGTGAGTTTTTTCTTCATCCCCGTATTCGTCATGGCCTCCCTCATCGAACCCCTAAATGAAGGTGTTCTTCCGGAGACGGTGGTGGCAGGAACCCCCCTTTCGGCCTTCCTGGCCTCGCCCGCTCTGGAGACCATCGCTGAAACCATCGAGCGTGAGTACTACGACCAGACGAGCCCACGAAAGCACTATCGTGCCGTGGTGATGCTCAAACTCCTGATTATCAAGTGTTTTCGGAAACTCTCGTATGCTCGCACCATTCAGACCCTCACCGAGGAGGATTGCACCAACTTCGGTATATCTCTGGAAGATTCGCTGCCGCATCCAGCAACACTTCACCACTTTGTGAAATATCGTCTTGGCGTGGATGGTCTGAACCGGATCATGACGCTGGTTGGTACTGCACTCGCACAGGTGTGCGATACCGAGAGGGTCGGTATCGTTGATTCCACCCCACTGGAGGCATCACGCTATGACCAGAATGCTCCATACAATCCTCACTACCAGGTCCGGATGGATAAAGCACACATCTTCCATCTGGGCAGGTATCCCCTGGGGATGGTGTATTCTTCGGGAACGGATGCCGATGTCACGCACCTTCTCGCACTCATCG
>MWDE01000064.1 GCA_002070395.1 Synergistetes bacterium ADurb.Bin155
GATCGGCATCACCCTCGTCGGCATCCTCTCCGGGGCCTACGGCGGCGCAACCGTGGCGAAATCCCTGAGCGCCTATCTGCAGCAATATCCGGCGGTCCGTCCGTACAGCGACACCCTCAGTCTCACCCTGGTGGTACTGGTAATCACCTATCTCTCCCTGGTCCTGGGGGAGTTGGTTCCCAAGCGGCTGGCCCTTTTCAAGGCGGAACGGATCGCCACCCTGGCCGCCCGTCCCGTCTATTACCTTTCCCTCGCCGCCTACCCCCTGGTCTGGATTCTCAACGTCTCTACGGAGACCCTCCTGAAGGTTATGAACATAAAAAAATCGGAAAGCTCCGTATCGGAGGAAGAGGTGAAGGTGCTCCTCGAAGAGGGAGCGGAAGCCGGCATCTTTCATGCCATGGAGCATGAGATCTGTCACCGGGCCTTCCACATCGACGATCTGGGCGTACGGGATCTCATGACACCCCGTCCGGACATCCTCTGGCTGGATGCCGTGAAGCCCTTCGCCCACAACCTGGATATCATCCGGACCGGCGAACACACCTGCTTCCCCGTCGGCCGGGGCAGTCTCGATCAAATCATCGGCTTTCTCCATCTCAAGGACCTCCTGAAACAGGGGATCTCCCCGGAAAAGGGAGATCCCGACCTCCTCCCCCTGCTACGGAAACCCCTCTATTTCCCCGAGACGATCTCCGCCTGGCAGGTCCTGGAACAGTTCAAGACCTCCCCCATCCACATGGCCATGGTGGTGGATGAATATGGCATCATCCAGGGACTGGTGACCATCAGCGACGTCATCGAGACGATCGTGGGCGACATCCCCTCCCTGAGCGAGGGGGGGTACAGTGACATCGTCCGCCGCGAGGACGGCTCCTGGCTCGTTGACGGCGCCCTTTCCATCGACGACTTCAAGGCCCATTTCAAGATCCAGAAACTGCCGGCGGAGGTCAGGGGTGATTTCCACACCCTGGCCGGATTCATCATGTCCTATCTGGAACGGATACCGGCTACGGGCGATCACTTCCACTGGGGCGAATGGCGGTTCGAGATCGTGGATATGGACGGCCACCGGATCGACAAGGTGCTGGTCAGCGGCCCGACGACGATATCCTGAAGGGTTTTTTTTGACAGGATTTTCCCCTCTGTGATAGAGATCTTTCTCGATAAAAAAACGAAGGGAAGCGATATGAAAAGAGGCGTCATTGCCTCCACCGGTTCCTACCTGCCGGAGACCGTCATTCCCAACGAGGGGCTCACCCAGTTTTCCCGGGAG
>MWDE01000065.1 GCA_002070395.1 Synergistetes bacterium ADurb.Bin155
CGGGCTCTGATCATTGAGAGAACTGAAGCCGGGCGCCGTGCAGCCCTTGAAAAGGGGATACGGTTCGGCCCTAAACTGAAGGAGGTTGATCGTGCAAAGGTTGAGCGACTGCTCGCCCTTGGAGTCTCGAAGGCAGAGGTTGCCAGGAAACTTAAGATCGCCAGGAACACCCTGTACCTCAGACTGAAAGAGTGGGCAGAAGAGGACCTGAACAAGGAAATGCAGACATCTGAACAGAAGAAATAGTATGGGTGAACTACCACGCCCTGAAGGGCGTGGCTTCCTGCTTCATCCCCCCTCTATTGAGGTGAGTCCACAGGATAGCGGGAGAGGGCCGGGGGCGACCCTCTTGGCCCCTCTCCAGGATCATGCCCGTCTCCGGGGGCGCAAACCGGGGAACCAGAAAAATGAGGATAAAATGGATCGGTATTACTATGCGTGTGATGCCTCCAGCTTCGACCGGCACCTGAAGGATGTCGATGTGCTGGTTTCGGCGGGGCTGTGCTGGAAGAAGGAGGGATGCTGTGGGGCCGGGAGACTCGCGGTTCCGAAGTACCTCGACGGGGCCCGGTCGATCATGATCGACTCGGGGGCCTACTCATTCAAAGAGTACCCGTTCTCGCTGGAGGAATACGTGGAGTGGGTCTTTGAGTTCTGGGATACCTACCCGCAGCTCGGCTACGCGGCCACCCCGGACTTTATCATCCCGAGATCTATGGATGAATCCGAGCGCCGGAACCAGATCGAGGAGAGCCTCGAGAACGGGTGGGACCTCATGCGGGACTGCGTCCATCCCTGGAAACAGGACGACATCCAGTGGATCTTTACGATTCAGGGCAGCACCCTTGCCGACTACCAGCACGCGGTCCAGTACATCTGGGACTGCGAGGAGGAAGGCACCGGGGGCTGGAACTATCATATGGCGGTCGGCTCGCTGAAGGGCCAGAACGATGTGGACGAGATCTATCGGATCCTTCGGCATGTGCGGGAGAACATTCACTCCTACTGCTCGCTCCATGCGTTCGGCCTGACCTACCAAGTCCTGAAGGACCCGCGGATCCGGAACCTGATCACCTCCGCGGACTCGGGGGCTTGGCGGCAGGACTGCACCGGGGCGCACGACCGGTACCCGAAGAACCAGGGGGATAAGCTCAGGAACTTCCAGGCGTACAAGACGCGGATCGACCGACTTCTGGAGGCAGACCGGACCCAGAGTTCGCTCAACGCTTCCTTCGGTCGCCGGGGGTGGCGGTCAGCATGACCCGCACCG
>MWDE01000066.1 GCA_002070395.1 Synergistetes bacterium ADurb.Bin155
GCCGCCTTCGCCACTGGTGTTCCTCCCGATATCTACGCATTTCACCGCTACACCGGGAATTCCACTTCCCTCTCCGACACTCCAGTCCGCCAGTATCGAACGCAAACCAGGGTTGAGCCCTAGCATTTCACATCCGACTTAACGAACCGCCTGCGTGCGCTTTACGCCCAGTAATTCCGGACAACGCTCGCCCCCTACGTATTACCGCGGCTGCTGGCACGTAGTTTGCCGGGGCTTCCTCGTGAGGTACCGTCACTGACTTCTTCCCCCACAACAGAGGTTTACATCCCGAAGGACTTCGTCCCTCACGCGGCGTCGCTGGGTCAGGGTTCCCCCCATTGCCCAATATTCCCCACTGCTGCCTCCCGTAGGAGTCTGGACCGTGTCTCAGTTCCAGTGTGGCCGGTCGCCCTCTCAGGCCGGCTACCCGTCTTCGCCTTGGTAGGCCATTACCCCACCAACTAGCTGATAGGACGCAAGGCCGCCCCGGAGCAGATCGCTCCCTTTCACCCTCAGGCTTACGGGGTATTAGCAGCCGTTTCCAGCCGTTATCCCCCTCTCCAGGGTAGGTCCTCACGCGTTACTCACCCGTCCGCCACTAACCAGGCACTACAGCAAGCTGTCATACCTGATCCGTCCGACTTGCATGTGTTAGGCACGCCGCCAGCGTTCGTCCTGAGCCAGGATCAAACTCTCCATAAAAGAGCTTCTTCTATGGGCCGATTTCCACCAAAAAGGCGAAAACCAAAACCCTGGCCTTACTGCTCCTAAAGATAAGGACTTCACTACGATAAGTCGTCATGAAAGCCCTCAACTTCAGGTTCGCTGCTGCCTCGCAACTTGTCAAGGTCCTCTCGCCGCACCGCCCTCTCGGACAGCGCAAGGGGAATGATACCACCCCAGAGATTATCCGTCAAGGGGTTTTTGTCAAAGTCCCCTCGAGGCGATCTCCGGGGCGTCTCGGGGGACTTCATTCTCCCCCTGTCCGGGGGATCTATTCCCCCCTCGTCGCCCCATCGATAGGGGGCGTTCCTCAGGAGGTCCACCGAAACTCTGCGGGGCCGTCCCTCGCCCCGGGGATTGGTTTGGCGCGGCCAATCCTTGACGTTCTCCCTTCCCGTCGCTACACTTTACCCGTACGGTCCGCCCTTTAGCCTTCTCCCGCGCCCCTTAGGGCTCCCGAAGGGGGCCTCGCTGTCGGGCGGGGCGGAAGTGGGTATAAACGATCGGGAGGTGTCATGGTCATGGAAATGA
>MWDE01000067.1 GCA_002070395.1 Synergistetes bacterium ADurb.Bin155
ATTATCAGGTTGAGGAACCAATCGCGGTAGATTTGGGCGATGCGGGCTTCCAGCTCGGGGTAGTCGACGCGGTTGAAGCGGGAGAGGTGCACCTGCTCTTTGGTGTTGAGGTCCAGGACGGTAATGACGGTGTAGTCGCTGGCGGTGGCAACGTCCACGGCGGCGATGTAGTGATGGTCCATTTTTGGTAAATCTTGAGGGAGGGTGGAGACGGCTTCGATATTGCGGAAGACGGAGCCGTATTCCTGAATGAACTCGGCAAGGTATTCCTGACGGAAGATTTCATCGGTGGTGGAGCGACGGGCAAGGTCAATCTCGGAGGGGTCGATGAAGGGATTGGAGGCGGTGGGGAACTGCCAGGAGCGCCAGGTTTGGGGGTGGATGAGGGACTGGTTGAAGAGGTCATAGAACCAGTTGCAGCGGTTGGGGGTGCTGATGAAGAGGGCAGAACCTTTTTTATCGGCAAGGGCGGGGCGGAGGACTTCGGTCCAGACTTCGGGCTTCTGGAAGGCGCATTCATCGAGGACGACCAGGTCCAGACCTTCCCCGCGGAGGTTATCGAAAACTTCCGAGGAGCGGACAGCGACCAGACCGCCGGAGGGGAAGAGGATGGTCTTTTCGGCTTTGAGGACGCGGACGGCAGGGTGGCGGGCGCAAATCTGGGTGAGGGGGCGCCAACCGGCTTCGGAGGTTTTGTAGGAGGGGGCGACCCACCAGGCGATGCCGCCGGAGGAGGCTTTGCCGATGCATTCGAGGACGCCAAGGCGGGTTTTGCCCCAACGGCGACCGGCGGCAAGGACTTTGAAGCGATGGGTATCCTGATGGACTTCATCCTGACCAGGATGGGGGGCGACGTTAATCTGGAATGGCATGGGAATCGTGGGTGACGACCTTATCCCAATTGACGATGATGGAGAGGTCGCGGGCGTCTGAGAGGACGTGGTCGGGGACTTTGCCGTAGGCGTATTGGACGAAGGCGAGCTGTTTTTCGAAGGATTTGGACTTTGCCCAATCGCGTAGGATGAGCTCTATCTGGGTGAAGGTTTCTCCGCTATCTGTGGTTTCTTCTTCGCCGATGGATTGGGCGAGTTTGCGGACGGCGTCTATCGTCTTGGGGCGACCTTTGCGGTTGATGCGCGGGTCGCCTGGGACGAAGGGGACGAGCTGGGAGTATTTGCGGGGGGTGGAGTCGGGTATGGAGTCAGTCATGGGTGGGGTTGGTGTGAA
>MWDE01000068.1 GCA_002070395.1 Synergistetes bacterium ADurb.Bin155
CCTCGCGGAAGAAGGCCCCGGCCCGGAGGCGCTGACATGCCCGCCGCCCCCCGCAAGCCCGTCCGCCGGGCCAACCCCCCGGCCCCCCGCACCCCCGCGACCAAGCCCGGCCTGACGAAGCGCCACCCCGGATGGAAGACCTTCCTCACCCTCCTGGAGAAGAAGGTCAACTTCCGTAAGATGCGGAACGGGAACATGACCTGGACCTGCGACGGGAAGCTCACCTTCACCCGGCAGATCCTCCGGACCAGGTTCCCCGGCGTCAGCATCGAGAAGACCGTCAAGTACCTGCAGGACCGCGGCGGCTACTGCGACTGCGAGGTGCTGATGAACGTGGACCCGCGGTGACCCCGGTATCGACTGCAGAACACCGTTAAAATGCGCCAGAAAAAGGTGGATATCATGGAAAAAGGGAAAGCCAAAAAGGCATCAAAACCCCCGATGTCGGTCAACATCCAGTACCCCGATGTCAAGGCCGGAAAGAAGATGATCCGGGTCGCATGGGCCCGGTCAGATCAGGATATGCGGGGATCCGCCCCGGCTCGGAAGTACTTCGGCACGGCCCGGGCCCGGGAGGCCCGGCAGTTCGCTGCCGAGAAGGCGATGGGGTTCGGGAACGGCACCTTCTTCACGGTCGTGAAACCGGCCGCGAAGGGATCCACGCTGAACTTCTACCGGGTCGGCGGGGACAAGCTGATCCACCGAGGCCGGCCGGGGTTCTAAGGTATCGACAGGAGACCAAAGCACTAAAATGCAAGTACAAAGGAGGAACAAAAAATGGCAAAAAGTCCATTCAAAGAAGCAACCCTCACCTACACGGTGAAGGGCAAGGTACAGTCCAAGAAAATCCCGATCCCGGCCCAGCGTCATGCCCTCGGGATCCTGAAACAGCGAGAAGGGTATGTTGAGATCTGCTGGTTCAAGGTGCCTCCCGCGGTAGGGGGGTACCAGGAGGACAACTTCAAGACCAAGGTCGTGCGGGTTCCCATGGATGCCGGGCTCGCCAGCCTGAAGGTCGGCGGCCGCGTGATCTCCAAGGCCACCTGAACCGCGTGCAGAACATCGGTAAAATGCAAGTAAAAAGGAGGACCGAAAAAATGGCAGTAACCATCAAGTACGACCGGTCGCGGAGCAAAATCTTCAACGGCACCCCGTATTTCTTTTACAAGCAGGCAGACGGCCGGGTCAACGGCCGGAACATC
>MWDE01000069.1 GCA_002070395.1 Synergistetes bacterium ADurb.Bin155
TTCGGGACCGAGCCCTCAGGAGGGTGCTTTGCGAAGGTCGGCGGTCCAAATCCGCCCGCCCCGACAGAGGGACCTTCCAGTCTTGGAGGGTCCTTTTTTATTGCGGTTTCGGCTTCGGGACCGAGCCCTCAAGAGGGTGCTTTGCTAAGGTTGGCGGTCCAAATCCGCCCGCCCCGACAGAGGGACCTTCCAGCTTTGGAGGGTCCCTTTTATTGTGGTTTCGGGTTCGGGACCGAACCCTCAAGAGGGTGCGTTACGAAGGTCGGCGGTCCAAATTCGCCCGCCCCGACAGAGGGACCTTCCAATCTTGGAGGGTCCCTTTTATTGTGGTTTCGGGTTCGGGACCGAGCCCTCAAGAGGGTGCTTTGCTAAGGCCGGCGGTCCAAATCCGCCCGCCCCGACAAAGGGACCTTCCGATCTTGGAGGGTCCTTTTTTATTGCGGTTTCGGCTTCGGGACCGAGCCCTCAAGAGGGTGCGCTGCGAAGGTCGGCGGTCCAAATCCGCCCGCCCCGACAGAAGGACCTTCCGGTCTTGGAGGGTCCTTTTTTTATTGGGTTTCGGGTTCGGGGCCGAGCCCTCAAGAGGGTGCTTTGCTAAGGTCGGCGGTCCAAATCCGCCCGCCCGGAAAAGTGAACCTCGTCTGTCGTTTCTGCCTTATCCGCGCTTTCAGGGTTTCTGAATCTGGTAAACCAGGAGTGAGCAGCCCCTGGAAGTATCCACCGACAGCGTGCCGGTAAATATCAGGTTCAGCAGCTTTTGCGCGTTACCGTCCTGGTCAATCAGCTGCCAACCCTGAGTCGGGTCGAAGTTAATAGCATTGGGCTCGTTCGCCAGCAGCAAAATCGCGGTGAGCGTGCCGGTTTTATCCGTAAGCGCAAAGCGGCATATCTCCCGCTCACACTGATCAGGACCGCTCTCAGCGATGATTGAACCCGTGAGGGACACCATTTGCTGCTTTTGCGCTGCCAGCTGGCAGGTTGAGACGATTTCTGGATAGGCTACATTTCCAATATTCTGTTCCTCGAGCAGTGCCGAAATTTGGTACGGGACGGGGATAAGTATGTCTGCTGGC
The DNA here is from genome assembly GCA_002070395.1 of Synergistetes bacterium ADurb.Bin155. Classification (GTDB taxonomy): domain Bacteria; phylum Synergistota; class Synergistia; order Synergistales; family Thermovirgaceae; genus 58-81. Next base: position 1,074 of record MWDE01000069.1, read on the forward strand.
ATCAGCGAGTCGATTTTCTCCACCCATACCTGGCAGCGCGGCACCCCGCTGGTGACCGTATACTCAACCCTCCCAAAGATGCTGACGCTGTGCCCGTGCAAAATCAGCTGACCGCTGTCAGAGCGCG
>MWDE01000070.1 GCA_002070395.1 Synergistetes bacterium ADurb.Bin155
GTTGAAGGCGAACCGGTCGAAGGCGAACCTGTTGAAGGCGAGCCCGTAGAGGGTGAGCCCATTGAAGGTGAGCCGATCGAAGGAGAACCTGTCGAAGGCGAACCCATTGAAGGTGAGCCTGTAGAAGGTGAACCCATTGAAGGCGAACCTGTTGAAGGCGAACCTGTTGAAGGTGAACCCGTTGAAGGCGAACCCGTTGAAGGTGAACCGGTCGAAGGCGAACCCCTTGAAGGCGAACCCGTTGAAGGCGAACCGGTCGAAGGCGAACCTGTTGAAGGCGAGCCCGTAGAGGGTGAGCTCATTGAAGGTGAGCCGATCGAAGGAGAACCTGTTGAAGGAGAACCTGTCGAAGGCGAACCCATTGAAGGTGAGCCTGTAGAAGGTGAACCCATTGAAGGCGAACCCATTGAAGGTGAGCCCGTTGAAGGCGAGCCCGTAGAGGGTGAGCCCATTGAAGGTGAACCGGTCGAAGGAGAACCTGTTGAAGGCGAGCCCGTAGAGGGTGAGCCCATTGAAGGTGAGCCGATCGAAGGAGAACCTGTTGAAGGAGAACCTGTTGAAGGCGAACCCGTTGAAGGCGAACCGGTCGAAGGCGAACCCGTTGAAGGCGAGCCCGTAGAGGGTGAGCCCATTGAAGGTGAGCCGATCGAAGGAGAACCTGTTGAAGGAGAACCTGTTGAAGGCGAGCCCCTTGAAGGTGAACCCGTTGAAGGCGAGCCGGTTGAAGGCGAACCGGTTGAAGGCGAGCCGGTTGAGGGTGAGCCCGTAGAGGGTGAGCCCCTTGAAGGCGAACCTGTTGAAGGCGAACCGGTTGAAGGTGAACCCGTTGAAGGCGAGCCCGTAGAGGGTGAGCCGGTTGAAGGTGAACCCGTTGAAGGCGAGCCCGTTGAAGGGGAACCCGTCGAAGGCGAACCCGTTGAAGGTGAACCGGTCGAAGGCGAGCCAACCGAAGGCGAACCGGTTGAAGGCGAACCTGTCGAAGGCGAACCCATTGAAGGTGAGCCTGTAGAAGGTGAACCCATTGAAGGCGAACCCATTGAAGGTGAGCCCGTTGAAGGTGAACCCGTAGAGGGTGAGCCCCTTGAAGGCGAACCGGTCGAGGGTGAACCCATAGAAGGTGAACCTGTTGAAGGCGAGCCCGTTGAAGGCGAACCGGTCGAGGGTGAACCCATAGAAGGTGAACCTGTTGAAGGCGAGCCC
>MWDE01000071.1 GCA_002070395.1 Synergistetes bacterium ADurb.Bin155
GACCTGAGAGAGGCCGACCTGGAAGGGGCCGACCTGAGAGAGGCCGACCTGAGAGAGGCCGACCTGGAAGGGGCCGACCTGAGAGAGGCCGACCTGAGAGAGGCCGACCTGAGATGGGCCGACCTGGAAGGGGCCGACCTGAGAAGGGCCGACCTGAGATGGGCCGACCTGGAAGGGGCCGACCTGAGAAGGGCCGACCTGGATTATGCTGCGTGGCCGCTCTGGTGCGGGTCGCTCGGCGCCAAGGCTGATCGCCGTCTCGCAGCACAACTCGCATACCACTTCTGCCGGATCGACTTCGGGGATGATGCGGTCTGCCTGGGAGCGCAGGACGCCCTGGTGACGCTCGCAAACGAGTTTCACCGCGTCGGGGAGTTTGGGATACCTCCCATCAAGCAGAGGGGCCGTGCGGGGTGAAAGTGAAGAAGGGGCTCCGCTTTCACCTCCCTCCTTGCGGAGGGAGCCCTCCCGCTCTGCCCCTTCAACCCCGCAGTGGTAGAGGACTGAAGGGTCAACTACCCCCGGTTAAAACCGGGGGCCTGCAAACGGCTACGCGGGACCAAACAGTAGACTAGGAGGCAAGAAATTGCAGCAGCGTTATGGGCTACAAGAACGGCAGGATGTTTCCCTAGTCCTGCCCACTTCCGGGCACGCCGAACCCGACGTACCTCTCGGGGTACTAAGCCTGTCTCGCCCCTCCGAAGGGAAATGCAACCCCGGCTCGACCGGGTGGAGATAATCTCATGCGAGTACCAGTTATGGACACGCACAGGACGCCGTTGATGCCGACCACGCCCGTACGGGCCCGCCAGCTCCTCAAGCAGGGGCGGGCAAAGCCGTACTGGAACAAGCTCGGCATCTTCTGCATCATCCTGACCTACGAGGTACAGCCTGACAACCAGGATCTGGTCGTCGGGATCGACCCCGGCAGCTCCTTCGAGGGCTGGTCCGTGGTGGGAACACAAGAGACCGTCTTGAACGGCATGTCGGAGGCCCCCAAGCACGTCAAAAAAGCCGTAGAAACCCGAAGAGTGATGCGAAGAGCCCGGCGGGGCCGGAAGTGCTGGCGCCGCCCGGCCCGGTTCAACAACCGGCTGAGAAACAAGACCTCCCTCCCCCCGAGCACATTTGCGCGGTGGAGCGCCAAAGTACGGATCCTCGACCAGTTGCGGAAG
>MWDE01000072.1 GCA_002070395.1 Synergistetes bacterium ADurb.Bin155
AGAAGGACGAGACGATCTGGTTCGGCCTGGGCATGTTCGGCATCGTGGGGTGGTCCGTGGCGATCCCCACGCTGGCCTTCACGGCCCTGGGTCTCTGGGTGGACCGGACCTGGCCCAGCCGGTTCTCGTGGACCCTGACCTTTCTGATCATGGGCGTGGCCGTCGGATGCCTGAACGCCTGGTACTGGGTCAAGAGGGCAAGGCAGGACATCATCAAGGACTGACACATCGCCCCCTATGTCCGTGCGGGTCCGGGGTCTCGGGAAGGGTTCCCGGCCCCGGGCCCCACGGACCGGATTTCAAGGAGAACCATGGGAGCCGTGATACTCGCCTTTCTTGCGGGAATCGCCCTCGGCGGGATCTACTTCGCCGGCCTCTGGGAGACGGTCCGGAGGCTGCCCGACGCGGAGAAGCCTTCCCGGCGGATGGCGGTCAGTTTCGCCCTCCGGGCGGCGCTGGCCCTGGCGGGTTTCTGGCTCGTGCTGCAGGGCGGCTGGGAGATGCTGGCCGCCTCGATGGCGGGGTTTCTCGCGATGCGGGAGATCCTTCTGAGACGCCTGGGAAACACCTCGTACGGAATCATGGGAGGCAACCCACATGGAAGTCGTGGCCATTGATCAGATCAGCCCCGACCAGGTCATCCTCTTCACCTGGGGGATCGTCACGGTCAACGCGACCCTGGCCTACACCTGGCTCATCATGGGGCTGCTCGTCGTGGGCTCCCTCGTGATCACGAGGGACCTCTCCTCGGATAGGACGATGAGCCGCTGGCAGAACCTGATGGAGGTGATCGTCGGCACGATCCGCTCGGAAATCCGAGAGATCGCCCACGAGGGCACCGACACGTACTTCCCTTTCATCGCCACGCTATTCCTGTTCATCCTGTTCTCCAATGTGTTCACCTTCATCCCGGGCTACGTGGCGCCCACCTCGTCCCTGACGACGACGGCGGCCCTGGCGATCCTGGTCTTCATCGCCGTCCCGCTCTACGGGATCACGAAGAACGGTGTGGTGGAATACCTGAAGGAGTATTTCCGGCCGACCTTCATCTTCTTCCCCTTCCACGTGATGGGGGAGTTCTCCCGGACGCTCGCCCTGGCCGTCCGGCTCTTCGGCAACCTCATGAGCCACGAGAAGGTCATCGCCATCCTGCTGGCGGTCACCCCG
>MWDE01000073.1 GCA_002070395.1 Synergistetes bacterium ADurb.Bin155
GGTATGGAGCCGTTCCGCGACAATATCATCGGACGGGCTCATGACATCGTGGGGCAGCACCTCCCATGCGGGAAACAACAAGGTATGTTCTTCCCCCGCAAAACTGGCCAGATCATCATACACCGCTTCCGCTTCCCCACGTTTCGCCGTGAGAATCAGCAGGCTGAAACCCATTCGCTGCGCTGTCTGTAGCGCGGCCAGTGTCTTGCATGCCCCCCACACCCCCGAAACATCCACCTCCCCCCGAGGCGCGGCGCTATACGCCCGGGTAATGGAATCGAGTATGTTCAAGTCCGGTAGTTGCATGAGGATTGGGGTACCAGGAGGCGAAACCAAGATTATCCAAGGAAAACACGGGGGAATTATATAATTTTCCTCAGGGAACTTTACAGACAGAATCATGCTCCTCCAAAGTGGGGGTTCGTTTCTCATCGCCAAAAACACACCGCACCCCACCCCGCCCCTTCCTTCACAGCCGCATAAAACCATTCGTATGGCCACCGTGGGCGTACCTTCCAAGGTGCGCCAACGACCTTTTCTGGCCGAATCCTCCGACCAGGGAAAAACATGCGCACCGTAGGCATACATCCCCCGGCGCTTCGCGCCACCCCCTTCGAAGGGGGACCTGTTCTGTCACGATGCGTGTCTGGTCCACCTTTGAAGGGGGATATGTTCCGTCACAACGCTTATCTGGTCCACCTTTGAAGGGGGACCTATTCTGTCACAACGCGTATCTGGTCCCCCTTTGAAGGGGGATCAAGGGGGATGTATGCCCTCAAAGCAAGTCCAACACGCGAACAAGAAAAGCGGGAGGAGTGAGCGGCACCGTTACATCCCCCGGCGCTTCGCGCCCCCCCCTTCGAAGGGGGACCTGTTCTGTCACAACGCGTGTCTGGTCCACCTTTGAAGGGGGATATGTTCCGTCACAACGCGTATCTGGTCCCCCTTTGAAGGGGGATCAAGGGGGATGTATGCCTTCAAAGCAAGTCCAACACGCGAACAAGAAAAGCGGGAGGAGTGAGCGGCACCGTTACATCCCCCGGCGCTTCGCGCCACCCCCTTCGAAGGGGGACCTGTTCTGTCACAACGCGTGTCTGGTCCCCCTTTGAACGGGGACCTGTTCCGTCACGATGCGTATCCGGTCCCCCTTTGAACGGGGATATGTTC
>MWDE01000074.1 GCA_002070395.1 Synergistetes bacterium ADurb.Bin155
CCAGAGGGTGATCCTGCCGCCGATGGATACCGTCATCGGGTGGCCCGAGAGCATCGACAGGATAACCGGCGGCCACGCCGGCAGTTTGAGCCCCGACGGCTCCGTGGACATGGAGATCGCGGGGATCATGGGATCCACCAACGAGCTTGGTCTTGAAAACCTTACGACCGTGGCGATGTAGGAGGCGGAAAAGATGAAAACCATCCGTGTGGTCCACTACCTCAACCAGTTTTTCGGCCAGCTCGGCGGCGAGGAGATGGCGAACCTGCCTCCCCGTATCGTCGACGGGCCCGTAGGCTTCGGCGTCACCCTGAAGGGTGCCTCCGGCGGCAGGGTGGAGATCGTAAGAACAGTGATCTGTGGGGACAATTACGCCGCCGAGAACACCGAGGAACTGGCGAAGGAAGTACTCCGGTGGGTCTCGGAGATCTCACCGGACCTCTTCCTCGCGGGGCCCGCTTTCGGGGCGGGCCGGTACGGCATCGCCGCCGGAACCCTTTGTAAGGAAGTGAGGGGAAAACTGGGGATACCCGCCGTGACGGCCATGCACCCCGTCAACCCAGGCGCCTCGATCGCGGGCCCCGAGGTCTTCGTTATCGAGGCGAAGGATACCGCCCAGGACCTGAAGAGGGTCCTCCCTCTCATGGTTAGCATCGGCACCAGGCTTGTCGACGGGCTCCCCATAGGTAGTCCCGGTGGAGAAGGTTACCTGCCCAGGGGCGTGCGCGTCAACGTCCGGGCCTCGGAAAGGGGTTCCGCCAGGGCGGTGCAGATGCTCCTGAAGAAACTCGCCGGGGAGCCCTTCGAGACGGAGCTGCCCATGCCGACCTATGACAGGGTCCTCCCCGCGGCGCCGGTTCGGAACCTGGCGAAAGCCACCATCGCTATCGGGACTGAGGGCGGCATCGTACCCCGGGGGAACCCCGATAGGATCGAGGCCCACAACGCCTCCAAGTGGTGCCGTTACGACATAGCTTCCCTCGATGGCCTTGAAAAGGGCGACTACGAGGTCGCCCATGGCGGTTACGACCCCGTCCCCGCCAACGATGACCCCGACAGGGTGCTCCCCCTGGACGCGGCCCGCGCCCTGGAGAGGGAGGGGCGGTTCCGCAAGCTCCACGACTGGTACCCCGTCACGGTGGGGA
>MWDE01000075.1 GCA_002070395.1 Synergistetes bacterium ADurb.Bin155
TCAGTTCGGACGCGGTAAAATACGAGGTCGTTACGGACTACAATGGATTGTTAACCGAAGTTATGAAATAAAATCAACAATTTTTGCACAACATGACCGCTAATTTACGAACACGCTCTTTCGATAAATCCTCATCTTGATTAGCGTTATAATTTCTTCCCACTAAAATTCGACACCCAATACTTAATAAAAAAGGAGGAAAACTACTATCAATGACCCACTGGATCGCCTCCTCCAACCGGGACAACTGGAAAATCCTCGAAAAGAAGCACATCTGGGGAGTACCCAAGCGGAACAAAAACCTCATGCAACGGGTGAAGTCCGGCGATACGATACTCGTGTATGTCCGGCAGGAGAAAGAGGGCGACACGATCCTTCCCTCGGCGATAACCGGGGCCTACGAGGTTGTCTCCCAACCCTACGAAGACCACACCCGCCTCTTCATCACCCCGGAGCATATGGGCGACGAGGTCTTCCCCTTCCGTATGAAGCTCCGGCCGGTGGCAGCCTTCGCAAAACCCCTTGAGTTCAAGCCGCTGATCCCCGACCTCAAATTCATCACGAACAAAACAATGTGGAGCGGCCACCTCAGGATAGCCATGCGGGAGATCCCGGAGGGGGACTACCGGTTCATCCTCAAGCGGGCCGGGCAGGAGGCCTGAATGGCGTCCGAGATCACTGGCGTCACCTTCCCGGTCCCGAAACACCTCATGCCCCGGTTCTTTGCCGAAGGCAAAACCGTCTTCATCAAGCCCGCCACCGTCTTCAAAGAACTCCGGAGCGGCATGAAACTCGTCTTCTACCAGTCCCACGAGGATACCGGCTACGTCGGGGAGGCGACGATCAGGCGGATCGTCATCAACGACGACCCCCTCGCGTTCTTCGAGACCTTCGGCGACGCGATCTTCCTGACAAAAGAGGAGGCAAAAGCCTATGTCGAGAACCAGGAACGGTGGCAGGGGGTCCGGGTCAGGAAGGAGGCGCCCCGGAAGCGGCCCTGGATGGCCCTCGAACTCGAGGATGTCCAAAAATACGATACGGTGAAGAAGCCGGAGCGGTTTGTGCCGGTCGGGGGGAAGTACCTGCGAGAGTGAACCCATGGGCGACATCCGCATCTTTCGCATAGACGGGCCGGA
>MWDE01000076.1 GCA_002070395.1 Synergistetes bacterium ADurb.Bin155
GGGGGACATATGGGGGTCCATAGGGCCCGGGGTACGGGGGGGCGTAGGGGCCGCTATAGGGAGGAGCGACATAGGGTTCAGCGTAAGGTGTACTGTAGGGGGCTGCAGCATACGGCTCTGAATACGGAGCCTTATATGGGGGGGCGGGTTCGAGATACTGAGTACCATACAGTGCTACATACGGCTCCTTGTACTGGGGGTACTTCTCCCCATACGGTGCCACATATGGCGGTCCCTCATAGGTACGGGAGGGATACCCGTACTCCTTCACCGGAGGAATGAGGGGCGGGTTCACAGCCGGTTTTCCGGGGTTCGAGTATGAATAGTCAAGCCTCTCGCCGCCCTTCGGGGTTGCAGTGGCGGGGGTAGGGGTTGGGGCCTTTGTAGGGGCAAGAGATCTCGTACTCGCTGATGAAGACCTTGCTGTGACGGCAGCGCCCCCAGATAAGGGAGCGGGGGCGTCCACAAACCGAACCTGGAACCCTATCGGTAGCCGGTCAGCGACCTGCCCGACCTTAAACCCGATGGTTTCTTCAGGAATCGGAAACAACTTGGATGACTTCACCGGCACCCCAAACCTAGCGAGATCTAACCGGTCTGCAGTGGCGAGTGCCTTCGCCGTCGCAGAGGGACGGTACCGGATCTTAGAGAGCACCGTGGGCTGGATATCCGTGTGTAACTGGATATCACGCCCGATTGCCTTCTGCGTTTCTTTGGGGAGGGAAAGGAGGTCAGGATCCTGTATCAGCCCTTTTTTGATTGCGGTTCCAGCAGCCCACCCGTGTGGGTACGGCTGAGTGTCGGCGTCCCCTATTTTGGCGATGTCATGGTACTTCGCCCGCAGCCACATCTCTGAGGGGGTTGCTGCCTGCTGAAGCGTCGGGCTCACTGACCTCTGCCACACTTGGCCGCTCTGGACCCCCTGCGCGTGGCCCAACCCATGTCCGGCATACTCCCCGGGGTAGGAGAGAAAATTCTCATAGAGCTCCCCTTTCTTCCGGGTCATATCCTTTGTCTGTGCCTCCAAGTACCGCCGGTTGTAAATCCTCAGCCCATCACGGCCAAGGTCCCAGTTGTACCGGAGGTTCTCACCAATAGAACCGAGACGGGTCTGAGTGATCGGGGC
>MWDE01000077.1 GCA_002070395.1 Synergistetes bacterium ADurb.Bin155
TGAACCCGTTGAAGGTGAACCTGTAGAAGGTGAACCCAATGAAGGCGAACCGGTCGAAGGCGAACCCGTTGAAGGCGAGCCCGTTGAAGGGGAACCGGTCGAAGGCGAACCTGTTGAAGGCGAGCCCCTTGAAGGCGAACCCGTTGAAGGCGAGCCGGTTGAGGGTGAACCCATTGAAGGCGAACCTGTTGAAGGTGAACCCGTTGAAGGCGAGCCGACCGAAGGCGAACCGGTCGAAGGTGAACCGGTTGAAGGCGAGCCCGTTGAAGGGGAACCGGTCGAAGGGGAACCGGTCGAAGGCGAGCCCGTTGAAGGCGAACCGGTCGAAGGTGAACCCGTTGAAGGCGAACCGGTCGAAGGCGAGCCGGTTGAAGGTGAACCTGGTGAAGGTGAACCTGTCGAAGGCGAGCCGGTCGAAGGCGAACCGGTTGAGGGTGAGCCCATTGAAGGTGAACCCATAGAAGGTGAGCCGGTCGAAGGCGAACCCGTTGAAGGTGAACCGGTCGAAGGTGAACCTGTCGAAGGTGAACCCGTAGAGGGTGAGCCCCTTGAAGGTGAGCCCGTTGAAGGCGAACCGGTTGAGGGTGAGCCCATTGAAGGTGAACCCGTAGAGGGTGAGCCCGTAGAGGGTGAGCCCCTTGAAGGTGAACCTGTTGAAGGTGAACCCGTAGAGGGTGAGCCCCTTGAAGGTGAGCCGGTTGAAGGTGAGCCGATCGAAGGAGAACCTGTTGAAGGAGAACCTGTTGAAGGAGAACCGGTCGAAGGCGAACCCGTAGAAGGTGAACCCGTTGAAGGCGAGCCGGTTGAAGGTGAACCGGTCGAAGGTGAACCTGTTGAAGGCGAGCCAACCGAAGGCGAACCGGTTGAAGGCGAACCTGTTGAAGGTGAACCCGTAGAGGGTGAGCCCCTTGAAGGCGAACCGGTCGAGGGTGAACCCATAGAAGGTGAACCTGTTGAAGGCGAGCCCGTTGAAGGCGAACCGGTCGAGGGTGAACCCATAGAAGGTGAACCTGTTGAAGGCGAGCCCCTTGAAGGCGAACCGGTCGAGGGTGAACCCATAGAAGGCGAACCGGTCGAAGGTGAACCTGTTGAAGGCGAGCCCGTTGAAGGTGAACC
>MWDE01000078.1 GCA_002070395.1 Synergistetes bacterium ADurb.Bin155
TGGAAATTGCTTTGGCGGAGACCGTGGGGATTCCGGTGGTTTTCCGGGAAGCTGAAGAGCGCAAAGAAAAGAACCCCGCGCGAGGCGGGGCAACCAGAAAAACCAGAAGGCCGTAGCGGCGGCCGAGGAGATGATACCACATGTTCGATGTGATGGAAAGCCTCATCGAAAGTGACGAATTCCAGCGGGAGTTCTGCCGGAACTGTCCCGCCATCGAGAAGATTTCTGGGGCGCGGGGCTCTTTCGGGGTCCCCATGGAACCCGACGACTACGTCTGCCCGGCGGACTTCGTCCCCGGCGATGGGGGCTGTGTGCGATGCGACGTGTTCGAGCTCGTGGTGGAACGGCTGGAGGACCTGGAGGCATGGCTGAAAGGAGCTGTGCAAGATGGGGATTGAGCTGGCTTCCACAAAAGCGTTGCAGCGCAACGAGTGGCTCGCCTTTCGCCGACGGGGTATCGGTGGCTCGGATGCGGCGAAGGTCCTGGGCATCTCCCGATGGGGCGGCCCCCTGACGGTGTACATGGATAAACTGGGGCTTCTTCCCCCGGAGGAAGAGCAATCGGAGGCCGCCTACTGGGGCACCACGCTGGAGGACGTGGTGGCCCGGGAGTTCGTCCGCCGGACGGGGCTGCGGGTGCGGCGGCGAAACGCCATCATGTACCACCCCGACCACCCCTGGATGATTGCCAACGTGGACCGGGTGATCGTCGGCAGTAACCAGGGCCTGGAGTGCAAGACCGTTTCGGCCTTCAAGGCGGACGAGTGGCGGGATGACGAAGTCCCCGACGCCTACTACATCCAGTGCCAGCACTACATGGCCGTGATGGGCTGGGACTCCTGCTTCATCGCCGCCCTGATCGGCGGGCAGCGCTTCCTCGTGAAGGAGATCCTCCGCAACGACGAGGAAATCGCTGGGCTCATCGAGGCGGAACGCCAGTTCTGGTACGGGAATGTTGTGTTGGGAATCCCACCTCTGGCCGGGATGTTCGATGACATGGGGGCGCTCTATCCATCGCAGGAGAGTGAGGCTCTGGAGCCCCCGACGGAAGAGGACCTCCAGATTGCCCGGGCT
>MWDE01000079.1 GCA_002070395.1 Synergistetes bacterium ADurb.Bin155
AGATAGTTCTCTCGACGGTTCGCGAACGCGAGGGGGAACCCCCTCACCCCTCAGATCCCCCCTATCCGCTTAAGCCCCTATCCGCTTAAGCAACCACTGGGAATCTTCCCGGGTCACCCGTGGGGCGGTGTAGAGGTAATAGCCTCCATCATAGGGAACGATCCGCACGTTGTAGGGCTTGCTGCCCCCCTCTTTGAGGGCGTTCTTCGTCTGTTCTGCCCGACGCTTCGAGCTGAACCCGGTTACCCACAGGAGGGAGAACCGCTTGCCGTTGAAGGTCCGGTAATCGGGCACCGGAACATACGTACCATCTTTTTTCCAGGGCATTTTTTCACCTCATTTTTCTCTGGTTGTTCTGCTCGCGATCCTTCAGTCGTTCCCCCAGAGTTCGTACCCCGCCGCGGTCTTGTAGGTCCGCAGGTGGTTGACGAGCTGGCTCTGGTACCACTTCTTCGCCCGGTCGAGGTCGCTCTTCCGGGAGAAGGTGGCAAGATACTGCACCCACGTTTTACGGGGGGAACCCCCCGCCTGAACGGTTATGGTCTTGAACTTGCCAACCTTCTTGGGGTCGAGCACCCCTTCCCGGCCTTCTTCAGCGACCGGTAGACCCGGTGCGCCCCGCCCAGGCTGGCCGTTTTGTACCAGATGTCATAGCCGAGCCGGGCGAACTTCGCGATCTCGGCATCCGAGATCTCGGTCCACCCATAGTCTTCCGGCCGCGTCAGCCGGGGGTTCGGGGTGCCGTCGCGGATGTAGGCGGTCCCCTTTCCAGGGAACTGCTCCAGCCGCCGGGCCGTCACCGTGGGGGCGCACCGCCGCCCTTTTGCATTGGTTTTCATGCTCGTTCCTGCCGGATCTCGGCAGATCCACCTCCTCGTCGGGGGTTGCTCTACAGGGTGCTCTACAGGGGAGATGGAAGGAAGGAGAGATAAAGGTTATCTATGGCGTTGCTTCGGGTTGCGAGGATAGGATCGGGTTTTGGGAGGTGATGATACGGGACGGATCAGAGAATCGGGGCGCGGGGCGGCGCAGGAGTGAGAAGAGGATCCGGGGGG
>MWDE01000080.1 GCA_002070395.1 Synergistetes bacterium ADurb.Bin155
GAGACATGGGCGTCATCTTCAAAGTAATGCAACAACCTCCCGTTAAGGCTGAGTAGTATCAAAGAGCCCCGAGCCGTTATGGACAGGCGGTTCACCCCGTCCTTATCCACTTCATAGGGCAATTCAAATAACTTGGTCGATTTCCCGTTGACGACCTTATAAACGTACATCTTTTCAAGACTGGTCTGTTTTTCAGCATCCCACAGGTTCTGGAACTGTACCCGGTAATAATTATTGACATTTTCATACCGGAAACTGACATAAATGGCGTTGACGGGGCTGGTTTGTGAAAGATAGCGGAAATCCAGTTCCGCCTTGTAATTCGTCCATGCATAAGCTTCCCCGGCTACGCCCGCATACACGGCGGACCTGTCCAAGGCCAGGGTGCTATCCATTTGGCGGTATTCACCGGCAATGACCCGCCAATCACCGCCCCGGTCCGCAAACCAGTGTTGCGCCTGGCCATCTTCAAACTCCTCGAATAACAAGGTGCATTCGCTTACAGGCTCGCCTTCGGCAGGCTCCCCTTCCACCGGTTCACCTTCGACGGGGACTTCGCCTTCGGCGGGGATTTCACCTTCGCCTTCGGCAGGGACTTCGCCTTCGAGGGGGATTTCACCTTCGCCTTCGGCAGGGACTTCGCCTTCGAGGGGGATTTCACCTTCACCTTCGGCGGGGACTTCGCCTTCGGCGGGGATTTCACCTTCACCTTCGGCAGGGACTTCGCCTTCGAGGGGGATTTCACCTTCGCCTTCGGCAGGGACTTCCCCTTCGCCTTCGGCAGGAGATTCACCTTCGCCTTCAGCGGGGACTTCACCTTCGGCGGGGACTTCGCCTTCACCTTCGGCGGGGACTTCCCCCTCGCCTTCGGCGGGGACTTCCCCTTCGCCTTCAGCGGGGACTTCCCCTTCGCCTTCGACAGGGACTTCACCCTCGCCTTCAGCGGGGACTTCCCCTTCGGCAGGAGATTCACCTTCGCCTTCGGCGGGGATTTCACCTTC